>NZ_JBQFYW010000016.1:0-106148 GCF_056541825.1 Ruegeria sp. AF8 | reverse complement strand
AGCAAGGTGATCGCTACATTCGCAAGCTGTTGGTCGTAGGCATGACATCGCGCGCTGTGATGGCAAAACGTTCGCCAGAGAAGGTCGATCTGTGGACAGCAAAGATCATCGCTGACAAACCATTCCGATTGGCAACAACCGCCATGGCCAACAAGGCCGCTCGGGCCATCTGGGCGATGCTCACAAAGAAACAGGAATACCGGCAGCCTGCGTTCTAACCGCGCCGACTGCCCACGAGATGCAAGACGTTGAAGTGATGATGCGGAATTAAGTCAACCAAGAGCAAGGACACTCCGGGAACGGCAGCGACCCTCTGAGGTCGATAAGCCGATTGGAACCTCGCTCGCGGAATTCATCAAGGCCAGTGGCGACAATGCCGCCACACAAACAGGCCGGACAGACGAAGGTACTGACGAAAATGACCGCAGAAATCACCAGAAAACACTTGCAATGCAGGAGCCACCCACAGATGCCGTTTAGGCCGGGACCGGTTTATCGGTCCACAGCCTAGGCTAACAGAATAGGTTACCCTTGGAACTACGCAACAGAACAAAACTTATGTTTTGCGAGCCAGTTGCCGACGCGATGGGCGTTGCAGCCGAGTGCATCCAATCGTTTTCATTTTGGGGGTTATTTAGGCGGGTAGGCGCCCATGGATTCGATTTTTTTTGTTTAAAATCAAAGCATAGTGGCGGAGACGAAGTCCGTCAAACTGCCGGGAAATTTTATTTAACGCACTGTAATATATATGTTTTTTAATTTACCGTGCTGCAATATGTGTAGCAAAATGTGCAGCAAAATATTACCTCATGACCGAACCACTAACCTTTAGCTCCACTCAATACCAAACACCGCCCCAGAGCGAACTGAGCGGCATTCAACGCAGTCTGATCTCAATTTTTACTTCAACTGATGTCCGGTTGCTCGTCGCTACGCGATGAGTGCCAATCTGATTATCAATTGATTGAAAGTCCCGCGTTTTATACCGGATGTACCGCCAGCTTTGCGGCCATGACCCAATACGGTCAGTACATTGCTGAAGTCCTTAATAGGCAACTTTTCAGCTTTCCGATGGGGTCTTAAGGGGTTGGAAAACTTGCCACCTTGAGCGTGGTGCACCGAACTGCAACCACCGGGATTTGATCAGTACGTTAGTGAAGTACGAAGTCGTTGGGTGACTCAGCAGTCCGCGCAACACCAACTACTGCTAAACATGAGTTTGTTCTTCGGTGTCCTGAGTTGTAAGAATTCTCCAAAGTCAAAATATTGAGGATTCGAGGCGACCTGATGGCAGTAGACATCGAGAGCATTTTCAAAGCGACGGCGCAAAGTTCGCGCTCTTTTTTGATCACCAACGGCCAGGGCTGCTACATACCCGCCTATCAGCGTCCATATTCCTGGGGTGCAGAAAATATTGACCGATTGTTTGAAGACGCGCTGCACGGTCTCAACCTGCTAAAAAAACGGGAAAACACGATTAGTTTCCTAGGCACTGTGATCGCGATCCACGACACCAAGCATGTCACTGTGAAGCCGATTTACAAATCAGAGATGCCATCGCGGGTTATGACCATTATTGATGGTCAACAACGGATCAGCACATTCTTGATGATCAACATCGCGGTTCATAGCATTGCCAGTTCACTACTAAAAAAAATAACAAAGAATAGCGGGGAACACTTTGACTGGTTGGTTGAACAGGTCGAAACCCTTGCGGCTGACCTGCTTGATACAATCGTGATCGACATGAAGACGGGGGATGAAGAGTATAAGTTCTATCCGCGTCTAATCCGTTCTTACGAGGATGTTTGGTCGAAGCGAAAAGGCCAAGCGGAGTATCAAAGCCCAGTTTGCCGTCTGATTTGGGAATACCATACTCATTTGAAATCTGGAGATTCAAAAAAGGCATTTAAATACGAACCGAAAGACAAATCCGGTGAGCTACTCCCCCAATTCGTAGCGTCGACTACGGCGTTCAAACACATTCAAAAGAGAATTAACGAAATCACCGGCAAAAAATGGGAAGACAATGATTTTCCAGAGGTGCTTGAGGTAGCGCAGACGGCTTCAATCTCCAACTCGATTTGGGGATACGAAGTCCCTGATCAAGTCATCGAATTCTTGCGTGATGGACATGATGACAAAGCCTACGAGCAGTATTGCCAACTGTTTCGCCTATTAGTGCTCTCAAAGTACTTGTGCGAGCGGATGGCCTTCACAGTTGTTACTGCTGAGAATGAGGATGACGCATTCGATATGTTTGAGGCATTGAACACCACTGGCGAGCCTCTTACCGCTTTCGAAACATTCAAGCCGAAGGTCATTGAAGCAGAGGGCGTTGGTGAATACGAGCACTCGGATTCTATCGAGTACGTCAAAAGCATTGAAGACTACTTGGAGCGCTTCAAAAAAGCCGAGGAGAAGCAGAAAGCCACCTCAGAAATGCTTGTTCCTTTTGCGTTGGCAGAGACTGGTGAAAAACTACAAAAGCGCTTGGTGGACCAGAGAAGATACTTGCGGGAGCAGTTTGATAGCAAACTCACAGATATTGAAGAGAAACGAGCATTTGTATGCAGGTTGGCTCATCTAGCGCAGTTTATGCAATCCATCTGGAAAAACAGCAACAGTGACGCAATCTCGTTTGGCGGAGCTAAGAATATTGATGCTCAAACAGCAACGGGTTTGCTGGCTATTAGAGATTTAAATCATCACATAGTTGTTGCTCCGCTTTCCAGATTCTTCAGCAAAGTTCTACTTGCGGACGAGTCAGAAGAACGGGCGGCGGCTGAGATTGAACTCATCGAAGCTACAAGGGCCTCTGTCGCATACTCAATTCTATGGCGAGCCGCATTGGGCGGCACGGCAGGAATTGATACTAAGTATCGCAATATACTTTCTGAAAAACTGGACGGGAAATATGGCCCACTCGCCGCGCGTCCAAAAACTGGATTTGGTTCAGTTTCTTTGTCTAATTATAAGAAGGCATTGCTTTACTACTTGGAGAAGGAAGAATTAGGTGATCGGGCAAGTTGGGTAAAGCGTGTTTCGAAGGCTCCAATATACAAACAAAAGACGGTTGCGCGTTTCTTGTTGTTTGCAGCGTCGGAAGATTCGATGCCCGACGCAAGCTTACCTGGTTTGATAGTTGAGGGCCGGCCGGGGCTTTTGGAGATGTTGTCACCGAAACGTTGGAGTGACAAAGATTATTTGACTGTTGAGCACATCGCTCCCCAATCACGAAATGATGCCTGGGACGACAAGATTTATGATGATCCGGAAAATGTTGATTTCCTCGGCAACCTGACCCTCTTACCTTCCGTAGAGAACAGCATGGTCGGTAACAAAGAATGGAAACACAAGCGTGCTTTGTACAAAGTGCTTTCATCTGTGAACGATGTAGAGTTCGACGCGTTCAAAGAAGAGTGCAAAAGTGTAGGACTTACCCTTAGCCGTAAAAGTGACGAAATACTGGGGCAATCTAGCTACTTACCTCTTTGCAGAAGCTTGGGACAGAAAGATTCTGATTGGGATTTGGAGTTCATAAAAACTCGTTCGGAACGACTGGCAGGATTGGCATGGGATCGTTTGTACAAGTGGCTGGAATAACCAGCACTACTTGTGGCAGGCAAGGCAGACCTTCTGTTGTCCGTAGATCTCATCTAAATCCACACTTCCGTTGTGTGGTCTTAGCGGGTTTTCTGCTTTCTTCTTTGCGAGCGCTGCAAGACGTTTATTGTGGTCAGACTTAATCTGTTCCACTCTTTCGGGGCGGGAGAGATCATCCAGGGTCTCACCTTCGCTCCAAGAGAAGGGCGACCCGTGTTCTAACGCAGATTTCTCAAGGGACTTTGCTGCTTCAAAAGCTTCCGGGTGTTTTTCCATTAGTCCAACCCACTCGATTTTGCGCTGGAAAAAGCAAAAAGTGCAGCCGCTTCGAGACCGCCAGTCATAGTATCTGGGCAAGCCAAGCCCTGAATTTTCGAGGATGTCCAATACGCCTTGCTTGTCGATTCCATCTTCCTTGAAAGGCAGCTTGGTAATCAAGGAGGTGTCTTTGGATGATAGACCTTCTCTAAATTCTTCATCCGCTCTGATCGCAACATAGCTGTAAACAGTGTAGCCTTTGCTCGTATATTCGTTCTTGATCCACTTTTCGAATGGCTTGAGCTTCAAGTTCTTGGTGCACCACCGCGTTTGAGCTGATGGTAGGAAGTGGTTGTACTGAGCTAGCCAAAATCGAAAATCCCTATCTGGATCGAGGTTTTTGACCTGTTTTCCTAAGAAGCCCTCAAGCATCGAAAGATACTCATAAACTTCCTCAAGCTCTTCTCCTGTGTCCGTGAAAAAATACTCGATATCTAAATCCGGGTACTCTTGGTTCATATATAACGCTAGAGCTGAGCTGTCTTTGCCCCCTGAAAGACCCAAAACATGCTTCACCTTAGTTGTCATTGGAGACCACCTCGATTTCATTCAACATATGGTTGGCACTAACTCTCGCAAGCGCTGCTAAGACCAACTCGGCATCCAGGTCTTTGAAATCCGCAAGAGCGTTTTGAATTTCCCGCTCAATCCGCTTTACCGTTGGAATATCGTGCTCAGCCAACTCAAATTCTGAGAAAACATCCCGACCATTCTGCCCGCTTTGAACGAGAGCCATCGCTTGGCGTTTGTCCTTTCGCCCGGCGACGCGCGCAACAGTTTCAAGTTTTAGAAACTGGTAAGCCAGAAGCGACATTTCGACTTTTGCCTTGTCAATGTCATTATCAATCCAATTGGCGGCAGGCTTGTTGACAAGAAAACCGACAATGCTCTCGACGGCCTTCTCCGTGCCGTTGAACTCTGCAAGCTTTCCGACAAAGGCATTCACTCGAAGATCGCCGGAGATGTTTTGCACATTCTTTGCACGGCTATTTAGTTCTCTGATAGATTCCTTTGAGCGCCCAGGCACGCGAAGCTCGCTTAGAAGTTGTTCCGTCAATCCTTGAAGCATCATGCTGTATGCTGACAGAATCTCCTGCAACCCATCCCGTATTCCCTGAGCGATTGTCCCTGCATCAATCCCAGTGTCTGCGCCGCGTGCGAACAGTTGGGGAAGATCAGTAAACATAAACTGATTTGGGTCGCTGGATTTCTTAAAGAGTGAGCGTATGTTGCGTGCTTGTTTTGACAGTCGATTGGTTCGGTGCACCCATTTAGGGGCTTCATCAAAAGCCCGAATTAGACTTCGTGCAACCTCAAGACTGGAAAGCTGAGAGAGCGGCTGATCGTTAATTTCGCTTGCAACATTGGCTAGTTCCGTAAGTAGGTCTTTTGAGGCAGAGCTCATTTCCATCCAACGAAGTTGGATGACTTGAGGGGCGCGTAGAATGTAATCCACATCCACCTCAGTTAACTGGGTAAGAAAAAGCCCATCTCGATAGAAGCTTAATTTTTTCTTTTCAGTCAGCATAAAGAGAAGCGCCAGAAGTGGGAAAAGCCCTTTCTTGATACCAAATGGAGGTTTCTCCCAAAGTGCGTACACCTCCGGGAGCGAAACGTTCTTACTGCCCGCTGACTGCAAGAATTCCTTTGTTGCCTCCCAAAGGGCAGACAGACGCCCGTTGCTTTCTGATAGGGGGCTAACAAGTGCCCATCCTTGATCCGTATTTCTGTGTAAGCCGTTGCCCCCGATGACACTCAGATAAAGACCTTTTTCTGCTGGATATTTCTCAATTCCCAGAGCTTCGCTCGCCTGGTGCGTCAACATACGATAAGCGAGTAATTTCAAGGCCGCGTTTGCGTTTCCAGACGGCTTGTCCCGATTGAGCAATTCGTTACGAATACTTGGAGAGAGGTGAAAGCGTTTGTCAGCGAGGTCAGATACCAACCTGCTCAAGCTACTCCAAGTCAGTTCAACAGTTTGCTTCGGAAACTCCCATTTTGCCAAGCGAAGTATCGACCAAATTTCACGCTCGATAAAGAATGACACGGCATCCGCGCGATCTGCTACCTCCCTGCGTGCTACCTTGTCTCTTTGGAGTTCTTGGTTCGAGCTAGAAATGAGGTTTAGCGCCTCCAACTCACGAGCGTATGAAGTTAAATTCTTGGAAGCAGGGGCACGACAAACTGCATAATCCACATCATTTTTGACCGACGAAGTCTTGAAATCGCTTCCGTCTTCCAAGCAAAAAATTAATGCGCCAAAACAGCTTGAGGTCGGTTTAAACGAATTCAGGTACTGGCTTACTTGGCTCTCATACAGAACTTCGAACTTACACCAGCGAAGAGAACCAGATTCCATATAGTGCCGCTTCGCAATAACAGAAGTAACTGCAACTGCATCTGATACCGTTTTTAAACTTGCGTCACCGATCTCACGGAGAGTGGTTGTGAGCTCCTTTTCGATGTCAAAGTCAGAGCCGTCAAACAAGACATAAGCATTTCGGAACTTTTGGAAGACGACAACTTTAGCGGTTTCCAATTCAGATAACGCCCGGTCGATACTCACATCATCTTCACTCAAACATGCCAACAGGATTTCCTTGCTAGCTGCCAGCCCAGTACTCCGTGAAGTGAATTCCAATAAGGAAATCGTCTTGATAAGTTTCAGTGATAGTTCTGCATGAGACAGCTGAGAGGCGCGAGAAATTGCATCCTTTGCAGTCGCGAAATGGTGTCCGTCCAGTGAAACGGAAATGGCGGAGTGGAGATTGATGTCCAGATAGTCCCAGAAATGATGAAGCTCGTAGGCCTGCACGTCTTCCGCCGTTTGATCGAGCAGAAACTCTTGGAGCCCGGATCTCTCAGCGGAAGCAAGAAAACTGAAGATACTTCTTTGATTTTGCCCATAGCTTCGCCTCGACACAGGGCCAAGCAGTGCAGTAACGAGTGGGTTTAGTGGCCATGAGCGTATAAATGCATCGTATTTACTAAAGTTGAATTGAGACGGGGCGCTCTTTCTCAGTAACTCGTCCACCTCGTGACATTTCGCCTTGAAGATGTCCGGGGCACTTTGAGAATCTAACGCATTGGCGATCAGCTCAATTTGCTCACCAGCTGTCAAGTTTACTGGCAGGTCGACAAAACGCCCTTGGATTTTCGTCCATTCATCACGAACTTCACGAGCAAGCTTATTTGCGTATTCTTGAAAGGCCTGATGTAGGATTCCTACGAAAATTAACCGCCCTCTGCTTCGCGCTGCTGCTTCCGCAAGGAGTTGGAAAAAGTAGGCATCTCCCTCGCCAGAGGCGATGCTTTCCAAACACTTGCCAAGTTCGTCAAATACAATGAACAGGCCTCCGCTGTCGGGTTCGAGTTGGCTCAGCTCAAGGATAGCTTCAACAAGTCTTCTGTCATTGGTTATACGTTTCCCTTTTAACAGCCCCTGCTCACGTAGAACGGTCTTTAGCCGTTCAGAGGGCGAAGAGTTTGAACCGATAACATTTACGAATTTCCAGCCGCTTTTTCCTGGTGGCATCCGTTGCCAAAGATCATGCGCGCCCTTAAAGCCAATTGCTTTCGCGACGCCTTTTCGGCTTTTTTCTGGACCAGAAAGTAACCCAGCTAAAACAAGCGCCAATGTGGATTTTCCGCTGCCGTAGGGTCCGGTCCAAGTAAATGCCGCTTGTCCAGACTTACTGACCTGATCACTCAAGCTGTCCAATAGCGACAGGATGGAGGTCGAAACAACATAAGTATGGGCGATATCTTCGATAGAATCTTGGTCAACTCTCGCTGAACGCAAGAAGTTCGGGTTTACCGACGGCTGTTGGTGGAATACTTGTTCCGTCAACTGTCAAACCCCTTTTTCAGAAGGTCAAATTTCCAATCGTCGCCAAATTGTTGCGTTCTCAACAATTGCCTCAAGCCCGCTGTTTCTGACCAGACGATGGCACCTTTTGTTATACTCTCGATCCTCTCTAGTCGCTGGGCAAGCTCTGTTTCAGTAAGCATAAAAATTCTACCTGGCGATCCTGGGTCTAGAAGCAGCGAGTGAAGAGAAAGGGTGTTCTGGAGGCCTGCGTTATCCCAGAATTCACATACCGCATAAGCAAAAACTGCATCGTCAAGTGACTGTTTCTGGCTGAAATTTAAGCCGTATCGCCCTTTTTCATTCTCTCTAATCAGTCCAAGCTCGGATAAGGGCGAACCCAAACTATCATCGCTGACTCGTTTTCGATTTGCACCAACAGAGTAGTTCGAAAGCAGGACGCTAATGTCGGTGGTCAATGTTTTTGGCGCAGGGCAATCCCAACCCGCTTTGAGCGAAAATTGCCTTAGCCTTCGGGCCAGCGATTCTCGGTCGAAGTTTTGTTCATTGAAGTGATTGAACAGCCAAAAGGCCAAAGTGTGCTTAACTTTACTTGCGAGCTGCCAATGAATTAGCCACAAAGAGGCAAGGTTCTCTAGGTAGGGGTCTACACCATCTTTTCCCAGCAAGAAATCACCCAACCGAGTGGTGTGCACCTCTTTTCCAACGGTGCTCAACACACCCGTACTGTGTGACCAAAAACGAATGGCCGTGACCATATTCCGCCCCACACCAAACTGCGCTATATTATCGTCTTCACTGAAGATTTTCGGGCGAGATTGCCCGGTCGGGCTGACTGCCTCATACGCCTTTTCAAGCCATCCATGACGAAGCGCAAAGCTATCGTGGCCTGAGAATTGCGGCTTGTAACGCGAAGTCTGAATTGTATTGTAGTCCATGACCTGGAGCTCCCCTCCAGTCACTTCTAGACTCGGCATCGTAGGTGGTCAATAAAGACCTGGAGTTTTATTCCAGGAGGTTTTCGTGCAATTTGCTTCTTCCATCTATCTTGACCATCACGCGAGCACTCCGCCGTTCGAAGAAGTGGTGGAGGCTATGCACCCACATTGGTCTGCGATGCACGGGAATCCGCATTCTTCTGAACATGCGAGAGGTTGGTTTGCCCACAAAACCGTGGAGAACGCAAGGGAGAAAATATCCAATCTTTTTGGTGCCTTACCTGATGAGATTGTATTTACTTCTGGAGCCACAGAAGCGAACAATTTGGCGATCCTCGGCGTCTCCGACAAGTCAATCGAGCAGGTGGTTACAAGTGAAATTGAACACGCCTGTGTGCTACAGGCGGCTACTATTTATGCCGAGCGAAACTCGGTCCCTCTTGTTCTTGTAGGGGTAGATTCTAATGGCTACGTGCAACTCGATCAGTTGGAGCATACGCTAAAAGCTAAACGTTCGTTGGTCTCCATTGGCTACGTGAACAATGAAATTGGGACAATTCAGGATATTCAGGCAATAGGCAGAATCTCGCAGTCACATGATGCCATTCTTCATACAGACGTGGCACAAGCGCCATTTGCGTGTGATTTGAGTTTTTTGTTCAATTCGGTACATGCAGCTAGCATATCTGGACATAAGATGGGCGGCCCAATGGGGGTCGGTGCCCTCTTTTTAGCGGCGGGATTTCAAGGGTGTATGTCGCCACGAACCTTTGGCGGCGGACAAGAGAGAGGTTTTCGATCAGGTACTTTACCCGTACCACTGATTGTCGGCTTAGCCTGCGCAACCGAGTTGGTGTCCAATAGCGAATTTGAGGAAAAGCGAGTGGAAATGAAACGAGCACGCCAGGTCTTCACTGACGTACTAATCGATACGGGCATTGATTTCTCGATAAACGGCCCGAGCTTTGACGGTCGTCACCCAGGCAACCTGAATCTACAGATTTTTGACCGAGATGCTCAAGAGGTACTACTTCGTATGCAACCGAAAGTTTCAGCATCGACAGGTTCGGCTTGCTCCAGCGGACAGCTAGGCGTCAGTCATGTACTCAAAGCAATTGGCCTGAGTGTTGAAAGCTCAGAATCCTCCATCAGGTTTGGCTTCGGGCCAAATACAACACTATCAGAGGCGGAGGAGGCCGCCGAGGTTTTGGCAGGTATTGTCAAAGCGTAGATGACCGAAGCCCCACCTATCGGCACATCAGTTCCTTTCGAATTTCCAGAAGATGAATTCTGGAATTAGTTGGCGCTTGTAGTCGAACACGGTGACCAAAACGAATCTGGTTGTAGCTCATCCGGGCATTCCTTGGCTTGGTGAAAGCACACGAGCTGCAACGCGGGTTGCGCCAGATAGACTTTTTTTGAGCATCGCAGCCAATTTTTTCATTAAGTTTGGATCGCTCAAATCTGGCGGCGCATCCAGATCAGCGGCGGTGAGATCATCGCCACGGTTAGCCGCGAATTTCGCAACCTGTGGTTTCAGCTCGGCCGCAGCGGCCGTCAGCTCGGCGGCTTCGTCGTTTAGTCGATTTTCTGGGCTATCTTGGCTATCGCTGCCATGATCTTCAGCAATGCGTTCTGCTGCTGGATCATTTGGTTGTTGCTCTCGTGAATCCGGTTCTGGCCCTTGATGATCTGCGATAGTAGATCCCGTAAGGTCTGATCTGGATTCGGCGGTGTTGTCGGATCTGAGTTCATTCCAATTCTCCTTTGCTTCATGAATGAATGTTGCCACGTCGCGGGCCTGAATCTTTAGGGTTCTGTTGGCATTGTGCGGCTTGATGCCTTCGCCAAGATTTATGTTGATGCGGCTGCGGCCCCTGCCTTCCTCAATGGCGTCGGCCAGCTCTAGCCCTTCACGGTCGATCAGCTCGGCCAATGCGCGGGGCTGCTGATCGCGTGGCAGCTCGGCCAGAACTTTGAGCTGCTGCCGAAGGGCTGGCAGGTCGAAACTCTGTCGTTTAGCTTGCTGGTGCTGATCATGATTGAAAGCGGCAGGTTCTGCCGGGTCCAGAGCTGCAACCTGATCGGCGTAGTCATGGTGACCCATTTCTCGTAAACGCATGGCTGCAAATTGGTTGTGCTTTCCGCTAATCAGCTTGTGGCCAAATTCCAATTCTAGGAGGCGGCTAACGGCTTCGTCCTTACCTTTGGACCTGAAACGCTTGTACGTTTTCCCGGTCTCTGAATCTGCGGCTGCGGTGATCAAATGGCCGTGTTGTTGCAGGCTTCCGTCAGAACGGAAGCTCTCATGAATGACGAAAGACTCAGGGCCATTTGGGTTGAATCCATGCTCGGACCTGACCGCTTCCAATGCCCTCTCCCATTGGTCGGGAGTCAGTTCCTGGCCTGGATTTATCGTCGTATGGATCAAACCGGATTTGCGGCCCTTCAGCTCGGCAAATTGATCAGCCACAAATAGTTGAGCGGTATTGTCTTTATGGACAATAACTCGCTCATTCTTACCCGGTTTGAATGGGTAGCTGGCAACTGTGGCACCGTTGCCAGATTTTGCCGTGCCGCTCTTGATAATCACGGCTGCGGCATCTTGAACTTTTGCATCTCGGCCTTCAGCTCGGCCAACGGGTCGGCCCATGCAGCCATGCCATCGGTGAGAACCTTGTGCATTGCGGCGAACTCATTACGGGTGAGAGTTCCGTTTTTCTGGGCGGTGTTCGTTGCTGCTGTTTGCTGGTTTATGTTGCTGGCGATGCCCGCCAACTGACGGCAAATCGCTTCGAGTTTCGATGCATCCGGCAGGCTGTAATAAGTCTGTCCCAGCATTCGGAACCTGCCGAATTCAGACTGGCTCAGCTCGTGCTGATGGGCCGCAGTTTTCACTGCTGCGGCATCTTCAGGATACAGGTGAATTTTCAGCGTTTTCGTTTTCCGGGTAACTGGGGCCTCTGAGGCTTCCGGGGTCTCTGGTGTAATGGGGTCCATGAAAAATCCTCTTTTTTGTGGTGCCGATAAGGGGGTCAAGGGGGAGTGAAACTCCCCCTTGTAAGTGTCCTGATTGCCCCTTTGGGGTGATCTGGTCCCACTTGCTTCTCTTAATTCGGGCACTGATTTGTAAATTGCAGTGAAACCGCAAAATGCAAATTATTCAGAATGATAGCGGGGTAATTGGGGCAAATGGGCCAAAAAATTCTACAGAAATTGAGGCGTGTTGGCCTGTTTGGTCTATTGGGGAAAGAGAGCGTTCAACGTCTGGATGATGCTGAGGCGCTGGCAGCGATGCGTGGGGCGCACTGGGTTTACAGGCGGATGAAACAGACCGAAGCCGACAAAGGGGCCGCAGAGGCGGCTATCAAGGCCGCTGCTGATGATTGGTGAAAGCTCTGCGGGGTTACCGCGAGCTGCACAATCTGCCGTGTCCGGTTCAGGAGTATCAAGCCGAGTTTCGGAAAGATTAACGCCGGGTTGCGCCGCGCCTTCGGTCTTCCATTTGCAGGGTAGGCAATAGGAGGCCGAAAATGATAAAAAAATCGACGATAGAGACCGAGGAATATTTTGAAATCAAAAGGGCCATGGAAACATATTTCCGTTCCCAAAATGAGGTCCAAGAAACGATAGCGGGCGAGCTGCGGACGATAGCAATGCAGCAAAAAGCTTTGCTTTCGATTTTTGCGCATTCTGCTGAGCACTTGGAACGCAAGAAATGATGCGTGGTTTGATGGCGGGAATGTTCGGGATGGGCGTTGTCTTTGCGGCTCACCTGAGCCTGAAACTGAAAGAAACCGTGCGGGCCGCTGGTGGCCGGAACACTCCGGTTAACAACATGGCAAACAGGGCTGCGGCTTTGGGGATGCTCAAAGCATGGGCGCTGTTCAATGCCGCAAGAAAAGACATCGCCTACTACAGCAGTTTCAGGATGTAGTCAGGGCTTCATGGCATCGGCAATGATCTTTTCAACATCAATGCCGTTGTCTCCATCGTCGTCATCATCAGTAACAGAAACATCCGGTCTTAGCAGTGCGCGCACTGTGTTGAGGTCCGCTCTCATCAGATAAGCAACTGCTTTTTCACCGTAAGTTTTTGATGTGTCGTAACCGATGCTCTCGGCCAGCTCTTTGGCCTCGTCAAATTCAAACGAAACCTGAGAACAAGGATTGCGGATTGCCCTGAGTTTGCGATTTCGTTCTTTTGCAGCCCGCCATGGGCTGCCAAATATTATGTTGCGGGCTTGCTCCGGCGTTGCATCTGCTGGAATATCCAGTGTTCCCAAATAGCGAAGGAATTCGGTTAAATCTTTGCGCTCGTCATCTGTCATTCTTAGTCTCCAATATCTGAAAATTAGATGGTCGAGCTGATGCAAGAAACCGTTAAAAGGGCGAATTCCGGAAAGCGACCCGCTACCGGAATCTGCCTCTTAGTGCTGGGGCTTGCTATCCCCCGCCCTATCGAGCCGCCCGCCAAGAAGGCACGATTCTCGGAGATAAACCCGTCAAACTATTGAGCATTAAGCGCCCTCAAGAGCCGTGCTAGCCTTTTCTTCCATAAGATTGCATTTCTTGGCATACAGAAGGCGTAAGTGGCGCTCACTGTATGCAATTTCCTGCCAGCCCTTCACATCCTCCGAAGCGTCAAACGCTGCGGCAATCTCGTCGTCAATCTCCGCAAGTGTGAGCTTGTTGTATTGATATTCGCCGTGTTCGTTCAGAAATCTTTTCATAATGGATTCCTGGCTATTTGTTCGTTAAATTAGCAGGAGGTTTGTACGCTGGTTCGGGCGGGTTGTTGATCGCCTTCTCGAAATCCGCAAACCTGTTCTCAGCAGAGGTCAAGTAGTCGTTGGCAGGCGTGTAAATCCAACGTTCAACGCCTATTGACTCCAGTTCTTCGCGGCGCTCCATCAGGAACGCGCGATACTCACCAAGGATGGCGTCAACATCATCTGCAAGCCGCAGCCGCTCAAGAAACAGTTCGTCAGGAACTGCCACAAGAGCTTCAATGATTTGGTCATGATGATACGCCTCACATGCGCGAGGCTCCATCATCTCATTCAGGGCTTCGTGTTCACTTAGGCCGGAGCGAGGGAATTTTGGGTGCTTCATAAGTTTCCTGTTTTTTGTACCGCATCCTAAATACTCGAACTGAGTATCTGTCTGATTAAATAGATAAATAATAGGGCTTCCGAAACGTCTGATTTACTGGAAAAGCATCTGAGTGGGGGTCATTCTAATACGCTAGGTAGGCGTCAGAATCCGAGATAGCTCACTTCGAACCAACTTGTCACACCCATTCAGCGCCCGGAATGGGAAGTCAGAAACCGTGGCCCCGTTTTCTCTCAAAATGGACTTGGAAACGATCTCATATACGAAACCAGTCTCATATCCATCCTCATTTTCGACTATCCTCAGAACTGAATTTGGAAACCCAGCCATGCGGAACCCGTCGAAGATCGCATCTGGCTTGGTGCGGATCGGATACAGAGAATTGTGTTTGGAGATACGGTGTTTGAAACCAGCAGCGCGACCGTTTGCGTCGGTGCTGATGGATGGCTTGAACCCATTGTTTTCCGGCAGCTCTTCAAACAAGAGACCAGCTTTGTGAACAAGGCCCGCGGGTGCCAGCTTGAATTCTGGAATATCGCGGAACTCCCGGATTTCCTCGATGTCAGTCATGAATCTCGGGCGACCGTGAGCATCCAGAACAAATTCATCTTGGCCTGAAACAATATAAAACTGCACAGGAGAGTCAGCTGGATCCAGCTCATCTTCGAAGGTCTGGATTTGCAGCTCTGCAACCAAGACAATCGGCTCTTCTGGCGATCCGTCTTCCTTCGTCACTTCCGGCGTGGCACTGGGCGTGGCTTTGTATACCTCTGCATCAATTAGCTTGCCGTTCATGTCAGCCCAGTGTTTTCCGACCGCATGTGCGAGGCCATAGTCCTCAAAAGGCTCGATGTGGCTTCGGGCGGCCAGTTGTCGGGCGTATTCAGGAAACACATCATCCGCCTTCATGCCTGCGGTGTAAACATCCTTATTCTCATATAGATACCGCTTCCAGTCGTTGTGAATCACAACCGCCATCTCAGGGTCGTCGATATCAAATCCTGCTACGGCGAGCGCGTTTCTGAAGGCCGTTGGTGACACGTACATGTTGCCGTTCGCCCTCAGAATGAATGCCTTCATAACTTCGCGCGGACTGTTGACATACTCGGCGGGCCGCACCGGCGCCTTGAATAAAAATTTCATCCGACCTGTCTTGGTAGTAACGTTTTTACGCTGCTTTAGAGTGGCCTCACAGTACTCCGGCAGGACGAAGATACCGGGCCCAACAGGATCCCCTTCAAATGCCCTCATCAGTCCACTGACCGCATCAAGGACACGTTTCTGAATGCGTTTATCTTGCCGCGTGACATCGTCTTCCTTAAGATTAATCCACTCCGCGAGCGGGTGCAGTTTGAATTCCAGTGTGTTGGCGTCCCAATTCCTGATCTCCTTAGAATCCATGAAATCGTACCCTGCTGCCGCCGCTTTCAACCTCTCTCGCTTGTTGTGAGCCCGAACACCCTTCACGTGCCGCGTCTTCTGGGCCTCTTTGACAAAGTGGTCTGCCAGAAAAACTGTGAAAAGAAGTAGGCTGCCTAAGGAATTGAACTTTTGAATGCTGTTCAAACCAACATTTGCGTACAGTTTAGGGTCCTGAAATTCGTTCCAAGCGCCATCTGAAAGAATAAACGTGACGGCAAACTTGTCAGACGAGATGTCGTCGAAAATCTTAAAAGTAGACGGTTCTCCGGCCCCACGGACCATTCTCGTTACACCAACAGTAGCGGACAAGCTCGAAAGCCGGTTCAGATTCTCCTTCATCAATGACGTGCTTAGTGAGGCTTTCGACTTCGCCAGAAATCCCGTCAGTGCCTTCTTTTTTAAGGTAACGCTCCGCATTCTCATGTGTGCGACGGATGCAAAGACAAGGTGAAGCAGTTTGATCGCGCCGAGGCTCGCATTTGAGGACCAGCTGACGTCGGCGAAGCGAATTGGCAGTGAATACTCTGGGTATTTGGTCTCGTCTTTCTTACCAACCCTTTTTGCTTCGGAAGCAAATCGATCCAAAACCCAAGACTCAGGTGACTGTTTTTCTAGGCCATTTGTATCACATTCGCTCAAAAGTGGCGCGTGGTAGATGAAAGCCTGGTTTCTAGTTCGCTTGCCCGTCTTCCTATTGCCATCCTTAGAATAGATATTCATGGTGGCTGCACTCATTTGTGCGGAAGATTTTGTTGCCTTTGATACAGAAGCTCCATTCGCAAAATGGAAGTTGTCACTGCTAATTTTCGTTTCTGGTGTTTTCATTGCTTTATTTTGCTTGCCTGTTGTGAGTGTTTATATTGGCAACCTAAAAAAGGTAGCAAGCTTCATTTCACCTCAGAAGGAAATACATTGATGAATTTCGAGGGACGAGTTGCCGCCGCGATACTGCCAGAACCAGAAGTTATAGAAGATCTGTAGTCACGGAAGATTTTGTCGTTTAGATGGCTAAAACGCGGAAGATTTTGTCGTCTTTTGCTATGTACCGCAAGGGTTAAACGGGGCTACTAATAATATAAATAATATTAGTCTTCGAAAGGTCAGTCTAGCTCATCAGAAATCTGACTTGGCTCATAAGCCCGAGAGAAACTAGTGTTGCAGAATATTTCCTCTGTGGAAAAAATTGTAATAGTCGATAACCCGCCACCAATAAATCCAGAGTTCGGACGCCTTCAGATTCCCGAAACTGAAACATACCTACACTTTTCACGGAATTTGAGGTGCCTTGGCCTCGCAGGCTATGGTTGAACTTCAGCTTAGCCAAGGAGTGGCTAGGTCACCTGTAACGGAATAATGCAACGGAATTTTGTTTCTAGACTGGTAGTTTAGGATACCGACACTGCGGTACGATTGCCACATTCGGCGGGCTCTGCCGCGCGAACCGGCTGAAAGAAATTAGCTGAACGAGATTATCATTCTGTCTCGACGGCTGCGATGTGTGCATGAGGTATTTACCAAAGGTGTTCTTGAGCGGGTGAAGCCATTTAGTGAGTTTAAAAATATTGACCTTCCTTAGATTTTCAGGATTAAGCTTCATTTGGCAATTGATGGGCACTTTACTAGATTTCCTTTGACGGGCGGTGCTATTGACCGGCTTTTTTTAAATGGGCTGTTGTGGATTATTTTAAGAAACGGTCAGCTAAAATTATTTTAACCACTTCGCTCATTCACTTTTAAATTTCTTGATTTACCCTCATTGAAAAAGTATTAATTGTTCAGGGCTTTGGATTTACCGCCACAACCGCTCGCGGAATTTCAATACCCATTGTGTCTTCGGCACTCACCCAATGATGAGATGAATGTATGAGGTGATATGCAGTAAAGCTAAATTAGAGCCAAGAACAGGGTGTTTTAAAACTTTTAACTCAGGTTTTAGAAGATGCCCACATAATAAAATAAAAATAAAAGAGGCAAAGCCCGATGAGTTTAGATGCAGCAATAACACTCCCGTATTGCGCAGGACAGAATTTCGAAAAACTGAAATGTTCGAATGAGCTGGGTTCCGTTCAACCTGCTCAACAGCACCGCTCGTCTGCCGACAACGTCAGGCCATCGCACCTGGGCTGGAGAAGTACATGTTACGGAACAAAAGAGCAGCTGTTGAAAGAGTATGATCGCATCGACAGGGCTTTGATCAAAGTTGCACAGTTAGCTTCTGATGATCTAACTTATATGCCAATCTTCGAGCGGCTAGAAAAAGAACTCGCCCAAATGGCGAAAGCGATCAATGACAATCCGTTAGATCGAGCGCGCGAAATTGCTCAGAAGATTGCCAGCCGCTGAATAATCTTCGCTTTATGTTCTATGGTTGCTCCATCACCGTAGCGTTCCCTGTTTAGTGTGTGGCCAAAAAGGTCTCTTCGAATTCTATCGTCAACTTCGGCAGCGATCATTCTGTCTTCGAATGAGTGACGGAGCGAATACATAGAATGCCTTTTTGTTTCTCGAAGTCCGTTTTCCTTGAGGAACTTGTTGACCGTGTCGGAAACACCTGGCTTTCCACGATAACTGGGGAAGCCATTGGGGCACTCGCGGAAAGCTTCAAGACTTACTCCCGCCAAAGGAATGCTGCGTTCAGACGCTTCAGTTTTTAGTTCGCGGCCAACAGGAGCAATTTCGATATATGGTGTTGGTCCCTCAAGGCGAATGTGGGTTTCGAGCAAATTGGCCCCTTCGCTGGGTCGGTAACCGGTGTTGATCATGCCGAGAAGCAGGCAACGCGCCTCGGTATTCAAGCCGCTTAATGCACCATCCGCCAACAACTTTTCTCGAATCCAGCGCTCTGAGAACGAAGGGCGCTTACTCTTCTTACTCTCTTTGATATGGTATCCAGATATAGGCAAAACCAAGCCGAGGCGCTTTTTGTGGTTAACTGTTTTAAGCACATCACCCAAATGAGTGAGATCCTTATTTGCCGAATTCGGAGTTAGGCCTTCGTCCTCGATCCTGTCCAGCCACATTTCCTGAAAATCTAACATATCGTCGGCGGTAATATCGGACAGTTGTTTGTCTCCGACAACCTGGATGAAATTTGCAATCGCCTTTTTTCGCGGGTTTGCCCACCGTCGCTTCTGGTCAGCATCTTTGTTTAGCACTCGGTCCCTTGCGACATCCCAGTAAATTTCTAGGGCTTTAGAAATCGAGATCATCGGTCTTGCCACTCCTCCCAATAAGGCGCGGGCCTCAGACCGATTGGGAATGTCATTTACTGTAGCAATAGCCTCGACACGTTGTAGCAACTGGCTTCTTGGAAGCTGAGCGACTTCTTGAGCGTCAAAATACTTGAAGCCTCTGGATTGAGCCAAACCCATGGCGGCCCGGTACTGCTCTTCTGCGTCAACGGTGTCACCCTTCAAGCGAGCCTCCCATGACTCCTCCAAGTAAGCCCAAACCGAGGTGGCCTTCCGTTCCGCATGTGTTCTGGAATCTGTCTTGAGGCTTACCCAAACTGTTTCGCGCGGTTCCACTGAGCGGAATCGACGCGGCACACGCTTCCTAAGATAGAAGACTGCATTTCTCTGAGTAACTGACATTTATGCTACCAACTTCCGACCTCAGTGCAGCAATTTGTGCAGCATTTTGTGCAGCAAATCAAGGGACGACGGAAGCTTTGGAGCTGGGCGTCCTCGATTTTTCTCAGATAATTCAGATGATTGGGGATATTATCGCCAGGATTGAATGGCGGAGACGAAGGGATTCGAACCCTCGAGACGGTTTCCCGCCTACTCCCTTAGCAGGGGAGCGCCTTCGACCACTCGGCCACGTCTCCGCCGACGGGTATATCCGCGCAAGCAACGGAAATACAAGGCCAATTTCGCCACATCCGGAAATTTTTGCCGACCTGTGCGAACCCTTTGAAATAGCACGAAAAGGCGCTGATTTGCATCGGGTTTGAGCAGGAAACTGTCACTTCTCGGGCTTCGGTTTCCGCCCGATTTCGGCTGAATCGGTCCCGGACCTCCTGGGCCGGAACCATCTGATTGGACAAAATATCCACCGTCGAACCCGGCCAGACGGCAACACCATCAGGAGTTCCGCAGCAGCCGTGGCACTTATCCCCTCGCCGCTTTCTGCGCCGCCACGTTCCGCGCCACCAGATCCTTGTACAACCCGCGCAGGCGCAGCGTCACTGGGCCGGCGCCAACGTGGTCGCCGATTTTCTTGCCGTCGATTTCCGAAACCGGTGTCTGCGCTCCGAACGTGCCGGTCAGAAACGCCTCATCCGCGCCATAGGCCTCGTAAAGCGAAAAGTTCTTTTCCCGCACCGGGATATTGTTGGCGCGGCATAGGTCGATCACCTTCTGCCGGGTGACGCCGTTCATGCAGTAGTCCCCGGTTGAGGTCCAGACCTCGCCCCGGCGCACGATAAAGAAGTTGCAGGCATTGGTGGTGTTCACGAAGCCGTGCGGGTCCAGCATCAGCGCCTCGTCCGCGCCGGCCTGTTCGGCCTGAAGGCAGGCGATCACACAGTTCAGTTTCGAGTGGCTGTTGAACTTGGCGTCCTGGCTTGTCGGCAACCCGCGCACCTGCGGAACGGTGGCCAACCGGATGCCGTGCGATTGCAGGCTTTCGGCAGGCCTGGAATGCTCGGCGATGACCACGATGGTCGGGCCCCATTTTGACAGGCCCGGATGCTGGAACGGCTTGGCCTTGCGCCCGCGCGTGATCATCAGACGGCAGTGAGCGTCGCCGGTCATGCCGTTGGCCGCCGCCGTTTCGTCAAGAATCCTGCGAATATCGTCCGGCCCTGTGCCGATGTCGATGGAGACCGATTTCAGCGAGTTGAACAGCCGGTCCATATGTTCGTCGAAAAACGCCCATTCTCCGTCATACAACCGCAACCCTTCCCACATGCCGTCGCCCAGCATGAAACCGCTGTCATAAACCGAGACCACGGCCTCACGCCTGGGCACCAGCTTGCCGTTGACATGGATCAGGATGTTTTCGTTGCGGTCGTCCGCCTGGGCGTCATGGGTTGAATGGCTGTGTTCGGTCATCTCGGTATCTTTCATCGGCTTGACGCCCAATCACCTGATTGAGGAAAGCCCGTGTTGTAGGTTGTCAAAGAGCCGCGTGGGCGGGTCCTGTTCATGGTTTTTCCGCCGACTACAAATGCGACCTCCTCGGCGAATTGCGGGCAAAGCCCATCTCGAGGGAAACGCAGGTTCCGGCCGTTTCTCGTGAGGTCTGCGAAAGACCGTTTGCTGTAGGTTGCGCTGCCCGCGCTGAGAAATGAACTCCAAACTCATTTCGTTGTGAAGGCCCCTTTCACACTTTGAATGCGGTCGGCGAAATCGCAAGGCGGCTCATGCTGGCTGAAACCTGCGCCAGAAACTGTTCACCTATTGCCGATACCGGACGCCCGCGTGCGGTGACAATCACCACGTCCAGTACAATCTGCGGCATGAACCGACGCAGAACATAGCCCTCATGGTCGTCGCTGGACAAGGTAAAGGGATCGACAAAGGTCACCCCCAACCCCTGCTTGACCAAGTTCAGCGCATTGCGGAACAGATCGGTATGGCATCTTGTTTTCATGTTGGCGCCTTCGGTATGGAACGCCTCGCGCGCACGGCGGGTCACCATGTGATCCGCTCCCATCACGATGAACGGGACGTCATCCAGCAGCCGCGGGGTCAGCGCTCCGTGCCCGGCCAGCGGGCTGTCTTGCGGAACCGCGCACAGGATCTCAAAGAAAAAGGGGGTATAGTCCAGGCCGTCCTGCCGCAGCGGCGGCTCGCAAATGCCGATTTCGAACAGGCCCGCGGCGACCCATTCCTGTATCTTCGATGAATATTGCGACTGGAACGCGATGGTCAGGTTCGGTTTGTCCTCGGCAAAACGTGCGATTTCACCCGGCATGAACCCAAAGGCCATGGCGTGACTGGTCGCCACCTGCAGCTGCCCCGCCTTCTGGTTCTGCAGGTCCACTACCGCCTGATTGACATGGTCGAGGCCCCGCACGACGGTATCGATTTCCTCGAACAGGACCATCGCTTCGGGTGTCGGCAGCAACCGCCCCCGGCTGCGCTCGAACAGCTTCAGCTTGGTCTGCCGTTCCAGTTGCCCAAGCAGGTTGGAAATGGCTGGCTGTGACACGCCAAGCTGTTCGGCTGCTCGGGTCACGGTCCCGGTTTCGATGATCGCGTGAAAGGCCTGATAGTGGCGAAAGAACGAGGTCATACTACCAACTACATCATTTTTTATGATGTGACACTAAAATATTAGTATTTGAAATGATGATACTGACGCCGCACACTGTTCTTGACGTTGGGGGAGGACAACGTGGAGCTTTTGCAAAAAATAACCAGGTTCGACCTGTGGCATCTGGAACTGCCGGTCGTGTCCGCAAGGGATCACGGTATCGGCCGCGTCGAAGGTTCCTGCGAGATCGTTGTTCTGCGCCTGACCGCCGAGGGCGGCGCGCAGGGGTTCGGCGAGGCGTCGCCCTGGTCGGTTTTCACCGGCACGCCCGAGGCCAGCTATGCCGCGCTGGATCGTTATCTGCGTCCGCTGGTGGTTGGCCGCCGGGTCGGAGACCGCGCCGCGATCATGGCCCAGGCTGCCCGCGCGGTGGCCCACTGCACCGAGGCCAAGGCGGCGCTGGAAACCGCGTTGCTGGATCTGGCCGGGCAGATCACCGGACAACCGGTCTGGTCTCTGCTGGGGGGCAAGTGCCGCGATACAATTCCGCTGAGTTGTTCGATCGCCAATCCGGATTTTGCGGCCGATATCGCGCTGATGGAGCGGTTGCGCGCGGACAAGGTAGGGCTGATCAAGCTCAAGACCGGGTTCCGGGACCATGCTTTTGACATCATGCGGCTGGAGCGGATCGCGCAGGACTTTCCCGAGTTTCGCGTGCGGGTTGACTATAATCAGGGGCTTGAGATCGAACAGGCGATACCGCAGGTACTCGATGTCGCCCGGTTCAACCCGGATTTCATCGAACAGCCCGTGAGGTTCCACCATTTCGACATGATGGCGCAGCTGCGCAGCCTGACCGACGTGCCTCTGCTGGCCGATGAAAGCGTGTTCGGCCCCGAAGACATGGCGCGTGCTGCGCGCGAAGGCATCTGCGACGGTGTGTCGGTCAAGATCATGAAATCCGGCGGCCTGTCCCGTGGCCAGACGGTGGCGCGGATGGCTGCGGCGCACGGGCTGACCGCCTATGGCGGTGACATGTTCGAGGCTGGTCTGGCGCATCTGGCCGGAACCCACATGATCGCGGCCACGCCCGAGATCACGCTGGGCTGCGAATTCTACCAGGCCTCGTATTTCCTGAAAGAGGACATTCTGGAAACGCCTTTCACCGTCAGGGACGGTCAGGTCGTTGTGCCGGACGGTCCCGGGCTGGGAGGGCGGCCCGATCCGGACAAGCTCGCCCATTACGCCGTGCGGAAGTCCGCATGAGGGCGCGGCACTCAGAACACGCTGGCGCCACGGGCGGCCTGATCATACTGCCCGGACATCATCCGCATGAGCGCAGAAACGCGGCTGAGCTGTTCGGCTTCGATACCGATTTCCTGCATCGCCTCCAGCAAAAGCGCCTCGCGGATCTCTCCGTAGCGCGCGCAGGCCGCCGCGCCTTCGGGCGTGGCCTCGACCGTCTTTTCCTTGCCCTGACGTCCCTGTTTCACCAGCCCCGCATTGCCGAGCTTCTTGATGGCATAATTCACCGTGTGCGTGTCCTCGACATTCAGGACATGGCAGATATCGGCCAGCTTTTTTGGCCTGTCGCGGTGCCGGACCGTGTGCAGCACCAGAACGTCCAGCGAAGACAGGCCCGAATAGCCTGCGGCGGCCATCGCCCGGACCGTCCAGCGGGCAAAGGCGTGGCCGGCGATGATCAGTCCGAACTCGAACTCGGAAACTTCCGGAAAGCTGCCTTCGGCAAGATGCGCCGAAGAGACGACGGGGCCAAGAGGAGAGTTTGACATGGTATCAGAATATCCCTCACTTACATTTTGTCAACATTTTGTTGACGTTTTTTTAAAGTATGGCACTCTGTATCGAAACGAATCGTTCTGTTCAGAGGCTACCCTTCGGAGGGCACCATGACTGAAACGCCCAAGACCATTGCAATTGTCGGTGCCGGCATCGTCGGGGTTTCCACGGCGATCTGGCTGCAAAGGGATGGGCACCGTGTCATCCTGATCGACAAGAAAGGCCCCGCCGAGGGGACCTCGTTTGGCAATGGCGGGATTTTGGCGTCATGCTCGATCGTTCCTGTCACGGTGCCCGGCCTGCTGCCCAAGGCGCCCCGGATGCTGTTCGATCCCAACCAGCCGCTGTTCCTGCGATGGGGATATCTGCCGAAACTGGCACCCTGGCTGATGAAATATCTTGGCAACGCCAGTACCGCAGGTGCGGAACGGGCAGCGGCGGCGCTGGCGCCGATCGTCGGCGACAGCCTGCAGGATCATCTTGCACTGGCGCAGGGGACCGGGGCCGAGAAGTGGATCAAGCCGTCTGATTACCTGTTCGTCTACAATGACCGCCCGCATTTCGAAGAGGACGCGTTCGGCTGGGGCCTGCGGCGCAAGCATGGTTTCACATGGGACGAGTTCGAGGCGAGTGAGTTTCACGCCTATGATCCGGTGTTCGCATCGGACCTGAACTTTGCCACGCGCCTGAAGAATCACGGGCGGATTGCCGATCCGGGTCAGTATATCAAGGATCTGGCGGGGCATTTTCAGGCGCAGGGCGGTCAGTTGGTGCGGGCGGATGCGGAAGACATCGTGCATGAAAATGGTCGCGTTATTGCGGTGCGCGCGGCGGGACAGAACATTGCCTGCGATGCTGCGGTCATCGCCACCGGCGTCTGGTCCGGACCACTGGTCAAAAAACTGGGGCTGAACATCCCGCTTGAGGCTGAGCGCGGTTACCACATCGAGTTCTGGGAGCCGTCGGTCATGCCGAAATCCCCGGTGATGGTGGCGGCCCGCAAGATCGTCGCGACCCCGATGGAGGGCCGCTTACGTCTGGCTGGCGTGGTCGAGTTCGGCGGGCTGGAGGCCGGGGCATCGAAAGCGCCGATCGAGCTGCTGCACAAAAGCGCCAAGGCGGTCTTCCCGAACCTGAAAGCGGCAGAGGTGACCGAATGGCTGGGCCACCGCCCTGCCCCGGCGGATTCGATCCCGGTGATCGGAGAGCTGCCGCATATCAAGGGTGCATTCACCGGGTTCGGGCATCACCATGTCGGGCTGACCGGCGGGCCGAAAACCGGCCGTCTGCTGGCCCAGCTCATCTCGGGGCGGCAACCAAATGTTGACCTGAGCGTCTATTCACCGGCACGCTACACCAGGGCCGGCCAATAAGGACCACGCAATCAAAAACATCAAACCAGGGAGAAAAATATGAAAACACTTGCGAAACTGATGACGGCAACCGCGCTGACCGCGACGGCGGCAATGCCGGCGATGGCCGAAAAATGGGATATGCCTATGGCCTATTCCGGCTCGAACTTTCATTCGGTGACCGGCGCGGAGTTTGCCAAATGCGTGACCACGGGCACGCAGGGCGAGATTGAAATCGTGACGCATCCGTCGGGGTCGCTGTTCCCCGGCGCACAGATCAAACGCGCGATACAGACCGGACAGGTGCCGATCGGCGAGCGTTTGCTGTCGGGTCACCAGAACGAGAACGCCATTTTCGGCGTCGACTCGATCCCGTTCCTGGCCACGTCGTTCGATGATGCGGACAAGCTGTGGAAAGCCGCCAAGCCAACCTTGGAAAAGGTGCTGGCGGATCAGAATCTGACGCTGCTTTATTCGGTGCCATGGCCGCCGCAGGGCCTGTATTTCCGCGACGAGGTCAACTCGGTCGAAGATATGAAGGGCATCAAATTCCGCTCCTACAACAACGCCACCGCGCGTCTGGCGGAGCTGACGGGCATGCTGCCGGTTACCATCGAAGCGGCCGAGATCAGCCAGGCCTTTGCCACCGGCGTGGCGGATTCGATGGTCAGCTCGGGCGCCACCGGTTACGACCGCAAGGTCTGGGAAAGCCTGAACTATTTCTACGAAGTCGATGCATGGCTGCCACGCAACTACATCATGGTGAACTCGGACACCTGGTCGGGTGTGTCGGACGCGAACAAGGCGGTGATTCAGGGCTGTGCGGAACTGGCGGAATACGCAGGCACCTGGCGTGCGGTTCAGTATACCGATTTCACCCTCAAGGGCCTCAGTGACGGCGGCATGACCGTGGCCAAGGCCAGCGACCAGATGAAGGGCGAATTGCAGCAGATCGGCGAGACCATGACCGCCGAATGGCTGGAGGCCGCAGGCGATGACGGCACGGCAATTGTCGAGGCCTTCAAGGCGTCCAAATCGGAATAACCCCGGGCCGGGGCGGGCCATGCGCCCGCCCCCAATCCCAATCGGCAATAAAAACAGGGGGGCATCATGACAATGGCCCAGCGGCTTCGCTCCGCCCTAGATTTCCTGTACCTCGGCTCTGGCATATTGGCCGCCCTCTGCCTGATCGCGATCCTTTCGTTGATCGTGGTCCAGATGGTGGCCCGCTGGACGGGCGAGGTGTTTCCCGGCGCGCCGGATTATGCGGGCTATGCCATGGCGGCGGCCTCGTTTCTGGCCTTTGCCAACGCACTGAACCGAGGCGCGCATATCCGCGTTTCGATTCTGCTGAACGCGGTGGGACCAAAGACGCAGCGGGTCATCAATATCTGGTGTTTCGCCATCGGCACTGCAATCGCGTGGTTCTTCGTCCGCTATTGCGTGAAGTTCGTCTACTGGTCGTGGAAGTTCAACGACATCAGCCAGGGGCAGGACCGCACCGCGCTGTGGATACCACAATCCATCATGTTGCTGGGCGCGGTGATCTTTGCCATCGCGCTGACCGATCACCTGATCAGCCTGATTGTCAGCGGCGAACACCGCATCAAGCGCGATCTTGTCGATCAGAGCTTTGGGGAGTGAGGCAATGGAAGATTTCTCGATCATCATTCTTTTTCTCTTCGTGCTCTTCCTGCTTTTGGGCACCGGCGTCTGGGTCGGCCTTGCGCTGATGGGCGTTGCATGGGTGGGAATGGAACTGTTCACCACCCGCCCCGTGGGCGACGTGATGCTGACCACGATCTGGACATCCTCGTCCTCGTGGACGCTGACGGCATTGCCGTTGTTCATATGGATGGGTGAGATCCTGTATCGAACGCGGCTGTCCGAGGACATGTTCAAGGGGCTGGCCCCATGGATGGCGGGCCTGCCCGGCGGGTTGGTGCACACTAATATCGTCGGTTGCACCGTGTTTGCCGCCGTGTCCGGCTCGTCCGCGGCGACGCTGACCACGGTCGGCAAGATGTCGATCCCCGAATTGCGCAAGCGGCAATACCCCGAGCCGATGATTATCGGCACACTGGCTGGCGCGGCGACATTGGGGCTGATGATCCCACCCTCGCTGACGCTGATCGTCTACGGCGTGACCATCAACGAGTCGATCTCGAAACTTTTCTTCGCGGGTATCCTGCCCGGTCTGGTTCTGGCGGCGATGTTCATGGCCTATGTGGCGATCACCTCGCGCGTGTCGAAGAGTTGGAACCCGGCGCAGGAACCGCCGCTGACGATGGCGCAAAGGCTGGCCAATTCACGCTTTCTGCTGCCGGTGATCTGCCTGATCCTCGTTGTGATCGGCTCGATGTATCTGGGTTATGCCACCGCGACCGAGGCCGCCGCATTCGGCGTCATCGGCGGGCTGATCCTGGCAGCCAGCCAGGGCTCTTTGACGTGGGAGACTTTTACCGAAAGCCTGATGGGTGCCACCCGCACCAGCGCCATGATCGCACTGATCCTTGCCGGGGCTGCCTTCCTGTCGCTGTCGATGGGTTTCACCGGCCTGCCACGCGGGCTGGCGGATCTGATCGCGCAGCTGGAACTGACCAAGTTCCAGCTGCTGATGGTTCTGCTGGTGTTCTACATTATCCTCGGCATGTTCCTGGATGGCATCTCGTCCGTGGTGCTGACCATGGCGGTGGTCGAACCGATGGTGCGGCAGGCCGGCATCGACCTGATCTGGTTCGGTATCTTCATCGTCGTGGTGGTCGAGATGGCGCAGATCACGCCGCCGATCGGGTTCAACCTGTTCGTGCTGCAGGGCATGACCCATCACGAGATGGGCTTCATCGCGCGCGCGGCATTCCCGATGTTCCTGATCATGGTGCTGATGGTGTTCGTTCTGATCACCTTCCCCGAAATCGCCACATGGCTGCCCGAGAATATCCGGCAGGCTCCGGGCGGCGGGTAGGACCGTCAACAATCCCGGCGCGGGCCCGTCCGGCCCGCGTCAGCCCTTTTCCAGCGCCCCAAACCCATGTTCCATTCCACACTGTCCTTTGTCGCCCGCCACGGCAAACTGGCCCTGATCGCCGGTCTTATCGCCGGTGTCGCGCTGCCGGGTCTGGCGGCGACATTGCGGGCTTGGATACCGGAGATGGTGGCGCTGCTTCTGTTCCTGACCGCCTTTCGCATCGGGCCGCGCGATACGGTGGAAAACCTGAACGCGGTGGCCAGAACCTCGGCAACCGCGCTGGTTCTGCAACTGGCCCTGCCGCTGGCATTTCTGGCGATGCTGGCAATTCTTGGCCTGCCATTGTCGCCGCTGGCCCTGGCGGTCGTCCTGATGCTGGCAGCCCCTTCGGTCACCGGGTCGGCCAATTTCTCGATCCTGCTGGGCCACGAGCCGGCTCCTGCCCTGCGTCTTCTGATCCTGGGCACGGCGGCGCTTCCGCTGACCTGCATTCCGGTATTCGCCCTTCTGCCCCAATTCGGTGCCCTGGCGTCGGTGCTTCAGGCGGCAGCGCGATTGCTGGCGGTTATTCTAGCGGCAGCCGCGCTCGGCTTCGCTTTGCGCCATTGGGGCTTTCCCGGGATGACCGACCGGGAACGCCGGGCAACGGACGGGCTGACGGTGATTACGCTGGCGGTGGTTGTGGTCGGTCTCATGTCGGCAATTCGCCCCGCTTTCGCGCAAAACCCGACCGAGTTGGGGTTCTGGCTGGCCGCCGCGTTTGGCGTCAATTTCGGAATGCAGATCACCGCCTATGCGGTACTGCGCACGCTGGGCCGCCCCGATGCCGTGCCCGCCGCGATCGTTGCGGGGAACCGGAATTTCGCCCTGTTCTTCGTCGCACTGCCGCCGGAAACCACCGAGCCGTTGCTGATCTTTCTTGGATGCTATCAGTTCCCCATGTATCTGACGCCGACCCTGCTTCGGAGGCTTTATGAACCGCGCTGATCCCTTTCCCGCGATCCGGAATGTTGGCTTGGACGGGATGCTCGTCACCTTCGCCGACACCATGTCCGAGCCGTCGAACCGCGCGGCGCTGGCCTTTCGCGGCGCGATGGAAGCGGCCGCGTGGGAGGGGGTGATCGAAACCTCGACCTCGCTGGCTTCGGCCTATGTCCGCTTTGATTTCCGACGCCTTCCCCATCCCGAGATCGAACGGCGTCTGCAAGACCTGCTGACCTCACGCGACTGGTATACCGCGCCCCTGCCCATGGGCCGCAGATTGCTGAAGGTCCCCACGGTCTATGGCACCGATCTGGCGCCGCAACTGGAAGAAGCCGCCACAGCCGCCGGGTTGTCGGCACCAGAGGCCGTCGAACGCCTCAGCCGGACGCGCGTAAGGGTGCTGACCATCGGATTTGCGCCGGGTCAGCCCTATCTCGGCCCGCTGGGGCCCGAATTCAACATTCCGCGCCTCAAGGAGCTGAACCCGATGGTGCCCGAAGGGGCGCTGGTTCTGGCGATTTCGCAATTCGTTCTCTTTTCCGGACCGACACCGACCGGCTGGCGGCATGTCGGGCAAACCGCGTTTCGCTGTTTCCGACCTGAAATGGAACACAGCTTTGCCCTGAATCCCGGCGATGAGATGCTGTTCGAACCCGTCACGCGCGACGAACTTGAACATATCCGCGCGCATAACAAAGATGGCGCGGGCGGTGCGACGATCGAGGAGATCCCGGCATGAGCGTGTTCGTCCGCCGCATCGGCCCCGCCTGCACCATTCAGGATCAGGGCCGCGAGGGGTTCCTCGATCAGGGGCTGTCGCGCTCGGGGGCCGCCGACCTGCTGGCGCTGTTCGAGGGGGCCGCTCTGCTGGGTCAAAGCCCGACGCTTGCGGTGCTGGAAATGGCCGGGCTGGGCGGCGAGTTCGAAGCGGCCGAGGATACCCGCATCGCCCTGACCGGCGCGCCGATGCAGGCCAACATCGATGGCAGTCCGATCATGTGGAACGCCTCGCACCTGCTGGCGAAGGGGCAGCGGCTGAACCTGGGCGCGGTGCTGAAAGGCGGGTATGGCTATCTGCATTTCGGCGGAGGAATCGCGACCGCGCCGTTTCTGGGCTCGCGCGCCACACATCTGACCGCCAAGGTGGGCAAGGCGGTCGAGGTCGGGGACACGCTGCCAGGCGGGCCGGACGCTGGCATGACCGGCATGAAACTGATCCCCGACGAACGGTTTTCCGGCGGTGTTCTGCGCGTCGTGCCCAGCTTTCAGACCGCGCTTTTCGATCCCGATACGCTGGCGCGGTTCACGCAGACCGAATTCCGGCGCGGCGCGCGCGCGAACAGGATGGGGATGCAACTGGACAGCGATGGGGACGGATTCGCCGCCAAAGGACAGCTCGACATCCTGTCCGAGGTCATCACCCCCGGCGACATCCAGATGACCGGCACCGGCAATCCGTTCATTCTGCTGCCCGAATGCCAGACCACCGGCGGCTATCCCCGCATCGCCACCGTCCTGCCCTGTGACTTGCCGCGCGCGGCACAGACACCGGCGGGCGGCAGGATAAGGTTCCGATTTGTCACCCTGGATGAGGCGACGGCGGCCCAGGCGGCCTTCACCGCGGAATTGTCACGCCTGCCGCGACGGGTCGAGCCCCTGGTGCGCGACCCGCATGACATTCCCGACCTTCTGTCCTACCAATTGATCGGCGGGATGATTTCCGCCACCGACTGAGGAGATGTACAGATGAACCGCGTCGATCTGAACGCCGATATGGGCGAAAGCTTTGGCCCCTGGAAAATGGGGGATGACGAAAGTCTTTTGCAGATCATCACATCGGCCAATATCGCCTGCGGGTTTCACGCCGGTGATCCGGATGTCATGGCCCGCACCATGCGTTTGGCGGCCGACAACGGCGTGGGGATCGGCGCGCATCCCGGCTTTCCCGATCTGCAGGGATTCGGGCGGCGCAACATGAAGGTGCCGCACGATACCCTGCGCAATCTGGTCCGTTACCAACTGGGCGCGGCGCAGGGCATGGCCGGGGCCGTGGGCACGACGGTGCGCCACCTGAAACTGCACGGGGCGCTTGCCAACATGTGCTCGGCCGATGCGGACATGGCGCGCGCCTGCTATCAGGGCGCGCTGGATGTGGACCCGGACATCATCGTCATGGTGCTGGCGGTGACCAGACAGGAACAGGCCGTGCGCGACCTGGGCTGCAAGTGGGTGGGCGAGATATTTGCCGACCGCGCCTATAACGACGACGGCACGCTGGTGGACCGGTCGCTGCCCGGCGCGGTCATTCACGACCCTGCCATCGCCGGGCCGCGCATCCTGAACATGGTGCGCGAGGGGGCGATCATCACCGAAAGCGGCAAGCGTCTGGAAACCTCGATCGACACGATCTGCCTGCACGGCGACGGGCCGACGGCGGTTCAGATCGCCAAATCCGTCCGCAGCAGCCTGGTCGATGGCGGCATCGCGGTGACCAGATTCGAGCGATAGCCGCTACGGTAGCGGCGAAACATCAGGCCCGCACGAAACATTTGGCCGAAACGCGAAACTCTATGGCGTCCATTCACAAGCACGAACGCGGGCAGAGGCACATGTCACCGGTGTAGCCAATCAGGCTGTCTGACCCGGAGGACCCCGATGAACGTCAAAGTCACGCTCGACCAACCGACCCCGAAAGCGAAAACCGTCAGGAACACACTGACGTGTCGGCCGACGAACCTGCGAAAAAACCTGGCTCTGGTGGAATTGTCGCCATTGGATGCCGGGTGCCTGGCTGAAGGGGATACCGTTACCCTCGTGACGGAGTTCCGGGACAATGATGCCGTGGTCTCCGAAGTGCGGACCCTGCCGTCATGCTGGCGTATCGTGATGATCGAAACCCGGCAGGATGGCCCTTTTGCCTATTGCACGCCGGTGAACCCGTCCCTTGGGCGGCCGATGCTGCTGATCTGAAACCGGGACGAGCGGAATTACCCGCACTGCGACGGAAAACGGCTGCGATGGGGTTCGCAGCCGTTCGGTTCGCGTGAGTGAGTGAGTGAGTGAGTGAGCGTCAGACTTCAGGATGGCCCGATCATGAAACAGGTGACATTGCGGGCTTTCAGCCGGCGGCAGGCCAGGTCGGCCTGTTCGCGCGTCATGCCCTGAAAGGTGGCATCGAACCCGCGGGTGCTTTGATTGACCTTGCGTAGCGTACCGTCAAGCGTGGTCATTTCCGCCAGTGCAGTTCTCAGCAGGATTTTCTCGGCCTCGTACCGGGTGGTATAGCGGCCCACATTGATGCCCCAAAGATGCCCCCCCGATGTGGACAGGCGGGTGACGATCTCCTGCTCGGGTTCCGGCACCGGTTCCGGCGAGGCCGAAGCAAGCACCAGCTTGTTCGGACGCACCACCGGACGGGTACCGGCAGGATCCGCCGCCGCCGCCGGCGTGGCGACTGCCCCGGCTTCGGCAATGGCGGCCTCGATGCTGTTCTGGATCAGCGAGCCGTTTCTGGCCGCATTTTCCGCAACAGCGCTGGCAACCAGAACCGGCTGCGCGCCCGGGCGGGATGGCGGGCGGGGGCTTTTTTCCGGGGCGCGAACCAGCCGGATCGTTTTGGTTGCACTATCCTCGATCCCGGTATTGCCAGCATATTGAGGGCGCGCAGGTTTGCGGATCGGCGCGCGCGACGGCGCTTTGCGAAAGCCGAGATCCAGCAATTCCGCCACCTTGGCATTGCGCGATGCGCTGGACTTGCCGCCAAAGACGGTGGCGATGATGCGCTCATCCCGGCGCTTGGCCGACGCCACCAGGTTGAAACCCGCCGCGCGGGTATAACCGGTCTTGATCCCGTCCGCCCCCTGGTAAGCCGCCAGCAGTTTGCGGTTCGTATTGGGAACGGTCTTGATCCCCGCATTCGTGGATTTGCGCGAGAACAGGTTGTAATACTGCGGGTAGTCATACAGCAGATGCCGGCCCAGCGTGGTCATGTCGCGCGCGCTGGACAGGTGGCCTGCCTCGGTCAGGCCATGCGCATTCTTGAAGGTTGTGCGGGTCATGCCCATCGATTTGGCGGTGCGCGTCATGCGGCGGGCAAAAGCGGCCTCGGAGCCGCTGAGCGCGATCCCGATCGCCGTTGCCGCGTCGTTTGCCGATTTCACCGCCGCCGCCCGGATCAGAAAGCGGAAGGCGATCTTCTGCCCGCTCCGCAGACCCAGCTTCGACGGTGGTTCCGCCGCCGCCTGCGCCGGGACCGTTACCATTGTGTCAAGGGTGATTTCACCGTTCCGTACCGCCTCGAAGGCGATATAGAGCGTCATCATCTTTGTCAGCGAGGCCGGGTGCAACCGGGCATCCGCATTCCTGGAATGCAGTTCTTCGCCCGTTCGGGCGTCGATGACCATCGCCGCATAGGGCGCCGCAATCGCCTGCAGCGGTGCCACCAAAAGCAGCCACAAAAATGCTGAAAGATATAGCCCCATACGGGCCGGACCTGTTCGCCGAACCTGCACGATCTTTGCCTCTGTCTGCCTCGCGCCGCCGGTTTTTCCGGTCGGCTAAATTTCTTTTTGTTGGACCGAGCGTAACACAGGGTTTTGCCGAAAGAAACCGAAAGCGCCAATTTCACACCTTCAAATTCCTGAAAGCGCAACCCTGTATGTGGTATTCCGATTCGGGCAATGGACCATATTTGGGGTGTGGCAGGCCATTCCACCAAATTTGCGTCGATAAAATTGGAATATGAGGCGCTTTTGCAACAAGCGTGTCTAGTCCAGCGAACGCACCAGACCTGCCAGATCCCCCAAGTCCGGAATCTCGCGAAAACGCTGTCGATCCTCGGGGGCTTCGGCCTTTTCGACGTCCCATTCCAGCCCGTGCGGCACGAAAACGCCCCACCCGCCGGCCGCGATCGCGGGCAGAACATCCGACCGCATGGAATTGCCAACCATCATTGCCTGCGCCGCACCGTCACCATGCCGGGCGAAGATACCGTGATAAATGTCGGGTGTTTTTTCCGACACGATCTCGACCTCGTCGAAAAGCTCACCCAGTCCCGACTGCGCCAGTTTGCGTTCCTGATCGATCAGGTCGCCCTTGGTGATCAGCACGACCCTGTGCGTTTCCGCCACGGCCGTGACCGCTTCGCGCGCATGGGGCAGCAATTCGATGGGATACGCCAGCATCTCCTGTCCCGCTTCGATCAGTTGACGGATCACCGAACCGGGCACCCGGTCCCGGGTCACCTCGACCGCGGTTTCGATCATCGACAGGGTGAACCCCTTTACCCCATATCCATAGTGCCGGATGTTGCGCCTTTCCGCCGCCAGCAGCCGCTCGATCAGGTGGTCCTTTTCGGCGTGATCGGCCAGCAGGCTTGCGAAATGCGACTGTGTCAGCTGAAAGAACCTTTCGTTGTGCCACAGCGTATCGTCAGCGTCGAACCCGACGGTCGTGAGCTTTTGTCCCATGCCAAATTGCCTGCTTTCTCTTTTCCAAAGCTGCGCTAACGTTATATAAGCGCTCTATTGAACCGAAGGCTGAATCGGAAATTTGCAAGTAATGGTGATCGAACCCCTGTCGATGTCGGACAAGCCGAACGAGGATGAAAACACTTCGGTCCTCGTACAGACGCGCCCAAAAACCAAGCGTCCGCCGCTCTACAAGGTTCTGCTGCTGAATGACGACTACACGCCGATGGAATTCGTCGTGCATGTGCTGGAACGTTTCTTTGGCATGAGCCACGCGCAGGCGTTCGAGATCATGCTGACCGTGCACAAGAAAGGTGTGGCCGTGGTGGGCGTGTTCAGTCACGAGATTGCCGAAACCAAGGTCGGACAGGTGATGGATTTTGCCCGCCGCCATCAGCACCCGCTGCAATGCACGATGGAAAAAGAGGATTGAACCGGCGGACCGGCCGTGACAATGCCCGCTGCCGTGGCCTGCCCAGGCCCGCCCCGCCCCTCTCACACGACCCGGATTCTTGAATGTCGCCCCGCATTTTCCTTGCCCTGCAAAACGGACTGACCCTGTCCGAACCCCTTTCCGTCCTGCTGCCCACACCCGAACACGACCTGTCGGACCTGCCCGGCGGGGCTGAGGTGGTGCAGCCGTTCAAACCGTTCCACGATCATTTCGCGACGCTCGGATTCCGTGCAACGCCCGCCTCGGATGCGCCCTGCGCGGACGCGGTCCTGTTTCTGCCGCGCGCCAAGGCTTTGGCACGGGCGATGGTCCAAAAAGCGACCGCGCGGGCCTCGGGAACGGTCATCATCGACGGGGGAAAGACCGACGGCATCGACAGCCTGCTCAAGGACATTCGAAAAAGGGTCACGGTGCACGGGCCGATTTCCAAAGCCCATGGTAAGATTTTCTGGTTCACGTCTGATGCCGGTGCATTTTCCGACTGGGCCGCGCCCGAACGCCAACAGGCCGACGGCTTTGCGACCGCGCCGGGTGTGTTTTCGGCGGATGGCGTCGATCCTGCCTCTGAACTGCTGCTTTCCGCATTGCCCGGAAAACTGGGCCGTCACGTCGCCGATCTCGGCGCCGGGTGGGGGTATCTGTCGGCACATCTTCTGAAGGATGGCGGCATCGAAATGCTCGATCTGGTCGAGGCTGATCACGCGGCGCTGGATTGTGCGCAGGAAAACGTGCGGGACACCCGCGCCCGATTCCACTGGGCCGATGCCCTGACGTGGCAATCCGCCGTGCCGCTGGATGCGGTAGTGATGAACCCGCCGTTCCACACCTCCCGCTCTGCGGACCCGTCCATCGGCAAGGGATTCATTCAGACCGCCGCGCGAAATCTTGGACGCTCGGGGCAGCTGTGGATGGTCGCCAACCGCCATCTGCCCTATGAGGCATCTCTGGCCGACTGCTTCGCATCCGTCAAGGAGACAGCGGGAAACAACCGCTTCAAGGTGCTTCACGCCTCTCGCCCTCGGCGGTGATCCCGGTTAACGTGCGCCGCGACTCAGGAGGAACCTCATGTCCTTTTCCATCGCGGGCAAAACCGCAATCGTCACCGGTGCCGCCAATGGCATCGGGCTGGCCATCGGCCGCCACTTTGCCGAAGCAGGGGCGAATGTCATGTTCGCCGACATGGACGAGGCACGGCTGCTGGATGAACTTGGCGAACAGGGCGAAGATAGCAACGTTCGCTATTTTGCCGGCGATCTGCGGGAAAAACTGACCATCGCCAATCTGTTGTCCGCGACCCTGGATGCTTTCGATCAGGTGGATATCCTGGTCAACGGCGCGCGGCAGGTTCTGCCGACCGATCCGCTGGATCTTGAGGACGACTCGGTTCGCGAATTGCTGAACCAGAACCTCATGCCGGCATTGCGGCTGACCCAACTGGTCGCGAAGCGGATGATCAAACAGGCGGATCGGGATGACGAAGGTCCGGCAGGTTCGATCATCAACCTGTCCTCCGTGGCCGCGCGCCGGACCCATCCGGAGCTGCTGGCCTATTCGGTTTCGACGGCGGCGCTGGATCAGCTAACGCGCTCGCTCGCGGTATCTCTGGCGCCCAGCCGCATTCGCGTAAACGCCATCGCGATGGGATCCATCATGAGCGCATCGCTGCGCCAGACCCTCAAGGAAAACCGCGAGTTCCGTCTGGACATCGAAAAACACACCCCGCTGGCCCGGATCGCGGCGCCGACCGAACTGACCGAAACGGCGCAGTTTCTGGCCTCTGAGGCCTCGGGGTTCATGACCGGTCAGATTCTGACCGTCGATGGCGGTCGCACCCTTCTCGATACAGTCGCAGCCCCAGCCCACTGAAACCCATGTTCGATACTGAAAAAACCACCGCCTCAACCTGGTTCCGTCAACTGCGGGACGAGATCGTCGCCACCTTCGAAGCGCTTGAGGACAGCCACGACAGCGGGCCGTTCTCGGATACCGAACCGGGCCGGTTCGAGGTTACCGAGACCAAACGTCGGTCGGATGACGGATCGGACGCCGGTGGCGGGCTGATGTCCGTCATGCGCGGCGGGCGTGTGTTCGAAAAGGTGGGCGTCAATGTCTCGACCGTCTATGGCACGCTGGGTACGCGGGCACAGGCGGCGATGGCGGCGCGCAAGGGCATTCCGGGCATGGCCGAAGACCCGCGCTTCTGGGCCTCGGGCATCAGCCTTGTGGCGCATATGCAAAACCCGCATGTGCCTGCGGTCCACATGAACACGCGGATGTTCTGGACACCGCATGCCTGGTGGTTCGGCGGTGGGTCCGACCTGAACCCCTGTATCGAATATGACGAGGACACCGCTCATTTTCACGCCACCCAGAAAGCGTTCCTCGACCCGCATGGCACGGGCCACTATCCGCGTCTCAAGGACTGGGCCGACGAGTATTTCTATATCCCGCACCGCAAGCGCGCGCGCGGCGTCGGCGGTATTTTCATGGATGACTATTGCTCGGGCGACTGGCAGGCCGATTTCGCTTTGACCCAGGATATCGGCCGCGCCTTTCTGCCCGCGTTTGTGCCGCTGGTCGAGAAACGCAGGGGGCAGGGCTTCACCGCCGGAGACAAGAACACCCAACTGGTGCACCGCGGTCTCTATGCGGAATACAACCTCGTCTACGACCGCGGCACCAAGTTCGGGCTGGAAACCGGCCATGATCCCGATGCCGTGCTGATGAGTCTGCCGCCAATGGCGAAATGGGTCTGAGCGTTACCGCAGCCACAACTCGTCAGAGATGTTGTCGTAACAATACCCCTGCGCCATCACGGCAGACATGTTGTCACCGACCCGCTTGACGGTCACGGAAAATCCCGGCGTGGTATCTGCGTCCGCCGGCGCTTGCATCGAAAACTGCACGCCCTTCTTTCCCGGCCGCGATACCGATGGCCCGATCTCGTGCCACAAATAGATGCGTTCGCCGCCTGTCAGCCCGAGCACCCGGATGCCGTAATCGCCGGCGCCGCACCAATAGTCCTTGGGGGCAGAGCCGAAATAATTCACGACCTCGAACACGCCGTTGCCGATGGGGGTGACTTCGGACCGGTTCCACGCCCGGAAAGCCAAAGCCATACCCGGGGCCAGAATCAGAATGGCCAGAACACTCGCCTTAACCAGCTTTTTCATCCATATCTCCAAATTTGAAACCTGCAATCTCGGGTAAACATAGCGCATTCCGCCGCCGCTCCCACATGGAAACACGTGGGTGTTATTTTTTGAGACCGGCGATGTCATCAGGTGCCGTGCAGAACACGCCCGCCGACATCCTCCGGTGCAATCGCCACTGTCTTGACGATGGCATAGCATTCGCTCCCCACCGCAAGGCCAAGGGCTGCCACCGACCGCCGTGTGACGCGGGCCAGTATGGGTCCGGCGTTGGTCGCGACCGAGACGATCGCCCCCGGCCCGTCGCCCGGGCGGATACCGGTGACCGAGCCGGAAAGGACATTCAGCGCCGATATTCCTTCGGGCCGGTGGCTGGCCAGGATCACCTCCTGCGCGGCGATGCGCACCCGCAGGGTTTCGCCGATCCGGTGCGGGATGCGGGGCAGAAACAGGCGGTTGTCGCCCGCCTGCAGCTCGGTCAGACCGTCGTCGTGATGGGTCAGGACACGCGCCTGCAATATCGCTCCGACCGCCCGCACGCCCGCTGGCGCGACCGCCGGGTCGGACATGACCTCGGACGCCGGCCCGTGCCGGGCAACGCGCCCGTCCTGCAGGGCCACGACCGATGTCGCCAGCCGCGCCACCTCGGCGGCAGAATGGGTGACATACAGGATCGGAACCGAAACCTCGTCCCTGAGCCGCTCGAAATAGGGCAGGATCTCCGCCTTGCGGGCTTCGTCCAGCGCCGCCAGCGGCTCATCCGCCAGAATCAGGCGCGGACCGGCCAGCAGGGCGCGTCCGATGGCGACGCGCTGTTTCTCGCCCCCCGACAGATCCGAGGGTCTGCGATCCATCAGGCGGCCGATGCCCAGTATTTCCACAACCTTCGCCTCGCTTTCGTGGCGCGTACCACGCGGGGCGAACCAGCGGCCATAGGCAAGGTTCTGCCGCACGGTGAGATGCGGAAACAGGCGGCCTTCCTGAAAGATATAGCCAAGCCGGCGTCGGTGCGGCGGCAGCCACCGCCCCTCCTGCGTGTCGAACAGAACCCAGTCTCCCACCGCGACCCGGCCGATATCGGGTTTCAGCAATCCGGCCACCGCATTGACCACCGTGGTCTTGCCAGACCCCGACCGCCCGAACAGAACGGTCACCCCCGGCGGCGCATCGAAGGCCACGTCCAGCGCCATATCGGGCAGCCGGTGTTCGATATGCACCGACAGCGTCACGTTCCGGCCACCCGTGCCGCCGCGCGTCTGCCGACATATTCCGACAACAGCAACGCACCCATCGCGATCCCGATGGAAACAAGCACAAGCCGCGTTGCCGCAGGCTCGCCGCCCGGCACCTGCAGAAAGGCATAGACGGCCGAGGGCAGTGTCTGTGTCTGACCGGGAATGTTCGACACAAAGGTGATGGTGGCGCCAAACTCGCCCATCGCCTTGGCAAAGGCCAGGATCGCCCCGGCGACGATGCCCGGCAGGATCATCGGCAGCGTGACCGTGGCGAACACCATCAGCCGGTTCGCGCCCAGCGTTGCAGCCGCCTGTTCCAGTCTGGGGTCGACCGCCTCGATCGACAGCCGGATGGCGCGCACCATCAGGGGAAAGGCCATGATCCCCGCCGCCAGCGCTGCCCCGGTCCAGCGGAAGGCAAAGACGATACCGACCTGTTGCAGGGCATTGCCCAGCGGGCCCTGGGTGCCAAAGGTCAACAGCAGCAGATACCCGGTGACCACCGGCGGCAGGATGAGCGGCAGATGCACCAGCCCGTTCACGACATGCCGCCCCGGAAACCGCCAGCGGGCCAGCGCGTAAGCCACGAATATCCCGAACGGCAGCGCCACCGCCGTCGCCCAGAGCGATACCTTGAGCGACAGCATCAGGGCGCTCCATTCCTGCGGTCCCAGCCAGCCCATGGCGCTAGTCCTCCGGCAGGGTGAACCCCTGCGCGGCAAAGATGCGGCGGGCCTCGCCCCGCCGCAGATAGGCAAGGAAATCGCCGGCAGAGGCAGAGCCCCCGGCCGTCACCGCAGCGGGATAGACGATCGGTGGATGCGACGAGGCCGGAAAGCGCCCCACGACCTGAACGCGGCCGTCGGCCATCGCGTCGGTGGCATAGACCACCCCGAAAGGTGCCGCACCAACGGCAACCAGGGCAAGCGCGGCACGCACGTTGTCGGATTGCGCAATGCGATCCGACACGGCGCCCCAAAGACCCAGATCCCGCAGCGCCGCCTGCCCATAGACACCGGCGGGCACCGAATCCACCAGCGCCATGGCAAGGTGACCACCGCCCAGACGACGACCCAGGTCATAATCCGGCCCGATCTCGACCGGGGCTTCTCCGGTGGGTGGCCCGACCAGAACAAGACTGTTGCCCAGCAGGTCCACCCGGGTCGCCGCGTCGATGAGGCCTTCCGCCTCCAGAACGTCCATCCATTCGGCATTGGCAGACAGAAAAACCTGCGCCGGTGCGCCAAGCTGTATCTGACGCGCCAGAACCGAGGACCCGGCGTAAGAGATGGTCACCGGCTGCCCGCTGTCCGCCGAATAGCCCGCCGCGATTTCGTCCAGCGCGGTTTTCAGACTGGCCGCCGCAAAGACAAGGATGTCCTCGCCTGCCCGCACCGGCATCGCCAGCGCGGCGCAAAGGCCCAACGCGGCAGCCCAGATACGGCAGATGCGGGAAAGGGTCATGGTCATGGGCGAAGGCTCGTTATGTTTCTCGGGGAATATCGGAGGTTCATAAACAAGGGCAAGCCCTAATTTTCACTGCCCCGGTTGCGCAGCATCCCTTGAAGCTTTTCGATTTGCGTACGCGCGGCCTGACGCGCCTCGTCTTCGAGCAATCGATAAGCCGCCAGCACCTCGCGCCCCATCGGCGTCAGTTCGGCCCCGCCTCGGCTGGCGCCTCCGCGTGTGCTGCGCACCACCGGCTCGGCGAACATCGTGTTCATCGTCTCGACCAGTTGCCAGGCCCGCTTGTAGCTCATGTTCATCTCGCGGCCCGCCGCCGCGATGGAGCCGTTGCGCGCGATATGCTCCAGCAACTCGGCCTTGCCCGGTCCGATCATCTCGTCCGGGCTGAACACGACACGCAGTCGAAAACGGGGGGCGGGAAAACGGTTTGTCATGGCGCGATAGTGCTTGGCCTCGGCGCGGGGTTCAACCGGGATCGGCAGAACAGGCCGCATCCCCGGCACCACTGATGGCGCCTGCGCCCATCATCCCGCCACAGCCTTCATGAAGCGGTCGCGGATGACCACCGGGTCCATGGTGATGACGGGCATTTTGGCATTGCCGCTTTCGCATTTGCTCACGATGACGGTTTTCCGGCCCGCATCCAGCGCCTGTTGCAACGCGGCGGCGGTCTCTTCCGCCTGGCATTCGACCACATTCTCGCAGCCCGCCTCGCGCGCCATGCCCGCAAGTGAAGTCCGCTGACCCGAATAGGTCGGCTGATCCCCGGTCGATCCATAGGACCCGTTGTCGATGATCAGCAGGATAAAATTGTCGGCCTGATGGTTGCCGATGGTCGGCAATGTGCCCAGATTGGTCAGAACCGACCCGTCGCCGTCAATCACGATCACCGGCCTGGGCTGTGCAAGGGCCAGACCGAACCCGATGGACGAGGCCAGACCCATGGTGCCCAGCATATAGAAATTGGTCGGCTGATCGTCGATCGCGTGCAGTTCCTGACTGGGGATGCCGATATTGCAGACCACCAGATGGTCACGGATGATCGGGGCGATTTCTTTCAGGATTTCGGAACGGATCATTGGTCGCCATAGCCTCCCCAGAAACTGGCATCCGTCAGGATCGCCACGGGCTTGTTGCACATGAAAGTGTATTTGAGGATGGCATCCAGTTCCTCGACGTCCCTCTGATGGTGGAAATGATAGGTGGGGATATTAAGCTGCGCCAGCAGCGCCTTTGTGTGGACCGCCATCTCGACCTGGCAGGCCACCGGTTCGCGCAGCTCGCCGCGATAGGAGATCAGCATCGGAAGCGGTATCCGGTAGAACTGGATCAGCGTCGCCAGCGTGTTGATCGTTACGCCGATGGCGGTGTTCTGCATAATGATGGCGGGGCGCTTGCCACCCATCCAGGCCCCGGCGCACAGCCCCATGCCCTCGTCTTCCTTGTTGGAGGGGACATGGCGGAATTCCTCTCGCCCGTCGATTTCGGCAATAACGCCGGCCAGTTGCTTGCACGGCACCGAGGTGACGAACGAGATACCGTTCGCGACCAGAGTATCAGCTATTTTCCTGTCTATGTTCATGTCCGGGCGGTCGGTCCTGAATGGGCGCTTCGGGCGCGGTTGAAGGGCTCAGGGCAGGCGGTGCACGTGCACGGCGCATGGGGCATGGCGCACCACTCGTGACGCGGTCGATCCCAGGAAATAATCGCTGAGACCCGGCTTGTGCGAGCCGACGACAATGCATTCGACGTCGTTGTCGCCCGCATATTCGATGATTGTTCGCGCCGTGTGGCCCCTGACGATTTCGGCCGTGACACCTTCAAGGCCCTCGATCTTCTCCAGAAGTTGCCTGCGCGCATACTGAAACGCCTCCTTGACGTCGGCCTTGTCCAGATATGTCCTGACCGAGCCCTGGGGCGCCTCATACACATGCAGCGCGATGATTTCCGCGCCCTCGTTGGACAGGGTTCGGGCCACTTCCAGCGTGCGCTGAGAGATGCCGTGATCCAGCGCCATCGGAACCAGAACTTTTTTGTACATGGCTGCCTCCATCTCTGCCGGGTCCGCGTTACCGCACCGGGATGATCCTTGGCGCGGTGGCGGTGCCCAAGCGCAAAAGACCCGCCCACTCGGTCCGGCGAAAACCCTGGCCGTAGGGACATACGGTGCCGGTAAACGTGGTCCCCTGCAAGATTTTTCGACGAGTACTCCGCCATCAGGCCGGGTGTTTTTCCTGCACCGATTTCGCTCAGGCTCTTTCAGGTGACACCAAAGATGAACGGCAACCCTTGTCGTTTCCCTCTGTTCTTTCCTTCGTTTTTCAGGAACGGCGGCAAGTTCCCGGCGTGGTACCAGATATCCAGCCCCTTCCCGCCAGCGCCGCCTGCGATGGATCAGTGCTGTGGGCCAGCAACCACGCCTGCACCTGAGCCGGACTGAACTGCCCGGCACCCAATCCCGCCTCGAACTGCTGCGCAAGATCGTCCTCGCCGGGGAAGAACCGCTCGAACAGCTTCCGGGCAGTGCCGGCGCCGATTTGGCCAAGCTCCATGTGAACATCCGCGCGCCCCGGACGGATCAGCGCCGGGTCGAGCTTTTCAATGTGGTTCGTCGTCATAATCAGTGCCCGCCCCTCTTGTGCCGCGACGCCGTCAATGGCGTTCAGAAGGCCGGAAAAGCTGATACCGGCGCGCTTCTCCGCGCCCTCGCGCTGGGTGAATACGGCGTCCACATCCTCGATCGCGATCACCGCACCCCTGGGCGCACAGATCATCGCCTCGCGCAGATCATCATCGGTCAGCGTGGCGCGGCCGACATCCAGCGTTGCAATATCCAGCCCGAGTTCCGAAGCCAGAGCCCGTATCAGGCTGGACTTGCCGGTCCCGGGCGGGCCGTGAAACAAATATCCCCGGCGCCAAGGCACACCCCGCGCGGCATACCAATCGCTGGCCCCGTAGAACCAGCGCATGTCGTTCAGCACGATGGCGACCCTGTCGTCATCAACCAGAACCGTGTCAATGGACCGGCGCGGGATGTCCCCGACCTCGTCCCAGTAATCCCCACGCAGGATATGCAGGCCCGGGCCAATCCGGTCCTTGCATTGCGCGGCGTTCCGGCCTTCCTCGATCCAGCCCAGCACGGTCGGAACGCTGCCGAAAAGCACCGTGATCTTCAGCGTCTCCATCGGACGTTGGTTGTGAGAACCGCCGATACGGGTCTTTTCATTGATGTCACGCTCCAACCGGCATAGCCTTCCATCGCGCAGAAACCAGTGCCGCCCGGGCGCGGGGGCAAACCCTCTGGTGCCGCCGGCCCAGCTGCCGTCCATCATGCGTACGTGCCTGCTGCTGGTCAGCACGCCGTTGCGCTCCATCCAGATGCAGAAATGGCGATAGGCGGCGTTGCGGTTGTCCAGGGTCAGGCTGACCCAGATTCGCCGCATGAGCGCGCCATAGACGCGTTCCCAGAGCAGGCGCAACGCCGCAACCGCAACGCCGAGCGCCCCGAGCGCAAGCCCACCGGCAAAGAAATCACTGCCCGCCGCGTTGGACAGAAAATCATTCAGACCTTCGGTCATCATGTGACCACCTCGCGGAAGTCCGGGCCGATGAATGTCCGAACCGGACTGCCGAATGCGACAGCGTGGTGCAACTGGTGCTGCGTGTCTTTGGCGGCCTGCCGGGCGGCACTGGCATGGGCATTGCTCAACATTTGCAAACGTTGAAGCGCCAGCGCCTTGTTGCGGTGCTGCGAGCGGCTTTCGCGTGCCACGGCCGTCAGGCCCGAGGGCCCATGCGTGGCCCGCACCGCGCTGTCGGTGGTATTCTGGTGCTGCCCGCCCGGACCGCCGGCGCGAAAACTCCCGAACGTGACATCTTGCAAGCGGATTGCCACTGGCCCGCCATCTGTCTGAGGCAATTCGAAGACACCCACGAACCAGTTTGACCGCTTGTGTTGCCGCCGCAGCGCGCTTTTGGACCGCCAGCAGAGGGTGCCAAGCCATCGCATGGCAAAGCTTCGCGCTCCGGGACCATCGGGAACAAGAACCGCGGATTTGAGGCCGAACCTGGTGGCTTCGGCATCGACATTCAGCGCGACGCCCAGCACCTCGGCCTCTTCCTGCATCCGCCGCAGAATTCCGGCCACCGCCTGATGACATTCCTCCGGACCGTTGCCGCCCGTGATCAGCAAAGAGATATGCGCTTCCATGGTCACCTCCTCGCGCCCCGGATGGTCTTGTAGGTCAGCAAGGGATGAAGCGTGCCGACCCGTCGGGCCACGCCGGTTCGCACCAGATCGCCCATCACGGCCTCGGTCGATTTATAGGCCAGCGGAGCCTCTTCGATCAGCAGGTCGCGGTCTTCGCACAGAATGCGGCCGCCAAAGGGATTGCGCTGCATCGCCTCGATATCCGAACGCTTGCCCCGCTGCCGCCCATGCATCGAGCCGCGGTCATACCGGCGCCCCGCCCCATGGGCGAGCGATTCCAAGGCATCGGGATGGTTCGCGCCCTGCATCAGATAACTGACCGTCGCGCGCGACCCCGCAAGCGGGACAATACCGTCCCGCGCCACGACGGCCCCCTTGCGATGCAGCCATCCGCCACCACCCCGGGTCAGAAGGTTGTGCGGAACGTCGCAAATCTGGCGCAGATCGGCGCCCAGGGCCTCAGCCGCGCGTTCAGCGATGATCCGGCGGTTCAGCCTGGCCCAAAGAACGGCCTGATCGTGGCCCCGCAAATATGCGCTTATGCCTTCACTGTCCGAGATGCCTTGCGAAAACATCCGCTCGGACAGCGCAGAAAAGATTGCCTGCCCGAAACCGCGTGACCCCGAATGCACCAGCAAATACAGCTCATCCTTGTCCAGCCCGGCGACCGAGACGTCCGTCAGGCGCTGCACCTCACAAAAGTGATTGCCGCCCCCCACCGTACCGAGCGCGGCGGAATGGGTATCCCGAGAGAGGCCCAACGCCTCCAACCGGTCGGCATGGGCGTCGACCGCAGGTTCGCCCAAAACCCGCATCCGCCGCAGCGCCCTGTCGAGTTTGAATTTGCGCGCCGGCATATCGAGCGCAAAGAAGGCCATGCCACAGCCGATATCGCTGCCGATCAGTTGCGGAAAGATGCGGTCCGCCAGAACTGCGCAGCCGACCGGGCCGTATTTACCCGGATGCAGATCAGGGAACGCCGCGAGTTTCTGCACGCCCTGCCAGCCGGCGATTTGCGACAATTGTTGTTCGGCCCGGCCATCAATCCAGGCCCGGTCCGTATAGAATTTGTTGACGGTGCCGCCGCTGACATCAGCGCGCAGACCACCGCCCAAGACAAAATTGCCCATGGAACAGGTTCCAGTTTTTCAATTGTTCTGACTTCCGACGCAATGTCGGACAGCACGATCAGTTCCGGCCGGATGCGGCTCGGACTATGATCAGACCCCTAAGGGCGGTGCGATGAATTAGCATGTGGTGCCCTTTCCTGATTCGGGGTTGAAACTGGACCTGTCGGTCGGCGAAGACCTGACCGATATGTCAGAGCATCGGGTTCCGACAACAAGAATTGTTGCATCCCGGTATCGCTGTGACATTTCGGAGACAGGCATTCGGCTCGGCTGAGGCGACGACTGTCTTCATGCGCAACCGGCGCCAATGAACCACCCGCTTTCGGGCTTGCGCCGGTAACATGCCCGGAGACAGACTTTGCAACCTTGCAACGTCACACATTCTGATTTAATCAAGCGCCCACGCAGGGGAGTCCCGCTTAGGGGACTGAGAGGCTGACATGGGGAAACCCTGGTGATGCGACCCTTTGAACCTGACCCAGTTGATACTGGCGTAGGAAGCTAGGGCCGCTCGCCCCGGGAATCGTATCCCCTCTGGCAAGCGTCACCCGAACAAGGGGCCGACCCCCTCTGTTTCCCAAGCCTTGGCTCATCTGGTGTCTTTTTGAGTGCAAGCTTGAGGAGCGCCAAAATGAACGTCCCCAACCCGAAGATCACCACCGGTGGTCTGCCCGCCTCGCGCAAGATCTATGTGAACGGAACCCTGCACCCGGATGTGCGTGTGCCGATGCGCGAGATTTCGGTCCATCCCACCGCCGGTGAGCCACCGCTGCCGGTCTATGACAGCTCGGGGCCCTATACCGACCCGGACGTGATCACCGATATCCGCCAGGGTCTGACGCCGCTGCGCCGCAACTGGATCGAGGCGCGCGGCGATGTCGAGGAATACGAGGGTCGTGACATCAAGCCCGAGGATAACGGCTTTGTCGAAGGTGATCGGTTGACCCCGGAATTCCCCGTCCGCCCGCGCCCTCTGCGTGCCAAAGACGGCAAGGCGGTGACGCAACTGGCCTATGCCCGTGCCGGGATCGTCACCCCCGAGATGGAGTTCATCGCCATCCGCGAAAACCAGCTGCGTGAAGCTTTCGCCGAACAGCGGCAGGGCAATGACTGGGGCGCAAATATCCCCGACTATGTAACCCCCGAATTCGTGCGGGACGAGGTTGCGGCGGGCCGCGCCATCATCCCCGCCAACATCAACCACCCCGAAAGCGAACCGATGATCATCGGGCGCAATTTTCTGGTCAAGATCAACGCCAATATGGGCACCTCGGCGGTGACCTCTTCAATGGAAGAGGAAGTGGACAAGATGGTCTGGTCGATCCGCTGGGGCGCGGATACGGTCATGGATCTGTCCACCGGCCGCAACATCCACAACACCCGCGAATGGATTATCCGCAACAGCCCGGTGCCCATTGGCACCGTGCCGCTCTATCAGGCGCTGGAAAAGGTAAACGGCATTGCCGAAGACCTGACCTGGGAGGTGTTCCGGGACACGCTGATCGAACAGGCCGAACAGGGTGTGGACTATTTCACCATCCATGCCGGTGTTCGCCTGCACATGGTGCCGATGACGGTGAACCGGGTGACCGGGATCGTTTCGCGCGGCGGTTCGATCATGGCCAAGTGGTGCCTGCATCACCACAAGGAAAGCTTCCTGTATGAGCATTTCAACGAGATCTGCGATATCTGCCGCCAGTATGACGTGAGCTTCTCGCTGGGCGACGGCCTGCGCCCCGGATCGATCGCCGACGCCAATGACGAGGCGCAATTTGCCGAGTTGGAGACGCTGGGCGAGCTGACCGGGATTGCCTGGGCCAAGGATTGCCAGGTGATGATCGAAGGGCCGGGCCACGTCGCCATGCACAAGATCAAGGAGAACATGGACAAGCAGCTGGAATGCTGTCACGAGGCGCCCTTCTATACGCTTGGACCGCTCACCACCGATATCGCGCCGGGATACGACCACATCACCAGCGGCATCGGTGCCGCGATGATCGGCTGGTTCGGCTGCGCGATGCTCTGTTATGTCACACCCAAGGAACATCTGGGCCTGCCGGATCGGGACGACGTGAAAACCGGTGTCATCACCTACAAGATCGCGGCCCATGCCGCCGATCTGGCCAAGGGCCTGCCGGGTGCCCAGCGCCGCGACGACGCCCTCAGCCGCGCCCGCTTCGAGTTCCGTTGGGAGGACCAGTTCAACCTGTCGCTGGATCCGGACACGGCGCGTGAGTTCCACGACCAGACCCTGCCGAAACAGGCGCACAAGGTGGCGCATTTCTGCTCCATGTGTGGCCCGAAATTCTGCTCGATGCGGATCAGCCACGACATCCGCTCCGAGGCGCAGAAAGAGGGGATGGAGGCGATGGCCGCCAAGTTCCGCGACGGCGGCGAGCTTTATTTGTCCGTCACCGAACCTGTAACGGAACCGGGCGAATGATCGTCATTGCGGGGGCCGGCGTGGCCGGCCTCGCCTGCGCCTATGAACTCGCGCGGCGCGGGTCGGAGGTGACGATTTACGAGGCGGGTTCCGCCCCGTCGGACAACCCAAGCTCCTGGTTTGCGGGCGGGATGCTTGCGCCCTGGTGCGAAGGCGAGGTGGCGGAACCCGAAGTCGTGCGCCTGGGCGCCGGCGCCGTCAACTGGTGGTCGCAATTCACCCCGGTGACGCGGCGCGGCACCCTGGTGGTTGCGCCCCATCGCGACCGGGCCGAACTGACCCGCTTTGCCCGCCGCACTGAGCGCCACCAATGGGTAAATGCGGGCGAGATCGCCACGTTGGAACCGGCGCTGAAGGGTCGGTTCCAGAGCGGGCTCTTCTTTTCGGACGAGGCCCACCTTGACCCGCGCCGCGCGCTCGTGGACCTGACCCGGGCGGTGCAGGATCTGGGCGTCCCGATCCTCTATGACACGCCCGCTCCCGCGCGGGTGGATGTGGATTGCCGGGGGATGGTCGCCGATCTGCCCGGGCTACGGCCGATCCGGGGGGAAATGGCGGTGATCGAAGCGCCCGACGTCGAGATCACACGCACCGTCCGCCTTCTGCACCCGCGCATCCCGCTCTACCTCGTGCCGCGGGGTAACGGGATCTACATGATCGGGGCGACGATGATCGAAAGCTCATCCTGGCGGGAAATCACCGTGCGTTCGATGCTCGAACTGCTGGGCGCGGCATTCACCCTGCACCCCGGCCTGGGCGAAGCGCATGTGATTGAAACCGGCGTCGGCCTGCGCCCGGCGTTTTCCGACAACCTGCCGCGGTTGGCCCATTCGGGCGACACCACCCATGTGAACGGCCTCTACCGCCATGGATTTCTGCTGGCCCCCGCCCTCGCGGGCCAGCTGGCCACACAATTCTTTCAGGAACAGCCCCATGAAGATCATCTTGAACGCAGTACCTCATGACGTTGCCGGATCGACGCTGGCGGACGTGTTGAGCGAACTGGGCTTCACCAGCCCTGCCGTCGCCACCGCCCTGAACGGCAAATTCGTACCGCGCGAGGCTCGCGATGCGGCGACACTCGAAGACGGTGACCGGCTGGAAGTGCTGGCACCGATGCAGGGGGGCTGAACCGATGCGTATCTACGGCACCGAGATCGGCTCGCCTCTTCTTCTGGGGACGGCGCAATACCCGTCCCCTGCCACGCTGAAGGCCGCGATCAAGGCCAGTGGCACCGAGATCGTCACCGTCTCGCTGCGCCGCGAAACCGCTGGCGGCTCCGGGGCCGGTTTTTTTGACCTGCTGGGCCAGACCGGCTGTCGCATTCTGCCCAACACCGCCGGCTGCCACACCGCGCAAGAGGCAGTGACCACCGCCCGCATGGCGCGCGAGCTTTTCGGCACCGATTGGATCAAGCTCGAAGTGATCGGCCATTCCGACACCCTGCAGCCCGATGTCTTTGCGCTGGTCGAGGCCGCGCGAACCCTCACGGGTGACGGGTTTCGGGTGTTTCCCTACACCACGGACGACCTTGTCGTCGGAGAAAGGCTGATCGAGGCAGGCTGCGAGGTTCTGATGCCTTGGGGCGCGCCGATCGGTTCGGGACAAGGGCTGCGCAACCCCGACGCGTTACGATCATTGCGGGCGCATTTTCCCGGCGTGCCGATGATTGTGGATGCCGGTATCGGGCGGCCTTCGGATGCGGTCCAGGCCATGGAGCTTGGCATGGACGCCATATTGCTGAACACCGCAGTCGCCAGGGCGGGCGATCCCGTCGGCATGGCGCGCGCCATGGCGCTGGCGGTCGAGGCCGGACGTCTGGGATATCATGCCGATCCGATGGAGCGGCGTGACATGGCGGTGCCCTCGACACCGATCCTGGGACTGGCGGAGTTGGCGTGATGGAGCGTTTCTACCTGATCGTGGGCCACGTCTCGCGGCTTGAATTGCTGGTGCCGCACGGGGTCCGGCTGGTGCAACTGCGGCTGAAGGGCCAGCCCGAGGCCGAAACCCGTCGCCAAATTGCCCGGGCGCGGGATTTCTGCGCCGTTCACAAGGCACGGCTGGTTGTCAACGATCACTGGCAGGCGGCGCTGGATCTGCGCTGTTCCTTCGTGCATCTGGGACAGGAAGACATGGACAGCACCGATTTCAAGGCCCTTCGCCGCGCCGGAATTCGTTTTGGCTTGTCCACCCATGATGAGACCGAGCTGGACCGCGCCCTTTCTCATGACCCGGCCTATGTGGCGCTTGGGCCGGTTTACCCGACGCTTCTGAAGAAGATGAAATGGGGACCGCAGGGGCTGGACCGGGTCACGCGTTGGAAGCAAACCGCCGGACAGACGCCGCTGGTCGCGATCGGCGGGCTCACACCCGAGCGTCTGCCCGGCGTGTTCTCCGCCGGGGCCGACAGCGCGGCCGTGGTCACTGACATCCAGCAGGCGGAAGACCCCGAGGCCCGCACCCGCGAATGGCTGAAGGCCTGCGCGTCATGAGCCGCTACGCACGTCAAATGATCCTGCCTGACATCGGCGCCAGGGGGCAGTTGCACCTTGCGCAATCCCAAGTTCTGGTCGTCGGAGCGGGCGGGCTGGGTTGCCCGGTGCTGCAATATCTCGCCGGGGCCGGTGTCGGGCGGATCACCGTGGTCGATCCGGACCATGTCGAGGAAAGCAACCTGCATCGCCAGCCGCTTTTCCGCATGGGCGATCTGGGCCGGCCCAAGGCGCAGGCGGCAAAAAGGACCCTGCAGGAACTCAATCCTGATGTGACAGTCCGGGCTCTGGTCGAGGCGCTTGACCCCTCGAGCGCACCTGCGCTGGCGCGTCAGGCCGATCTGGTGATCGACGCCGCCGACAGCTTTGCCGTGTCCTACACGCTGTCGGATGTCTGCCGGGATGCCGGAATCCCGCTGATATCCGCAAGCGTCTTGGGACAATCCGGCTATGTCGGCGGTTTCTGCCAAGAGGCGCCATCGCTGCGGGCGGTCTTTCCGGATTTGCCGGAGGCCGGCGCCACCTGCGCGACCGCGGGCGTGCTTGGCCCCGTCGTTGGCACGGTCGGGGCAATGCAGGCGCAAATGGCGCTCCGGGTTCTGCTCGGGAGCAAACCCTCGCCACTCGGGCAGATGGTCACAATCGATCTGGTGAACCTGCGATTTGGCCTGTTCAGTTTCCAAGGCAGCCCCGAACCTGATCATGCGCTTCCATTCCTGTCAAAAACCATGCTCAGGGAAAACGACCGGATCATCGAGTTGCGCGGGGTGGATGAAGTCGAGCACCCCATCGTTCCCATGGCGGTCCGCATGACAATCGACGACTTGCATACGATGCCGCCGGCCCCCGATCGACGCACTGTTCTGTGCTGCACCACCGGGCTGCGCGCGTGGCGGGCCGCATCGATGCTTCGGGCCAGAGCTCATGACGACCTTGCCCTGCTCGCGGCCGGAGCCTGCGCATGAGAGACAACATGATCATGGTCATCGCCGGTACCGACAGCAGTGGCGGAGCCGGACTGACCCGCGACACGGCCGTGGCCAATGCGCTGGGTTTCGGGGTCTTTCCCGTGGTTACGTCGGTCACGGCCCAGACGCATTCCGGCATGACAGGCACCGCCCCCATGTCGGCGGATTTCGTCAGAAAGCAGATTGACGCCGCCTGTGCATCCGGCTCCTTCCGGGCCGTCAAGGTTGGCATGCTCGGCACCGCGGACATAGCTGAATGCGTGGCGGACTGGCTGTCACAACATCCGGTTTCCGCCATCATCGATCCGGTTCTGCGCGCCAGTTCAGGCGGAGATCTGATGGCAGGAGGTCTGCCGGCTAGCTTGCTGTCGCAGGCCGATCTTCTGACGCCCAACCTCGCGGAGGCCGCAGCACTTGCGGGGCGGCCAATCGCCCGGAACTTGGGCGAAATCGCCGCTCAGGCCGATGAAATCCTGTCGGGCGGCCCGGCGGCGGTGCTGATCAAGGGCGGCCACGGAACGGGTGCCGCGGCGGTCGATCACCTGTTCGAACCCGCAAGACACCAAACCTTCAGCGCACCGAGATTGGCAAAAGGCAAGCGCGGAACCGGCTGCACATTGGCCACCGCGATTGCCTGTCAGGTGGCCTCGGGACACGACCTCGCACATGCATGCCGCCGGGCCAAGAACTATGTCCAAGCCTGGCTCGGAGACTCACCTGCCGCAAATAACGATAATGACCCCTGTTTTACTCGTGCCTAACGTGCGCGCTCAGAATTGATTCAAGCACCGACCCTGCCTCACTGTGGTTTCATCCGTTTCCGTCTTTCAACAGTGACCCAAAATGCTACGCCGCAGATCACCAAACCGGACAGTCTCTGCGATTGCGCAGTATTAAACTCGATCGGTACCCACCAAGCGCAGCAAAGCTGGTCAATTCTCTCAAATTAGAAACCACTTGCGAAATCGGATGCCATTTTAACACGCAGGTCGATGCCATGCCTTCGCAATCCAGCGATGACAATGATGGGTTCGAGGTCCACAATTTCAGGTATCTCATAAAAAATTACACCTCTTGGGCAGGGGAACCCATTAAGGCGCCGGCGGGATTTGCCCGTCTGAGCGGCAGCGTTGCCATCGTTTCTCTAAAGCCGGATTCTGTGAATGTTTCGGGCGCCCCGGTGACGCCACACCTGCCGCCTCAGACCCACGGACACTTGGCGCAGGATGTGCCCCTGGCCGAAGCCCGTGAAACTACCTTGTTTTGGTCCCGCATTTCAATTCAACTGCCAAGAGGCCGGGAAAACTGAAAACAGTGTTTCACCGACTTTCCGGTCTCGCCAAATGGAGAGCGCAAAATGAACCGATCCGACGGTCACCATGTGTCGAAACCGGATGGAACGAAAGGGGCGCTGCTTGAGGAGATTGCGTCTCTGGCGGCTGAGACGCCAGATCCGGACCGGCTGCTTTTCGAAATTGTGAAAAGATTGAAAGTCGTACTGAATTTCGATGAATGCACGTTGGCTATGCTCGGAACCGATGGGACCTTCTATTGTGAAGGTTCTCTGCAAGACCCTCAAAACGATCGGGTTGTTTGGAACAGCGCAAGTGTCCCGGTGTCGCATGGCCGCATTGGCGATGTCCTGCAGAGCGGAGACCTGCGGCTGTTTCGCGACACGCAGATCGACGAAATCGAGGATGAAGCCTCAGCTCCGGTCGCCGAGATGGTGCTGCCAATAAAAGTCCTTGGGCGGGTTGTGGGTGCCATCACCTTCGGCACCAGTCACTCTGTTGGTTTTACTGAGGACGATATTGATTTAGCGCAACGCGCGGCGATCCATTGTGCTGTGGCTGTGCTTGACAAGAAGACGCAACATGCAGCGCCAGAACGGGCACTGAATCGGATCGTCGATGCCGTAAACGCAATCCCGGAAGGCTTTGCCCTGTACGATTCCAATGATCGTCTGGTGTTGGCCAACGAGATGTACCGAAAAATGCTGTATCCGGGGCATGAAGATCTTGTCAAACCGGGGATGACATTCGAACAGATCGTTCGGCAGGCGCTGTCGATCAAGGTGATTGAGGATGCCATCGGGCGCGAGGAGGATTGGCTGACGCAGCGGTTGAAGCGCCACCAAAATCCGCGAGATTCGCAGATGCAAAACCGGGCATCCGGTGACTGGATCAAGGTGAGTGAGCGCAGGACCAGCGACAATGGAATAGTCGCGATTTACAGCGATGTCACCGAATTGAAAAAGACCCAGGCGCGGAATGCGGAACTTGCCCAGATCCCGGAAGAAAACCCCAACCCGGTGATGTGCATTGACAGTGAGGGCCGGTTGACATTCGCGAACAAAGCCAGCGATCCGATGTTGGATGCATTGGGTCTCAAAGTCGGCGCCGTCGTCACCGAAGAATGGCTGGCGCGCGTCAATCAAGGTCTGCGGGAAAACAAGCGGCAGGACTTTGAGTGCCATGCCGGCGGTATGGTCTATGCGTTACTGCTCTGGCCGGTTCCAGATGCCAAACACGTCAATCTGTACGGGCGGGACGTCACGCAGTTGAAGCAGGCCGAGAAGCGAATGCGCGAATTGGCGCGAATTCCTGAAGAAAACCCCAACCCGGTCTTGCGCATCACTGATCGGGGCATCCTGATTTACGCCAATAAGGCAAGCGCCCCGCTCATCAAGGCGCTAAAGCTGAAGGTCGGCGACCGGGTAGGTACAGGTTGGCGCAAACGTGTCGCCAAAGGTTTGCGCGAGGATCAAAGGCAAGATTTTGAGTACGAGGCCGGTGGTCTGATCTATGCCCTTTTGTTGTGGCCGGTTCCCGAGGGCGGTTACGCGAATATCTACGGCCGGGATATTACCACCCAAAAGCAGGTTGAAAGCGAACTGCGCGTGGCGAAGGATATCGCTGAAACCGCCAACAAAACCAAGAGCACGTTCCTTGCCAATATGAGCCACGAGCTTCGCACGCCGCTGAATGCGATTATCGGGTATAGCGAGCTGATGCTCGAGGAAGCCATCGACCAGAATGACGAGGTAAACCTGAGCGATCTTCGGAAAATTCAATCTGCCGGGAAACACTTGCTTGCGTTGATCAACGACATTCTGGACCTGTCCAAAATCGAAGCCGGCAAGATGGAATTCAATCTGGAACCCTTCGACGTGCTCCAGATGATCGAAGATGTCGGAACTACGGTGCAACCGCTGGCCGAGAAGAACAACAATATCTTGGAAATCTTGTGCCCCAAGGACGTCGGGGAAATGGTCTGCGACCTGACCAAAGTGCGCCAGGCACTGCTCAACCTGCTGTCCAATGCATGCAAATTCACCGAAAACGCGAAGATCACACTGTCGGTTATTCGGTCGAATGAACCAGATCAACTGGAGTTTGCGGTGGCCGATCGGGGTATTGGCATGTCGCCCGAACAAGTCGACAAGGTCTTTGACGCATTCACTCAGGCGGATTCGTCCACTACCCGCAACTATGGCGGCACCGGCTTGGGGTTGTCGATCACCAAGGTCTTCTGCGAACAGCTGGGCGGCGACATTCACTGCACCAGTACGCTCGGTCAGGGATCGACCTTCACCATTCACCTGCCGGGAATTTGCCGCGACCCGTCAAACAACTTGCTGCAGGACACAGGGTATTCCGAGGATGACGCCCAAACCGATCCAAACGCTCCATTGGTTCTGCTGGTCGATGACGATCCGACAGTGCATGATCTTTTAGGACGACGGCTGCGCAGAGAAGGATACCGGGTTCTTTCCTCAACCAAGGGTGAAGACGCGTTGGATCTGGCGCGCGAAGCCAAACCTGACGCCATCACGCTGGATGTGTTCATGCCCGAGATCGATGGCTGGGCCGTGTTGTCCAAACTGAAAGACGATCCGGAACTGGCCGACATACCGGTCATCATGCTGACATTCGCAGAAGACCGCACCCGGGGATTGTCGCTGGGTGCCAGCGAGTATCTGGGCAAACCCATCGACACGGTCGAGCTTCTGAAAGCGCTGAAAGAGCTTTGTCCGGCCCTGCCGACCCCTCGGGCTCTGGTCGTTGAGGATGAGGCCGCAACGCGCGAAATGATCTGCCGCGTCCTTGTCAAGGAAGGTTGGCAGGTCGAGCAGGCAGCCAATGGGCTGGACGCCCTGCAACTACTTTCCAAATCCTCACCGGACGTCATTCTGCTGGATCTTATGATGCCCGAGATGGACGGGTTTGAATTTCTGACGGGGATGAGGAGGAACCCGGACTGGAAGGAAATACCTGTTATCGTTGTCACCGCGAAAACCCTGTCGAATGATGACCGCGCGCGATTGAACGGTTCGATAGAGACGCTGATCAGCAAGGACGGGGATGAAGTCGAAACCATCCTCAACCAATTGAACGAAATCCTGGCTGCTGCCCGGCCTGCATCTGCAGGAGAAACATAAGCTGTGAATGACGGCCCGGAAACCGAACCGCAACACACAAAAGCAATGTGGCTGGCAAATCTGCGCCAAAACCTGATCTCTCCGGTCAGCGCCATCGTCGATTTTTGCGAGTTGCTTCAAAGCGAGGCCAGACGTCTGACGCTGGATGAAGTTGTCTCGGATCTCGACCGAATTTCCCGCGCAACGACCGAGTTGAAGGCATTGGTCGACCAGCTTCTGAACCCCGACATGGCCCTGAAACTCACGGTCAACGGCGATGAGGGTGTGAAACGGCTGCGCCACGACCTGCGGACTCCGATGAATGCGATCAAAGGCTACAGCGAGATGTTACTGGAGGATCTGGATGGCCTGAACGCAGGGCATCTGGAGGCGGACTTGCTGGGGCTGCTGGAACAAGCCGACGCCCTTCTGCAACATATAGACAAGCTTGCGGCTTTGTCCGACGAGCTGTCAGGCGATGACCCCAAGGTTTCGGACGCTCCGCTGGAAGCCGCCGCCATGTTCGCAAATCTGGCTCAGAGTATGCAGCCTGTCGTCCCAATCGCCGACACCGCTGTGCCGACCGGTAACATCCTTGTCGTCGATGATATCGAAGCCAATCGCAGTTTGCTGGCCCGCCGGCTAAAGCGGGACGGGCATCAGGTCTGGACCGCCGACGGAGGATATTCAGCCCTTGAAATGATGTCCCGGCATCCGTTCGATCTGGTTCTGCTTGATCTCATGATGCCAGACATCAACGGGTTTGACGTGCTGACCAGAATGAAAGCAGACGGCGCCCTTCGCGGCATCTCCGTTATCATGATTTCAGCCCTGGATGAGATCGATAGCGTCGCGCGCTGCATCGAGGCCGGTGCCGAGGATTATCTGCCCAAACCCTTCGATCCCATTTTGTTGCAAGCCCGGATCAGCGCAGCGCTAGAGAAAAACCGCTGGCGGGAACGCGAACGCCATTTTCTTGAGCAGATGGAAGCGGAAAAGCAAAAGTACAAAGATCTTTTGCACAGCATTCTGCCGCATCAGATCGTGGCGCGGCTAAACGGCGGCGAAACCACAATCGCTGATCGCCACAACGACGTCACCATCCTTTTTTCCGATATCGTTGGCTTTACCGAAATGTCTGCCAAACTCCCCCCGGCACAGGTGGTTTTCTATCTCAACCGGATATTTTCAGGATTCGATGCAACCGCGACCGAGCTTGGCGTGGAAAAAATAAAGACAATCGGAGATGCCTACATGGTCGCCGCCGGAGTGCCGGATGACCGTGCCGATCATGCCGAAGTGATCGTCGAAATGGCCCTTCGGATGCTCGATCAGGTCGAAGCGCTGAACCTTGAAGCGGATCACCCGATGCACATCAGGATCGGCGTGCACAGCGGGCCGGTGGTTGCGGGAATAATCGGGTCGCACCGTTTCCTGTACGACGTCTGGGGAGACACGGTTAACGTGGCCAGCCGTCTTGAATCAACCGGCGCGCCGGGCCGGGTCCAGATATCCGAGGCCACCGCCAGACGGGTCGAACATCGTTTTGAAGTCTCGCAACCCATTGACACACGCATAAAGGGAAAAGGTCAGGTGAGAACCTACTATGTCACCCAGCGCAAACCAGCTTCGGATTGAATAGGTTTCTGTCAGCACGAGGGAAGCAGTTTTTCCATTTTCTCCAGCAAGCGGCCAAGTTCAACAGGCTTGGTGTCGAAATCATCGCACCCTGCGTTCAACGCCTTTTCCCGATCACTGGCCATCGCGTGCGCGGTCAGGGCAACCACCGGGATCGAAGCTGTCTCGGGCGCCGCCTTGATACGCCGTGTGGCCTCCCATCCATCGATCTCGGGCAGGCTCATATCCATCAAAATGATGTCCGGAGTTTCGCTGCCCGCCAAGGCAACGCCCTCCAACCCATCCTTCGCGGCAACGACAAGAAACCCTTTGCGCGCCAATCTGCGCGAAAGCATATCGCGGTTCATTTCGTTGTCTTCTACCAACAGAACTTTAGTCAAAATCCCCCCTTGCGCCGCCGCGCGATTTGACTGTCGAACGGTTCAGGCGGATCGAGACTTTTGTTCGAAGCGCCACCCTTGTCGCCGGGCCGTGCAAACCTTACTGGACGGTGCATTCTTTCATCAATTTGGTTTTACGCAAAGCAATTTTGATTGGATTAATTCGCCAAACGTGCACTTTGCCTGAGGTCGGGCCGGCCCAATTCGAACACTGGCCCGCATCTGCCATTCGCTGTGACCGGCAAGGGGGTTCTGCCAGGGAGCGGCGTATCACAAGCCAGGTCTCTGTGCAGACTGACCGGCCTTCGGATTTGCCTTCGACCATTGCTGTCAGTTCGCGCGCCGCCCTGTGGGATCTGTTGCAAACTTTGACCATTGACCTTCGAGAAGGCAAAGAGCGAATGACCGCTGGAGCGGCACAAAAACGCGACAGGTCCAATCCATAGCAGAACCTTTCGGCGCCTGCGCGAACTACGCCAGAAACACTACTCAAACCGGTATATGCAGGCACCGATACTGCTACTGGCAACGGCGACAATTCTCCGTTCCTCAAGGTCGAGAGTTTTGGTCAAACGTGACGCAAAGACCTCGGAAACCTGAACCGTACCGGGAACGCCGGAACTCTCCATTCTCGCTGCAATATTCACTGTTTCACCCCAAATATCATAAGCGAATTTTGCCTTTCCTATGACACCGGCTACGGCGGGGCCGGAATGCAACCCGATCCGGACGACAAGGGGGCTTCCTGTGTCAGGTCGCGCAAAGTGCTTTGCAGCGGCTAGTATGTCGCGAGCGAGTTTCATGGCCCCGTCTTCCGGGGAGGGATGAGATATCGGTGCTCCGACGGTGACCATTATGGCATCGCCAATGGTCTTGATCTTCTCGGCGTCGTGTCGTTCGATGAGATCATCAACCGCGACGAAGAATTTGTTCAGGAATTCGACGATCCTTGCCGGGGCCTGATTTCGGCTCATTTCGGTAAAGCCGACAATATCGACAAACATGACCGCAACACGCGGATGCTCGTCTGCAATCTGATCTTCTCCAGCCTTTAATCTGTCAGCCACAGTCACGGGCAGAATATTGTGCAAAAGGCGCTCACTTTCGCCATGCGCAATCTCAAGGTCTCTTTCTGCCTTTGACGCGGCTCGAATGAATGGCACCACCATCGCCAACATCAGAATGGGCCATGACACGACCCGCATCGCGAGATCTCCTGACGTGACCTGGAAATGGGGATAATGGGGCGCGTGGGTCAGCATGTATTCCTGTGTGATCACAGCTGCCGCCAGCGCGAGTACAGAAAGAACCAAGGATAAAATCAGCGGGTAAAAAGGCTGCACATAGAGCAGAATGAGAACCAGCAGTATTGCGTCCAGAGCTCCGAACTCGACGCCGACAGAAACCGTCGCGGTTATTGCGTGGGAAACAAGCTCGGCAAGTGCAAACCAATAGGCCGAACGGAACCACCCCCGGTACAAAAGCAGCATGCATGTTGTGAATACGATGACGCTGCCAATGTTGAACCAGGCCATGAGCCAAACTTCCCGGTCCAGGAAAAACAGTATCGACAGGCCGTGAGTGACGCCCGCAAGGAAGTAGAAGATGCGCCAGTAGACGAAATATCTGGCGACCTCCTTGGAAACCCAGGCTGGAGCCGTGGTTACTGCGCTAACCCCGCGCTGGATTCCGGAAGTGCCCCAATTGGCGAAGCCGGGGGCACTCCTTCCTGGCCGGTTCGGTTGACTATTTTCTTTCACAAACCCATCTGCTCTTTGATGCCACCGATGAAGGTCGCGTCGTCAGCAGCCTTCCGATTGGTCAGCAGGAAATCGGCATCCTGCCCTGCGCGATAGCGCAGAGTATTGGTGCCATCGGTTACTGCCGTCCAGATCACTTCTGCTACGACTTCAGGAGGGGACGGCGGGAACGCCTGATTTGCAAAAGAACCCATGACAGCGGATACCACACCCTGATACTCGTCAATCGCTGGCTCATTGGCAAAATCAAAACTGCGCCCGGAGAAGTCCGTTGCAATCATGCCCGGTTCCACGATCTTCACTTTTACTCCGATGGCCTCCAGTTCGTAATGCAGAGCCTCAGAGATGCCTTCGACGGCAAACTTGGTGCCGTGATAGAGAGTGCCAAGCGGGAAAGTCATCTGCCCGCCGATGGAGCTGATATTGACGATGGTGCCGGAGTTCCGGGCGCGCATCTGAGGCAGAACCGCTTTGGTCACCTCCAGCAAGCCGATCACATTGGTGTCGAACTGGCGGCGGATGCGGTCCATGTCAAAGTTCTCCAGCGGCCCGTATGCGCCGTAGCCAGCGTTGTTCAGGAGAACGTCGATGGGGCCGACAGCCTCTTGCGCGGCTTCAACGGCGCTTTGAATGGAGGCCGGATCGGTCACGTCGAGGCGCGTCACCAGAACATTGCACAGAGCGGCCAGTTCCGCGCCGTCTTCGGGTTTCCGCATGGTGGCGACAACATTCCAGCCCTGAGCCTGGAAGTGTTTTGCCGTCGCCTTGCCAATACCGGTCGAAGCCCCTGTAATAATAATTGTCTGTGTCATTTTCATTTCCGTTTGTTCACGTGAGTGATGGTTTGCGTGGGTGGTGGTGCTTGGATTGGGCGGGGAAGTGGGCGTTTGCCGCCGCGGCACCGGACGTAAAAGTGCGACGTTGCGAAATTGTGATTTCACTTTCGCTGGACATGACTTTCTCCTTCAGGCGTGAAGCCCGTTGTTTGATTGCTGTGTTTTCAGGGCGGCGGCTGGCGGACTACAGAAGCCCGCTAGCTGAGGGCAATAAAATCAGACGAAGGATACTCCATTGGCTGACATGGGAAGGTGCGTTACGCGCGTTCCCGAAGCCGCGGCAATCGCATTGGCGAGCGCAGGTGCAGATGGTGGGGTGCCGGGTTCGCCGACGCCCGTGGGGGCTTCGGCGGATGGAACGATATGCACCTCGATTGCTCCGATATCGCTGATACGAAGCGGCTCGTAATCCGGGAAGTTGGACTGATCCACCGCGCCACCCGTCAGGGTGATCTGGTCGCGCATAACGTGTCCGATCCCGTAGCCGGCGCCGCCCTGAACCTGAGCTTTGACGACATCCGGGTTTACCGCAATGCCGCAGTCTACGGCACAGGTGACCTTTTCGATCTTGATGCCACTGTCTGCATCGCCAGACACTTCGACTACCTCAGCTACGTACGAGCCAAAGGACTTGTGTACCGCGATACCCTGAGCGCGACCGGCGGGCGCATTGCCCCAGTTGGCCTTTTCCATCGCCAGTTTCAGAACGCCCGCTTTACGCTTTTGATCAGCGTTGCCGTCATCGGCCAGATGGGCCAGACGAAACTCGGCCGGATCGCGGCCAGCGGCCTTGGCGGCTTTGTCCATCATGGTTTCCATCACATAGGCCGTGTGGGTGTGACCCACCGAGCGCCACCACAGAACCGTGGTTGCCTTGGGCGTATCCGTCAGACCCAGCGCCATGCCGGGGATCGAATAGGGGCTGTCCGCGATACCTTCGACCGAGCTGTGATCGACGCCATCGTGTACGGCGAACGCTTCGAATGCGGTGCCCTTCATGATCGACTGACCGGCCACCTGATGCTGCCATCCCACGATGTTGCCCTGACCGTCCAGGCCGACCCGGACCTTGTGGCCAAAGGCCGGGCGGTAATAACCACTGCGGATATCGTCTTCGCGCGTCCACACCAGCTTTACGGGTCGGCTGCGATCAGTGATGACAAAGGCCTGCGCGGCTTCAACCTGATAGTCCGCTTCCGGAGTCGCGCGGCGACCAAATGAACCACCGGCCAGCAACGTGTTGATCCCGATCTGCTCGGCTGGCAGTTGGAAGACCTGTTGCAGGGCGTAATGAACGCCAGTCGGAATCTGGCAGGCATCGTGCATTACGATCTTGCCATCTGCCGTCTGCTCGATGGTGCAGTTCATCGGCTCCATCGGGGCATGGGCCAGCAGCGGGAAGTAGAAGCTCTCTTCCAAAATCGTGTCCGCACCGTCAATCGTCGCCGCGACCGCTGCTGCATCCGCTTTGTTCACATTGTACTGAGGCTCGGCGTCCAGAGCGGCGCGGATTTCAGCCTCGATCTGATCCGAGTCACGGGTCTCGGCCGCAGACAGATCCCATTCGACTTCCAGCGCTTCACGCGCCTGAATGGCTGCCCATGTGTTTTCGGCATAAACCGCCACACCGGCCTGGTTGGGCAGAGTGGCTGCGTTGATGAAGCCCTTGACCTCCTTCGAGGCGCTGCCGTCGAATCCTGCGACCACGCCGCCAAGCGATTCCGGACGTTTGATCATGACGACCATCTGGTTCGGCAGGTGCATGTCCATACCGTATTTCGCCTGACCATTGCCCTTGATCGAAGAATCCTTGCGGCGCACGGATTCGTTGCCGATCAGGCGGAACTCAGACGGGTCCTTCAGGCGCGGCTCGGCAGGGGCATCAAGTTGAGCAGCCGCCGCAATGAACTCGGCGATCGGAGCCGACTGTTCGCCTGCTTTGACGATCCCTTCCTCAATGGTGATACCCGACGCGCCCACACCCCAGGTCTGAGCTGCCGCGGCGATCAGCATCTCGCGCGCCGCAGCGCCAGCCTGACGGTATTGCCGCCACGAGTTTGCCATGGCGGTCGACCCGCCAGAGCCCTGAACCTGCCCGAAAAACAGGTTGTTATAGACCTGTGGGTTCGATGGGGCGAACTCATACTCGATCTGATCCATGTTTGCGCCGATTTCTTCGGCGACCAGAGTCGGCAGGCCGGTTGCGGGGCCCTGACCCATCTCAAAGTGCTTGACGATGACGGTCACGGTTCCGTCGGCATCGATCTTCACGAACGGGTTGAATTGAGCGCTTTCCGAAGACGCGACAGCGAGTGCGCCATCAGGGCGTGCGCCGACCAGAAGAACGGCACCAGCGGCGGCTGCGCCTTTCAGAAAACCACGGCGGGAGGTGTTGACGGTCATGGATCAGGCCTCCAGGATTTCAGATGCGCGCTGGATACCGGCGCGGATGCGTTGATAGGTGGCGCAGCGGCAGGCATTGCCCCACATATATTCGTCGATCTCTTCGGCGCTCGGCTTGGGGTTCTCCGACAACAGGCCAACAGCAGACATGATCTGCCCCGACTGGCAATAACCGCACTGAACCACGTCCAACTCAATCCAGGCCTGTTGAATGGCCGCGCCGATTTTGTCTTGGCTCATCGCCTCGATAGTGGTGATCTCGACACCTTCGACGTCTTCGATATAGGTCTGGCACGAGCGCACGGGCTGGCCATCCACGTGAACGGTGCACGCGCCGCACGACGCAACACCACACCCAAACTTGGTTCCGGTCAGTTTCAATTCGTCACGGATCACCCACAGAAGCGGGGTGCCCTCGGGCGCCTGGATGTCGCGCATTTGGCCATTGATCTTCAAGCTGGTCGGCATGTCCGCAATCTCCCTTTTGGATTCGCAATGCATCGGCATTTCTTGGCTGGAATGGACAAGTAGACTAAAATACTCATTTTGTCAACTTGCTCTTTACAAGTGGACGACTCGGGTCTAGATCGGTCGCATGGCAATGAACGACAAGAACCAGAAAATCGTAGAGACTGCGTTTGGTCTATTCGCCCACTACGGCGTTGCGAAAACGTCTATGACCGAGATCGCGGCCGCATCGAAAGTGTCGCGCCAAACGCTGTATAAAGCATATGAAAGCAAAGAAGATCTGATCTTCGCAGCCCTTCTTCAATACGCTGAAAAAGCCAAGGCTGACATCGAAAGCGCCTGCGCAACGGCAACCGATCTTGAGGACAGGCTCGAAATACTATTCAAGCATATGTGCGCCGCCCCTTTCGACGCCATGCAAAGGTTTCCGCACCTCGACGAGATACTCGAAATTGGCGACAACCTCTCACCCGAGCGTGTGAAGCAGATCAAGGGTAACTACCTTGGAGCCATCGGTGTCGTGTTGGCGCCCTTCGAAAAGGATTTGAACAGCGCGGGTATCGACCCGTTGCAGCTTCAGAACATGATCAAGAGCATGTTTACGCAGATCAAACGTGACGCAAGTGACGCAGAACAACTTAAAGACCTGTTTGATCCATTGCGAGCAATGGTGGTGTTCTGTGTTCGGGGCAAGGCTTAACGGCGCATTGTGAGTTCGATCATCTGCAGATTTCGCGCGCGCGGCGAATGGCCGGTAATGGGATGGTACCGGCTGTTTCACCCGGCAGGTTAGGCTTTGCCCATTTCTGCAATTCGGAGAAGTAGCATGGCGAAGAAAGACTTTGATGAGCTGATGTCGATAGGCATCGATATCGGCAAGGACACCTTCCACATTGTAGGTTTCGATCTGTCGGAACAAGGCCGCCGTCGCGCTTGCCAATAAACTGGCGCGCATGGCCCGGAGCATACTGAGACACAAAACTGCGTTTGGTGCGCCAACAGACGAGGTTGCTATCGGCGTCTGAGCCGAAGCGACCCAAAGGAGTTCGCGACAGACCGAAAGCATGGGACGGAAATACTACGCCCCCAGAATCTGACGGCCCAAATAGTCGACAGTGACTTGTCCGGTAATGAGATCACGGTGCGAGCGTAACCCCAACAAGGTCATCCGGAGGCACGGAACTGAGTGCACGGTCATCCACGAGGATTTTCCGCCGGCCCCGACAACTTTACTTGCGTCTGCTGCGGGGCAGCGTTGCTCGACAACGAGCACAAGTTCAACTCGGGCACCGGCTTGGCCTTCGCTCCATCAGGCCAAGGATGCCGAGATGGCTGGGCGAGCAGCCCGACGATTCCTAGTTAATGCGCCGGGCGGTGGCGCACTGCAACCGTTGCGAGGCGCACCAGGGTCATGCCTTTCCCGACAAGTCGCAGCCCACCGGCCTGCTCTATTTCATCAACGGCTTGGAGCTGGATTTCAAAAAGAGAACCTGAAGCGTCAGGTCCGCGGCGGGTCGTCGTCTCCACCAGTCGCTCCGCCTGACTGGATATCTTGTTCGCGCGGCGGGTCCTCGTCCTCGCGCGCCATGATCTCGGCGCGCGTCACCCCGTCAGTGCCCGAGCTTCCAGGCAACGGATCGACGGGTTCGACAGGCGGGTTTTCGATATAATCGGATTTCTTGCGTCCAGAACGGGCCATTTCAGTCACCAATCCAGAACCATATAGGCGACCTCGGCGTGTTCGCTGGGGTCGGCGTCCTCCGAGGCGCGGATTTGCAGCCGGTGCCTGCCGGATGCTGCCAGGAGCGCCAGAGAATAGATCGAATCGTAATTCTCATGGTCCCGCCGCAACAGGAAATAGCCGTTCTTCGGCAGCGGCTCGCCCGTGGGCGTGACATTTTCCAGACGCACAAAAAGCCCCGGGCGCGTGACGTAAAGCCTTTCGACTTCACCGAAAAATCGGAATGCAGCCATTTTCGATACTCCCTTGTCAATGCATGTGGAGATTGCTCAACAGCCAGTGATCGCCGCCGCCGATCTCGTATCGGCGCTCGATGGCGTAAATATCGAGATAGCTCAGCCGGTCGCGCTGCCCCACCGGGATACGTCCTGGAACGGACAGTTCTGCGCGCCTGCCGTAATGCATGATCGATAGATAATCATACGGCGTCAGCTCGACGACCTGAGAGGCGCGTTTCTTGCCATAGTTCACGTCGTCATCGCTGTTGACGGTCACGTAATTGTCGCGGTCGGGGCGCTGGTGTTCGTGAAACAGCCCGACCGCATGACCCATTTCGTGTACGATGCTGCCACGGCGGAACCCGCCTGGCCCCAACTGACAGCGGATCGCCTGTGGCGGCGGGTCTCCGAATGGGTTGAAAAATCGCTGCCGCCCAACCGCGCTGCTGCAGGCCGTGTCGTGGCTGCGGAACTGCACCCAGTTTTCGCGAGAGCCGCGCCGGTGCGGCACGAATTTCACCCGGCAGCGGCTGTTCCAGTGATCAATCGCCCAATCAACCTTTTCGCGCGCCTCGCTGCCAGTGGGAAAATCCCCGTTTCGGATTTCATAGGGAACCCGGTCGTTCGGCCACAGAACACCATTTCCTCGTCGCACGTTAGCCATGAGAAATCACCTCAATGAAAAACCAACTATACCACCTTTTAAGGCGAAATCCGAATCTCGGATCAAACCTGCGATAGATCGGCGGATTCGCCTTCCGCTTTCGCTTCTTTTTGATTCTGCTGGTTCTGATCTTTTGCAAACGAAGGCGGGTTTCACCGTGTTTGGGTCAGGACTTCGGTAACGGGGCCGTCCCGGTCAAGCTGCTTTGCGCAGAATGATCGATCCGCCAAGGCGGTGTAACTTTTCCTTGTTCTAGTCCGCCGTGCTTTCTGTCACGGCCTACGGGTGAGATCCTTCGGATACATGCTTCGGTTCGTGGTCAGCGCGGTGGCTGCCAACATGATGCTGGTTCGATGCAATTCCGATGTGCCCATCTCATTGGCGTGCTTGATTGAAGTCAGCGACTGTCCTGACCTCGGCATCATCGGAACCACGTCCCTGCGGGACCTCCAAGGCCTGCGATCAGACAGGCAACGGGTGGATTAACAGGCGATCAGGCCATGTTCGGTGCAGCGTCGAGCTGGAATACGGTGCCATCGACCCAAATTCGATGGAGAATGACTGCGATGCGACGCGCGAGGGCGACCATTGCTATTTTCTTGCCTCGGCGTTGGGCGAGCTGGGCTCCCCAAGTTCGAAGCCATGTCGACTGGTCACGGTTCATCATGACGGTTGCAGCTTGGCATAGTGCTCGCCTCAGATTGACATCCCCGGCCTTGGTAATGCCGCCAGATACATCTCGTTCACCGGATTGGTTGCGCGAAGGCGTCATACCAACCCAGGGACCGACCCTCTTCGAAGATCGGAAGCGCGACGGGTCATCGACGGCTGCCCGGATGGTCAATGCCACAACCGCGCCGATTCCGGACATCGTCATCAAGCGACGACAAACCGGATCGTCCTGGGCAAGCTGGCGTACCTGCTTCTCAAGGATTGCAAGTTCCTGTCGCAGGGCGGCTCTGGCTCGCAGCATCGGTTCAGTCGCGGTCTCCAGCATGAGGTTGCCTTCCGCCAACTCCCAGATACGGGCCTCGAACCTACCGCGAGAGATCGCACCAACCTTGAGCTCAAAGTTCCGCAGCAAGCCTCTCAGTGACATCTCCAAAGCGATCATGTTCTGCTGAATGGCTTTTCGAGTGCCAGGTACAGCACGAGTTTCCTGAGCAGAGACGGATTTACAGTGAACCGGGCGGAACCAGCCAAGATGAAGCAGACGCGCAATCCCTTCGGCATCCCGCCTAACCAACGGGCCAATACCTCCGGATCGCTTGCAGCCTCGGCCTCCTTGATGATCTCTCCGTGCTCGCTGATCACGCAAATTGCGGTCTTCGCAAGCAGGAGACCTCTGCGAGCAAAACACGAGCACCCGAAATGTCTGCTCAGTGATCATTTTGCTGCGGCGGAATGTAGATCCACTTATCGTTTATTGGGTGTTTTGTCTGATGGTCGCTTTGGACCGGAAGCAGACAAATGTGTTTGCAGCAGTTGCCTTCTTCACCATCTGCCGCAAAACACGAACCCCAATTTCGACCGCCGCCTCCTGCTACACATGCCATATGGGATTTGCCTCTGGGGCAGAGCGAAACAGCGCAGGACTGTCACCACAGGCGGGCGTGCTAGAAGAATCGCGCATTTTCAGGTATGCACTCAGCATTGATTTCTTCTTTGAGGTATTGCCATGACCATTGTCCGCACCCCGACCGAATACCGTGCTGCGCTCCGGGAAATCGAATACCTCTGGGGATCTGATCCAGATACAGACGAGGGTCAGAAACTGGACGAATACTTGGCCGCGGTAGACCAATACGAAGAATCCAACACACCGCTGCCTGCTGCACAGCGGTAACGTTTCGTTATCCCGCTCAAAGGTAATGCGCGGCCAGCAGGTCACGGCTTAGCGTGACTCTATCGCGGCATGTCACCATCGGTACTGCTCGCAATTCTGGAGGAATGGATATGAACAGAAACTATGTCCTTATCGCTGCTGTAGTCGTTTTGGTTGCCCTGGCCTTCTCCATGATGCGGTCGGGCGTTGAAGACGCCGGGGGTGAAGAGACCGCGCCAACCGCAGCGACGGAATAAGCACGATATATTTGGTCATGGACACAACAATAGAGGTCTCGTGGATCGGAGCTGCCTGAATCGCCTCATGTTCCGGGTGGGAGTATCTGGTGATGCTGTGAGATCGCAGATCAAGCATCATCCGCGTTCGCCACGTGGCAGACCAGCAGGAACAGGCGCCTTCGGCGTCTGATCTGCAAATCAGCCCTGATTTTCCTAAAAAGAAGTCAAGATCAATGAAATCGGTTTGGATGCTGGATCAAGTGAAGTGAGGCGAAACGGAAAGGTTCTGTCGCTGGTGGCAGAATTATGTGTCGCCTTACGAGGAAACCAGTGGCGGACCGAGGAGGATTCGAACCCCCGACCCCTTGATTCGTAGTTCAATGAATATCGTATGTTCTGCCTATACTTGTGATTCCATACTTAAATTTTTCAATACTTTACGGGAATACCCGGAAGACGAAGAGTGGAAGCACACAACATGTAGCAGGCACATTTTCAGGCACACTCTTCTTCGCAGCCTACCGAACGACAATCAACAAAAACGACCAGTCCGCAAAACAACATGACCAAACCCAAAACCCGGAACTGCCCAAATTGCGGCCAAGACTTCCAGCCCCGACGCCGCAATCAAAAGTACTGCCAACCCAACTGCCGCAAAGATGCTTATCAGCGGAAAGACCGGAAGAAGACCCCGGTGAATGCCAAGGCTCGCCCCACCAAACGCAGAGCGAACACAGAACTGTTCGACTTCGCCAAGCGACTGGCCGAAGACATGTACTCTATTAAGCCATCCGAGAGGTTGGGTTTTGTGAAGGACCTCGTTGATCAAGCCAGAAGTGGCAATCAGAAAATCAAAGATGTCTTGACCAACCAGTTGCTTTTGTACGCTACAGTTGAGGAGTGTCCGTGGCCGTTCCACCGACGCTCAAGATCATTCCGGAACATCACTCAAGCAGCAAATGCCTATTGCAGAAAATTTTGGGGGACAGGTGTGCTGGAAGTCATTCGAGACCACATACAGGAACCGGAGACCGGCGAGGTACCAATCGACACACATGAAGCCTCAGTTAAGCCTACCAACCATCAGGATCGCCAAAACGTCGTCACCATATATTATAATAGCAATCCTAAGCCCGGAGTGATCGAGACCAAGGAGGCACCGCTGGTGCGTATTCCAATGACGCTCGGAGAACTGAAGCGACAACTCAGAAACTTCCCAGAGTACAGGCAAGTGCTGAATGAATTTTCGGCTTCGTTGGCGGCTTAGGCAAAGCGGCACAGAGAACTCCACCTTCTGAGTCCTTTAAGATTGAGGCCGAAAGGCCACTGAACTGTTGTTAGCTGCGAGTGCGGCAATAGAAACTTCTAAAGGTAGCTTTGCAGTCAGGGACCGGAGATGCGTCGTTGACGTCTATATCGCACTAGTCATCGGGACTGAATCTAACCTTTAGGAAATTTGTGCCTGATGATGGTTACATTTTTGTCGCCGATGGTTTGCGACAGCGCTTGCTCTGGCCTCACGTAGCCGGTAGCAAAAGCCAATATGTATATTCGGAGCCAGAACCTTGGAATCGCAGCTTTTTACACTATCAAAAATCTTTACTGAAAGACTGTTCCGAATTCCAGATTATCAACGAGGTTATGCTTGGACCGAACGCCAACTTAAGGACTTTTGGAATGACATCGGCCAAATAGAAGCTGGCAGGAATCACTACACAGGCGTGCTGACTCTGGAAGAGGTGCCTCAAGAGGTTCGAGAATCTTGGGTGGACGATAATTGGATAATCGACGCTAAAGGTTATGAACCACTGTATGTGGTCGACGGCCAACAGAGGCTTACAACTTCGATAATCCTTATTCAGTGCATCCTTGAGGTGATACCTGAAGGTAAGCTTCTCAATTACACTTCAACGGATCAAATCCAAAAGAAGTTTATCTTTGACACCAAAGGAGAGGTAATTTCTCGATCCTACATATTTGGCTATGAAAAGGACAACCCAAGCTACGAATTTCTAAAAACTTCGATTTTTAGAGAATTCTCATCAACCAATATTTCGGAAGAAACAATTTACACGAACAACTTGGCAAACGCTAAATCCTTTTTTGCCGACAAACTATCGGAGATGTCTTTTGAGGAAATTGAAGGATTATACAGGAAAATTACCCAGAACCTTCTCTTCAATATTTTCACTATTTCAGACGAAGTAGATGTATGCGTTGCATTCGAAACAATGAACAACCGTGGAAAGCCGCTGTCTGACCTTGAGTTGTTGAAGAACCGATTGATTTACCTCTCACTAAAGCTAAACGTCGCCGATTATGAAAAGGAAAAACTGCGCCGGGCAATTAATGATTGCTGGAAAGCTATTTATCACAATCTTGGCCGGAACAAAGATCGCCCGCTGCAAGATGACGAGTTTCTGAACAGTCATTACCTGCTACATTTTGTTGACCCCATCGAAGAAACAGAGGGAGACGAGCAAAAGAACCGTATGATGCGTCAAAAGATGTTTCGTCAGGTAAGGTCTGGGTCCCCTTACGGCGATCTTTTAAAAACCAAATTCGTGACTAAGAGTATCAGTGGGAATGGCGACACACCTCCCGAAATTGGGCTTGCCGATATTTATCGTTACGTTAGCTCCCTTCAAGCGGCAGTCACATCGTGGTATCGAATTTTCAACCCAATGGACTGCAAAACAGAACAGGAGGTTGATTTTTGGCTGGACAAACTTGATCGTCTTGACAGGGGAGGCGAACCACTAATCCTGAGCATCTTGACCAATGTCGATGACGATGCAGCCAAAATCGACATCTTCCGAAAGCTTGAAAGACATCTGTTTATCCTTTCTCTGAGTGATCAGTACTATTTTCGGCGCGAAAATGGGAACCTTACTTTCCTGAATCAAGCCATTCTATTGCAACAGGGAAAAATCACTCCGAAGAGAATTGCAAAAGCCATTCAGGATAGTACAAACGCAGTTCTTTCGCGCCCTGGATTTATGGATGAGGTCCGGAAGGAATTCCAATCAAGAGGTTTCTACGGTTGGGGTGAAGTGCGGTACTTTCTTTTTGAACACAATTTGGATCTACAACTTCGCAGCAAAACTGAACGAACAAAATTAAACTGGTTGATGCTGAACGAGCGAGGGTACGACCATAAGTCAGTTGAACATATATATCCACAAAGGGCGCAAGCGAAATATTGGACAGATAGGTTTTCAGGTCTATCACAAAAGCAGCGCAACAGCCTGAAGAATGCGATTGGCAATCTGTTACCAATCTCGATTCCGAAAAACTCGAGTCTTTCTAATCGGCCTTTTCCGGAAAAAGTTTCCGGGAAAAAAGAAGAAGCCGTTGGGTATAGGTATGGATGTTATGCGGAAAACGAAGTTGCTAAGGAGAAAGAATGGACACAAGAAGCCATTTTGCGCCGCAGCTTGAAGATGCTCCAGTTTATGGAAAAACGATGGGGATTCAGCTTGGGAACCGAGCAGCAGAAAGTCAAAATGTTGGGGCTAGAGTTTGTGAAGCCACAGGAAACTGACGACTAGTTGAAATGCCGTGTAGAGATGGAACCTGTGCTTTCTTCATATGGCAGACGCAGTGGAAATGCTGTCACTGAGAACTTCGGGTTGCCTGAGCGTGCCTGACTCGTACGGCCATCGGAATGACCGGAAAGCGGACAAAGCCGACCTTCGCTTTACCCGCAACAGCTATCGCCCAATTGAATTGGTGGGCATGGAACAGTGGCATAGGAGCAGTAAACACAACAGTCGCCTTCCAACGGCTTCAAAACCGTTTTGCACGAATTGCACTCGTAGAACCATTGGCAAGCATCCGTTGGCATTACTTCGGTTTCGCTATGCCCACACTTTGGGCAAGTCAGTGTGCTTTCAAGCGCTACAGTTTGGTCCGTCATTGTCTCACATCTGCATAATCAGAAAATCGTTGATCCGAGCCTCATAGAACACGACGACCCAAGCCAAACCGGTCATCGCGGTCGTTCCCAAAAGCCACCATTTCAATTTTGGCAATGAATCGCGTTGATAAGACACCAGCCAAGATACCGCGACAAGCGCGCTTGAAACTGCCAGTACGTAGTAGCTTGCCGCTGCTATTTGCCCAAAGATTGCAATCCAACTGCCGCCCAGTCCCAACAACATCATCGTCATAGGCAATACACAGCAAGTCGCGACGCCAAGTGCTGACAACGACCCGATGTAACTAAGGCTAAGGTACTTCTGCATTTTCGTTTCTAACGACCCTTTTGTGCGGAGCTATCCAAGCGACACCATCTCGTATAACTTCTGTAGCCACTACAGGATCAAGGCAGGAATACTCACATGTTTGCGATTGGGGAAGCATCCCGGCAAAGCGGTGTCGGAATTGAAGCCATCCGATACTACGAACGCGAAGGGATCGTGCCAAAACCAGAACGGGCATCGAATAATCGGCGGATGTACTCCGCACACGATATTGGAAGGCTTCGTTTCCTAAAGAAATGCCGCGACTTGGGCTTTCCGCTCGCGGACGCAAAGGCGCTACTCAACCTGTCCGAAGGCGACGTTGAGGATTGCCAATCCGTCAAGCAACTGGCCGAACTCCATGTCTTCAATGTGCGTGCAAAGGTAGAAGAACTTAAGCGCTTGGAAGCGGCGTTGGTCGAACTTACAGCCAACTGCGACAGCGGGAATGTCTCATGCCCGATGCTCTCTAAGCTGCGCACAGAATAGTGGAACTTTGGACTTAATGCGGTCATCGGCCATTGCCGTCAGTCTTCCATCTGATGGGTTGTGAGTTGGCCGACTTCCAAACAACAACAATAACAACACTTATAACCCCCGCTTTTTGAAGTCGCTTTCCGAAACCCCCGCCCCCTCTTCATTCTGAAATGAATTCTCGCTGGCCAACGGCCCAGCGCAATAAGCCCTCTCCGCCTCTGCCGATAAACCTTGCCCATATGGCAGACGCAGTAGAAATGCTGTCACTGAGAACTTCGGGTTGCCTGAGCGTGTCTGAGTCGTGCGGCCATCGGAAGGACGGCAAAGCGGACAAAATGAGCTTTCACTGCGCTTGTCCAAATGGCCGCTGTTTTTGGGTCGCGTTGAGCCCGGTGCTCTCGTCCGCTAGGGGCTCGCATCTAGCGTCGCAGCACTATCTGTGCTACTGATGTCGGGTTATAGCAGCTTCAATTCTTTGTACTTCTTTCAGTTCTAATTCTTTATTGATCTCAGCATCCTCGCCAAAGATAGGATAAAAGACAACGTATTTATTATACAGAAATAAGTTCGCAAAAGCATGGGCAATTAAGTCGTAAATTAACTTTGCAACAATGAGCATTCCACCAAAAAGTATTGCAAAATCAACAACATCAGTTTCTATACCCCCGCCGCTCGATAGAAAGGCCGGAATATCGGGAAAGCTGTATAAAAGGGACTCAATGATTGATTTAGCATCATCGCCAACCAAGTAAAATTTTGAAAGTTCAAGAATCGAGAATGCAAATAGAAAAAACACCCAAAGCGGTTGTTGCTGCCTGTTCTCCAATTCCTCTTCGCCCATTTTAAATTGCTCAAGTTTGCCTTCATAGTAAATTTGTTTAGCCATTTCGCGCATTTTTGGCATTCTATATTTGCACCTACGTATGTTTTTGTTTCCAAGCTCACTAAGCAGTAGGATAGCAGCGCGAACAGCAATATTAGAGAGTGCCAATAATAACATAGTCGAAAGCCAAGAAAGGCTAATTACTAATATGGACAGAAGGGCGAACACCGCGCACAAGCCGAAGAAATTATTTGAAATGTACTCAAAAGAATTCACAGTGAAAATATTCTTGTCATTCATTTGTGAATGAACATCACCTACTGTCATCACTGTTGCTAGTATCAATAGCTTGACCCAAATACTCGCGGTTTGAACGCCGGTAAGTTCTAATAGCTTGTCCATGGAGCACTCCTTGCTCAGAGATGGTACCAGCTCCTGCCTTTCGAAAAAGTGCTAAAAGCTCGGCGACGCCAACGATTCTTCGCGGGAAACCTAGCTAAGATTGCGGAATCCCGCTGAAAGCTGACTTTGGCTCGTTGCGCAACATTTGTCGGTGTGGGCTCAATGCGGTCGTCCGACCATTGCCGTCAGCTTTCCATCCGATGTGTTGTGAGGTGGCCGACTTCCAAACAATAACAATAATAACACTTATAACCCCCGTTTTTTGAAGTCGCATTCCGAAACCCCCACCCCCTCTTCATTCTGAATTGAATTCTCTCTGGCCAACTACCCAGCGCAAAAGGGGTTACCAACCGCTGCCGATAGACCGTGCCCATGTGTCAGTCTCGGAGCGTGGCGCAAATGTCTGTCTATGGAGTCGGTTTCGACTTTTGGCAGACACCCTGCCGCAACTTCCTAAACATCATTGGCAGACAAGGAGACCATCACATGATGATCGGATATGCTCGCACCTCGACACTGGAACAGAAAGCATCCCTAGAGGCTCAGAGAGAGTCGCTGAGGGGCGTTGGATGCGAGAAGGTGTACGAGGAACAGATAAGTTCTATAGCCCCTAGAGAGTCTCTCAGCGCCGCTATGGAGTTCTGCCGGGAGGGGGACGTTCTAGTGGTGACCAAACTGGACAGACTGGCCCGGTCTGTGAAGCATCTCGGGGAAATTGTGGACGACCTAGAAGCAAGGAATGTCGACCTTCGGGTGTTGAACCTAGGCTTGGATACGTCAAATGCTACCGGGAAACTGATGCTTAATGTTCTGGGTTCCGTTGCTCAATTCGAACGGGAGATAATGCTGGAACGTCAACGGGAAGGCATCGCTAAGGCCAAGGCGCAGGGCAAATACAAAGGCAGGAAGCCAACGGCCCGTATGAAAAAGGATGCGGTGCTGGATCACTTGGCCCTAGGTCACAGCAAAAGGGAAACCGCAGCACTACTAGGGCTTTCCGAGCGGTCCGTTTATCGAATCCTCGCTGAATACCAAACTCCGGCCTTGTGTACGGAGAATACCGGCCAATCAGCAATTTAAAGGAGGTTAGCTTGTTAGACGCACAACCCTTACCTATTGCCTCACCCATGGCGTATTCAGGCTACAATCGATCAGGATATGTTAGATACATACTAGGACTTACAAAACTTCTCTGCGATAACACCACGAGAACAGATGGAAGAATTGAGATGCTTTCGGAAAAGCGAAAAGAGAAAAACAAAAACAATCTGGGAAAGCGCCTTAAGGAGGCAAGAACCGCCGCAGGGTTCACCCAGAAAGCAATGGCTGACGAACTTGGCATCGAATATTATACGATGGTCAGTCAAATGGAGTTGGGCTACATCAGCATCCCTGCGGCGCTTTGGGGGCCGATTGCTGACGTTCTGAAGATGGACAAGTCAGAGTGGGTTTTGCTCTGCCTGATCGAGTACCAACCAGAACTCTATCGTGCGTTGTTCCAAAATCGCAGTCGCCGTGAAGTCACCAAGTTCCTGACATTGCTGCGGAAAGGCCAACTGGACGATTACCTGTCCGACTAACAACATACGTGGCCGAAAAAATCGGCTTGACCACAATATATGGAGTTACTAAACACAATACCCGAAACTAGCAGAGAGGATGAACGCCACCAGAAGCGAGCAAGATACAAGAGTTATGGCGAACAGAAAGTATGGAGTTACTAAATACTACTCCTGAAATTATCAGCAGGCATCACCCCACAAAAAGAAAGATCATCCGATGCAAATCTACAAAAGGCCCAACTCATCCTTTTATTACTACAGGTTCATAGTGAACCATCGCGAGTATAGAGGCTCAACCAAACGCCGGGACAAAGCCGGGGCCAATCGCGTCATGATGGCCGAATACCATCGCCTCATGGACATACGTCAGCATGGAGAAAAGCCCGAGGTCACGCTTCGTGACGCGTTTCAACTTTGCGTAGACAGTGTGAAGGACAAGGCTAAGGCAACCCATGACAGTTACCAGAATAGCATGAACAAGCTGCTGGGACTACGTGAGCGCTTCGAAGGTCTCTGGACCTTGGATCAAGGCAGGTTCATGTCGGACCTTTCTGACGACGATCTGGAAGATCACCTTCAAGCCAGATTGGACGAAGGCTTTAGCCAGAACAGCATCAACATCGAAGTTCGGTTCATGAAGAGAGCATGGAACCTGTGCCGGAAGAAGCACAAGGTCAACCACGACCTAACCTTCGTGTTGCCCAAAGGCTTCGTCAAATGTCGCTCGCTGTCAGAAGCTGAAGAACGAACGGTCATTGACTACTGCATTGCCAAACAGGCCGAATACCCCGATGCCTCAGCATGGTCGAAGGCCCACGACCTATTCATCTACCTGATAGACACGGGGGTTCGCCTTCGAGAGGCAACTCGGGCTGATTGGGGGGCCATCGACATGCGGGAGCGCTATATCGACAACTACAACTTCAAAACAAAGAAAGAGGTTTTTGTTCCCATTTCTGACCGCCTGTTTGAAGTGTTGTCCTCGTTGCAAAACCAGCCCCAGCCTTTCGTCAGTATGGACAGGGCCATCAAGAACTTAAGGCGAGCCATCACCGAATGCTGCCCTTCTAGCCCCCGTGTTTTGGCCACACAAGGCAAGGCAACGATCCACTCCTGCCGGGACACCTACGCTACGCGCATGTTGAACAACGGCATGAGGCTGGAAGAAGTCTCTCACCTTCTGGGTCATGCAACCATTGTCCAGACTCAGAAGTACGCCAAGTTCGCCAAGAAGGAAGTAGCTGATAAAGCACGGCAAATGCTCAACGCACGTAAAGTCGCCTGATCAAAAAGACATGGCACACTATCGGGAACAGTATGGAGTTACTATACAAACAATGGCACTCAAAGCACCACATAAGTCACTGATTTTGTTGGATACCAATGGCGGACCGAGGAGGATTCGAACCCCCGACCCCTTGATTCGTAGTCAAGTACTCTATCCAGCTGAGCTATCGGTCCGCGTTGGTGAGGCGCTGTTTAGACCCAGCACCGGGAGGGTGCAAGCCGATTCTTAAAAAAACTTTCAAAAACTCCGATCCCCCTGGGGAAGCCTTATTTCAAAGGTGGTTCCCTCCGGTCCGGTCTGTTTCAGCACCAGTTCCCCGCCATGCCCACGCACGATTTCCGACGAAATCGCCAGACCAAGGCCAGTGCCGCCCTTGCGCACACCGCCCTGAAACGGGGTAAACAGGTTCTCCCGCGCCTTGGGCGGCAGGCCGGGGCCGGTGTCGCGCACCTCGATGCACCAGTCCGTTTCATGCTCGCAGGCGGCGATGGTGATGGTCCCGGGTTTCTTTGACGCCTCCAGCGCCTGACGCGCGTTACGCACAAGGTTCATGATCACGCGGAACATCTGCTCGGGATCGGCGCGGACCATCAGATCGGCGGGCATTTCGTTGACGATCTCGATACATCCCTCCTCAACCGCCAGCTTTTCGCTGGCGGCGACATCCTCGGCCACGTCGCGAATGCGGACCATCGTCAGAGTCGGAGCCGGTTCCTCGGCCCGGCCAAAGGCCAGCGTACCCTCGCACAACGACACCGCGCGGGTGATCGAGTTCACCAGCTTCGGCGCCATGCGCCGCACCAGCGGGTCCTCGCTGGTCTCGATCCGGTCTGTGAACAGCTGCGCCGAGGTCAGAATATTGCGCAGATCATGGCTGACCTTGGCCACCGCCCCGCCAAGCTGCGCCAGCCGCTCGCGCTGCTTGAGCGCATGGGTGATCTCGGTCTGCAGCATCTGCAGCGCCTCTTCGGCCTCACGCAGCTCGGTCACGCCGGCATGGGGCTGGATGATGCCGCGCACATCCTCGGGCGCGCTGGCATAGCGCTGCATATACCCGACAACCCCCTTGATCGGGCGCACGATAAAGGCGCGCACGGCGAGGAACAGGAAAAACGCGGTAATCACCGAAATCACCAGCGACAGCCAGAAAATGCGCACGCCATAATCGATCATCGCCATGCGCAACGGCTCGGTCTCCATCGTCACTTCGATCAGCAGACCGGCGTCGCGTACCGGCTCGCCAATGACGCGGATGATCTCATTGTCGGGGTTGGCCAGACGCGCCAGAGCATCGCGGATCAGAACCCAGGGCGAGGCGATCCGCAAATCATGGGTTTCGGCGACCCGGCTCGGGATCGGCGACGACAGCATCAGCTGCCGCATCTCGTCGCGCCTGAGCACCACGTTGAACACGCCGGCATTTTCCAGCAGCTCGGCCTCAAGCTCGTCGGCCAGCATGTCATCGGCCAGCAGCGCCAATGAGGCGATCTGCGCCCGCTCCAGCCGGTTAAGCAGAAAATCCTCACGAAACCGCGCGATCGACGGGACAAAGATCAGAACCTCGGCCAACATCACGAAGACCGTGGTCAGGATCAGAAATCGGCCCGACAGCGAGTTCAGCATACACTCCTTTTCCGGTCAGGGTATCCAGCGCTGGACCAACCCGACCAACCGTTTAACCATTTGATTCTCAAACAGCCTCGGCGAGAAATAAGCACCCGCCACCCGTTTGTTAAGCTCTCCGATCGTTGGATAGGGCGAAACCATCGCGGCGATCCGGCTCATCTTCAGATTATTGGCCACGGCCAGCGACCACAAGTTGATCAATTCACCGGCCTGATACCCCACGATTGTGACACCGACAGGTCGGCCCTTGACCACCATCACCTTGATGAAACCCGCGGTCCTGCGCTCGGCCGTGGCGCGATCATTGTGGCAATAGTCGAACCGGGCGATCTCCACCCGGCTACCATGCGTCTGGCGCGCCTGCGCCTCGGTCAGGCCGACCTGCGCCAGTTCCGGGTCGGTATAGGTGGCCCAGGGGATATGGGCGGTTTTCGCCTTGGACGGCAGGCCGAACAGCGCCGAACGGACGATCACGCCCGCATGATACCCGGCCACATGGGTGAATTGCAGCCCCCCCGCGACATCGCCGATGGCATAGACCCGGCGGTTGGTCGTGCGCAGTCCGGCATCCACCCTGATCCCCGCACCTTCGGCTTCGATCCCGGCGGCATCCAGGTTCAGCCGCCCGGTATTGGCCCTGCGTCCGACCGCCAGCAACAGATGCGTGCCGCGATGTATGGCGCCGTCCTGCGTGACGACCTCGATCGCGCCCGCCTCGCCCCGAACCTGCGCCACCATCGCCTGCTCGACAATCCCGACCCCTTCGCCGCGCAGCGCGTCCAGCACCACGGCGGCGGCCTCGGGGTCGTCTTTGCCCAGTGCCGTCAGCCCCTCGATCACCGTGACTTTGCAGCCCAGCCGCACATGCGCCTGCGCCATCTCCATGCCGACAGGACCGCCGCCGATGATCAGCAGGTGTTCCGGCCTCTCTCGCAGGTCGAATATGGTCTCGTTGGTCTCGTAAGGAACCCGGTCCAGCCCCGGAATCGGCGGCACCAGCGGCGACGAGCCGGTCGCGATCACCACCCGCCGCGCCGTTATCACATAGCTTCCCGCCCGCACCTCGGTTGGCGAAATGAAACTCCCGTATTCCCGGATCACCCGAACGCCGAACCCTTCGAACCGCTCCTGGCTGTCCATCGGCTCGATCCGGGCGATCACCTCGTGCACGTGATCCTTGGCGGCGGCATAGTCCGCCTGCGGCTCCACATCCGCCACCCCAAAGGCCGAGGCGTGCGCCTGCGCATGGGCCGCCTTGCCGCTGGCCAGCAGTGCCTTGGACGGCACACAGCCGAAATTCAGGCAATCGCCACCCATCCGGTGCCCTTCCAGCAGCACCACATCCGCGCCCATCTGCGCCGCCCCCGCCGCCACGGACAATCCGCCGGAACCCGCACCGATCACCAACAGGTCGGCCCTGATCCTCTCCATATCTTAGACGTCCTTCCGGCCACGCACGGCCCTGATCCCGATGGGCAGCGCCGCCAGCACGCACAGCCCCAGAATCGGGCCGATCACGAACGGTTCCCACAACAGGGAAATATCCGGCGTCCCGCCCCGGTCGAACACAGCACCCAGCCCGACGCCAATCCAGGTATAGACGATGCCGCCCGGAATGATGCCCAGCGCCGTCGTCAGCAGGAAATTGCGGAACTTCACCCCGACCAGCGCCGGCACGAGATTGGCGACGAAGAACGGCACCACAGGCACCAGCCGCAACAGGAACAGCACGGGGATCTCGTTTTCCCGCAACCCGTCCTTGAGCTTTCTGATGGTGCCCTCCGACGCTTCCAGCCGCACCGTCAGCGCCTGCCCCAACCCCCACCGGGCCGCCAGAAATATGGCCGACGCACCGATCGTCGCGGCCACGACGTTGTAGACCGTCCCGGCAAACAGTCCGAACAAAAACCCGCCGGTCATCGACGCCACCGCCGCTCCCGGCAGCGAAAACGCCACGATCAGGACATAGGCTCCGACAAACGTCGCCGCCAACGCCCAGTAATTGGCATCCCGCCAGGCCAGCAGCGCCTCGCGATTGTCGCGCAGCGTCTCAAAGCTCAGGAAATCGCCCAGCGCGAAAAAGCCGACGGCCGCAACGGCGAGAATCACCATCAGCGGCACATGTCGGACCAGCCTGTGCCGGGGTATCCGGGTTGCTTCATTCATCTGATTGCTTTTGCCTTTTTCCATTCATATCCAACATGCGCCGGGGAAATCAAAAGCAACAGGGGCTTCACGCCGCCTTGAACTTTGCGGCCGCAAATGTGAGTGTTTCCCGCCTCAGCCGCGGTTTTTGAAACCTTCCGCCCCGGCAGGTGCTGATTTTGTTGCAAAAGAGAGCGAAAACACCGCCCAGGGGGTTTGACTTACCCCGCGCTTGCCAGTAGAGGACGGGCTTCGAACACCCGGGCAGGCGAATCCGCGCCGTACCCCGACCGCCAAAGATTGGAGACGGAGCGATGAAACGCACCTATCAGCCTTCGAACCTGGTTCGCAAACGCCGCCACGGTTTCCGCGCACGCATGGCCACCAAGGCAGGCCGCAAAATTCTGAACGCGCGCCGCGCACGTGGCCGCAAGTCGCTGAGCGCGTAAGCCCTCACCGACCGACGTTCTGACGCACATGACGCCGCCGGAGGCCCCTGAGGATGGCATCGACCAGCCCGGGGAAACGCCCCCGGCGGCGTCCGTTTGCGCGCCTGTCACCCTGACCGTGCTGCGCAAAAGATCCGATTTCCTGAAAGCCGCCCGCGCCCGCAGGCAGGGCACATCGACGATGATGGTGCAGGCCCGCAAACGCGGCCCCGACGAAGGCTGCGATGGCATCCGTGTCGGCTTCACCTGTTCCAAAAAGGTCGGCAATGCCGTGGCCCGCAACCGCGCCAAACGCCGCCTGCGCGAAGTGGCCCGCCAGATCCTGCCCGAAATGGGGCGTCAGGGCTGGGACTATGTTCTGATCGGTCGCGCCGAAGCAACCGGCAACCAGCCCTTCGGCACCTTGCTGAACGATCTGCGATACGCCTTGCGAAAACTGCACGGCCCCGCGAAACAAAGCACTTTGCGAAAACCTTGAAACACCGGTCGTCACGCAACGCGGTGAAGTCTTTGATTTCAGGCAGCGTTGAGTGATTCAGGTATTTTGCAAAGTGCTACAGCCCCCCACCTATCGCCCGTGGCTGCGGTCGTATCCGTTCGCGCCCGGGCTCTGCCATCCCGCCAACGCGCCGTCGGCCGGGGCAAAGACCTCGACCAGCAGCGGATAACAGGCGGCGGTGTCCGATGAATGCTCCGCCGAACAGTCCCCGCCGGGGCAGGCGCTCAGATTGCCCAGCAGGTCGATTTCGGCAAAAAACTCCAGATAGTCGCCGGGACGCACGGGCGAGGCTTTCATGAAATACTGCCCGGTGTCGCGCGTGAACCCGGTGCACATGAAGACGTTCAGCACATCATGAACATGCATCTCGGCCTCGGCCAGAGGCAAACCCAGATGATCGGCCAACGCCCGAGTCAGATTGGAATGGCAGCAATGATGATAATTCGTGCCGGCCAGCAGGTTGCCGGTATAGGGGTCGCAGCGGGTGCCGATCACGTCATGCACCGACCCGCCGAAATCGTCGATGCCGTACCAGCCCAACGTATCCTCGACAATGGTGGCCATCGGGCGCATGTTTGGCAGGCTCGACCACAGCCGCTCTCCAGTGGTGACATGGGTGCCATGCAGCGCGCGGGTTTTGCCCGAAAAGAACCGCTCGGACAGGTCCTGCAAATTCCACAGGTTCAAATCCCCCACCTGCGGGCCCTCGACCGAGGTGATGCGAAAGAAGTGACCGGCAGGCACCTCGAAACAGGCGGCCTCGCGCGGCGGCACAACGACCTCGCCCGTCTTGGAGGCAGTGACCCGCGCGGCCCGGTAGAGGCTCAGATCGGGCGCAGGCAAAGTGTCCGGCGGATAGCAGATCACCGGCGTCACGGCACGGCGCGCATCGGCGTCGGAAGGGGCATGGGTCATGGGGCACCTGTCATGAATTTCCGGCCCCATAAAGCCCCACTCGGAACCCCGAGGCAAGCCGTGTTCCGGAGTTCGCCCGCACCCGCCCGGCCCCTGCCATTTGGCGGCCATTCCGGACAGGGATGCCCGAATGGCGTTAATCTTCTGTCAGGTTTTTTTCCGGCTGCATGACCGAAAGGGCATGTACAATTCGCCACATTCCCCCTCCGAAGCCTGTACAAATCGCACAGTTCGTCCGTCAGCCCCGCAACCGCAGACACGCCTTGGGTTCCGCGTCCCCCGCGACCCGCGCGCCGCAAAACGCGCAGGTCCAGCACCCTTCTGAACGATGCTGCCGCCACCGGCAGTCCCGCGTCAGAGTGCTCGTCCGCGCACGCCAGACGAAATAGGCAAACACCCCGAGGGCAAGGAGCAAAATCAGAACCGGCATGGCCCGGACATCTGCCCGGAGCCTATGCCGGGTGCAAGGTTTTTGTTAGGCGGCGTTGGCGTATTCGAACAGATCGGGCTCGCGCGCCACGGGTGGAATTTCCCGTTCCGGGGTATAATATGCCCACGCCTGCTCCAACAGTTTCAGGGCCTCGGCTGCGGGAATTTTCCCTTTTACTTCAACGGTCTTCATGGGTGTCGTCCTTCTCAGGGTCAACCAACCCTCCCCGTCGCCAAACTAGGTTGGCGGAGTATGAACATCACCATATTTCTTTGCATTCTGGGCATGCGCGCACCGCAAGGCTGGCCTCAGTTGATCAGCATGTCCCCTGCCAGGCCCAGCGCAAATCCCATCACACCGCCAAGCGCAGGGGACCAGCTGCCCTGGCTTTTCGCTTCGGGCGCGATGTCCTGGAACAGCAGGTAAAGGATGCCACCGGCGGCAAATATCATGATCCCGCCCAGTGTTTCCGGATCGTCCGACAGAAAATGAAACCCAACTGCCGCACATATCGGCCCCAACGCAGCAAGCCCCAGAAATATAAAGATAATCTGCCAACCCGAAACATGGCTGTTTTTCCAGATATCGCGGAACGCAGAAAACCCTTCGGGCAGATTCTGAAGAAAGATCATCGCTGCCAGCAGCTTGGCCGTGGCGGCCTCGACCGTCAGCAATGCGCCCAACGCCATCGCCTCGGGCAGGAAATCAAGCAGCATGGCCAGCAGCAATGCGCCGGTTCCGCCTTGCCGTTCCAGGTGCTTGTCGATCGCATAAAATGTCAGCCCGCCCGCCAGCAGCAAGGGAACGGCGACAAAGGCCGGCAAGGTCCCCGCACCTTTCGGCACCAGCACCAACGCCACCGCCGACAGCAACGCTCCGCCGCCAAAGGCGGTGATGCCATGCAGAACCCGGTCTTTCAGTTGCAGGTCGCGGATATGCTCATACCGCGCCAAAGCTCCGCCCAAAGGCATCGCAAGACCTGCAAAAAGCGACAGAAAAAGAGCATATGCCAGCGGCGTCATACCGCTGACACTAGGCATCTCAGACGGTGCGTTCCACCATCATTTTCTTGATCTCTGCAATCGCCTTGGCCGGATTCAGCCCCTTGGGACACGTCTTTGCGCAATTCATGATCGTGTGACAACGATACAGTTTGAACGGGTCCTCCAGCTCGTCCAGACGCTCGCCCGTGGCCTCGTCCCGGCTGTCGATGATCCAGCGATAGGCATGCAGCAGCGCAGCCGGCCCAAGATAGCGGTCGCCGTTCCACCAATAGCTCGGGCACGATGTCGAGCAGCTGGCGCACATCACGCATTCGTAAAGACCGTCCAGCTTCTTGCGATCCTCGATCGACTGCTTCCACTCCTTCGCCGGGCGGTTGGTCTTGGTTTCCAGCCATGGCATGATCGAGGCATGCTGGGCATAGAAATGGGTCAGGTCCGGGATCAGGTCTTTGACTACCGGCATATGCGGCAGCGGATAGATCTTCACGTCACCCTTGATCTCATCCATCCCATAGATGCAGGCCAGAGTGTTGATCCCGTCGATATTCATCGCGCACGAGCCGCAGATGCCTTCCCGGCACGAGCGGCGGAAGGTCAGGGTCGGGTCGATCTCGTTCTTGATCTTGATCAGCGCGTCCAGAATCATCGGGCCGCACTCATCCATGTCGACAAAATAGGTATCGACGCGCGGGTTTTGCCCGTCATCCGGGTTCCAGCGGTAGATCTGGAACTTGCGCACATTGGTCGCGCCCTCGGGCTTGGGCCAGGTCTTGCCTGTAGTGATCCGCGAATTCTTCGGGAGGGTCAGTTGTACCATTGGTTCCTCTCCTTAGAAGGTCCGCGCTTTGGGCGCGATTTTCTTGAGGCTGATACCACCCTGTTCTTCGGTGGTCAGCGGATCGACGATAACGGGGCGATAGCTGAGATCGACCGTGTTGCCATCCACTCGTGACACGGTGTGCACGCGCCAGTTCTCGTCGTCCCGCTCACTGAAATCCTCATGCGCATGAGCGCCGCGGGATTCCTTGCGCGCTTCGGCACCGACGATGGTGGCCAGCGCGTTGGGCATCAGGTTGGTCAGTTCCAGCGTTTCCATCAGGTCGCTGTTCCAGACCAGCGAGCGATCGGTGACTTTCAGATCGTCCATCTTGGCCGCAATCGCCGTCATCTTCTCGACCCCTTCGCCCATGGTCTTGGCGGTGCGGAACACTGCCGCGTCGGCCTGCATGGTTTTCTGCATCTCCAACCGCAGCTCGGCGGTGCCGACAGAACCGTTGGCGTTGCGCAACGCGTCGAACCGGTCGAACGCCCTGTCCACGGACGCCTGGTTCAGCACCGGGTTCGCGGCTTCGGCATCGACAACCTTGCCCGCCCGGATCGCCGCCGCGCGGCCAAAGACCACCAAGTCGATGAGCGAGTTAGATCCCAGGCGGTTCGCACCATGAACCGAGGCACAGCCCGCCTCGCCCACGGCCATGAGCCCCGGCACGACGGCTGTCGGATTGTCCGCTGTGGGGTTCAGCACCTCACCCCAATAGTTCGTCGGGACACCGCCCATGTTGTAGTGCACGGTCGGCAGAACCGGGATCGGCTCTTTCGTGACATCGACGCCTGCAAAAATCTTGGCGCTTTCGGAGATGCCCGGCAGCCGTTCGGCCAGCGCCTCGGCGGGCAGATGGGAAAGGTTCAGATGGATATGATCGCCATCCTTGCCCACACCCCGCCCTTCGCGGATTTCCATGGTCATCGAACGTGAAACATAATCACGCGGCGCAAGATCCTTGTACTGAGGCGCATAGCGCTCCATGAACCGTTCGCCTTCCGAATTGGTCAGATAACCGCCCTCGCCCCGCGCACCTTCGGTGATCAGACAGCCCGAGCCATAGATGCCGGTGGGGTGGAACTGGACGAACTCCATATCCTGCAGGGCCAGCCCGGCTCGGGCCACCATGCCGCCACCGTCGCCGGTACAGGTGTGGGCCGAAGTGGCGCTGAAATAAGCCCGGCCATAACCGCCGGTCGCCAGCACCACCATCTTGGCGTTGAAGACATGCATGGTGCCATCGTCCAGCTTCCAGCAGACGACACCCTGGCATTGCCCGTCCTCGGACATGATCAGGTCGATGGCGAAATACTCGATGTAGAACTCGGCATTGTTCTTGAGGCTTTGACCGTACAGCGTGTGCAGGATCGCGTGGCCGGTCCGGTCGGCGGCGGCGCAGGTGCGCTGCACGGCCGGACCTTCACCGAACTCGGTGGTGTGCCCGCCAAAGGGGCGCTGATAGATCTTGCCTTCTTCGGTGCGGGAAAACGGCACGCCGTAATGTTCCAGCTCGTAAACCGCCTTGGGGGCTTCGCGCGCCAGATATTCCATCGCGTCGGTGTCGCCCAGCCAGTCCGAGCCCTTGACGGTGTCATACATGTGCCACTGCCAGTTGTCCGGGCCCATGTTCGACAGGGATGCGGCGATGCCGCCCTGCGCAGCGACCGTGTGCGAGCGCGTCGGGAACACCTTGGTCACGCAGGCGGTGCGCAGACCTTGTTCCGCCATGCCCAGCGTCGCCCGCAGACCGGCGCCGCCGGCGCCGACAACGACCACGTCATATTCGTGTGTTTCGTATTCGTATGCAGCCATCTCTATCAGCTCCGGTCGTTAAAGGGCGATGCGCGCGATGGCGAAAACGCCCGTCGCGGCAGCAGCGTAGGACAGGCAGATCACGCCGATGATCAGAATTTTCTGCATCAGGCCATGCACATAATCTTCGATCAGAACCTGCGCGCCGTCGGCAAAATGCTTGAAGCCGACAACCAGCGTCAGCGCGGCGACGATGGCCGGGAACGGACGCGAGAAATAGTCCAGCACCGCTTCATGCGGCTGGCCCAGCATCGGGCCAAAGGTAAAGACGAAAAGCGGCACGAGGATCAGCAAAGCCACCGAGCTGACTTTCATGGCCCAGAAATGAGCGGTCCCGGTTTTCGCGGCCCCCATGCCAACGGCGCGCTTGCGGTCGGTAAGATAACGCATCTCAGGACTCCGTTATGCGATGATCAGCAAGGTGAGGATGGTCAGGACAAACGAGCCGATCACCACGGCCCAGCCCAGCTTGTAGGCGGTCGGGATATCGAGGCCCATCGCATTGTCCCAGATCAGATGCCGGACACCGGCAAGCGTGTGATACCACAGCCCCCAAAGCGAAAGCGCCATCACCAGATCGCCCAGCAGTGACGTGATCACGGCATTGGCGAATGCATAATGTTCGGGCGAGGTCGCAGCAGCAAGGAACCACCAGACGATCAGCAGCGCGGCGACAATCAGCGCGTTTCCGGTGATCCGCGTCAGAATGGACGTGACCGACGTCAACTGCGGTCGATAGATGCTCAGGTGCGGTGAAAGCGGGCGATTGCCTCGATTGACATCGGCCATTTTGGTTCCTTTCCGGTTGGCTGAGAAGTTTTTACCCGATTTTCCGAATCTGTCACGCGCTGCAGGTGCAAAAAGGTCAGAAAAAACGATCAATCCGCCGGATAATGTTACTTTGTGATCACGGCGACATTCTGTGTGATCACATTACTCCGCAACCAACGGGAATGTGAGCGATATCAAGCGGCGGGCATTGTGATCACGAATCTTATTTTTGTCACCGGGATGCCGTTTGCTGGGTCACTTCGCGCAGCAACTTCTTTCGAATTCGTTCAGGATAATCGCGGAAACCGGCGGCGGATACGACAAAAGCCCCCTCTCCGACGATGACATTCTCATAGAAATAGGCCGTCAGATCCGGTTCGCTTTCTTCGATGGCGATTGCGTTAACGGTTATGCCCAGCGCTCGCAGATTATCATGTGTGCGCGATGGCTCGATCCCTTCGTTGGACATACCGTCCCCGGACAGGTCGATCAAAAGCCGCGAACAGTCCTGAACCTCGGCAAATGTCGTCATGGTCGCCTCCAACGCCTCACCGATCGCAGTGGAAAAGTTGCGCCAGATCCTGAGATCGCCCTCGACGGATCGGGCAAAGGCGTCAAGCGCGTCGAAACTGTCGATCCTGGTCCAGGGGATCGTGACCGACTGCCGGGTCGCGCCGGTCCATTGGATCAGCATCAGCCGGGCCTCGGCGCGCACCAACGCCTCGGACACGATCGGATCGCGCAGTCCTTCCGCCAGGCCTTTCATCTGCAGATTGAATTCAAAGGAATCGACCGAACCCGAGACATCGACCGCAAGTGCCAAGGCCAGATCGCAGGCGATGGCAGGCGGTGCCAGACATGTACAGAAAATGGCAGAGCGAATGAGGTTCATGGCGGCAGACTAGCACGTAAAAACGCGTTGACGATCAAATGAATGTCAACGCGCCCACACCTGCAATGGAACCTAAATCACTTGGGCACAAGCGCCCAATAGTCGAGATCCAAGAGGACCTCGGGGCGGTATTTGCCGTCTTCTGTCCTGAGCGCGAATGGCGCGCCACCCTTGGTTGCAACCAACCGCAGCCTGAGCGCGCCAACGCCCGGTGCACCGGTATCGGCCTTGTCCAGAACTTCGGTCCAGGCCTTGACGGTATCTCCGGCGAAACACGGGTTGGCATGCGCGCCGCCGTTCAGCCCAACGATCATCTGGGCATTGGCCAATCCGTTGAAGGACAGGGCGCGCGCCATCGAAATGACATGACCGCCATAGATCAGCCGCCCTTCGGGGCGGAAGGTCAGATCGAAATGCACCTTGGCCGTGTTCTGCCACAGCCGGGTGGCGATCATATGCTCGGCCTCCTCGATGGTCACGCCATCGACATGGTCGATCTTTTCGCCGACCTCGTAATCACCCCAGCGATGCGGCTCGCCCGCCAGCGCAAAGTCGTAGGTCGAGAAATTCAACCCCTCGGGGATCACAAGCCGGTCGGCGGGCACGACCTTGGCCAGTTCCGGCACAACGGCTTCGGGTGCGGGGGCGCCGGGGTTCGATTTGCGCACCATGACCCAGCGGACATATTCCAGAACCGCCTCGTCGCGCTGGTTCAAGCCACGGGTACGCACCCAGACCACGCCGGTCTTGCCATTGGAATTCTGCTTGAGCCCGATCACCTCGGACACCGAGCGCAACGTGTCGCCGGGCCAGACCGGTTTCAGCCAGCGCCCCTCGGCATAGCCAAGATTGGCGACCGCGTTCAGCGAAACATCCGGGACCGTCTTGCCGAAAACAACATGAAAGGCCGCCAGATCGTCGATCGGGCTTTGCGGCAGCCCGCAGGATTGTGCGAACGCATCCGATGAATAGAGCGCATGACGCGCCGGATAGAGTGCGTGATAGAGCGCCCGCTCTCCACCCGACACCGTGCGCGGAACCGCATGGGTCAGGACCTGCCCGACGGAATAGTCTTCGAAAAAGCGGCCCGGATTGATCTTTGCCATCATTGCTGTCCCAGTTTCATGTCCGGCGTGTAGTCGACCTCGACCACTTTGGTCACCGCCTGCGCGCAGCGCATGACGTTGTTTGCGGGGTCAAACGCATAAGACGGGGACCCATGCAGCTCCCAGCCTTTGGCCAGTGCGTCCGAGACCTTGTGGCAGAAGGCCGAGGTGTCCTCCTCGGTCAGGAGGCGATAGAGTTTCGACATGCCGTTTCCTTATGACGGGAAGGGTGAGGGGCCAACCAGCCCGTGAATATAGCCAATGACGCCAAACAGAACGATGGAGGCGGCAAAGAACATCGCGTCCTTGCCCAATGTTCCCGGTTTGCCCGGTGTCCAGTCCGGTTCAGACCGGTTGATGGCCGCCACTTCGACGATACTCCACAGAAACAGGCCACCGAACAGAATGATCGACGCCAGATCGCCGTTGACCAGCAAGTGTGCCACGGCCCAGGCCCGGAAACCGCCCAGCATCGGGTGACGCATCTTGTTGAGAAGCAGGCCTTTGGTGCCGGCGGGGCTCATCATCCAGATGGCGATCAGCACCAGCAGGTTGTTTACATGCACCATGAAGGACGGCGGCGACCAGACGTGGATGAAATCGGTCATGCGATAGCCGATCACCATCAAAACGATGGACAGCAGCAGCGCCGCCGCGACCGCACCCTTGCCCGCACCGCCCATCGCTGCGCGCCGCTCCGGCATCACGCGTTTGAACAGATGGGCGGCCCACCATAGCGCCACACCGAGGATCAGAAGAACGAAGCCCATTGCCGGCCTACCCCGCTTGCAAAGTCAAAATCGCCTCTGCTTTTGCCAGAATTTCGCGGGCGGTGGCAACGTGAAGATTTTCAACGATCTTGCCGTCGACCACGGCGACGCCCTGCCCCTGCGCCGTGATCTCCTCGAAGGCGGCGATCTGGCGGCGGGCCAGATCGACCTCGCTATCCGACGGGGCGAAGGCGGCGTTGGCAATCTCTACCTGCGCCGGATGGATCAGGGTCTTGCCGTCAAACCCCATGTCCCGGCCCTGTTCGCATTCGGCGGCCAGACCAGCGGCATCTTTGAATGCGTTATAGACACCGTCAATGACAATCAGCCCCTCGGCCTTGGCGGCCAGCAGGCACAGGCCCAGCGAGGCCATCAGGGGCGCGCGATCGGGGCGGAAACGGGTCTGCAGCTCCTTGGCAAGGTCGTTCGTGCCCATGACGAATCCCGCCATCAGAGGATGCGCCGCGATTTCGGCGGCGTTCAGCATGCCGCGCGGAGTTTCCATCATCGCCCAGATCGGCAGGTCGCCGGTAATCGCGGCCAATGCGTCCACGTCCGCCGCGCTGTTCACCTTGGGCAGCAGAACGACGTCTGCCGCCATCTCGCGCACGGCTTCGGCATCGGCACGCCCCCATGGCGTGTCGAGACCGTTGATTCGCACGATCCGGATTCGCTCGCCAAAGCCACCCACCGCCAGCGCCGTCTTGAGCGTGGTGCGCGCGTTGTCCTTTTCATTCGCCGCAACTGCATCCTCGAGATCAAAGATGATGGCATCAACAGGCAGGGTCTTGGCCTTTTCCAGGGCCCGCTCGCGGGAGCCCGGAATGTAAAGAACAGAGCGATAGGGTCGCAGGCGCTGGTCCATGGTTTTCCCTCAAGAAATAATGTTGCGTGAAACTGCTCACTTTTTTCCGGAAAGTTCAAGGGCAAAATCGCCGCAATGCAGCATTTCCGCCGCGTCGCAATGCAACGCGCGCCCGTTTCATCACTCTTCAGCCTCCACCGGCGCAGCCTTGCCCCATCAGATACAGAGGTGAAACGATGAACAAGACAGCACTGGCGATGGGGTTCGGAATATTGGCGCTGGCGGCACAACAATTGCAGGCGCAAGGACAGAACTGCGCCCCGCGCGCGGTGGTTCTGGACAGGCTTTCGGAGAGTTATGGCGAAACCCGCCGCGGGATCGGACTGGCTCAGCAGGGAGCGGTGATGGAACTGTTTGCCTCGGACGAAACCGGTTCATGGACGATCACCGCCACGCTTCCCGATGGCGTGACCTGTCTGGTCGCCTCGGGTCAGTCCTATGAAACACTGACCGAGGCTTTGCCCGCACGCGGAAAGGACACCTAAGTCAGGGCATCCCAGATCAATTTGCAACCTGTGACCATCAACAGCACATAGGCGATGCCGAAAAACGCCCGCTCGGACACCATCCAATGCGCCCGGACGCCAAGCCATGCCCCAAGCAGGGCAAAAGGGGCAAGCAGCAGATCCGCAAGGGCGGTTTGCAAGGTGAACATCCCCAGAAAGGCATAAGGGATGAACTTGGCGATGTTGATGGCCCAGAACACCAGCACCGTCGTCGCCTGAAACCGGGTTTTCGAAAGCCGCTGCGACAACAGATAAACGGCGGCAGGCGGGCCACCAGCATGGCTGACAAAGCTGGTGAAACCTGCCACCGCTCCGGCCAACAGGCCCGCCGGTGCGGGCAACCGGTTCGAAAAGCCGCGCACCCAGCCCCGCGACTGGCTCAGATGCCAGATCACGAAGGCCACGGATATTCCGCCGATCAGCAGCCGCAGCAAGTCGGCATCGGTCGCCTGAAACAGCCACGCGCCCAACGCCACCCCGGGCACGCCTCCCAGGATCAATAGTCTGGCGTCCGGCAGACTCCACCGTTTCCAGTAGGGGCGCAGCGTTGCCAGGTCGATGACCATCAACAGCGGCAGCATCAGCGCAAGCGCCTGGCCCGGTTCCAGTATCAGCGCCAGAATCGAGGCCGAAGCAAAGGCGACACCCGATCCGAACCCGCCCTTGGAGATGCCCGCAAATATGACGGCGGGGATCGCAACCATAAAAAACGTAATGTTGAATTCGAGCAAGAACAGCCCCCCGAAACCCCTGTTCCTCAAGTCCTTTAGCGCAATCACAAGGCGGGGCACAATCTGTATGCGGTCGCATGCCGCGTCGCGGAACACTTGCGCGATGCCGTTTTAACGACTAGCAAAACCGCGATTTCAATACCGACCGGAGATATTCCAAATGGCCAGACCCAAGATTGCGCTGATCGGCGCGGGGAACATCGGCGGCACGCTCGCGCATCTCGCAGCTGTCAAGGAACTGGGTGACGTTGTCCTGTTTGACATCGCTGACGGGCTGCCGCAGGGCAAGGCGCTCGACATTGCCGAGTCCGGCCCGTCCGAAGGCTTTGACGCCGCCATGTCCGGCACCAGCGACTATGCCGATATCGCCGGCGCGGATGTCTGCATCGTCACCGCAGGCGTGGCCCGCAAGCCGGGGATGAGCCGCGATGACCTGCTGGGCATCAACCTGAAGGTCATGAAGTCGGTCGGCGAAGGCATCGCCGCGCACGCACCCGACGCCTTCGTGATCTGCATCACCAACCCACTGGACGCGATGGTCTGGGCATTGCGCGAGTTTTCGGGCCTGCCGCACAACAAGGTCTGCGGCATGGCGGGCGTTCTGGACTCGGCGCGTTTCGCGCATTTCCTGTCGGAAGAGTTCAACGTCTCGATGCGCGACGTCACCGCCTTCGTTCTGGGCGGTCACGGCGACACCATGGTGCCGTCGGTCCGTTATTCGACCGTCGCCGGTATCCCGCTGCCCGATCTGGTCGAGATGGGCTGGACCACGCAGGAGAAACTGGACGCCATCGTGCAGCGCACCCGTGACGGCGGTGCCGAAATCGTCGGCCTGCTGAAAACCGGCTCGGCCTATTACGCGCCCGCCACCAGCGCCATCGAAATGGCCGAGGCCTATCTGAAAGACCAGAAGCGCGTTCTGCCTTGCGCGGCCTATTGCAACGGTGAGTTCGGCGTCGACGGGATGTATGTTGGTGTGCCGACCGTAATCGGTGCCGGTGGCATCGAGCGGATCGTCGACATCAAGCTGAACGCAGACGAGCAGGCCGGTTTCGACAATTCGGTCAACGCCGTCAAAGGTCTGATCGAAGCCTGCAAAGGCATCGACGGCTCGCTGGCCTGATAACCGCAAACCAAAACCGAGGTCGGCCCTTTCCGGGCCGATCCCCAGCACGCGTGTTTGCACACGCGCCGAAAGGCCCGAAAGCCGCAACTCCCACCCTCAGCTGTCCCGGTTCCGCGCCTTTTTCCACTTTTCGATCATTCGATAGTCGGAAACATAAAAGTTCTCGATTTCGCGCCTGATCGCGGCGGACACCGCAACCTCCATTTTTTCCGATCTGTTTTCCCAGATACCGTGGTCAGCTGGGTTCGTTTGCGTTGTTTTGTCGATCCAGTCATAGACTTGGGACAACCCGTCCTCGAAGCTGAACAGTTTTGTATCAGGCAGTACATAACTAGCCTGCGGTTTGATATGGTTGTCGAACGTGTATTCATCCCGCCCGTAACGATCAAAGGCCGCTTTCACCCAATCGTCGAACGGCTTTGGATTTTGCCTGTTTCCGATCCGATACCGGTATTCGCTGGCAATCCGGGACACCGGATCGCGGAAAACGGCAAAGGATCGGTCATAGAATTCGCGTGGCACCAGTTTGGAATGAATTCTCGAATCCATATGTTGGGCGACCGTGGCCGACCATCCCATCCTGCGGCCATGGCGCAAGGCGAGCGGGCCCTTCAGCGCCAGATATCTTTCAATGCTGGTACCTCCCGTTTTGGGGATGTGCACAAAAAACAGTATGGTCTGGGAAATCCGTGCAAGAGGCATGTCACACCAGTTTTGAGTTTCTGAACTCGAACCCGGACCGGGTCCGGCCTGCCTCTGACATGGCACAGGTTCAAGGCCCTCTCAACACCGCCGAATACAATACCCGCCGGATCGAGTCGGCCCAATCACACCTACGTTCACAAAGGCAGCCGCGTTGTGATCACACTCTGAAACCGTGTGATCACAAATACTGAAAATCTTCGTGAAAATCTGCCCTTGCTTCAAAAAACCCTTTAAACTTGACCGCCAGCCCCCCCTATATCGGTTCAATCGCAGTCACACGGGACAGTTTCGATGAATATTCACGAATACCAAGCCAAGGCCCTTCTTCGCAGTTACGGCGCGCCGGTTTCCGACGGTCGCGTCGTTCTGCGCGCGGAAGAGGCGAAAACCGCCGCCGGTGCGCTGGACGGCCCGCTGTGGGTCGTCAAGGCGCAGATTCATGCAGGCGGGCGCGGCAAGGGCCATTTCAAGGAAACCGATGCCGGTGAAAAGGGCGGCGTGCGTCTGACCAAATCGGTCGAGGAAGCCGCCGAAGAAGCCAAAAAGATGCTGGGCCGCACGCTGATCACGCATCAGACGGGCCCGGTCGGCAAGCAGGTCAACCGCATCTATATCGAGGACGGTTCGGGCATTCAGACCGAAATGTACCTGGCGCTGCTGGTGGATCGTCAGACCAGCCGTATCTCGTTCGTCTGCTCGACCGAGGGCGGCATGGATATCGAGGAAGTGGCAGCCGAGACACCGGAAAAGATCCTGTCCTTTTCGGTCGACCCGGCAACCGGCTATCAACCCTATCACGGCCGCCGCATCGCCTTCATGCTGGGCCTCGATGGCAAGCAGATCAAGCAATGCGTCGCGCTGATGGGCACGCTCTACAAGATGTTCGTCGAAAAAGACATGGAGATGCTGGAAATCAACCCGCTGATCGTGACCGACGCGGGTGATCTGAAATGTCTCGACGCCAAGATGGGCTTTGACGGCAACGCGGTTTATCGCCACCCCGACATCGCCGAACTGCGCGACACCACCGAGGAAGACCCCAAGGAACTGGAAGCCAGCAAATATGACCTGAACTACATCGCGCTGGATGGTGAGATCGGCTGTATGGTGAACGGCGCCGGTCTGGCGATGGCGACGATGGACATCATCAAGCTCTATGGGGCCGAGCCTGCCAACTTCCTCGACGTGGGCGGCGGTGCGACCAAAGAGAAAGTGACCGAAGCGTTCAAGATTATCACCTCCGACCCGCAGGTCAAAGGCATTCTCGTAAACATCTTCGGCGGCATCATGCGCTGTGATGTGATTGCCGAGGGCGTTGTGGCCGCGGTGAAAGAGGTCGGCCTGCAGGTTCCGCTGGTCGTGCGTCTGGAAGGCACGAATGTCGAGAAAGGCAAAGAGATCATCAACACCTCTGGCCTGGACGTGATCGCGGCGGACAACCTGAAAGACGGTGCCGAGAAGATCGTGAAGGCGGTTAAGGGTTAAACTTGTTCCAATGTCGCTGCTGGAAAGCATTATTGGTTGGGCTACGGAAGGGGAGTTTCTCCCTTTCCTTTGGATTACCATCGTCGGCCTTTGGGTCTGGTTGATGTTAGTGCTCGGCCACTATGCCGCCGATATCGGCGCCGACAAAGACGGTAACGTGCCGTTGACAGTCATTGTTCCAAGCATTGGAAAAGGAAAGACCTTTCCAACCAACAAACTCCGATTGCAATCATTCTACAGACCATTCCGCTATGTGGCCTTTTGTGTCTTTTTGGGTGGCTGCATTGGTATGGCAATTGCCGCATATAACGCGGGATAAACAAACAGGAGACTCCTAAAAATGGCAGTCCTCATCGACGAAAATACCAAAGTGATCTGTCAGGGCTTTACCGGCTCGCAGGGCACATTCCACTCTGAACAGGCCATCGCCTATGGCACCAAGATGGTCGGCGGCGTGACCCCCGGTAAAGGCGGGATGGAGCATCTGGGCCTGCCCGTGTTCAACTCGGTCCACGAGGCCAAGCATGTGACCGAAGCCAACGCCAGTGTGATCTATGTGCCGCCGCCCTTTGCAGCGGACTCGATCTTGGAGGCGATTGATGCCGAGATGGAAGTGATCGTCTGCATCACCGAAGGCATTCCGGTTCTGGACATGATGAAGGTGAAGCGCGCGCTGGAAGGCAGCAAATCGCGCCTGATCGGCCCGAACTGCCCCGGTGTCATCACGCCCGACGCCTGCAAGATCGGCATCATGCCCGGCCACATCCACAAGCGCGGCTCGGTCGGCGTTGTGTCGCGTTCCGGCACCCTGACCTATGAGGCCGTCAAGCAGACCACCGATGTGGGTCTGGGCCAATCCACCTGCGTCGGCATCGGCGGCGATCCGATCAAAGGGACCGAGCATATCGATGTGCTGGAATGGTTCCTGGCCGATGACGAGACCCACTCGATCATCATGATCGGTGAGATCGGTGGCTCGGCCGAGGAAGAAGCCGCGCAGTTCCTGGCGGATGAGGCCAAGAAGGGCCGCAGCAAACCGACCGCCGGTTTCATCGCTGGCCGCACCGCCCCTCCGGGCCGCCGCATGGGCCACGCGGGCGCCATTGTCGCCGGCGGCAAGGGCGGTGCCGAGGACAAGATCGAAGCCATGCGCTCGGCTGGTATCGTGGTGGCCGAAAGCCCGGCGCAGCTGGGTGAGGCTGTGCTGGAAGCGATTGGGTAAGCTGTGAATTGGGGCGGTAAACTCAAGTCTAGCTTTGTGGTCGCCGTTTTGGTGACCACAACCGCCCCTGCCGTTGCGAAGGATACAGACTTCGCGGCAAAGACAGTTGCAGCATGTCAGTCGACCACTGATCTCGAAAAATTGTCCAATGTCCTCAGCCAAATCGGGTGGTTCGCCAGCGCCGCCAAAGATCTCGACGATCGTGCGGTGGGGTCGTACGCAGCTGCGTTCTTGTATAACCACCTCGGCTTCGGGGATGTCCCGGACCCAAGGATTTTAAGAACTTGGGAACAGTCACTCAAGAATGCTGCGGGCGTACGCAATCGGAAGCCGGTCAAAGGAGGGCATGGGCAAGATCGTTGGTTTGTTCGCAAGCAAACAGGTAGCGTTTTGCGTGTCACTAGTTCAGACTTTGAAACCTACGGTCAAATTTCCTGTGTGTTCGCGCTCAAAGAAGAAGACGCGCCAATTACGTTTGCACAACTGCTTGGGGAATCTGGGCGGGACCCGCAAACACTTCCACCACTTTACCATTTCCGCCCTCAGCTATCCGAAACAGAAGACCTCAGGCGGAGCTTGAATGGAGCCGTCCTGAATATGGATCGTATTTCGGCTGTGTCAGAATCCGAAATCGATGTGTCGTCTGTTTACTCAACGACGGTCTCGACACGAGCGGAGAACTCAGAATGACCTTCTCCGACGCCATCCGCACCTGTTTCTCCAAGTTCTTCACCTTCTCGGGCCGTGCCTCGCGGCCCGAATACTGGTTCTTTTTCCTGTTCATCGTGATCTGGAGCTTTATCGCCGGGATCATCGACTGGCAGTTCTTCACGACGGTCGTGGAAACCGAACAGAATGGCGTCAAAGCCGTGGCTGCCACATCCGCGCAGCCGGTACAAAGCATTGTCGGCCTCATCGTGTTCTTTCCCCATCTCGCCGTTGCCTTCCGCCGGATGCACGACACAGGCCGCAGCGGGTTTTATGCCCTGTTGCCGGTTCTGCTGATCCTCGGCGCGCTGGGGGTTCTGATCTTTGGCATTGGCCTTGCCAGCCAGTTTCACGGCGGTACGCTGGATATCCTGTTCACGCGGGCAACGCTGCTCATCGTTCTTCCGACACTGCTGGTTCTGGTGGTGTCGCCCCTCCTGGTGCTGTGGTGGCTGTCCCGCCCCAGCCAGCCAGGCACCAATCAATACGGTCCCAACCCATATGAGGTAGCCCCATGACCGAACATTCGCCCAACGACCAATTCCATGCCTCCAGCTTCATGCAGGGGCACAATGCCGAGTATCTGGAGCAGCTTTATGCCCAATACGCCAACAACCCCGACGCGGTGGACGCGGCCTGGGGCGAATTCTTCAGGGCCATGGGCGACGCCGAACTGGACGTAAAGAAAGAGGCCGAGGGCCCCTCCTGGGCGCGCACCGACTGGCCGCCGATGCCCACCGACGACCTGACCGGCGCACTGACCGGCGAATGGGCCGAGATCGATGCCAAGGCCGCCGGGGACAAGATCAAGGACAAGGCCGCCGCCAAGGGTGTCGAGGTCAGCGAAGACCAGATCAAGCGCGCGGTGTTGGATTCGATCCGGGCATTGATGCTGATCCGGGCTTATCGCATCCGGGGTCACCTGGTGGCCGATCTGGACCCGCTGGGCATGCGGGAAAACACCCCGCACCCCGAGCTTGATCCCAAGACCTATGGGTTCGCCGATGCCGACATGGATCGGCCGATATTCATCGACAACGTGCTGGGCCTGCAGATGGCCTCGATGCGGCAGATCGTCGAGATCGTGAAGCGAACCTATTGCGGCACCTTTGCGATGCAGTACATGCATATTTCCGACCCCGCGCAGGCCGCTTGGCTGAAAGAACGGATCGAAGGATACGGCAAGGAAATCTCGTTCACCCGCGAGGGGCGCAAGGCCATCCTTAACAAGATGGTCGAGGCCGAAGGGTTCGAAAAGTTCCTGCATGTCAAATACATGGGCACCAAGCGGTTCGGTCTCGACGGCGGCGAAAGCCTGATCCCGGCGATGGAGCAGATCATCAAGCGCGGCGGCGCCTTGGGTCTCAGCGACATCGTGATCGGTATGCCGCACCGGGGCCGTCTGAACATTCTGGCAAACGTGATGGGCAAGCCCTATCGTGCGATCTTCAACGAGTTTCAGGGCGGCAGCTTCAAGCCCGAGGACGTGGACGGCTCGGGCGATGTGAAATATCACCTCGGCGCCTCCAGTGACCGCGAGTTCGACGGTAACAGCGTGCACCTGTCGCTGACCGCCAACCCGTCGCACCTTGAGGCGGTGAACCCGGTGGTGCTGGGCAAAGTGCGCGCCAAACAGGATCAGATGGGCGATACCGACCGCACCAAGGTGATGGGTATCCTTCTGCATGGTGACGCGGCCTTTGCCGGTCAGGGCGTCGTGGCCGAAGGTTTCGGCCTGTCGGGGCTCAAGGGGCACCGGACCGGCGGCACCATGCATATCGTAGTGAACAACCAGATCGGATTCACCACCGCGCCGCATTTCTCGCGCTCCAGCCCCTATCCGACAGACATCGCGCTGATGGTCGAGGCGCCGATCTTCCACGTCAACGGTGATGATCCTGAAGCTGTGACACATGCCGCCAAGGTGGCGACCGAGTTCCGGCAAATGTTCCACAAGGACGTGGTCATCGACATCTTCTGCTACCGCCGGTTCGGTCACAACGAGGGCGACGAGCCCATGTTCACCAACCCGATCATGTACAAGCGGATCAAGACCCACAAGACCACGCTTTCCCTGTATACCGAGCGGCTGGTCAAGGACGGGCTGATCCCCGAAGGCGAGATCGAGGATATGAAAGCCGCCTTCCAGGCGCACCTGAATGACGAGTTCGAATCCGGAAAGGACTATAAGCCCAACAAGGCCGACTGGCTTGACGGGCGCTGGTCGCATCTGGACAAAAACAAAGAGGAATATGTGCGCGGCGAAACCGCCATCGCGCCCGAAACACTGGCCGAGGTCGGCGCGGCGCTGACCCGCGCACCCGAAGGCTATGCCCTGCACAGGACGGTTGGCCGCCTGCTGGAGCACAAAAAACAGATGTTCGACTCCGGAAAAGGCTTTGACTGGGCCACGGGCGAGGCGCTGGCCTTTGGTTCGCTGCTGACCGAAGGCTATCCGGTGCGGCTGGCCGGGCAGGACGCAACGCGCGGCACCTTCAGCCAGCGTCACTCCGGGTTCGTGCATCAGGAAACCGAGGAACGCTATTACCCGCTGAACAATATCCGCACCGGGCAGGCGCAATACGATGTGATCGACTCGATGCTCAGCGAATACGCGGTGCTGGGTTTCGAATACGGTTATTCGCTGGCCGAGCCCAACGCACTGGTGCTGTGGGAGGCGCAGTTCGGTGATTTCGCCAATGGTGCGCAGATCATGTTCGATCAGTTCATCAGCTCGGGCGAAAGCAAATGGCTGCGTATGTCCGGCCTGGTCTGCCTGCTGCCGCACGGCTTCGAAGGGCAAGGGCCGGAACACTCGTCCGCACGGCTTGAGCGGTATCTGCAGATGTGCGGCCAGGACAACTGGATCGTGGCCAACTGTACGACGCCCGCAAACTATTTCCACATCCTGCGCCGTCAGCTGCACCGCACCTTCCGCAAACCGCTGATCCTGGTGACGCCAAAATCGCTGTTGCGGCACAAGCTGGCGGTCAGCACAACCGAGGATTTCACCACCGGTTCCAGTTTCCACCGGGTGCTGTGGGACGATGCGCAAAAGGGTAATTCGGACACCAAGCTGGTGGCGGACGACAAGATCAAGCGGGTCGTGATGTGTTCGGGTAAGGTCTATTTCGACCTGCTGGAGGAACGCGACGCACGCGGCATTGACGACATCTATCTGATGCGGATCGAACAGTTCTATCCCTTCCCGGCGCATTCGCTGATCAACGAGCTTGAGCGCTTCAAGGGGGCCGAGATGGTCTGGTGTCAGGAAGAACCCAAGAACCAGGGTGCCTGGTCCTTTATCGAACCCAATATCGAATGGGTTCTGACCCGGATCGGCGCGAAACACACGCGCCCGGTCTATGCCGGTCGCGCAACTTCGGCCTCGCCCGCGACGGGTCTGGCCAGCCAACACAAAGCCCAACAAGAGGCGCTCGTGAACGAAGCGCTGAGCATCGAAGGAAAGTAAGCGATGACGATTGAAGTTCGTGTTCCCACGCTTGGCGAATCGGTCACCGAAGCCACGGTTGCCACATGGTTCAAGAAACCCGGTGACGCCGTGGCCGTCGATGAGATGCTGTGTGAGCTGGAAACAGACAAGGTGACCGTCGAAGTGCCCTCGCCCGCCGCCGGCGTGATGGGCGAGATCGTGGCCGCCGAGGGTGAGACCGTGGGTGTCAACGCCCTGCTGGCCACCATTGCCGCTGGCGAAGGCGCGGCCCCTGCGCCTGCCCCTGCGACTAAAGCCGAAGAGGCTCCGGCGGCATCTGGCGGAAGCGTGGACGTTATGGTGCCGACGCTGGGTGAATCGGTGTCCGAAGCGACGGTTTCGACCTGGTTCAAGCACGTCGGCGACGCAGTGGCTCAGGACGAGATGCTGTGCGAACTGGAAACCGACAAGGTTTCGGTCGAGGTACCGGCACCTGCCGCGGGCGTGCTGGCCGAGATCGTGGCGCCCGAAGGCACCACCGTCAACGCCTCGGCCAAACTGGCGGTGATTTCGGGTTCGGCCACGGGCGCGTCGCCTGCCCCCGCCGCCCCGGCTGCGGCGGTCACGCCGGCGGTGGCGACCAGCGGCTCCAGAGACGTGGCCAATGCACCCTCGGCCGAGAAAGCCATGGCCGAGGCGGGGCTGAGCGCCGATCAGGTCACTGGAACCGGGCGCAATGGCCGCGTGATGAAAGAGGATGTGGCCCGTGCGGTTGCGGCAGCCAGTACAGCGCCTGCGACGGCTGCGCCCGCCCCGGCGGCCCAGGCCGCGCGGGCGCCGGTCGCCGCGGAGGACGCGGTGCGCGAAGAGCGGGTTCGCATGACCCGTCTGCGTCAGACCATCGCCAAGCGCCTGAAAGACGCACAGAACACCGCTGCGATCCTGACCACCTATAACGAGGTGGACATGACCGAGGTGATGGCCCTGCGCAACCAGTACAAGGACCAGTTCGAAAAGAAACACGGCGTGCGTCTGGGTTTCATGTCCTTCTTCACGAAGGCCTGCTGTCACGCATTGAAGGAGGTGCCCGAGGTCAATGCCGAGATCGACGGCAACGACATCGTTTACAAGAACTTCGTCCATATGGGCGTGGCCGCAGGCACTCCGCAGGGTCTGGTGGTTCCGGTTATCCGCGATGCCGACAGCATGTCGTTTGCTGCGATTGAGAAAGCGATCGCCGAGAAGGGCAAGCGCGCCCGCGACGGCAAGCTGTCCATGGCCGAAATGCAGGGCGGCACCTTCACCATCTCGAACGGCGGTGTCTATGGCTCGCTGATGTCCTCGCCGATCCTGAACCCCCCGCAGTCGGGCATTCTGGGCATGCACAAGATCCAGGACCGTCCGATGGTCATCAACGGCGAAATCAAGATCCGCCCGATGATGTATCTGGCGCTGTCCTATGATCACCGGATCGTTGATGGCAAAGGCGCCGTGACGTTCCTTGTTCGCGTGAAAGAGGCGCTGGAAGATCCGCGCCGTTTGCTGATGGATCTGTAATCATGGCAACACATGTACTTTGGCAGGCCGATGTGGCCGATTTCGATGTCTGGCTGAAAGTGTTCCGCGAGGACAAGCCGATGCGCAAGGCCGCCGGTATCCGCGACCTGCATGTCTGGCGTGACCCCGACCAGCGCGATCATGCCATCGCCATGTTCGAAGTCATGGACCTTGAAAAGGCCCGTGCTTTTTTCGGGTCCGAGGAACTGGCGATGCACCACGAACGCGGCGGCATTGCACATATCACGATCAAGCTTTTGGAGCCGGTCTAGAATCGCACTCTGCGACCCGTCGCATTCGGGTCGCGCAGGCGTCCGGACGATTTAGGAGATAATAATGGCAAACTATGACGTCATCGTAATCGGCGCCGGGCCCGGCGGCTATGTCTGCGCCATCCGCTGCGCCCAGCTGGGGCTGAAAACCGCCGTGGTCGAAGGACGTGAAACTCTCGGCGGCACTTGCCTGAACGTGGGCTGCATCCCGTCCAAGGCGCTTTTGCATGCCAGTCACAGCCTGCACGAGGCGCAGCACAACTTTGCCAAGATGGGGCTGAAGGGCAAAGCCCCCTCAGTCGACTGGAAACAGATGCTCGCCTACAAGGACGAGGTCATCGAGGGCAACACCAAGGGCATCGAATTCCTGTTCAAAAAGAACAAGATAGACTGGCTCAAGGGTTGGGGCTCGATCCCCGAGGCCGGCAAGGTCAAGGTGGGTGACGAGGTGCACGAAGCCAGGAACATCATCATCGCATCAGGGTCCGAGCCGTCCTCGCTGCCCGGGGTCGAGGTGGATGAAAAAGTCGTCGTGACCTCGACCGGCGCGCTGGAACTGGGCAAGATTCCGAAAAAGATGGTGGTGATCGGCGCCGGTGTGATCGGGCTGGAACTGGGTTCGGTCTATCAGCGTCTGGGCGCAGAAGTCACCGTCATCGAATTCCTCGACGTGATCACGCCGGGCATGGACCCCGAGGTGCAGAAAACTTTTCAGCGTATCCTCAAGAAGCAGGGCCTGAAATTCATCATGGGCGCTGCGGTGCAAAAGACCGAGGCGACCAAGACCAAGGCCAAGGTCACCTACACGTTGCGCAAGGATGACAGCGAGCATGTGCTGGATGCCGACGTGGTGCTGGTCGCCACGGGCCGCCGCCCCTATACCGAAGGCTTGGGGCTGGACGCGCTGGGGATCGAAACCACAAAGGGCGGGCAGATCAAGGTCGGCAAGGACTGGCAAACCAACGTGCCGGGCATTTATGCCATCGGCGATGCCATCGAGGGGCCGATGCTGGCGCACAAGGCCGAGGATGAAGGCATGGCCGCCGCCGAACAGGTCGCGGGCAAGCATGGCCATGTGAACTACGGCGTCATTCCGGGCGTGATCTACACCTGGCCCGAAGTGGCGAATGTCGGCGAGACCGAACAAACGCTCAAGGATCAGGGCCGCGCCTACAAGGTGGGCAAGTTCATGTTCATGGGCAATGGCCGGGCCAAGGCCAATTTCGCCGGCGACGGCTTTGTCAAGATTCTGGCCGACAAGGACACCGACCGCATTCTGGGCGCACATATCATCGGCCCGGCGGCGGGCGAACTGATCCACGAGGTCTGCGTGGCGATGGAGTTCGGCGCGGCGGCCGAAGATCTGGCGCTTACCTGCCATGCTCATCCGACTTATTCCGAAGCGGTGCGCGAGGCGGCTCTGGCCTGCGGCGACGGGCCAATCCACAGCTGAACACGCCTCGAATTTGGGCAGATTCCGACGTAGTTCTGGATTGCAATGCCCCCTCTGGATAGGTCCGACGTTATGTTTGGAAAACGGAGGGCAGAGAATTGGGGGCAAGCGACACAAGCCCGAGGAAATAGTTCAGAATTGCGGCAGGCAGATGTGCTTGTCGGCCAGGGGATGCAGCATTTGGATGCGAACCGAGAGGTTCGCATACCAGAGCAGACTTTTCACCGCTGGCGCAAGCAACGAGCCTTTGTCGGCCATTGGTCCGAGGACAAAGGCGAGTGCGGGATGGGAACCGACCAGCTGAGGGAACACAAACGCCTTCACAAGAAGATCGAGCGTCTGGGAAAGGCTGTTTCTGACCTGACGCTCGACAAGCTCATCCTGAAGGAAGCCGCACGGGGAAACTTCTGAGCCCCGCCCGTCGGCGTGCCTGCATCGACCTGATCCGAATTGAAATGAAGGTATCGGAGCGCCGGATCTGTCGGGTGCTGGGGCAGCATCGCTCGTTGCAAAGGTATCAGCCTCGAAGCCGGGACGACGAAGACCGTCTTGTAGCGGACATGATCGAGCTGGCTCTTCAATATCGCGGCTACGGATATCGCCCACCGGCTCCGGAAACAGTCGCCCCGATGGACCAGAGGCCCGTCATGCACCAACAATCAGATTGGACCAATCGGATTGCTTCCACAGTGTTTCCAGTTGCGTTGGCACAAATAGAAACGCCGCCCGAAGGCGGCGCGTAAGCATCTGGTGTTGTATGGTATTTTTGGTTGCAGGAGCAGGATTTGGACACTGTTTCATTCAAGCCCAAAACTTGTGGCTACGTTGCCGGCCGTCATCGTTGCAAGCACTGCTTGGGTATCTTCTTACATCAGCTTTGCGCAGAAGCGCCCTTTGCAAACTCGGCCGTTTGGCGCAACCAGACTAGGTTTCGTGCTGCGGCGCAGTCTGCGGTTTCTGCCGTTCGCTCCGACTGCAAGGTTCTGGCGCCGGTGAACTCACACAAAGCGGACAAAGTGTGAATTCCCTGCGGTTAAGCCAATGGCCGCTTTTGTTGGCAAGTTGGATGGCAAACGGGGTTAGAGTGCACCTCCACACTGCCCTTTTGAAACTGCGAATGTTTCCAGCACATATCGTCCAAAAACACCTCCAGAAACGATGCGTACCGCGATGAAATCCGGATTTTCGATACCTGTCTGTTGCTGGATGAATGGAATGACGGACGGCGCGTAGTGATTGCAAAGCGCCAACAGAAGATCATCCAAATTATCATTACCAAACAAGCCGTTGGGAACCGGGTTGGGCTGAATGCGCATCTCAATGCCCTTGCCGTGAGATGAGTGGGTCGAGACACCGGTATCAACCAACTGCCATTGTGTTTCTTGTGCTGAGACAGGCAAGGCAATTGAAACAAAAATACTGGCAAGTGCTTTGGCAAGTTTCACGGAAAGACCTCTTTGGTGCAAATTAACGTGAGTGCTTTACTGGTCTCAACGCAGTCATTGCAGCAAGGTGCGGCATTGGTCAAGTTGGGCTCACTGCCGCCATACGGCGGCACAGCACCGAGCAACCAGCACCAGTCTGCCCCAAGCCAGTTGTGATCGGCTCAAGCCAGCCCGCACCGGACATCCGTCCTGCCTCTCGGCCGTGGCGGGTGCTCATGCAGGTCGGGCGGTAAGCGGCCATTGCAAGGCTCGTCAGGTAAAGACGGCTGAGCGGGACAAACCAGCCATTTGTGACTATGATTGGCGTGTCCGTTTTGCTGCTTATTCGACCTTGAAGTTGGGAGATTTCCCGCAACCGAGGTGAGCAGCCTCATCTGACTGGTCCAAATTGATTGTTAGTGCATCGTCGGCCTGTAATCCATCGGGATGATGGTTTCGGGCGCTGGCGGGCG
>NZ_JBQFYW010000015.1:0-106323 GCF_056541825.1 Ruegeria sp. AF8 | reverse complement strand
TGGCAATCTCGCCGCGGTTGGCGATCAGGATTTTCTTGAAATCGGTCATTGGCAGGTCCCGGAAGTTAGCGGTTGGCCGTGTTTTAGGCGGGTCAGAGGGATGGGAATGAGGCGCCGCGCAGGCAAGGGGGCTCCTTTGGCGAACACCCCGATCGCGTCAGCGAAATGCTAAATCGCCTGAATTCCATCGCTTTTCCATGGGCGAACGAAAAGCGTTTGAATGGAGCTGCTGTTTCCTCGAAACCGGCTTTGCGCAGAAGAAGGATGGAGACCGTGTTGTTTGCCAGACAACAGGCGTCTACTTGCTGGATGTTCAATGGCAGTTGCTTCAAAAAACGACGAACGGCCCAGTGACCTATGCCTTTGTTTTGCATATCTCGGCGAAGCCAAAAGGACAGTTCGGTTCCAAGACTGACAATGCCGATCACGTCCTCGCCGACACAAATGGCGCTGGCGATTACATCCGTATCGGCAAGGAAACGGGTGTACTCCTGCAGCGCGATGTGATCGATAGGTACCGGCAATGCTGCAAGCCACTGCAACAGATCACGATCTCGCAGTGCCCTCCGAATGGCCAATGCATCCGATCTTCTAAAGGGGCGCAAAAATGCCTTGCCGTTACAGGTTGTTGGATCGCTTACAGAGCATTTTCTGACCCCGGGGAAAATCATGGGCAACACCCTGCGCGCTGCGGTACTTCGATCTGGTATCTATCGGGGTCTGAATTGCAAAAGAAGCGCGCCAATTGTGAGCCCTCGTGATCAAATTCAACATTGTCCTGGGGGTTCCAGCCAAGCTGTGCCATTCGCTTGTGTTCTGCATCCGGAACGCGGATCATACTGTGTACCCCTTTGACCATCTATTCGTCTTTCCTTGGTTTAGAGCGTCGGCAATCAAGACGACGGGGCGTTTGGTTTTAGTGATTTCTGCGGCTGTGTTCGTTGGCCAACTGCGGCCTTGAGAGAAGCGTTGACAAATCAGCATGTTTTCGGCGCAAGGCGGGTGCGCTCAGTCCTATCGATTGGCGATATTTGGTGACCGTTCGCCTGGATAGGTCCAATCCGGCCTCGCTCAGAAGTCGGAAAATATCTGTATCACTCAGCGGGAATCGCTTGTCTTCGCGCGCAATGGAGTCTCTGATTATCTGAAGCGCAACATGTTTGGTGCGGGGCTGGCCACGATATATGACCGGTGCACAAAACAGCGATTTTACCGCAATGTTACCCTGTGGGCATTGTAGCCTGAGTCCGGTCACGATGCGACTTACCGTGGCTTCGCTGACACCAATATCGTCCGCAATATCGCTCATGCGCATAGGGCGCAGGGATGCGTATCCTTTGGTCGGAAAGTCACGTTGCCGTAGGAAAATGGCATTGATTACCGCGAGTGTGGTTGAACTTCGAAGCTCGAGGGCCGCTTTGAAAGACTTTGCAGAATTGGCCAACTCGCCAAGCTGTGAAGAACTGGAGAGATCGGCGCCATTCTCCGGCATCGAAGACAGGGTCAGACGAACACTGGGAAAACTTGATTTGTTGAGTTCAATAACAAGTTCTCGGTCAACGATCGTGAGGATGGCGTCGCAATCCCGCAAAATTGTCTCGCCGTGCTCAAACCGGGTGCCGGGTTTGGGGTCCATTCGCTGGATGTGTTGCAGGCAACGTGCAACGTCGGTTGGGTCCGCGTTCAGGCGTTTTGTTAGGGCTTGAAAGCCGTATTCCAAAACTGCGTCCAAATGCGTAATCAACCGATCCATCAGATCATCCAGTAATCCGCGGTCAATGGCCTGCAGCCTGAGGCAGTCGCGTAGATCCCGAGCAAACAATCCTATCGGTTCGAGGGTTTGAAGTTGGCTTAAGACCTGCTGACATTTTGCTTCATCAAATCCGGCATTGCGGGCAATCTCTTTGACTGGTTTGCCCAGCCATCCGCTTGGCTCGATTTCCGCCAGAAATGCCAGAGCGATTTGTATATCTGCTTCTGAACTCAAGATCAGCGGGAGGTGTTCGGTCACGTGACGATAGAGACTTACCCGAGTATCACAGGCCACCTCGGGGCCTTCTTGAAAGTCGCGTGGCGGATAAAAGGTTCCGAGGTCATGGGTCGCCCGGTCCGCAATCACAAACGGGTTCCTTTCGATCATCTCAGATAAGTGGTCAAGCATTTCGGCCTTGGTCATGCGCATCACGTCGAAGGCCTGAATCATGGACCGGTTAAGTGCACGCGTCTGACGTGATTTTGGCGTAAGGATCAGTCCCATCGGTCTATCCTTTGGCAAGCCTCAATCGACAGCTGCCAATGCAGCCTGGGCTGCAATCCTTTAGTGGCTTGTCGGACCGGCAATCGTTGATACATTGGCTTTTGCAATGAAAGACCACCACCGCCATGCAGATTGACCTTGGACAAGATAAGCCGGTTTCTTTCGAACGGAGCTATCCCGGCATCTCGCCGCAGTTGATGGCCCGAACCCGCCAATTGTGGTCGGCGCGAGGCTTGGATCTGGACGAAGTCTGGAGCAACACGATAGTTCGATTTCGCGGTTTCCAAAGTGGCGGTAACTGGGTTCATGACGGCGATAGCGGACCGATCGACAACTTTTTCATGTTTGACCAGGCGGTAATGTGGGTTGCTTCGCTGCATGCCAGCGCCACTGTCGCTGCAAATGTCGCCGATACTGGCCTGACCGCACCGCAATGGGCGGCCATGCGTGCGTTGACGTTTCGAATGATCGAACAGTTGGACGCCATCCGATTGCTGTTTCTGACGGATCTCCCGACGCCTTCGATGCAGATTGCCCGCTCTCTCTCCGAGGGCGTGGATATGGCATTGGCCTTTGTTTCCCGACCCAAGCTTGCAAAGCGCTTTGTTGAGTGTCGAACAGTCGACGAAGCCAACGAATTCTGGCGCCGTCACATCGCAGGCGGCCGCGCCTATAAGGCTGTGAGTGAACAGCTCTATCGAGCGGGGTTGGAGTTGAACCAGTCCGAGGAATACGAAAACTGGCGGCGTCACGTTCAAACGATCCTGAGCACTGCGGTGCATACTTCGTACCGTTCGCATGAAACGTGCCGAGAGCCTTCTGTGGCCGGGCAGTTCAGCGAGACTGGAGATTGCCTTTATTATGTGACGCTTCGGTTGCAAGAGATGTGTGCCTATTCTCATGGTCTTCGCGCAGAGTTTTCCGAAGACCTGTCGGTTATCAGTAAAAAGAGCCAAGACGATGGGCGGGGCGGTCTGGAAAGGCTGACACCTGCGATCTCCGAGATCACAATGGATCAGCTGCGGTGGACCCTGGATTCTGGATCCACCGGCGCACGTTCCGCCAGCCTAACGCTTTAGTGTTTGATTTCTTCCTGCGGCCCGATCTGGTTCTTTGCGATCCATTGTGCCGCCATCACCAACGCCCCCATGGCAAAGTCCTTGCCATGCTCGTCGATCATTTCTTCGGCGATTTTAGATAATTGCGCAAAGTAGCGGTCTTTGCTTTCTTCTTCGGGTGAAAGTTTATTGTCCATCGTACATCCCCTTTTCTCTGTATGGTGGAACTATTTGAACATCTGGGTTGGGAACGTGACCATCGCGACCTTGCCCGAGGCGAACCCAATGGCCAGGTGTTCGCCGGTTTTCGACCAGCTCAGGCTGCTGACTGTCGTGTCGCGTTCTTGATGGAGCATCATGTCCTGAGACGTTCCGATACTGGCGAGTGTAACCAGCCCACTGGCATACCCCGTGGCGACGATGTTTCGCTCTGGGTGTGCAGCGATTGAATTCAGCACAACAAATCCGGGTTTGCCGGTCGTGAGGGCGGTGCCAGGTTTGTCATCAACCGGCAGATCGCGAGTGTCCCATCCCGCCAGGCGATACGCGCCCGAAGTCACCAAGGCATTGCCAGTTTCACTGAAAGCAACCTTGCCTACTGAACTTGGGTAGCCCTCGACGCACTGAACGGAGCATTTTTTGCAGTCTATGATATAGAACCGACGATCAGCCGAGGCGCAGGCCATGTAGCGGCCCGATTTCTGCCAGCAGATTTCGGTTATGGTTCCAGCGCAAGATAAGGCAGTCGGGCTGCTGTCGGCAGCACTTGGTTGTACGATACTCAAGGTATCCGCCCCCCATGCCGCGACTGAATTGCCATCGTGCGATACAGCCAGGCACGAAATCGGGTGATCGAGCGCAACCTCGGACTGCACGGTCATATCTGCTGAGTTGATGAGTTCGAGATGGTAATCTCGCGCGATCACCAGCAGGCCGCCGGTATGGCTGGCGGCCAGGGCTGTGACCCGGCCCTGCCGCGGTCGCTGTCTGCGTACGACCTGACCACCGGCTGTAATCTGTTGAATGGCTCCGTCAAGATCAATGGTCGTAAAACCTTGTGTGCCGAAGCGAACAATTGGCAGATCAGTACGAACCTTGATGTCAGGTGTCAGAAGTGGCGCGATCGGATTCTCGCGCGGGCGTATAGTCGTGCGACCAGTGTCCAACTCCAGCCGAGTGCGAATTTTTGGGCTTTCTGCGTCTTTTGTCGATGCCAGAGCAACCATTCCCGAAGAAAGTCTAAAGACCGCTGCGGTATCATCAAAGTTGAATGAGATTTGAGAGATTTCATCATCAAGTGTCCATTCCCTAGCCAGCAGATCGAAAAGAGAGAGTCCGGATGCGCTATTTTCAACCATTATTGTTCTCCATTTCAGTCAACCTCTCGATTCTCTCGTCTATTTTCGCGACGCTTTTTTCCAATGCGGTTATTCGGGATCGGCTATTTTCAAGTTCGATATTTAGCTCGTCTCTGGAATTGCAAAATTCCAGAGAATTAGAGTTTTTTGCCAAAAGGATATCAATGCCGTTCAGCTGCCGCAGAATTCGCAGATGCCCCGCGTTTTCTTGAGAAAGCCTGCTGATGAGAAGCGCGCGCTCCGCAAATAAAGACGGAACATTTTCTGATTGACCGGGCATCTAACTTCCCCTTAGGGCTAGAAGGTTCCGGATCGAATCATAGTTAAAAAGGAATGAACCATGATTAAGGGGAGCGCGACCGAAAGATTTATTAGGGTGCTGAGTGTGGTCAGTGCTGACATATTGGGTTTGGAATGCAATGTTGCAATTGCTGCAAGAAATGCGCTCGAAAATCCAACGCCGGCAAACATAGTCAAGGTGCAAGAGGCGCTTGTGGATATCACAGAATCCGAAAGAGAACGCATCATGCGCGAAACGCATTCTCAATTGCGTAACGATATTGAGGCAATTTGGGACCAGTTGCCATATGCCAAAAAAGCGACTCGTTCTATTTGACAGACGGCTGTAACTGTTGCCGGCATGTCGGGCGTTTATGTTTCTTTGTATTAGTTCCATTTCAAACCCTATTTGGACGCGTGCGGCGTTTCGCACACGGGTTCACTGGAAGCCCACTGTGAAAGCACTGGGGGAGCTTTTCCTCACCGGTTGAGTGATTTTCTCAATCAGTTTTCGGCGATGAAAATATCACCAATTCTGTGCGTCACAAAGTTCTAATCTCGTTTTTATGTCTCTTAAACTAACCTTTTTTTCAAATTCGGGCAGCCATCAGTTTCGTATTGTTACAATTGTAAAATTGGATGGTTTCAAATTTTTACATTTTGGTAAATCGAAGAGAATCCGCCTTGGCGTGAGCGAATCACGGGGCGGTCAAAATGTGCTCCATGAATTTAAGTGGCGAGAAATAGCGCGATTGGGTGTTGGGGATTTTTCTTAACCGATGTTGGATTGGCCATAGGTGGTTCAGGAGTGTAAATTTGGCGGAACAAGTGTAACGAACGTAAATTTCCTTTACGATTTTGATACACTTTGGATTTGTGCAACCGTTCTCTTCACTCCGTTGGAGTTTTGAGCGCCAAAAAAAGTGCCGAATATTTATTGTTAAAATTGAGCGGGTTAGCAAAATTCCGCGCCGGTATTTTAACATTTGGGCCACCGCGCAGCCAAATTGGCACGACGCTTGCATGTACTCCCTTATAACGCCGCGTTTCCGAAATCTGGAAACCACCAAGAACGAAGGAACAGGGAGGTTCCATTTGCAATATCGATGCCAGTTCGCCCGAGCAACGTACGGCAGTCAGCAAGTGGTGATACTACCTAAAACCTTTGCCGTGATCCGACTGGTCGGGGCTTTCAAGCGTATTTCGATGTGCTTGTGGAACCTTGGCCTATCAACTGGCAGCAAGCTGCTGCCTCCAACCGACCGTGCAAACGGTCAGAGCTGAAGGAGGCTCATGGCATGGCGATTACGCTAAATAAGATTACATCCCAACGGGGGATTTCGGTGGGAGAAGCCACCAAGAAAATCTCTGATTTGGGCTGGAATCCGACTTACGTCCAGGAAGCGAATACCTTTCCGACCGATTACAAGATCACCAAGGCCCCGCGCGACCCGATGAAGCAGGTCTTGCGCTCCTACTTTCCGATGGAAGAGGAAAAGGACAACCGGGTTTATGGCGCATTGGATGCGGCGCTGCGGGGCGACATGTTCCGCAATGTCGAGCCGCGCTGGATCGAATGGATGAAGCTGTTTCTGGCGATCATCCCGTTTCCCGAAATCTCCGCAGCCCGTTCGATGGCAATGGTTGCCCGCTTGGCGCCGGGCGAAGACCTGCGCACCGGCTTTACCATGCAGATGGTCGATGAATTCCGTCACTCCACAATTCAGATGAACCTGAAGAAGTGGTACATGGAAAACTACATTGACCCAGCTGGGTTCGATATCACCGAAGAAGCATTCGGCAAGTGCTATGCAACGACCATTGGTCGTCAGTTCGGCGAAGGATTCATCACCGGCGACACCATGACCGCTGCGTGTATGTATCTGACGGTCGTTGCCGAGACAGCGTTCACCAACACTTTGTTTGTGGCTATGCCGTCAGAGGCCGCCCGGAATGGTGACTATGCTCTTCCCACCGTGTTCCTGTCGGTGCAGTCGGACGAAAGCCGCCATATCGGCAATGGTCATTCGTTGCTGATGGCCGCGCTGAAAGAACCTGACAACCACCAGTTGTTGGAACGCGATCTGCGTTATGCCTTCTGGCAGAACCACGCCATCGTTGACGCGGCCATCGGTACGTTCATCGAATACGGCACCACCAACCGCGACAAGGAAAAAGAATCCTACGCGGAAATGTGGCACCGGTGGATCTTTGAAGACTACTACCGCACCTACATGCTGCCGCTTGAGAAGTATGGCGTCAAAGTTCATCACGACGATGTTCAGGAAGCCTGGAAGCGGATCACCGAGAAGAACTATGTCCACAAGGTCGCTCAGTTCTTTGCCGTTGGCTGGCCGGTGAATTTCTGGCGGATCGAAGCTCAGACCGAGAAAGATTTCGAATGGTTCGAGCACAAGTATCCGGGTTGGTACGCAGAATTCGGCGACTTTTGGAAGTGGTATGCGAAGCTCAGCGTTCCCGGTCAGAAGGTCATCACCTTCAATGAAGAGGTCGGCTACGTCTATCCGCATCGTTGCTGGTCTTGCCTGGTGCCATGCCTGATCCGCGAAGACATCGTTGTTGATGAGATCGACGGCGAACTGCACACCTTTGCGCACGAGCTTGATCGCTGGACCGCCGTAGAAGCGTTCTCGGATGAGTACCAAGGCCGCCCGACACCGGCCATGGGCAAGTTCTCGGGCAAGCGTGAATGGGAAACTGTCTATGACGGTTGGGATCTGGCTGACGCCATTCAGGATCTCAACTTTGTCCGCGAAGACGGCAAAACCCTCGTTCCGCAGCCGCATCTCCGCTTCGACAACAAGGACATGTGGACGCTTGACGATGTGCGCGGCAACACGCTGGGCTCACCGCTCAAAGCTCTGCGTGGAATGTCCGATTCCGAACGCGAGGCGCACCTGGCGGACTACCGTGCCGGCTTCACGATCACGCCGTTCAACTAAACCCAACTACCGCGGGGGCCAAACGGCCCCTGCATCCCGCAATTCGAAGCCACCAACAGGTTTCGAACCACAGGAGACACGAAAAATGAGTGACGTATACAACGTCCGACTTGAGCCGGTTGGCGTGGAATTTGAGGTCGAAGAAGAGGAAACCATCCTCGACGCCGCATTCCGCCAGGGCATCGCGTTGCCACATGGCTGCAAGGAAGGACAGTGTTCAGCCTGCAAATGCGTTCAACTGGATGGCGAGACCGAAATGTTGAAATACTCGACGTTCGCTCTCAATGACTTCGAAAAAGACAGCGGTCATATTCTTATGTGCCGGGCGCTTGCTTACAGCGATGTTGAAATCGAACTCCTGAACTTTGATGAAGAGGTTTTGTCGAAATCCATTCCGGTCAAAGAATTTGATGGCCGCATTGTCGATTTCCAAAAGCTAACCCACGACATTCGCGGTGTGGAAATTGAAATTGATGCACCGCTTAAATTTTGGGCGGGGCAATATGTCGACATCACGGTCACCACCGAAAAAGGGGAGGAGATTACACGTTCGTTCTCCATGGCAAATACGCCGAGCGAAGCCCAAAAACTCTCCTTCATCATCAAAAAATACCCGGACGGAAGATTCTCAAACGAACTCGACGCCGGGGGGATCAAAAAAGGTGCGACGGTCAAGATCAGCGGACCCTACGGAATGTGCTTCCGTCGAGAAGACCGGGAAGGGCCAGTGATACTGGTTGGTGCTGGTTCCGGAATGTCCCCTGTCTGGTCGATCCTGAATGACCAAATAAGCAGCGGAGAGGACCGCCCCATCTATTTCTTCTATGGTGCGCGAACACAAGATGACCTGTTCAAGCTCGGCGATATCTCTGAACTGACAGGGGCCAATGGCAACGTCCAGTTCATTCCGGTTCTAAGCCATGCGGATGACGACACATCATGGGACGGAGAACGTGGTTTCGTTCATGAAAGCGTCGACCGGTTTCTGAAGGAACTGGATGCGGACGGTGAGGGTGATGTCTATGCCTGTGGTCCGCCGCCAATGATCGACGCGCTGACGCCCGTTCTGTTCATGAACGACTTCGATGCAGATCGGATTTTCTACGACAAATTCACACCGACTTCTGGTTCATCGGCCCACTGATGCTGGGCTGATCACTGGTCATGTGAATGAAACCAACCAAGGGAGGCTACAATGGTAGCTACATCAAGTTCTGTCGGTTCTGGGGCCGCGGGTGCCGCAACATTCGTCGGATCCACAAGCCGCAAATACAACTACTTTGAACCCAGGGGGAAACGGGCCACCCACTACGAAGACGTAACCGTCGACGTGCAACCTGATCCCGAGCGCTATCTGATCCAGAACTGGATTATCGAGTTTGAAGGCGGCAAAGGTGGCGGTGCCTATCAAAAAGACAATACCGCGGCCCTGAGCTCTAACTGGCATGCATTCCGTGCTCCGGATCAGGAATGGGAACGGACCCACTACCAGCGGCAGTCGAAAATCTGTTCGATGGTGAAAGCCGTTATCGACAATGCTCGCAAAGCAGGCGCTCATACCGCATTTGACAAAACCTGGGAACGAATTCTGCAGACCCACCTGGGTGCGTGGAAACACGCTGAGTTTGGCCTTGGCACCTCGCTGATGCAGGCGCAGCGCTATGGCTACACGCAGATGATCAACAATGCGACACTGACCAACTCGTCCTACAAGATGCGCCTGTGTCAGGACATCACACTGTACCTGGCCGAGATCGGAATGGACATCGACGGCTGGGATGACGAGCTGGGCAAAAAGGCGTGGCTGGAAGACCAAATCTGGCAACCATGCCGCGAAGCCATCGAAACGATCATGGGCTCCGAGGATTACCTTGAGCAGTACTTTGCGATCAATCTGATCTTTGAACCTCTGGTCGGTGAACTCGTTCGGTCCGGTTTCTTTATGCAAGCAGCAGCCGCAAACAACGACTTCATTACCCCGCCGGTGATTTCTGCTGCCGAAGCGGACTATGAGCGCAACCTGGCGAACGCCATTGATCTGGTTTACCTGCTGGCGAACGACGAGGAGCATTCAGCCCACAATAAGGCGCTGTTCCAGTCCTGGATCAAAAAGCATGGTGATCTTGCAGACAAAGCTGCCAATGCGCTGCAGCCAATCTGGTCTCAGCCCCATTCCAAGCCGGTTTCATTCGAAGACGTCAAAGCTGTTTCCCATGAACGGGTCGGCCAGATCCTCAACGAACTCGGCCTGAGCCGCTAATCAACAGGAGATAAGCCAATGTCGAACGTAGCCCGCGACGCATCGCAAGGTAACATATTCAAATCCATGAAGGATATTGAGTTCAAGCAAACCATCTCGGACCAGTGTGGCGTCACGATGAATGACTCGGTCGAGGCGCGCGCCATCGCCGAATACATGGATGAAGACCCAACTGTAACGGTTACGCACAATCCGGCCACAATCCGTATCGACGGCCGTGGCAAGCTGATCTTCAAGATGGATGAAATCAGTGAATTTCTGGGCCGCGAAATGACGGCGGAGCTTTTTGAAGTCAACACGTCCACCCACTACGGACGCATGGTTCGAGTTGACGACAATACCGTCATATTGTTCGGCAACATGGACGATGTGTTCGAGTACATCGAATAGCCACGCTGCAGAACAAGTCCGGGTTCTGCCCGGGCTTGTTCCCCTCAAGATCGTGATCTGAACATTCAGAAAACCCCAGGAGGAACAAATGTTTAAAACCAAGGATGGCAAAGAGATTTTTGTGGTCGACGGTCATACCCATTTTTGGGATGGCAGCCCGGAAAATCAAAGCAACGTCCACGGCAAGCAGTTTATTGACTGCTTCTATGCCTATCACACCAATCTAAGCCCGCCAGATCAGCTTTGGGAGAAAGGTCGCTTCGAGAAATACTCGGTAGATGACGTGTACCGCGATCTTTTCGTGGATGGACCTGATGATGTCGCCATCATCCAGTCCACATACTTGCGGGATTTCTACAAGAACGGATTTTCCAGTATCGAGCGCAGCACCTCTATGGCGGCGCGGCATCCGGAACGCTTTATCGTGAATGGTTCGTTCGATCCGCGCGATGGCGAGAAGGCACTGGAATACATCCACTACATGAAGGAAAACTTCGACATTCAGGGCGTGAAAATGTACACGGCCGAGTGGAATGGCGATAGCAAAGGTTGGGCGCTGAACGATCCGGCGGCCTACAGGTGTTTCGAACTCTGTGACAAGCTGGGCATCAAGAACATTCATGTCCACAAAGGCCCGACCATCATACCGCTCAGCAAGGATGCATTTGATGTACATGACGTTGACCATGCTGCAACCGATTTCCAGAATCTGAACTGGATCATCGAACATTGCGGCCTGCCGCGTCTGGATGATTTCTGCTGGATTGCGACCCAGGAGACGAATGTCTATGGCGGTTTGGCAGTTGCGCTTCCGTTTATCTTCTCGCGCCCCAGGTACTTTGGTGAAGTTATCGCAGAGCTGTTGTGGTGGGTCGGAGAAGACAAACTTCTGTTCGGATCAGATTATGCGATCTGGACCCCTCAGTGGCTGGTCGAACAATTCTGGGAATACCAGATTCCGGAAGATATTTCCGCCGAACGTGGTGGAGTTCAACTGACAGATGAGATCAAGGAGAAGATCCTGGGTCTGAATGCGGCGAAACTCTACAATATTGATGTTGAGGCGAAGAAAAAACAACTCAGCGCCGCCCCTGTCCAGATAGCAGCGGAGTGATCCGATGTCTTTGGAGATGCTTAAGGACGAACTGGAACTCGAAATCTGGCAGCAGCTGGATCTTGTGACTGACCCAGAATTGGACGAGCCCATCACGGAGATGGGGTTTGTCGAACTCGTTGAAGTCAATTTGGATTCAAAAGTGGTGGAAGTTGAGTTTAGGCTTCCGACCTACTGGTGTTCTCCAAATTTTGCCTTTCTCATGGCGTTTGATATTCGCCATGAGATTGGCAAGCTGAAATGGGTTCAGGGCGTCAAAGTCACTTTGAACGACCACTGTTTCGCCGATCGTGTCAACGAAGGTGTCAATGGTCAAAAGGACTTCAACGAAGTGTTCCGGGAATACTGCAACGGTGAAGAGCTAAGCGCCGTTCGAAACAAGTTTCTGGAAAAGGCTTTCATTCGCCGTCAGGAAACAGTCCTGCTCGCCTTGGAAGAGCGTGGGTTTTCCAGCGCAGAGATTGTCGACATGACGTTGGAGAAGTTGGATTCAATCCGCTTCGACAGTGGTGAAGAGGAAAAGCAAAAACCGCGATATCGTTCATTGTTGATGTCCAGGGGGCTGGCCAAGACAATCAGCGATCCGGCTTTTGTCACCTGGGATGGCGAGCGCCTGACGTCCAGTGGATTGCGGGAATACCTCGGAAAGCTTCGCGGAGTTCGGATCAATATGGAGTTCAACGGAGCACTGTGCCGTGGGCTGCAATCCACCCGGTACAAGGAAGTTGAGATTGGCGAAGATGGACCAACATTGATCGACTTCATCCAGAACCGGGTTCCACCGAAAGGGGCTGAAGCGCACAGCTAAGCGCACACTGCACCCCCTACCGAATACAGCAAAAAGTCATCGATACTCGAGCGATGGCAAGGAGAAGTTATGGCTAAACTACTGATACACAACGGAACTGCCCGGCATGCTTTGGCTAGGGGTGTTTCGAAATTGGCCGCCGCGGTGGAGCCGACTCTGGGGCCCAAGGGTCTGAACGCGATGATAGACCGGCCGGTTGGCACTCCTCTGGTTACACGCGATGGGGTCTCCATCGCTTCCGAAATCGAATTGCCGGATCGGTTCGAAAACATGGGCGCGCAGGTGGTGCGCGAAGTCTCCATGCAGACAAATGAGGTTGCCGGAGACGGTACCACAACGGCGATTGTTTTGGCCAATGCGCTGATACAGAAAGGGGTCGAGATAACGGCCAGTGGTGTCAAACCGGTTGATCTGTGCAAGGGCATCGAACTGGCGGTTGAAAAGATCATTGACGGTCTCGATCAGTCGTCCCGGTCCTGTGACGACAACCCTGCCTATCTTGACGCCGTAGCGCGTGTGTCGGCGACGGACCCCGAGCTTGGCTCACTGGTTGCCGAGGCGTTTAAACGCGTGGGCAAAGAGGGCGTCATTACTGCGGATTTCGCGGTAACCGTCGACACCACGCTTGAGGTGCTCGAAGGCATGTCCTTTGATCGCGGGTACATTTCGCACCATATGGTCACAGATCAGGACAATATGGAGGCGGTGCTGGACCATCCCCTGATCCTGATGACGGATCACAAGATCCTGCGCCCAGAAATACTCGATAACGCGCGCGCAATTGCAGATCAGCAAAATCGCCCGCTGTTGATTGTGGCGGAAGAGATTGCGCCAGAAGTCGTAATTGCGCTGATGGACGGGGGCGGTGCAGGTAAGTATCTGATCGTTCACCCACCTGAATACGGTCACTGGCGCGCCGCCATGATGGATGATCTGGCGATCATGACCGGTGGCGAAGTTCTGGCGCGAGATCTTGGCAAGAAAATCGAAAACGTCACGCTAGCCCAACTGGGAGGGGCCCAGAAGGTCAAGGTCAGCTCGTCCTTGACCAGCGTATTGCGGGGCGAGGGCGATCCGGCCGCGATCCGTGCAAGACGGGCCCAGGTTCAGCGTCAACATGATGTTGCGCCACCTAACATCGAACAGGACAAGTTGCGCGAAAGGGTTTCGAAGCTATCCGGCGGGACGGCGGTTATCTACGCGGGCGGGTTCACCCCAGTCGAGCAGAAACGCAAGATTCAGCTTATCGAAGATTCCCTTTGCGCTGTCCGCGCCGCTTCTGAAGACGGCGTCGTTGCTGGGGGCGGTACTGCGCTGGCACAAATCGGCGCTGTTTTGGATGACATCGTTTCGGCCAACGAAGGCGACGTCAAAAAGGGTGTGGAACTTGTTCGTTCTGTCCTGACCAAGCCGGTGCAAAGGATTGCCAGCAACGCGGGTGCAGACCCAGTTGCGGTTGTCGCTTCGGTCACGTCGGCTCAGCAGGGCCATGGCTACGATGCCTCAACCGGTGAGTTTCGCGATATGTACGAGGCAGGAATTATTGACCCGGTGCGCGTGACGGCGAGCGCTTTGGTGAACGCGACGTCTGTCGCGACTCTCATCCTCACAACCGAAACTCTGGTCGGAGATCTTTCCGAAGGAGAGGCCGATCCGACTGAAGGCCCCGCCCTGGGCGGCGGCGCTGAGCTGTTGGGTCGCCCGTAACCGAAATCCGGTGCCGGCAGGAAAATGTGTCGGCACAAATCCACGAGAGGGAAGAAAATGAAAGCCGCACGGTTATACGAATACGATCCGGCAATGAATGTTCAGCTGAAAATCGAAGAGGTTTCAGCACCAACGATCAATTCCCCGGATGAAGTTGTTGTCAAAGTGGGGGCGGCTGGACTGTGCCGCACTGATTTGCACATCATCGAAGGTGTCTGGAAAGACATAATGGATGTCGAAGGCAATCTGCTGCCTTACGTCATGGGCCATGAAAATGCGGGTTGGGTAGAAGACGTAGGCAGTAATGTTACGTCGGTAAAGCCTGGTGATGCCGTGATTTGCCATCCCCATCGTAGTTGTGGGATCTGTCTCAACTGCCGTTATGGTCATGACATGTACTGCGACCACGGCTTGTTTCCCGGTCTTGGACTGGATGGCGGTTTTGCCGAATACTTCATTACGAACGAAAGTTCGCTGATCAAATTGAACACCAATGTGACACCGCTGGAAGTTGCCCCGATGGCGGATGCAGGGATTACGGCATATCGCGCAGCCAAGCGAGCAGCGGGTTTGGTGTATCCAGGTGCATATGTCACTGTGTTGGGTGTCGGCGGGCTGGGCCACATTGCCATTCAGTGCCTGAAAAATCTGTGTGGTGCTCGCATAATCGCGGTTGACCGAGAGCCCGGTGCTCAGGCTTTGGCAAAGGATTTGGGTGCAGACATTGTATTGGACGGCGGCCCTGATCTGATTGAGCAGGTGATGGACGCCACCGGAGGTGGCAGCCACGTCGTCATCGATTTTGTTGGCGAGCTTGGTGTCGAAAACATCTGTTGGAAACTTCTGCGCCAAGGTGGCGAATTGGTTGTGGTTGGATACGGCGGCACGATCGAAGTTCCGACAGTCGACTTGGTGGTCAATGAAATCAAGATCGGCGGCAGCTTGGTCGGTGACTATACAGAGCTTGTTGAACTCATGGAGTTGAATGCTGATGGATTGGTGAAAATGCATCAGACGGAATACTCGCTGGCCAATATTAATCAGGCAATCGACGACTTCAAAAACCGCCGATTCACGGGGCGGGGGGTTATCGTTCCCTGACCACAACTGTCACGAGAGCGAACATCGGTAGTTCGCTCTCGTGCCTGAAATCAAACCACCAAAACAATGGGTATCCTGTGCACCTCTGGGCACGGGCTTCAGAAAACGTATCTGCAAATGGAGGAAAACATGCAGAAACTGATTGCAGAATGCCTGGGTACTTTCACCCTGGTGTTCATGGGCTGTGCCACTATCATTTTCATGGTTCACGAGGTTGGCCTGCTGGGTGTGGCCGCGGCCTTTGGTCTGACCGTCGTCGGTGTCGCATACGCTATTGGACATATTTCCGGGGCGCACCTTAACCCGGCCGTAAGCCTGGGAGCTGTCATCGCCGGTCGATTGTCCCCTTCCGATTTTGCCGGGTATGTCATCGCCCAGTGCCTTGGGGCCATCGCGGCAGCTGCACTGTTGTATGTGATAGTCCAAAGCAAACAGGGTGGTTATGACATTGCCACAAACGGTTTCGCTCAAAACGGCTGGGAGGACTATGGTGTTGTCGGTGCCTTTTTGTTCGAATTCGTAGCGACTGCGTTGTTTCTGATCGTGATTCTCGGAAGCACGGAAGAAGGGGCCGCTGGTGCGAACGCAGGGTTGGCAATTGGCTTCACGCTGGTCGTTATTCATTTGGCCGGCATTGTCGTTTCTGGTTCTTCGGTTAACCCTGCAAGGTCGCTGGGCCCGGCATTGTTTGCGGGTCCCGAAGCAATTGGCCAGCTTTGGCTGTACATTCTGGCGCCCTGCCTTGGTGCTGCACTCGGTGGCGTGGTGCACCGCAAGTTTCTGTCCAACGATGCACGTGGCAGTCGCAAACTCGGAGACGCAAAACCCGCGTGAGAACTGACATCAGGACCGGCGTTCGTTTCTCCCCCGAACTTCTTGCGTCCTGACAAAACGGCGGCGGATATCGTTCCGTCGCCGTTTTCTTATTTTCCGCGATCAAGTCCGTACTGCCGGATTTTCCGATACAATGTTGGTCGCGATATGCCCAATGTCACCGCAACTTTCGTCAGGTTGCCGTTTTCCTGTTTAATCGCTCGTTGAATTGCGCGCGACTCGATGCTGTCCAATCCCAGATCCGTGCTTGGTGCATTGGGGGATGTTCCAAACAAAAAATCGTTGTCATCGGGTTCGGTGATCTCTTTGGGAAGATCCCTGACTGTAACAGGTCCATTTCGATGCAGCAGACAGAGTCTTTCAATCGTATTGCGTAACTCGCGCACATTTCCTGGCCAGTGGTATGTGCGAAGCATTGCCATTGCTTCACTATCGAAATTCAAAGGCTCTCGCTCGAACCTTTCGGACAGAACTCTGTTGAAATGCTCAATTAACAGATCCACGTCGCCGCCACGATCCCGAAGTGGTGGAACGTCAATTATTATTGTGCCAATTCGATAAAAGAGGTCCCTGCGGAAACGGCCGGTTTCGATATCCTGCCTCAGGTTCCGGTTCGTCATTGCAACAAGTTGAACGTCTATCGGGCGTCTTTTGTCACAACCGATCCGATACACTGCACGTTGCTCCAATGTCCGCAACAAATAGGTTTGCAGTTCAGGAGGCATATCGCCTATCTCGTCCAGACAAAGAACACCGCCGTTTGCCTGCTCAAATTTACCGGGTTTACCTTCGCGTAGTGCACCCGTGAAAGCGCCGGCGACATGACCGAAAAGCTCTCCGCCGATCAACTCTCCAGAGATCGCAGCGCAGTTTACCGCGACATAGGGGGCCTTTTCTTTTGTATGATTATAGTGGATCAGCCGGGCAAAGAGCTCTTTTCCGACCCCAGTTTCACCCTGAACTAAAACCGCAACTTTGGCTTTTGCCGCCCTCCGGGCGAACTCGATCGCTTCCAGCATCTTTGGGCAATCGCCCAATATGGTAATTGTGTCTTCCTCCACACCAGCTCTTGGCTTGATCGTTATACCTCGAGGTCGGGCGGGGGTTTGCACATGGGTCTTCCCGGGCAAGACCAGGGCCGCGCCCTTCACCTCATCGCCCAATTTTAGAAGGTCAATTTTTGAATTCACCAAGGTGGGAGACAAGGCTGCAGCCAAATCTCCGTCCGTCATGCTTGGCTTCCATGAAAGGAGGTGCTTGCCTATGGAAAAGTCGTCAGATTTTTTACCAACCGCTTTGTCGATATTCTTGTTAAATACAATGCGGCCCGTGGAATTCAAAAGCACAACGGCATCTTCGTGGTTGTGTGATTTTGGCAGGTCTATGAACGCTTCGAGCAGGCTCGTGCGTTCTTCGCGCTGTTGCTCTGCCAGTGCAATCTCGATCTCCCTCGCAGCGGCAACAACAAGCGCCATATTATGAGGTCGGAAGATATCTGGAGGCCCGGAAAGATCGACTACGCCAACTATTTGGCGATCCAGCGGATCGAAAATGGGGACACCTGCACATGTCCAGGACTTTATCCCCTGGCAAAAATGTTCAGATGCATGCACGAATGTAGGTTGGCCGGTGCGCAGAGCGGTCCCAATGCCATTGGTGCCGATAACTTGTTCATCCCAGACACCGCCTATTTCCAATTGAATCTCGCGTCCGGTGTCTAACGTCTGTGCGTCGCCAATCGCGTCAATTATCGTTCCGGATCTGTCCGTTAAGATCAGTATTGCGCCTGACTCAGTCAGGTGTGGAGCCAACCTTTCAAAAGCTGCTCTGGTTGCGCGGCAAAGCGCGTCGTTTTTGCGCCTGAGGCCGTAAACTGCTTCGTTGCCAATTTTTTGCGGCGTTGCTCCGGATAGCGCGTTAATTCCCAAATCAGTACATCGCGCCCAAGATTGCAGAATTTCCCGCCGCACATTCTGTTCAATTTCTTCTGTCGTATGGCCCAGTTCGATAAATTCTTCCCAGGCGCTCATCGTGGCTTTTTGCTTACCTACGATTGCAGAAACGTCAGAATGAACAGAGTTCGTTACTCGCGAGGTCGATTTCTTGTTTGGCATGGCTTTCTTTCGACAGATACGCACGCTTGGCGTTTTGCGCATCCTTAACCGGCTGATTTCATTCTAAACCTCAGAGGTTCAAACGCTTAGCTATCACATCTGCCAACTTTTCCCTGATGTCATCGTTTTCGATCACGATCCCATCTAGATCCCCCAATTGTTTTTCGGTTTCGGGGTCAACGGGGGATACGAATCCGTTTTGCTTGGTCGCGAGAGCGAAAAACTTAGTGCCGCTTTGATTGGTGCGAAGTTGACCCAAGAATTCCATCTGCTTTCCAGAGTTTGCGTCCATGACAAAAACCCGGTCGTTTAGACTGATCCGAATGACCGGTTCCGGTTCTGAAACGGCTGTGGCTCCACCAAGGATATGAATGCTCATACCTTCCGGCTGGGGTTCTTTTTTCGCCTGCGCCATTCTGGCCCGGGACCGGGAAAACTCGCCATTGCTGATCTGGTCCGCAAGTCTGTGAATGGTGGATCTGTTGCCCTGAAGCAGCCGTTTTGCTTCCGCATCTTCACGGCGGGGACCGTCTTTTTTCGAAAAAATGTCGACCATGATCTAGCTCCAAGTTTTCCATGTGTAGGATCTTTGAAACACACCTGCCCACTCTGCAGCTGAAAGCGCAAAGCGAACCCAACCCGGAGAGATCTCGTTCCCGCTGTCCGGCGCGTCATTTTGTCCTGTTCGCTACACTCAGGCTAAAGAAAACGATGGGTTGAGTCTAGGAATTTGGTCCCGAAACACCAATAAATTATGACTTTTTCGCGCGAATCAACTCTTTGGCGGACCGCTTCCTGATTGCTACATTTTAAGCGGAGTTCACCGCTCGGAATACATGATCAGAGGAGCGATTATGCTGTATCGGAAGATCGATCGAATATGCGTTGGTGCATTACTTTCCGGATCAAAAAACGCACTCGATTATTGCCGATCACGCGCGTGCCGTTGGTTTAACCGGTGCCAACACCAAAACCGGCCCCGGCTGCCATGGATCGAGACAGTAAGTCGCGGCGATTTAAGTTTTTGTTTTTATGCGTGTATTTCATTTCCTCTTCTCTCTTTCAATTGCGGATGTCCGCTATTGGTAGTGCCCGGCGCGCTGCAGAACTTCGATTTCGTAGCCGTCTGGATCTTGAACGAAGAAAAACTTGGCAATCAGATCGCCGTCTGGCGCGAATTCGACGATTTTTCTGGGGCTCAGCCCTTCAGCCTCAAAGCGCGCATGCTCGGATTCCAGATCGTCGACAGCGAAGGCGATATGACCGTACCCGTCGCCTAGGCGATACGGTTCTTCACGGTCTTTGTTGATGGTAAGCTCAAGCTCAAAAGAGCCCTCGTCGCCCTTAAGGTAGACGAGTGTAAACGCCGAAAAGTCGAGGCGATGTGATACTTTGAGCCCAAATGCCCGCTCATAAAAGTCAAGCGACCGCTCTTCGTTTAGAACGCGGATCATGCTGTGTATGGCTTTTGCCATGCCTTCCTCCGAACCATTTTGTTGGTTCGAAAAGGCTGACACTTTCTGGCAGCGCCGGGTAGTAAGTGAATACTACAGTGTAGGAATCTGCTTACTCGGCCGCGATCCCTGGTTCGCCGGCGCTTCCAACATTTTCAATGTGAAGCAGACAAGTGCATCGCAGCAGAGAGGTGAAATTCTTCGTTTCGCCGTGTATTTCAAGAACTTCGGAGTGAAGTCTGGATATGAATCCAGGTGTAGAAAACCCCTCTTTCTCGGCGAGTTCGTCGACGATCGACCAAAACGACTTTTCTAGTCGTATGCTGGTGCTTTGACCATTCAGCCTCATGCGACGCGTCTCATTCTGATAGCGCTCCGGGTCTTGGCCGGCAAACATCTGGCACATACCAATCCTCCCTTCGGTTGTCCCATGAATGCGTGCGCCGACGCCCCCAATTGGTGCATTTTGTTCTGTCCGGCGCGCGCTCAAACTAAAGCAAGCAAGTTTTTTCGTAAACAGCGCTTCCCGAAGCACCCGTCGACAAACCAGTTGAACGAGGAAGCATTGGTGCAAGTAGACGCAGCAGATGGCGTATCAGGTCACCGGCAGGCGGGTTGCACCTGTTGTTGCTTCGTGCCGTCAGCTTACTCGCCGGATCTTCCCCGTCATCTTTAATCCATCACGAATGTTCATGCCCATCATGGTGAGGTTTGCCGCGCCAGCGATCAGCTCAACGACCTGGACAATGTAAAATGCGCTATCAAACGCGCCAGCGGAGGCCTTGCCAGCCAGGAACCATGCGGCTGGAACCAGGATAATCAAACCGTTCAACGCGATGATGGGCATACGGTTTTTCTTTGCCCTCGTCAGCGCGTCTTTGCGTCTGCGCCCCATGGCCATACCTGACCCACCAGCAACGACCATGGCAGGGATGAGAATGAACATCCCCTTTAAGATCAAAGCTTTGACGTCTGCGATTACCTCGTGGCTCGTGAACAGCTCGCTGAACACAGTGGATGTCCAAAACAGGAGGATCGTCAGGAATCCGATGCCGCCTGCCATTGCGTGGATTTTTGTTTTCATTGATGTGCCCTCTTTTCGCCTGTCACCCAGAAGTTTTCAGGCAGTGCAGCAATTTGGTACGGCGACTTTCTTGAACAGGTGGGGAGTCGCCACTGCGCTTGAGGGATAATGGCTCAGCTGCTGCTGAAACTCGGGGTTCGAGAACGCAGCGCGGAAGTCGGAAACTGACTCCCAGACGGCATAATTCAGATACATGCTGCTTTCACCAATCGCCTTATGGAGTTGAGTGCTGATGTATCCATGTTGCTTCTTCATCCATTCGGCGTCGCACTTCCATGCTTTCATCAGGGAATCCTGGTCCGCGGGATCGACTGTGAAGAGATTGATGAGAACGACTGGGTCGGCATCGATGCCCAATTGCTGTTCAATGGGAAACTCGGGGTCGAGAGGTTTGAGGTTCACCATATTGTCGCTCCTTGTTAGTTCGATTATTTGGTGTCATGTTGTCAAATATCGTGATCACAAACCATAATGACAATATGTTGTCAAATAAAAATGAGGGGGTGTCATGTCGGATGAACAATGGACCAAAGAGGGCGAAGCAGTTACTGCGTTGATACTGGACGTTTTTCGGCTAAACGGCCGGTTGCAGCTCGCAGGTGATCGAATTGTTTCCGAGCTTGGCCTGACAAGTGCCCGGTGGCAGATCCTCGGTGCAATCGCCTATTCTGATCGACCGGAATCAGTCGCGTGGCATGCGCGAACCATGGGTGTTCACAGGCAGGGTATTCAACGGATCGTCAATGAACTGATCAGAGAAGGCATCGTTGAATCTCAACCAAACCCACACCACAAGCGCGCGCACCTGATCACTATGACGGAAAGAGGGAGGAGATTGTTTGATGCCGCCCTCGCGCGCCAAATCCCTTGGGTGAACGAACTGTCAAACGATCTTTCACTGGCAGACATCGAAAAGGCGCAACACGTCGTCACCCACCTCAGGGCACGCTTAGAAGATAATCTGGCTCAACAAGATTAAAACCCAACAAAAAAGACCGAAGCTCAGCACCCCGCTCACCTGCGCCTGCCCTAGCGGCCAACGGAAGTAGTGGATGCCGTGTCCGGACACGAGAGGTACGCATGCAACTTCATTTTGTGTCACACCTGTGTGTCACACCGCTCTAATGCTTGCTATCTGGTTGTTCTGTTAGGTTTTGGTGGAGCCTAGGGGAGTCGAACCCCTGACCTCTTGCATGCCATGCAAGCGCTCTCCCAACTGAGCTAAGGCCCCATACCGTGCCGCCGGTGCGGTGGACGGACGTTTATGCAAGGCCGGTGAAGAGTGCAAGCCCAAAAAACACTGGTCGGGCCAAAAAAACTTCCGGCTGCGGGTCCCCTCGGATGCTTGCCTCGGGGACGGCGCGGGGCATCGCTGCCCCGTGCGGGTTCTCAGGAATCGTCCTCCGACGAGACGTCGGTGATGTCGTCCAGCGATACGTTGTCGTCGTCGTCATCTTCGAGGAGATCGTCATCGAGATCGACATCGACATCGTCGTTATCGTCCAGAACGAGATCATCATCCGAGCCGGCCTCGCGGGCCTTGACCGATGCGGCGTCTTCGGCATCGGCGGCGATCATCCGGCCTTTGCCGGTGTCCAGTTCCACGATCTCGCCGGTATAGGGGCTGACGATCGGGTTCTTGTTCAGGTCATAAAACCGCTTGCCTGTGGTCGGGCAAACGCGCTTTACACCCCATTCTTCCTTGGGCATGTGAAATCCCCTTGATATCTGCTGAGTCGTATTGACGATTCAGGTCACCTGCCACATGCGGTGGGGACTGTCAAAGCCTTTGCGTAATAGGGAGGCGCATCTTGGGAAGACATGCATTGCCAGGCCATCCTGTCGTGCCGCTGACGCTGCGGCGGTCGGCACGGGCGCGGCGCATCAGCCTGAGGATTTCCCAACTGGACGGGCGGGTTACCCTGACTCTGCCGGCTGGCATTCCCGAAGCCGAGGCGCTGGATTTCGCACGTTCCAAAGAGGACTGGATCCGCAGCCATCTGCAAAGCCGTCCTGACCATGTGCCGGTGCAATACGGGCATGACATCCCGGTCGAGGGAAAACCGCGCCGAATCGTGCCGGCGCCGGGGCGCCGGGTGGAATTGCGACAGGATGAGATCGCCGTTCCGGAGGGGGCGGAGACACGCAGGCTGCAGCGCTATCTGCAGGAACTGGCGCGCGATCGGCTGACGGGGGCCTGCGACGACTATGCCTCGATGATCGGGCGGCGCTATGATCGGCTGACGTTGCGGGACACGCGGTCGCGCTGGGGATCATGCAGTTCTGCGGGCGCGCTCATGTTCTCCTGGCGTCTCATTCTCGCCCCTGCCGAGGTGCTGCACTACGTCGCCGCGCACGAAGTGGCGCATCTGGTCGAGATGAATCACTCGCGCGCGTTCTGGGCCCAGGTCGAAGCGATTTTCGGACCTTATGACACCCCGCGCAGATGGCTGCGGGACCACGGCAGCAGCCTGCACCGCTATCGATTTGATGCAGGTGAGAGTTGACCTTGCCCGGATTTGTGATCACATGAACGCATGTTGACCGCACGCCAGACCGATACCCATTCCGCAACTCATGACCGGGTGTACCGTGCGCTGAGATCCCGGATCATGCATGGCGAGATCCCGCCGGGACAGGCGTTTACCCTGCGCGGGATCGGCAAGGAATTCGACGTGTCAATGACCCCGGCGCGCGAAGCTGTGCGCAGGCTTGCCGCCGAGGGCGCCCTGTTTCTGTCCTCTTCCGGCCGGGTCTCGACGCCGGAGCTGACCAACGACCGGATCGAGGAATTGGCCGCTCTGCGGGCTCTGCTTGAGGTGGAACTGGCCAGCCGCGCCCTGCCGCGGGCGCATATGGCGCTGATCGACCGGTTGCAGGCGATCAACATGACGGTGGCGGAAATGGTCACCAAACGCGACGCGGTGGGTTACATCCGCTCGAACCTGGAATTCCACCGTACGCTCTACCTGCGGGCGCAGGCTCCGGCGATGCTGGCCATTGCCGAAACCGTCTGGTTGCAGCTTGGCCCGACCATGCGGGCGCTTTACGGGCGCCTGCGACGTACCGACCCGCCGCACTTCCATCGCCTGATCATCGCCGCGCTCAAGGCAGGGGACGAGCCGGGGTTACGTCTGGCGGTGCGGTCCGATGTCACGCAGGGTTTGCGGTTGCTCGTCACCTGACCCCGCAGATTGCGCGACCAGCAACCTAAGAGGTGTCAAATTAAAAAGGAACTGCCGGGGCGAAGATCCCTTTTGGGCAATCCACGCGGTGCCGTCAGCCCGGTTGTATCTGCCGGCCCGGGCGGGTGCTAACGGTCGCTATGTCTTTAAAAGAACGGCATTTTGAGAGCATGTCCGCTATGATTTTGGAATTTTGGCGGAAATGTGTTGAAAGATGGGCGAAATCTTGCCATGATGGCGATTACACTTCGCTCGTATTCCGGGCTGGGACAATTGGTTAACAAGTCGAGAGATCTGAATGAAAACTTTTCTCGCAATAGCTTCGTTTGTTGTGCTTTTGGCGACTGGCGTTCATGCCAAGACCTTCACAGGCAATTGGAACGTGTCCGGTAGCGCGTTAACTGACCCGGGTCTGGTTGTGCAAACTTACCCGAGTTCGGGCACGACGTCGTTTGATCTGGATGTGGGTGAAAGCACCACATTCAATCTTTTTGCCATTTGGACCGATGAAACCTGGGTCAATGGCGATGACACAGTGCCACAGTCGCTCAATGTTTCTTTCAACATGACCGATCCCGTTACGAGCGGCACGCTGCCGGGAACCACCGTTGGCGGTTCTGCATTATTCGGAATCATCCAGTGGGGATCGATAAGCTGGTCCAATCCGCTGCAGCTGTATTTCGGACCCGGAGGAGCCGGCCTGCTGACGATTTCGCTCAGTGATGAAATCTTCAACCTGGGTTTCTTCGGACTTGGTGAAGGCAAACGATATGGTGCCATCGTCGAAGCGACCGCCACCTATTCGATTTCTCCGGTGCCGCTGCCGGCAACCGCGTTCCTGTTACTGGGCGGTCTGGCTGGTCTGGGCGTCATGCGCAGGCGTCGCAGAGTCGTCTGAACCAAACCAGTGTCGGATTCATTAAGTGGTGGCCCGGAAAGGCCGCCATTTCTCGTTTCTGGTCTGTGACATGCCGATTTCAGCCCTGCGCTCAGTCCACCGGCATCAGGTCGGCTTTGGTTTGAAGGCGACCTGGCTGACATAGGACATGAAGCCAAAGAACTTGTTGGTTTTTAGTCTCTGGCGCGCTTCCTTCTTCAGGGCTTCTGCCGTTTCGGGGAACAACAATCCAGTTTCGGCCATCCTGTCGGCGCCGCGGGTGATGACGGTCATGAAGTAACCGGCCTCACCTTCGGCCACATATCCGTGCCCTCGCCGTGCACCCAGTTCGAACCCGGAATTCGTCAACAGATCACCCACCTGCCGCATGATCCAAAGGTTGGTGACATTCTGGTTGATCATGAACCGCACGATCTGATCCAACGGGTCGAAATCTCCGATCTGGGCAGTGGCGGTGTCGTAATCGCCATCGCAAATTGCCAACACACCGCCGGGTTTCAGGATGCGGAATGCCTCGTCAATCGCCTCTTCCGGATCTGGCACATGGCACAGCAGAGTGTGCATCAAGACCATATCCACCGACATATCCGGCAATCCCGTTTGCTTGGCATCGCCGATCTGAAAGCTCAGCCCGGGATCGGACGCAAACTGTCTTTCGGCCCGCTCGACCATCACCGGCGAAGGTTCGATCCCCAATGCGCGCGCCGCCCCCGCAACCGTGGTCAGGTCGTGCGTGACATGGCCGGTGCCCGAGCCGAGTTCAACGGCAATGGCATCCTTAGGCAGATTTAGCCCGCGCAGATACGCTTTACGGATCGCGATCTGCGACGGGTCAAGGCACCTTGCCTCCATCGCATCCGCAATCGTGGATTGAACGGCGTGGTCCTGCGCCGCAAGATTAGCATACGGATCTGACATGACGGCTCTCCGAACCCGAATCTGTTCCGCCAGTGTCCCTCAGATCCGCGGATTCTCCAAATCGGCCCCGGATCGGCGGGGCCACGGACAAAGGGTTGAGGGGCTTGGATGATTTCCCATTTTGAGACATTATCCGGCGGACAACAGGGGAGAGCGAGAATGACACAGATCACCCGCCGCAGCGCTTTGGGTTTGATGGGAGGTGCGGCAACGCTGCCCGCCCTGGGAACGCCGGTGCTGGCCAATACCAGGATGACGGTCGGCGCGTTGCGCTTTACCAGCCACGCCGCCTCCTTCGTGGCGTTCGAGCGCGGCTATTTTTCCGATGAGGGGCTGGATATCGAGTTCCGCTTTTTCGAAGCGGCGCAGCCGATGGCCGTTGCGATTGCCAGTGGTGATGCGGATTATGCGGTAACGGCGATCTCGGGCGGTCTGATCAGCCTTGCCGAAAAGGGCGCGACCAAGGTGATCGGCGGCGCACTTAGCGAGGAACAGGGCATCGACGGCCAGATGATCCTGGCATCGAACGCCGCCTTTGAGGCCGGGCTGACCTCGCCGGCGGCGCTGGGCGGCCGGAAATTTGCGGTGACGCAGCCCGGCTCGTCCTTCCACTACATGGGCTCGAAAATCGCGGCGGCCGAGGGGGTATCGGTCAGCTTTACACCACTGCAAAAAGTGGGCGCGATCATCGGCGCGATGAAATCCGGACAGGTGGACGCCTGGTCCATCGTACCCCATATCGCCAAGGCGCTGGCCGGCGGCGGCGCCGTTCAGGTGATCGGGAATGTCGCGGATTACATTCCCGACTATCAGGTCACGACCGTATTCACCTCGGCGAACAACGCCGCCAACGAGCGTGCCCAAACCGAGGCTTTCCTGCGGGCGTTTTCGCGCGGCGCCGAAGATTTCAACGCCGCTCTGGTCGACAAGACAGCCGGTGACGAGGCCGCGGAAGAGATGGTGCAGCTGATCCACAAATACGTCTATACCGACCGCCCCTATGAAAAAGCCGCGCCGTCGATCCGCAACGGTGCGATGCGGATCAATCAAGGTGCTGCGCTGAACATGACTTCGGTCGAGGATCAACTGAGCTGGTTCAAATCCGAGGGGCTGATCAAGGATGAGATCACCTCAGAGGTGCTGGTCGATCCCTCCTATGTGCAGATGATCTGAGCGGGCCGGATCGGCCCGCCCGGAAATCCCATGGAACTGACGATCCGGAACCTGACGCACCACTATGGCGACATGCCGGTGCTCGACGATGTCTCGCTGCACATTCCGGCGGGCGAAATCCTGTGCGTGGTCGGCCCCTCGGGCTGCGGCAAGTCCACCTTGCTGCGCATGATCGGCGGGCTGGAGCGCCCGGGCCGGGGGCAGGTTCTGCAACTGGGCGAGGCACCGCAAGGTTGCCTCAACCCGCTGACCTTCGTTTTTCAGGACTTTGCCCTGTTGCCGTGGCGCAGCGTGGCAGGAAACATTTCGCTGGTTCTGGAGGATCACCGGCTGCCGGCGCGCGTTGTACAAAACGCCATATCGGATGTTCTGGAGCGTACAAAACTGACGGATTTCGCCGATGCGTTGCCCCGGCAGCTGTCGGGTGGCATGAAACAGCGCGTCGCCATCGCCCGCGCGCTGGCGGTCAATCCGGCGGTTCTGCTGCTGGATGAACCGCTCTCGGCCCTCGACGCGCAGACCCGCGAGTTGCTGATGGAGGACCTCATTTCGCTCTGGTCGCGCCAGCCGTTCACCGCCGTTTATGTCACGCACAACCTGGCCGAAGCGGTGCGTCTTGGTCACCGTATCGCCGTCCTGTCACGCCGCCCCGGACGGGTGCGCGAGGTGATAGAGATCGATATGCCCCTGACCAAAAGGCGGCCCGGCGATCCGGATCTCGAAGCGTTGCAAACGCGGCTCTGGGACCTGATGCGCGAAGAGGCGCTGGCGGCGGATCAGGAACTGGCCGATGCCTGATACACCGCGCCCTGTTTCGTTCCGAGGCGGTGGTTTCACACCCGTTGCCAAGCGTGGCGCGGGGGTTTTGGTTTTCGTTGTGTTGCTGATGCTTGTCGAATGGGGCACGCGGGCGGACTGGATTTCGAACCTGACCCTGCCTCGCCCCTCGGATGTTGCAACCACGCTATGGGGGCTGGCCCATTCCGGGGCTTTGTGGACGCATCTTTTGCCCTCTCTGACGCGGCTGCTGGTAGGCTCGGCGATGGGAGTGACCGCCGGGGTCGGCGTCGGTGTCATGATTGGCCTGTTTTCTTATGTCCGGGCGGGGCTGGTGCCATTGGTTGCGGCGATCTTCCCGATCCCCAAAATAGCGCTACTGCCACTGTTCGTCATTTGGTTCGGTATCGACGAAGGCTCGAAATACGCGCTGATTGCGCTGGGCACCTTTACCCCGACGGTGGTCGCCACCTACGGCGCGGTGGACAATGTCGACCGCAACCTGATCCGCATGGGCCAGAGCTTTGGCCTTGGCTGGAACAGCATCGTCCGCAAGATCGTCCTGCCCGGCGCGCTGCCCGGCATCCTGTCCGGACTGCGCGTTTCGCTGGCGATTGGCATCATCCTGCTGGTTGCCGCCGAGATGCTGGGGGCAGAATACGGCATCGGCGCGTATATCCTTCAGGCCGGTGCGCTGTACGATCTTGAGCGGCTTTTCGCCGGGGTGGTGATCCTGTCGGCGCTGGGCGTTCTGACAAGCTGGGCGATCGGGATTTTGGAGAAACGCCTGCTGGCATGGCGCGGTTGAACACGGTATCCTGGGGTCGAGGCAAATCAGAAAAAGAGCAGGGCCCCGGCAATGATCAATCGGCGGATGTTTTCCCTTGGCGTTGGCGCAACGCTTGTTTCGGCCTGTACGGGCGGCGGAGGGGCGCCGACCGCCCAACCTTCCCGGATGCGCGCGGTTCCAAACGCGGGCTGGGACGCATGGGTCGCCAGTTTCAGGAATCGCGCCGCGGCGCAGGGTATTTCCGAAACCACAATCACCCGCGCTTTTCAGGGGGCGGGATATCTGCCCGGCGTGATCGAGCGCGACCGCAACCAGACGGAATTCAAGCGTTCTCTGGAGGATTATCTGGCCATCGCTGCTTCGGACGAGCGCATCAGCACCGGCAGGCAGATGTTGCAACGCCACGGCTCAACCCTGTCGCAGATCGAGGCGCGCTACGGCGTGGACAAGGAAGTCGTCGTGGCCATCTGGGGGCTGGAAAGCCGCTATGGCGCGCGCCGGGGCGATGTGCCGGTGGTTTCGGCACTGTCGACGCTGGCCTATGACGGACGGCGTGGATCGTTCTTTGAAAGCCAGTTGGTGGCGGCGCTGAAGATCGTACAGAACGGCGATACCGCGCCCGCCAATATGACCGGCAGCTGGGCCGGGGCGATGGGGCATACCCAGTTCATCCCGACCTCGTATCTGGCCTATGCGGTCGACTTCACAGGTGACGGGCGGCGCGACATCTGGTCCGAGGACCCGACCGATGCGCTGGCTTCGGCGGCGGCGTATCTGGCGCGGTCCGGGTGGGTCCGGGGGCAGCCCTGGGGCGGCGAGGTCGGCTCGGCCGCGGCGCGTTCGGGAACGCCGGTCGCCACCCTGCAACCGCAGGTCCCGGGGCCACAGATTGCGGTGTTTCAGAATTTCAGGGTCATCAAGCGTTATAACAATTCGGACAGCTATGCGATCGGCGTGGGCCACCTGTCAGACCGGATCGCTGGCGGCGGGCCGTTCAAGGCGTCGTTCGGTCCGGACGAAACGGGCCTGACGCTGGATGACCGCAAGGAATTGCAACGGCGGCTGACCGCCGCCGGGTTCGATACGCAGGGCGCGGACGGTGTGATCGGGTCCAATTCCACGGCCGCGATCAGCGCCTATCAGCGCGCCAATGGTCTGCCGGTGACCGGAGAGCCCTCGGTGGACTTGCTGCGCAGGCTGGGCGGCTGACGGATCAGGCCGCCAGCCCCTTGGCGCCAATGTCGAGGAATTTCTGGCGGCGGTCCGCGACCAGCGTTGCGCCATCCTTGCCATCCAGTTCCTGCAGCATGGCGGCAATCGCTTCGCTGACCGCGTCGATGGCGTCAGGCCGGTTCCGGTGCGCCCCGCCCTTGGGTTCGGGAATGATCCGGTCGATCACGCCCAGCTTGTGCAGATCCTGCGCGGTCAGGCGCAGCGCCTCGGCGGCCTCGCGCATCTTTTCGGCATCCTTCCACAGGATCGATGCGCAGCCTTCGGGCGAGATCACCGAATAGACTGAATGCTCCAGCATTGCCACGCGGTTGGCCGTCGCGAATGCAACCGCACCGCCCGATCCGCCTTCGCCGACGATCACCGCGACCAGCGGCACGCCGATCTTGAGGCACATCTCGGTCGAACGCGCGATGGCCTCGGACTGGCCGCGTTCCTCGGCGCCCTTGCCGGGATAGGCGCCTGCGGTGTCGATCAGGGTGATTACCGGCAGGCCAAAGCGGCCCGCCATTTCCATCAGGCGCACGGCCTTGCGGTACCCTTCGGGCCGGGCCATGCCGAAATTGCGTTCGATCCGGGATTTGGTATCGCTGCCTTTTTCATGGCCGATCACCATCACCGGCTGGTCGTTGAACCGCGCCAGCCCGCCCATCACTGCAAGGTCGTCAGCAAAGTTCCGGTCTCCGGCGAGCGGCGTGTATTCGGTGAACAGCGCCTCGATATAGTCCTTGCAATGGGGCCGTTCCGGATGACGCGCCACCTGGCATTTCCGCCAGGGCGTCAGATCCTTGTACAGCTCGTCCATCAGCTTGGTGGCCTTGGCATCCAGCGCTGCCGCTTCGTCGGCCACGTCCATCTCTTCGTTTGCCCGCGCCAGCGCGCGCAGTTCCTCGGCCTTGCCTTCGATTTCGGCCAGGGGTTTTTCGAAATCCAGATACTGGGTCATGACGTCTCTCAAAGCGGAATCTTCGCGTTATATGACCCGAGGCCGCTCCGGATGCAACTCGGCATGACATGCAATGCCGGTTTGTGCCGATCAGGGCGCTGTGAGCGGAGAGGTGCGGATGTACCTCCGCAAGTGCCGACGGCCAGATGGCCGGATCGGCAAACTGGAGCCCGTCGGACTTACCGGGCTTGCCGTGAGAACGCTTGCCGCCTAGGCTTTGTTTGATTTCGTTGCAAAAGACCGGTTGAATCCGGCTGCGACGCAACCAACAGGGAGTTGACCATGAAATCTGTTGTTTCTGTGTTGGCCGGAGGATTTGGCCTGATGCTCGGCGCCGTTGCGGCCGCCGAAACACTGACGCTGACCCCGGCCAGCCCCCAGCCTTCGAAGCCCAAGGCAGGGCTTGCGGTGAAATATGCCTGGGCGGGTGATCCGCCGGCGCAGATCCAGTCGATCAGCGCTGCCAAAAGCATGGTTGCAAGCGCGAGGCCGGGTCAGCCGCTCAGGGGGCTGGATTATCGGGATACCGACGAAGGCGAACCTGTCATGACTTTCAATCAGGCGATGAACGTCGCCGCGGATATCAAGGGCTATATCCGGTTCGATGCGCCGGGAACCTATACGCTGGAGACCTGGTCGAACGACGGGATCGAAGCGCATATCGGCGGGCAGCAGGTCGGGTATTTTTCAAGCCGCCAACCGTGCGAGGCGAACCAGCGCGTCGATGTCGAGGTGCCGAAGGCGGGTTGGTACGATCTGAGCATTGTCTATTTTCAGAAATACAGCACCGCCTGCCTGATGATGAAGTGGGGCAGGAAGGGCGACAAGCTGCAATGGGTTCCGAACGGCGTGTTCGGCCATTGATCGCAGTCGATGACGGCGAATGGAGGGGCCGCTGGGCCGATCTTCAGTTCGGGGGCAGATCCAGCGCTGCGCGCAATGCCGATTCCGGTGCGCTCAGAACCGGAACGCCGCTATTCAGATGTTCGGTGGCCGCCGCCATGGAGGCCTGAGCCAGGACGACGCAAGCGGTATCCGGAGCCTGTTCGAGCGCCTGCGACAGCCGTGCGGCGATGCGGGTGGCAAAAGCGCTGGTGTCGCCCGAGACGAAATGAACCCAGAGATGCGCAAGTGGTAGCTCGCGGATATTCGGCTCCAGCCCGATATCTGCAAAGGCTTTTGACAGCAGGCGGGTAGAGGGTTCTTTCGTACTTTCCAGGCAGTAGGCCAGCAGAACCGGCCCGCCGATTGCCGCGGCTTGCTGCATCATCGGCCAGTCGATGCGCATCGCTCCAGCGCGCGCCGCGATTTCGCCAATCGTAGAGCAGGTACATATGGCGTTCCGCGCGGTGAAGATGGCCGAGTGGATTTCAAGCGCCAGTTCGGCGTCGATCCCGTGCAGCCCCCGGTCCAGCCAGTCGGGACGTACCACATGCGTCAGCTTTGCATCCGGCGCGATGCGCGCCGATAAAGCGTCGAACATAGCGCGATGTACCTCGGCAGTGTGAAACAGGGTCAACTCGGTCATTCTGCAAATTCTAACAGAAAAGGGCGCCCGATGGGCGCCCTTTTCGCTCAATTTGATACCAGACTTCAGCCGTTTGCGGCGATCAGCTCGGCCTGGGCGACGATGACCTCGGCCTGCTTGATCGAGGCGATATCGACCAGCCGGCCCCGATATACGGTGGCGCCCTCGCCATTTGCCTTGGCCTGTTCCATCGCGGCAAGGATTTCGCGGGCCTCGGTCACCGCCTCGTCCGAGGGGGTAAAGACCTGATTGGCCAGCGCGATCTGTTTCGGGTGGATGGCCCATTTGCCAACCATGCCCAGCGTTGCCGAGCGTTTGGCCTGCGCGATATAGCCGTCGTCGTCGCTGAAATCGCCGAACGGGCCATCGACCGGCAGCACGCCATGGGTGCGACAGGCGGCGACGATGGCGGTCTGCGCCCAGTGCCACGGGTCCGACCAGTGCTTTTCGCCCTCGCGCAGCATGTAGTAGTTTTCCTGCGTACCGCCGATGCCGGTGGTCTGCATCCCCATCGAGGCGGCGAAATCGGCGGCACCCAGGCTCATCGCCTGCAGGCGGGGGGAGGCGGCGGCGATCTCCTCGACATGGGCGATCCCGGCGGCGGATTCGATGATCACCTCGAAACTGATCGGCTTGGTGCGGCCCTTGGCGCGCTCGATGGCGGTGACCAGTGCGTCGACAGCATAGACATCCGCGGCACAGCCCACCTTGGGGATCATGATCTGATCCAGCCGGTCGCCCGCCTGTTCCAGCACATCGACCACGTCGCGATACCAATAAGGTGTGTCCAGCCCGTTGATCCGGACAGACATGTATTTGCCGCCCCAGTCGACGGTGTTCAGTGCCTCGATGACATTGGCGCGGGCGATGTCTTTGTCGGAAGGTGCGACCGAATCCTCAAGGTCCAGGTTGATCACGTCGGCGGCCGAAGCGGCCATTTTCGGGAACAGTTTGGTGTTCGAGCCCGGGCCGAACAACTGGCAGCGGTTGGGGCGTGCCGGTGCGGCGGGTTGGATACGGAAACTCATCTGGACCTCGCATGAGTAATGAAATTTCGATTTTCTCGCTCAATGGGGTATTAAATTGCGCGGCTCTGCGCAAGCGCCATCATGCACCTGCGGCAATGCGTGTGCAGCATTTGCTGGCAAGGATGTAAAAACGAGTGATGAAAGTTTAGTCAGTTTGAAAACTTCGAAGGATCTTGCGAAAAATTTCAACTTGGCGCGAAAATTTTCCAAGCCTTGGATTTGTTCAATCGCAGAAAGCAAAACGCTCGTTGAGAGGGGCCAATAGTTTGTTCCGGAATCAAAGGAGTGCACCGCAATGATCGAGACACCGTACCTGCTGTTTTTGGGCGATGCGCCCGACCAATTGGCGGCAAAGGTCGCCGTGGGAATCAAGGACTGGCGACCTGAAAATGCTGTCGGTCAGTACCGCATGGACGGATGCAAGGCCGATCTGGGCCTGAAGGACATGGACCTGGTCGAGGCGCGCGAGGCCGGCGCTAAAACGCTGGTGATCGGTGTGGCCAACCGCGGCGGCGTGATCAGTCAGGAGTGGAAGAAGGTGCTGGTGATGGCGCTGGAGGAAGGGTTCGACCTGGCGAGCGGTTTGCACAACCTGCTGCGCGACGAGCCCGATCTGGTGGCCGTGGCCGAGGCCACCGGGCGCAAGCTGCATGACGTGCGGGTGCCCTCGGTGGATTATCCGATTGCCAATGGAATCAAGCGCAAGGGCAAGCGATGCCTGGCGGTCGGCACCGACTGTTCTGTGGGCAAGATGTACACGGCTCTGGCTATGGATGCGGAAATGCGCGAACGCGGTATGAAGTCGACCTTCCGTGCCACTGGTCAGACCGGCATCCTGATCACCGGCGACGGTGTTCCGCTGGATGCGGTGATCGCCGATTTCATGGCCGGTTCGGTCGAATGGCTGACGCCCGACAATGATGAGGATCACTGGGACCTGATCGAAGGTCAGGGCTCTTTGTTCCACGTTTCGTATTCGGGTGTGACCATGGCGCTGATCCATGGCGGTCAGCCTGACGCGCTGATCCTGAGCCACGAACCCACCCGCGAACATATGCGTGGTTTGCCCGGTTATCAGCAGCCCTCGCTTGAAGCGCTGCGCGATACCGCTCTGAATCTGGCGAAAGTGGCGAACCCGGACTGTCAGGTTGTGGGCGTGTCGGTGAACACCCAGCACATGAGTGAGGCGGATGCCACCGCCTATCTGGCGCAGATCGAGGCCGATATGGGACTGCCCGCCACCGACCCGTTCCGCTTTGGTTCGGGCAAGCTGGTGGATGCGCTGGCGGCGATGTGATCTAAGAACACTGCTGGGGTGGGATGAGATTTTTCGTCGAAAAATCTCGTCTCCGGCGGAAGTATTTGGAAAATGATGAAGGAGCGGGCGCGTGCGGATTGAAGTCTGTCGTGATGTGTTCCGGCTGGCACAGGTGTTCACCATCTCGCGCGGGTCGCGGACCGAGGCGAAGGTATTGACGGTCCAAATCACGGACGGGATACATCAGGGCTGGGGAGAGTGCGTGCCTTACGCCCGCTATGACGAGACGCTGGAGACGGTCGAGGCCGAGATTGCCGGGCTGCCCGCCGAATTCACTCGCGAAGGGCTGATGGATCTGCTGCCCGCAGGTGCCGCGCGCAACGCGGTGGATTGCGCGTTGTGGGATCTTGAGGCCAAGCGGGCAGGCAAGCGCGTTTGGGAACTGGCCGGGTTGCCCGCGCCGGGGCCGGAAATCACCGCCTATACGCTGTCGCTGGACACGCCCGATTCCATGCAGGAGCAGGCGGCGAAGAACGCGCACCGGCCCCTGCTCAAGATCAAGCTGGGCACGCCCGACGACATGCCTCGGCTGGAAGCGGTGCGCACGGGCGCGCCAGAGGCGAAGATCATCGTGGACGCCAACGAGGGTTGGTCGGCCGGGGTCTATGCCGATCTTGCCCCGCATCTGGTCCGGTTGGGGGTGGCTCTGGTCGAGCAGCCCTTGCCCGCCGGTGACGATGAGGCGTTGATCGGGATGGAGCGCCCGGTGCCGGTCTGCGCCGACGAGTCCTGCCACGACCGTGCCAGCCTGCCGCGGCTGAAGGGCAAATATGATGTGATCAACATCAAGCTCGACAAGACGGGCGGCCTGACCGAGGCGATGAAACTGCGTGACGCGGCGCTGGCCGAAGGATATGGCGTCATGGTGGGTTGCATGGTCGGAAGTTCGCTGGCGATGGCCCCTGCGACGCTGGTGGCGCAGGGTGCGCTGGTGACGGATCTTGACGGCCCGCTTTTATTGGCCGAGGACCGCGACATCCCGCTGATTTTTGACGATGCCGGAGTGCACCCGCCTGCAGCGGGCCTCTGGGGCTAAGGAGACGAAGATGACCCGCACTGTATACGTGAACGGCGAATACCTGCCCGAGACCGAGGCCAAGGTCTCGATCTTTGACCGTGGATTTCTGATGGCCGATGCGGTCTATGAAGTGACCAGCGTGCTAGACGGCAAGCTGATTGACTTCGAGGGCCATGCCGTGCGCCTCAAGCGGTCTTTGGACGAGTTGCAGATGGCCGAGCCATGCAGCAAGGAGGAGTTGCTGGAGATTCACCGCAAGCTGGTGGAACTGAACGGCATCGACGAAGGGCTGGTTTATCTGCAGGTCACGCGCGGATCAGACGGGGATCGTGATTTTGTGTTTCCGTCGGATGACACGCAGCCGACGATCGTTCTGTTTACCCAGAATAAACCCGGACTGGCCGACAGCCCGGCGGCCGCAAAGGGCAACAAGATCATTTCGATCGAGGATATCCGCTGGGGCCGCCGAGACATCAAGACGACGCAGTTGCTCTATCCGTCGCTGGGCAAGATGATGGCCAAGGCGGCAGGCTGTGACGATGCCTGGCTGATCGAAGATGGGCATGTGACCGAGGGCACCTCGAACAACGCCTATTTCGTCAAGAACGGCAAGATCGTAACCCGTCCGCTGTCGACCGACATCCTGCACGGTATCACCCGCAAGGCGGTGCTGCGGATGGCGGCCGAGGCACAGATGGAGATCGAGGAACGTCTGTTCACCATCCACGAGGCGCAACAGGCGGATGAGGCGTTTACCACATCGGCCAGCGCTTTTGTGATGCCGGTGGTCGAGATTGACGGGGTGCAACTGGGCGATGGCACGCCCGGGCCGGTGGCCAGGCGGCTGCGTGAAATCTATCTGGACGAAAGCCGCAAGGCCGCGATCTGAGGAAACCGACCTCGGTCTGACGAAAACGGACCATCTTTCAATCCTCCGACTGGTAGCCTGCCGGTGGGAGGATATTTCATGCGACCATTCGAAGGATTGCGGGTTCTGGACCTGACCCATGTCTTTGCCGGCCCGTTCTGCGCCTATCAACTGGGTGTTTTGGGCGCCGAGGTCATCAAGATCGAACCGGTGGACCAGCCGGACATGACGCGCGGCGAGGGTGCGGCCCCCGATCTGAACGCTGCCGGAATGGGCTTGGGATTTCAGGCGCAGGGCGGCGGTAAACGCACGCTGGCGCTGAACCTGAAATCGGATGAAGGGCAGGGGATTTTCGACAGGCTGGTGCAAACCGCGGATGTAATGGTGTTGAACTACACCGCTCATGCGGTGGAGGCGCTGAATCTGGGATATGACCGGCTGGCCGCTTTGAAACCCGAGCTGATTTATTGCGCCATCAGCGGGTTCGGCGCCACCGGGCCAAAGGCGGGGCATCCTGCCTATGATGTTGTCATTCAGGCTTTTGCAGGCGTCATGGCGGCCAATGGTGAAGCCGGATCGGACCCGGTGAGGGTGGGTCCCGCGATGGTGGATTATGGCACCGGGGCGCAGGCGGCGCTGGCGGTCTCGGCGGCCTTGTACGGGCGGGCGATGACCGGGCGGGGGCGGCGGATTGACGTGGCGATGGCCGATTGCGCGTTGATGCTGATGAATTCGCACACGGTGGCGGCTCTGGCGACCGGGGTCGCCCCCAGCCCGCACGGCAATCAGGACCCTTCGCTGGCGGGATACGCCACTTATGAAACCGCTGACGGCACATTGATGATCGGGGCGTTTACGAACGCGCAGATGGCCAATCTGATGCGGGCGGTGACAGAAGAGGGTTTGGCGGACGAGATCGAGGCGACACCCCGCGCATGTATCGGCGCGCGCCGGAAAAAGGATGCAGAGGTATTGCGTCGCGCAATGCAAACCAAAACCGCCGCAGAATGGGAAGCAATCCTGAACGCCCATCACGTTCCGGCGGCACGGGTGCGCAGGCTGGAGGAGACGCTGACCGAGCCGCAGATCGCCGCGCGCCCCGTAGTGCAGAGCGTCGGCGAAATGCGTCTGACGGTAACCGGATTTACCTATGATCACGGTGCGCCGGAACTGCACAGCGCCCCGCGCGCGCACGGGGCCGACAGCCGGGAGTTGCTTGGGGAACTTGGTATCGGCACGGCCGCATTCGACGATCTGGCCGCGCGCGGGGTGGTGTTCAGCCCTTCTTGAGCACGTTTTCCTCGAACGCGATTTTGAAGGCGGCCTGTTTTTCGGCGCTGGCCTCGGTCTGATAGTTGGCTTTCCATTCGGCCATCGTCATGCCGTAATAGATTTCACGCGCCTCGTCCTTGCCCATCTCGATGCCCTTTTCGTTGGCGGCTTCCTGATACCAGCGGGCCAGGCAGTTGCGGCAGAAACCGGCCAGGTTCATCATGTCGATATTCTGCACATCCGTGCGGTCCTCCATCAGGTGTTTCTGAAGGCGGCGAAAGGCGGCGGCCTGAAGTTCGATTTCGGTCTGATGGTCCATGGTGCAGGCTCCGGAGTGTATGATTTTGCAATGAGGTAGCAACACTTGCCCCGTGATACAACAAACGGGGGCCTGTCTGGCCCCCGTCGGGTTGAAAAACCTGTGATCAGGCCAGTTTCAGCGCCACCCACGGCACAAGGCAGAAGATCAGTGTCAGGATCTTGTAGTTGGCCAGATAGCGGAAATAGGCCTTTTTGACATCGGTCTTTTCCATTCCGAACATATTGCCATGAAGGTTCGCGATCCAGTTCTGCAAGGCAAGGATCATAATGGTGCTGAAGAGCAAGATACCGAAGTTTAGGACCGTCATCCAACCGAAGACAGTCGTCAGGATTTCCTGAGTCATGTTTGTCTCCTTTCCCAATGAATATGGGGGTGACGAGACATCCTCACAAGAAAGTGAGGCTCCGGTTTCGGTGGGTTTTACCTTACGTCATATGCAGCTGTCTGCCAGCGCCGATTGCAGGATATTGGCCAGCCGCTCGGCCCAGGCCTTTTGGCCCGCGTGATCCGCGATCAGGTCGTTGCGCAGCTCGATCAAGGCATTCGGGCGGCCATGGGCGGTGCAATGTTTGTCGATCGCGTCGCCGGGCAGCACGCCGGTATAGGGTTGGTTGACGCCGACGCACAGCTCCCCTTCGGTTTTCAGGCGCTGGATCAGCGGTCGCGAGAACCGCTCGTCGCTGGTGTGCAGCACGCCGATATGCCAGGGGCGCGGTTCGTGGCCCCGTAACTGGCGGGTGAAGGAGTGCATCGAGATGACCACCACGTGCGGCAGGGCCGCAAGCCGCGTCAGCGCCGCGTGATAGGGACGATAGCACAGGTTCAGCCGCCGCTCGCGTTCGGTTGCATCCGCGTGGCGGTTGCCGGGGATGATCGAGCCGTCATAAAGCTTCATCAGCAGGGTGGGGTCGTCCTCGCCCCGGTTCGGGTCGATCACCAGGCGCGAAAAATTGGCGGCAATCACCGGCGCGTTCAGGATCTCGCCCAGATGTTTCGACACTTCATAGGCACCCACGTCATAGGCAATGTGGCGTTCCATGTCCTCGCGCGGCAGGCCGAGGTCTCCGCCATTGATCTGCGGGGGGACCAGATTGGTCGCATGATCGCAGGTAATCAGCCAGCGCGACGGACGGTCCTCGCCGTGAATGAAGAACGGAGTATATGTCATCAGCCTGTCATCTTGTTTGTCGCAGGTGTAGGACAGTTGTCTGGGAAAGGGAATTGCGCAATAAGCGGCCCAAGTGCTGTTTGCGATAACAGATGCCGAATTGAGGAGAGCAAGGCAAATGCGACGCCTGAGAAATGTGAAAATCGTGGCGACGCTGGGCCCGGCGTCCGAAAGTTATGAGATGATCCGTGCATTGCACGAGGCGGGGGCGGATGTGTTCCGGCTGAACATGAGCCACGGAACCCATGACGACATTCGCGAAAAGCACCGGATCATCCGCCAGGTGGAAAAGGATCTCGACAGCCCGATTGCCATTCTGGCCGATCTTCAGGGGCCGAAACTGCGGGTAGGAGAGTTTGCCAACGACTCGGAGGAATTGGAGGACGGCGCGTCGTTCCGGCTGGATCTGGATCGGGCCGCAGGGGACGCGACCCGTGTGTGCCTGCCGCATCCCGAGATTTTCGAGGCGTTGGAACCCGGCGCGCGCCTGTTGGTCAATGACGGCAAGATTCGTCTGATGGTGGAACGTTGTGGCCGCGATTTCGCGGAGTGCACGGTTGAAACCGGCGGTACGATATCAAACCGCAAGGGTGTGAACGTGCCGGATGTCGTGCTGCCGCTGGCGGCGCTGTCCGACAAGGACCGGGCCGATCTGGACTTTGCCTGCAAGCTGGGCGTCGACTGGCTGGCGCTGAGTTTCGTGCAGCGCGCCAGGGATGTGTTCGAAGCGCGCGCGCTGGCCGGCGGCCGAGCCGCCATTCTGTCGAAGATCGAGAAGCCGGCAGCGGTCGAGGCGTTCGGAGAAATCCTTGACGCTTCGGACGGGATCATGGTGGCGCGTGGCGATCTCGGGGTGGAATTGCCGGTGTCAGCCGTGCCGCCGATCCAGAAACGCCTGGTGCGCAAGTGCCGGGCGGCGGCCAAGCCGGTGATCGTGGCGACGCAGATGCTGGAAAGCATGATCGAAAGCCCGATGCCCACCCGGGCCGAAGTGTCTGACGTGGCGACCGCGATCTACGAGGGGACGGATGCCATCATGCTGAGCGCGGAGTCGGCGGCCGGAAGCTATCCGATCGAGGCGGTTCAGACCATGAACAAGGTGGCGATCGAGGTCGAGGCCGACCCGACCTATACGCAGATCATCAATGCCTCACGCAGCGCCAAGGGCACGACGATTGCGGACGGCATCGTTGCTGCCGCGCGCGAGATTGCGGAAAAAACCGACATCAGGGCGATCTGCTGTTTTACGCAAAGTGGAACGACTGCGCTTTTGACCGCAAGAGAGCGGCCCGGAGTGCCGATCATCGCCATGACGTCGCTGATCGGAACCGCGCGGCGCCTGTGCCTGAGCTGGGGCTGCAATTGCGTGATGACGCCGGAACTGGAGCGGTTCAAGAGCGCGGTTGTCAATGCCGCCCGCGCTGCCCGCGCTGGCGGGTTCGCGACAGAAGCCGATCAGATCGTGGTGACGGCGGGCGTTCCGTTCAATGTTCCGGGCACGACCAACATCCTGCGCGTCGCGCATTGTGACGAGCGGTTGATCTATAACACCGATCCGGGCTGAACGCGTTTTCGGTTTTTCGCAGCGGAAAATGCGTGAAACCCCTTGCCAGTTTGCGCGGACTTGCGTAAACGGCGCCTCTGACCGCGCGACCGGCCGATGTGGCATGCCGAGTCGCGTTTTGCACCGAACCCGAAGAATAGGAGACGGAAATGCCCAAGATGAAGACCAAGTCGAGCGCCAAGAAGCGCTTTAAGGTGACAGCGACCGGAAAGGTCCTGACGGCTCAGGCCGGCAAGCGTCACGGCATGATCAAGCGGCACAAGAAATTCATCCGCAATGCCCGTGGCACCACCACCATGTCCGCCCCCGACGCCAAGATCGTCAAGGGCTATATGCCCTACGACCGCTAAGAGGAGATTAAGAGATGTCCCGCGTTAAAGGTGGAACCGTAACTCACGCCCGTCACAAGAAGGTCATCAAGGCCGCCAAAGGTTACTATGGCCGCCGCAAGAGCACCTTCAAGGTTGCCCGTCAGGCCGTCGACAAGGCCAATCAGTATGCAACCCGCGACCGCAAGAACCGCAAGCGCAACTTCCGCGCGCTGTGGATCCAGCGTATCAACGCTGCTGTCCGTTCGCATGACGAGGCTCTGACCTATTCCCGCTTCATCAACGGCCTGAACCTGGCCGGTATCGAAGTGGACCGCAAAGTTCTGGCTGACCTGGCCGTGCACGAACCGGAAGCGTTCGGCGCGATCGTGGCCAAGGCACAGGCGGCTCTGGCTGCCTGATCCTCTTTCGAGAGACGGTGAATCAAAGGTCGTTCCCCCGGGGAGCGGCCTTTTTTCGTCGTGCAACGGGGTTCGGTCCGGCGTATCAGGTCACGAGAAACCAGAGAACCGCAACCGCGACGGCGCCGCCGATCATGAGGGCTGTCGGATTCGAGGTGACCGTTTCCGTCAGGCTCGACAGATCAAATCCGCCAGACCCGCCGCCGCTTCCGGTCGCGTTCTTTATGGCAATTCCGTATTCGAGCATTTCATCACCACCGGTTTCGAGGTGTCGGGTGCAAGCCTGACCGAAATTCGCCGAAAATTCACCCCGTGTAAGGGTGTTCTGACCAACATCGCGTTATGCTGAGGGTTTCTTGCATCAGGCCTGTCCGCCGGAATATGCGCCGCAGGACCGTGTCCGGCTTGCATTCACGGCCATTGGCCGATAGCAGGTTCTGGACCAAATTCAGGGGACCGTCATGGACGATCTTAAGGCAAAATATCTGGGGCAGATTGCCGAGGCAGGCGACGAAAACGTGCTGGAGGCGATCCGTGTCGCCGCCGTGGGCAAAAAGGGCGAAGTGGCGCTGAAGATGCGCGAGTTGGGCAAGATGACGCCCGATGAGCGTCAGGTCGCTGGCCCCGCTCTGAACGCGCTGAAGGACGAGATCAACTCGGCGCTTTCCGCCAAAAAGGCCGCATTGGCGGATGCCGCGCTGGACGAACGCCTGCGCACCGAATGGCTGGACGTCACCCTGCCGTCGCGCCCCCGCCGTCAGGGCACGCTTCATCCTGTCAGCCAGGCGAGCGAGGAACTGACCGCGATCTTTGCCGAACTGGGTTTCTCGGTGGCCGAAGGACCGCGGATCGAGACCGACTGGCACAATTTCGACGCCCTGAACATCCCCGGCCATCACCCCGCACGGGCCGAGATGGACACGTTCTATATGCACCGGGCCGAAGGTGACGACCGCCCGCCGCATGTGCTGCGCACCCATACCTCGCCGGTGCAGATCCGTTCGATGGAACTGCAGGGCGCGCCGATCCGCGTCATCTGTCCGGGCGGCGTCTATCGTGCCGACTATGACCAGACCCACACGCCGATGTTCCATCAGGTCGAGGGGCTGGCCATCGACAAGGACATCTCGATGGCGAACCTGAAATGGGTTCTGGAAGAGTTCGTGAAGGCCTTCTTCGAGGTCGATGACGTCGAACTGCGCTTCCGCGCTTCGCACTTCCCTTTCACCGAGCCGTCGGCCGAGGTCGATATCCGCTGTTCGTGGGAGGGCGGCCAGCTGAAGATCGGCGAGGGTGACGACTGGATGGAGATTCTGGGCTCGGGCATGGTCCACCCCAAGGTCATCGCCGCCGGCGGCATCGACCCCGAGGTCTATCAGGGCTTTGCCTTTGGCATCGGCATCGACCGTCTGGCGATGCTGAAATACGGCATTCCCGATCTGCGGGCGTTCTTCGATTCCGATCTGCGCTGGCTGCGCCATTACGGGTTCGCAGCGCTGGATATGCCGAACCTGCATGGTGGTTTGTCGCGGTAGATGTACCTTTTGGGGGTATATCTTTCGAAATACTACGACTGGAGTGTTGCGCTTTCCAGCCGCAATCGTCGTTGGATTGGCTTCGCAATACTATTCTTGTGGTTTTGGATATTTGTAGGAATAGCCGGTTTTCTTCCAAGTTGGGTTGCCGCCCTGATCTTGCTTGTATCCACACCATTCACCAGTCTTTTCATGATGGCACACCATCGTGTTTGGAAAAATCGGGATGAGACCCGGAGCGATCAACAATCCCAGTTGTGGAAAACCAAAAAACTCATTGATCGTTTCAAAAAGTAAGTGCGGAGCAAAGGCCGTCAGGCCGCACCCCTCGGATCGCCACCCCGCGGTCTGGCGATGGCGCGGCTTGTTTTCATCTTCCCACGGGGTTGTGACGTGACAGCGGGCGCCGGGTGGGTAGGCTCGGCCAGATGATATACCGATTGCTATGCCTACTTCTGCTTACCGCCAGTCCGGCCCTTGCCATGGGGCCGTGGAAAAAAACCTGCCACAGCGATACAGCCTGTATCGTCGGGGATCGCTCGTATCATGTGCTGGAACCGGACGGATGGGACGGTGAAAGCCCGCTGCCGGTGTTGCTGCATTTCCACGGCTGGGCGCGGCAGGGCACCGTTGTCGTCAATCACCAGCGCATCGCCAGCGCCACCCGCAAGCGCGGTGTGCTGCTGGTCGCACCCAACGGACAGCGCAAAAGCTGGGATTTCTGGACGGCCGACACCAGTGACGTGCGTTTCGCCAACCGCGTGCTGGAGGATGTCTCCAATCGCTATCCCGTTGACCGCGATCGCATCTATGTCTCGGGCTATTCCTTTGGCTCGGCCATGGCGTGGCGCTATGTCTGCCAGTCGGGCAATCACATCGCTGCCCTGCTGGCCATCGCCGGAACCCTGCGCCAGACCGAGGAGTGCCCGCAAGGGCCGACCGAGGTGCGCCACGTGCACGGGCTGGACGATACGGTGATGGATTTCCCTTACGGCCCCGGCGGCGACACCACCTATCCTGTCGCCCTGTGGCGGCAAAGGAACGGCTGTCACCAGGCAACGCCGCAGGGCGACTGGCAGCAAGTTCCCTTTCTGAAGCTTTCGCGTGTGGCCTGGAACGATTGCGCCTCGGGCCGTGTGACGCTCGACACCCATCCCGGCGGTCACTTCATCCCGCATGGCTGGATCGCGCGGCAGCTCGATGAATTGCTGGGCCTGCCGCTTTCCTATCCTTAGAGCGGGCACTGTACGGTATGGAAATTGCCGCTTCGGACTGGTGCCGGATGCCCCGCTTGCCTAGAACGACCCGAGGAATCGATTGAAACGGAGCGAATCCGATGACGCCCGAATGGATTGCGGTGGATTGGGGGCAGTCCCGGCAGCGGGCCTGGGCCATGCGCGGCGCGGATGTGCTGGACCGGGCAGAGCGGCAGGATATCGAAAAACCTGCCAGAGACGCCCTGATCGATCTTCTCTTTCCCTGGCTGGGGCAGGGCACCGTTCCGGTGGTGGCCTGCGGCGCGCTCGGGCCGATGGGTCGGGCAGTGCCCTGCAAACCCTTCCCGGACGGAACATGGTCGGTTTCACTGGGCGACGACCGGATGGACCTTCATGTGCTGCCTGGGATACGGCAGACCACGCCGGCGGACATGATGCAGGGCGATGAGACCCGCGTGGCGGGGTTTCTGGCGCTCAACAAGGATTGGGACGGCGTTGTTTGCCTGACCGGGCCCGAAACCCGGTGGGTACATGTCAGCGCCGGAGAAATCGTCAGCTTCCAGACCTTTCTGACCGGTTCCATGCTCTCGGCCATGGTGAGTATTCCGGCCACCGCATCGGCAGTGGCAGCAGAGGGCATTGACCGCGCCGCCTTTGCCACAGCTCTCGAAGACGCCCTCGCCAAACCCGAGCGCATCTTTGCCCGTCTCTATGGGGTCCATGCCGAATGCGTCATGAACGGATTGGAGTCTCCGGTGGCCAGCGCCCGCATTCATGGCGCCCTGATCGGGGCCGAACTGGCCGCGGCGCGCCCGTTCTGGCTGGGCCAGCAACTGGCAGTGATCGGAGTCGGCCCGTTGGCCGGTCTCTACGTCGATGCCCTGTCGGCGCAGGGCGTTCCGGCGGCGCTGGCGGATGACGCGGGCATGACGCTTCGGGGGTTGATAGAGGCATGGCGCCTGCTTGACGCCTGATGCTTTTAGCCTGCTGAGGCGGCCAACAGGCTTTCGACCAGTTTCGGCAATTGCGAACTGTCGTCATAGCTCGCGGCGTGGGGCAATTCCTCGGCGGGGCGTTTGCGATAACCTTGCGTGAACAATAGAAACGGTACCTCGGCGCGCTGCGCGGTTTCCGCGTCCACCTCGCTGTCACCGACATAAAGGCGCGGGCCGTCCGGCAAAAAATCGAAGGTGGCCCACAAGGCAGCAGGGTCGGGTTTGCGGACATTCAGAGAATCGCCTCCGATGACCGCATCGAAAAAGGCGGCCATCCCCAGATTGCCCAGAACCAGTCGTGCGGCGCTTTCCGGTTTGTTGGTGCAAATGCCCATCGGATGCCCGCGTTCCTTCAGCATCTCCAGTGCGGCAATCATACCGGGATAGGGTGCGGTGCTGTCGCTGGGTGCCGCGTTGTAGTGGTCCAGTGTCGCTCTGGTCAGCCGGGGATGGGCAGACATGTCCAGCGCGCAATGCCGGATCACCTGTCCAACCAGATTTGGCAGGCCGTTTCCGACGAAACCCACGACCGTTTCGACCTCAAGCGGTGCGACGCCCTCTGCATCCAGCATTCGGTTGACCGCCGCCGCGATGTCCGGCGCGCTGTCGACCAGGGTGCCGTCAAGATCGAATACGATAGGTGAAGTCATGACGCCTCCGGGATTGCCGTGCCCGATCAATGACAGGGTGGCGCGATGAAATCCAGCCGCAAGCCTCACCCACCATTATTCCATGTCTAGGCGCCCAGCGGAACAAAGCGATAGGCATCCCCCTTGCGCTCTACTTGCCCGATGCCGCCGTGCGACAAGTGAAAGCCAACGATCTGAATTTGCTCGGTCGCCAGTTGATCCAGCAGACCCATGCGGGATTTCGCCGCCATTGCCTGATCCTGGTCGGACCCTGAATGCCAGTCCGGCCGTTCGAATGCCACATGATGGTTGATCACCGCATCACCTGCGATCATCACCGCGTTGGAACCGCTGCGAAGTTCGAAGGACATATGGCCCGGGCTGTGGCCATAGGTGGCACGTGCCGCAACTCGGGGAATTAATTCATCGCCGTCATCAAAGAGATGGATCGAACCTTCCAGAAGTTCCAAACGGCGTTTGGCCCCGGCCGCCATCGCGGCGCGGTCCGCACCAACCTGATTCACGGTTTCCGGGTTCCACCAATAATCCCACTCGGCCGTGCCCATCATATGCCGTGCGTTGGCGAACAGGGGCTCGTCGAAATCATCCATAACGCCCCAAAGATGATCCGGGTGGCCATGGGTGAATACAACATGCGTGATATCGTCGGGCGTCAGGCCGGCAACCTCCAGTGCCTCCGGCAACTTGCCCGCGCTGCCCTGAAAGCCGGGGCCGGATCCGGTATCGAACAGAACATTCCGGTCTTCATCCTGGAGCAGCGTCACGTTGCAGGGTGTTTCCAGCGTCCCGGTGTTCACGCCGTATTCAGCCAGAATGTGGGCCAGATCGTCCTGTGGCATCGACCCGAAAACGAAGCTTGAGGGCAGGCTCAGATATCCGTCGCTGAGGGTGGTGATGCGGGCCTGACCCAGACTGATTTGCGCTGTCGCCCAGATCGGCCGTGCGGTCAGAACGGCCGTGGCCGCAGTTGCCGTCAGAAACGAGCGGCGTGTCATGGGCATGATGAATCCTCCTGTACGCATAATCACATTCATTTTAATGAATGATATTTGGTAAATGAAGTCCAAAAATCCGCGCTTGACATACCTTAGTAAAATAATCAGATTAAGGTAAAAGCAGCAGCCACCCCGCAAAACGGGTCAGCCAGAAGCGTCAATGAGGGAACGAATGCGAATGCAGTGGCCGGTGCGGCGTGGTCTCTCCGGCTTGTGAACGGAGCAAGTTCGTGACCTCAAAATCTGGAGACGATCCGATGAATGCCCAAAACCCGACGCCCGCTCAGGGGTATGCCGTTCAAATGCTGCCCGCCCACAAGGCCGAAGATCTGACCGGGGGCGGAAACCTTGCGCATATCGCGTTGGGGGATCAGCTTTATACCTTGCGCATCACCCGCGCGGGTAAATTGATCCTGACAAAATGAGCGGCGCAGTTTCGCGCGGCGGTGCCGCGGTGGGCAGGTTGTCTGATCTCGGCCCGGTCGAAGCGGGCGCGGTCGTCATCCTGCGACATTGGAGTGACATGGCTCTGGTCGGGAACGGGGACCACGCGCTGGAAAGGGCCGAAACTGTCGGGGATGACCCATCGGTATCCGCGGCGTTGACGCAGATCTGTATGCTCTGTGCCCGCTATGGTCGGCGCCCGCTTGTTCGACACGGAGCGGGATGTGCCTGTCTGGGCGCGGACGAAAGCTGTTTCGCCCATATGGTTGCGGCGGCCTCGGATGGTGCGCGCGAAGATGCCCTGATGATGGCATCCCTGATTGTGCGCCCGGATTTTGCGCCTGCACTCGTTGCCTTGTCCGAGCAGCTTGGACTGGCCTTGCGCCGCGTCTCGGGAACCGGGTTTGGCATCCGCCCGGACCGTGTAGAGCAGAGCGGACTTCTGCACTGATACCGGGCACCAGCGCGCGTCAGCAGCAGCCGCACCCTTGGTGATGGTGCTCGTGATCGCAATCCGGGGGCGGAGTGAAATCCGCCACTTCAGCCAGAACCTCGCGCAAGGCCCAAAGGATCATGTCCGCATCCTCGGCCTCGATGGTCAGCGGCGGGCGGATTTTCAGGATGTTGTCCTTTGGTCCTTCGCTGCCGATCAGAATACGATGGTCGCGCATCCGGTTCTTGACGTATTTGCAGATCTCGGTGCCTTCCGAGCCATCGGGGTTGATCAGTTCCACGCCCAGAAACAACCCCATTCCGCGTACATCCCCGACGCATCCGAACTCGGCCTCGATCCGGCGTAGCCCGGCCATCAGGCGCTCACCCATGACGCGGGCGTTGTCCTGCAGGCCCTCGTCATCGACGATGTCCAGCACCTCTTTGCCGATCCGGCAGGACAGGGTCGAGCCGCCGAAGGTCGAAAAGAACTCGATGCCGTTGTCAAAGCTTTCGGCGATGGCCCTGGTCGTGACCAGAACACCCAGAGGGTGCCCGTTGCCGACAGGTTTGCCCAGCACCACGATATCCGGCGACGCGCCCTGATGTTCGAAGCCAAAGTAATACTCGCCCAGCCGGCCCAATCCGGTCTGCACCTCGTCAGCGATGCAGATGCCGCCCGCCGCGCGGATTTTTTCGTAAACCGCAGGCAGGTATCCTTTGGGCGGGATGATCTGTCCGCCGACCGAGGGGAAGGTCTCGGCGATGAACCCGGCAACGCCGTGGCCCTTTTCCTGCAGAGCGGCGACTGCGGGGTCGACGAAATTCGCGAACTTCGTGGCGCGGTCGGGGTCGTCGCGCTTGAACGAGCCGCGATAGTCGTCGGCGACCTCGACCAGCTCCACCCAGTCGGCCTGGCCCACTCCGCCGGGCTTGTTGAACTTGTAGGCCGAGACGTCGATCGCGCCGGTCGTATTGCCGTGATAGCCGTGATCCGGCGTCACCATCCCCCTGGCGCCGGTATGCGCGCGCGCCAGGCGCAGGGCCAGTTCGTTGGCCTCGGTGCCGGAATTGACGAAGAAACAGACCTCAAGATGATCGGGCATTTTCGATAGCACCTTGTCTGCAAACGCGGTCTGTGCAGGGTGCAGATAACGGGTGTTCGAGTTCATCCGGCGCAGCTGATCCGCCGCTACCGCCTGAATGCGGGGATGCGCATGACCCACATGGGGAACGTTGTTGTAGGCGTCCAGATAGGGCCGCCCCCATTCGTCGAACAGATGGTGCTTCCAGCCGCGCACCAGCATCACAGGATCGTCATAGGTCAGTGACAGGTTGCCGCCAAAACGCGCCTGTCGCTCGGCCAGGACTTTCGCCTTGTCGGTCGGGCGATAGAACACCTTGTCGTCCGGCAGGTTCAGCATCGCGGCCGGGTTCGGGCAGACCGCATGCCACAGGTCCATCTCGTCGGGGTCACCAACACCGGGCCAGTCGTTTCCCATGCCTGCCGTGGTCAGCGCCAGCTGGAAATGCACATGCGGCGCCCAGCCGCCGTTCCGGCTGACATCGCCCAGTCTGGCGAATGCCGAACCCTGTGCCACCGGATCGCCCGGTTTCAACCGCTCACAAATCTCGGGGTCGAGGTGGCCATAGAGGGTAAAGAAGGCATCGCCTTCGGGCGTTTCGTGGTGCAGGATCACCACCCCGCCATAGTCCAGATGCTCGGCCCGGTTCTCGACCGCTTCGACCCGCCCGCTCATCGGCGCGTAGAGGATGGTTCCAGCCGGAGCAAACACATCCACCGCCAGATGCACGGTGCGCCGGTCGCTGGCTTTCCACGGCCCCCGGCGGAATGCCGGTTCGGCATAGATCAGCCGGGGTTCGTTGTAGTAGCCCAGCCAGAAGCCCTCTCCGAATTCCTCGCCGACCCGGGCTGCTTCCTCCGGTGGCATGTGAAACGGGTTCTGCGGCCAAAGCGAGTTTTCGACGGACAGGGACCCCATCGGTATATCCGACAGGTCCTGCCCGAAAAGTTCGGCGAAATCGCCTCGGTGATCGTTCAGATAGGCGTGGATACGTTCCGCCCCGTCCGTTACCGACAGCCCGCAGGCCACACGCAGCCGCGCGGGCATCAAACCGCCGTTGACGGTGGCATTTTCCAGAAACCGCCAGGCCGGGGCCTGACTGATCGTCACATACGGATCGCCGGGATTTTCAATCGCCATCAGCGTGGAATTCACCACCGAAACCGCCAGCCGCATTCTGAGCAGGGGCCAAATCAGATCGACCTCTTGGCGGCTCAGGCGGTTTGCAGCGTGAAAGCCGCGAACCAGCGCGACCAGCGCCCTTTCGGGGTGCGGGTGATCGAGTATGACGTAGGCTCCGGCAATCGCCACCTCACAGACACGGGGCGCGGCGCACATATCGCCCAGATCAATCAGCCCCGAGACCGCCCGTCGCTCGTCCAATTCGCCTTCGACGAGAATGTTATAGTCGTTGGCGTCATTGTGGATGGCCTGTTTTGGCAAACCCTCGAGCTTGCCGGACACCGCCTTATAAGCGTCGGAAATCTCTTGAATGATCGCGCGGCGGGACGGCGTTTCGATAGCGTCGAGATGACTGGCGATCCAACCGGCCTGCATGAGATCCCATTTAAAGCCGTCGCGATGCAGCCCAGTGTGATCGAAACTTTCCAACACCCGGTCGGTCGCGCCCAGCACCCGGCCCAGTTTCATAATCAGGTCTTCGGTCTTGGGCGCGGATTTCGCATAGCAGCGCCCCGGCAGTTTTTCGAGCAGCCAGACAAGCCTGCGCTCACCGTTTGCGTCCGTGAGTTCGGGAAGCCGGCTGCCGTCCAGGGCCGGTATCACGCCCGGAAAGGGCAGGCCGGGTGCCTCACAGGCGATATGCTCCAGCGCCTTGATCTGCAGGTCCACCAGACCGGCATTGCAACCAGCGCGCATCACCTTCAGGACATGATCCTGTCCATTCGCGCCCTCGGCCAGAAAGTTCAGGTCATATTCGCCATCCAGCCGTGTCAGCCTGGCCTGAATGCCCCAATGCCTGTGCAGGGCCTCGGCCCAGAATGCCGTGTCGCCGCTCATCGGTTCCGGTGTCCTTTCATCTCGATACCAGCTGTGTCAATCCAGCGCGCGCAGGCGCTTGATCAGCGACGACGTATCCCAACGCCCGCCGCCCAGCTTTTGGACATCCTTGTAGAACTGGTCGACCAGGGCGGTGACCGGCAGCGATGCCCCGGTTTCGTTGGCCGTGTCCAGGCATATGCCCAGATCCTTGCGCATCCAGTCCACCGCGAAACCATGTTCGAAATGGTCGTCCAGCATCGTCTCGTAGCGGTTCGACATCTGCCAGCTTCCGGCTGCACCCTGGCTGATCACCTCGACCACCGCCCGCCCGTCCAGCCCCGCCTTTTCAGCGAAATGCAGTGCCTCGCTCAGGCCCTGAACCAATCCGGCGATGGCGATCTGGTTGCACATCTTGGTCTTTTGCCCGGCACCGCTGTCACCGATACGGCGGCAAATCTTGCTATAGATCTGCATCACCGGCTCGGTCCGGTCATAGGCAGATTGGTCGCCGCCGCACATGATCGACAGGACCCCGTTTTCGGCCCCTGCCTGACCGCCCGAGATCGGGGCGTCGACAAAGGCGATGCCCTTGGCGTGGCCCGCCTCGTAAAGCTCGTGCGTTACCTTGTCTGATACGGTGGTGTGATCGACGAACACCGCGCCTTCGGCCATGCCGCGAAATGCCCCGCCTTCGCCGGTGCAGACCATGCGCAGATCGTCGTCGTTTCCGACGCAGGCCATCACGAACTCGGCCCCCTGCGCGGCTGTCTCCGGCGTCGCGGCCATCGCGCCGCCATGTTCCGCAACCCAGGCTTCGGCCTTGGCGGCGGTTCGGTTGTAGACGGTGACGTCATGGCCCGCGGCCTGAATATGCCCGGCCATGGGATAACCCATGACGCCGAGGCCAAGGAACGCAACTTTTGCCATCAGATGATCCTCCCGATTGCCCGGCCGGACCTTGTCTTATGGTGGCCGGGATGTTCTGCCGAGACAAAGCAAAGCCCGGCCCAAAGGGCAACCCCGTCCGATGTCCGGATGGCTGTGACAATCACTTTTTCTGTGGAAATGCCATCGGCGGAATGTGCCTCAGTGGCGCGGGTCGTCCAGTTCCAGCGCGAATTTTCGCGGCATGAGGCCGGCCTGAAACCATTCGATCATCGAATAGATCGAATAGACGGGCAGGCCCGTGCGCTTGCGGATATCTGCGGCATAGGGGACCATGTTGGTGCATTCCAGCACGATCGCGCCGGCGTCCGGCTCTTTTGCGGTGATTTCTGATGCGGCATCCAGCAGATCCAGCCGACATGCTTCGAAGTCGATATGCGGAGCGTCACCCAGAATGTCCCGGGTAAAGACGCGGCCTCCGTCGGTGCCGTAAATTGGCGTGTCCAGCGGTACGCCTGCCGCTTTCAGATGGGCGCCGGTCAACGTGGCCTTGGAGATGGTGAGGATCACGGCTTTCCTGCCCGGCGGCAGCATTGCCTGTACCATCGGTACCTGCATCAGCGAGGAGGTTGCGACCGGCACGCCCAGGGCCTCGCGCAGTTCGTCCTGCACCAGCGCCAGAAAGCCGCAATTGGTGGTGATGCCGTCGGCGCCGGTGGCCACCAGATCGCGCCCCGCCTCGATGAATGTATCCAGCAGTTCCTTCGGGTTGCCGCGCACCACCTTGTCGGGCGAGGCGCCGCGCACCACCCGGTAATGCACCGGAAAGGGCCAGGTCGCGGCGTTGCCCATGTCGCCGTGGATGCGGGGAAAGCGGGTTTCCAGCATCAGGATGCCGACTGCGGCGCCAAAGACGGTTTTTCCACCGGACTGAACAGACATGGGGGCCTCAGAGATCAGGAACGTAGAGTTGGGCATACGCTTCGCGCACTGCCTGTGTCGCACCTTCGCGGCGGCGTTCGATATGAGCGCGCATCCGGGCTGCGGCCTCGTCCGCGTCGCGGGCGGCGATGGCGTCCAGAATGCGGCGATGAGCCGAGACCATGGATTGCCCGTCGGGCGCGGTCTCGCGCAGGCGGCGCAAGTCGATCACCCGCAGATAGCGGATGCGGTCATTCAGATTGGTCAGCATCCGGCACAGTTCTGCATTGCCGGAAAGCTGGCACAACTGGCTGTGAAACCGTTCGTCCATCGCCAAAAGCTGTTCGGGATCGGCGTCGGGAGTATAATCCGGCGCGATTTCGTCAAGTTCCAGCCTCAGCGCGGCGATGGCCGGGTCGGTGCCGCGTTTGCAGGCCAGCCGCACGGCTTCGACTTCTACCGCGACGCGGGCCTCGTAAAGGTCCATCACCAGTTCCGGCGAGAGCGAGCGGCAGAAAAAGCCGCGCCCGGACTTAAAGGTCAGGAAACCCTCGGCCACAAGCCGGTTCAACGCCTCGCGGATCGGGGTGCGCGAGGCGTGCAACTCGGTCGCCAGCGCGCTTTCGTTGATGCGCGCGTCGGGCTTGAAGGCGAAATCCGACGCCATGCGCCGCAGCGCCTCGTACAGCCGGTCCACATTGCTTTCCGCTTTCGCCATGTCCGCTCCTTTTCACGGTCACATTAGAATGGGATTGACATGCGTGCAAGGTATAATGCAAAACTGTATACAATTTTGAACACGATTACGCGGGGAAATGGCATGAGCAATCAGATGAACGGCGCCGAGGCGATGGTGCGGATGCTTGAGGCGCAGGGTGTGCAGCACATATTTGGCCTGTGCGGCGACACTACGCTGCCGTTCTATGACGCTATGCTGCGGCTGGATCACAACATCACTCATGTGCTGACCCGGGACGAGCGCTGCGCGACCTACATGGCCGACGGCTATTCCCGCGTGACCGGGCGTGTGGGCGTGGCCGAGGGGCCGTCGGGCGGCGGCGCGACCTATATCCTGCCGGGACTGATTGAAGCGTCGGAAAGTTCCTATGCCGTTCTGGGGATCACCACGGACATTTCGGTCGCGTCATATGGAAAATACCCGCTGACCGAGGTGAATCAGGAGGCTCTGATGGCGCCGCTGACCAAGTGGAACACGGTGATCAAGCGCTCCGATCATATCCCGCGCATGATTCGGGCGGCGTTCCGGGCGATGACCACGGGGCGATCGGGCGCGGCGCATATCGGGCTGCCTTATGACGTGCAGTACGATGCCGTCGATGCCTCGGATATCTGGGCCGACACCGCGACAGCAAGCTACCCGGCCTATCCGCAGGCCCCCGCGCCGGGTGCGGCTCAGGCGGCGGTCGAGGCGATTTTGTCGGCCAGAAACCCGCTGATTGTTTGCGGCGGCGGCGTGGTGATCGCGCAGGCCTGGGAGGAGCTGGACCGTCTGGCAACGCGTCTTGACATACCTGTCGCGACCTCGATCTCGGGGCAGGGCTCGCTGGCCGAGACCCATCCGAACTGTCTGGGCGTTGTCGGTTCGAATGGCGGGACCGATGAGACGTGGGAGATGATGGAGGCCGCCGATCTGGTGGTGTTCATGGGCTGCCGCGCCGGCTCGACCACCACCGCGCGATGGGAGGCGCCCAAGCCCGGCACGCGGGTGGTGCATTTCGACAATGACCCGTTGGTGATGAACGCCAATTACCGGACCGAAGTGGCCGTTGTGGGCGACCTGCGCCTGGCGCTGGCCGAGGTGAACGCGGTGCTGGACGGGCGCGATCAGGGGGGCGAGACCTTTGGTGGTGCGGCGGCGGTGGCCGAGAAGAAGAAGCGCAAGTTCGAGGTGTTCGAAAAGCTGGCACAATCGTCTCAGGCACCGATCCGGCCCGAGCGGGTGATCTCGGCCCTGATGAAGGTGCTGCCCGAGGATGCCACCGTGGTGTCCGACCCCGGCACCAGCTGTCCTTATTTCTCGGCTTATTACCAGCTTCCGAAACCGGGCCGCCATTTCATCACCAACCGGGCGCATGGGGCGCTGGGTTATTCTCTGTCCGCCGCGCTGGGGGCTTGGTTCGGGCGACCTGCGTCCAAGACCGTGGCGTTGATGGGGGATGGGTCCTTCGGCTTCACCTGCGGTGAGCTGGAGACGGTCTGCCGGGCGGGGGCGCCGGTCACCTATGTGGTGTTCTCGAACTCGAATTTCGGCTGGATCAAAGCCAGCCAGTTCGCCGACAAGGATGCGCGCTATTACAACGTGGATTTCAGCCATACCGATCAGGCAAAGGTGGCGGCGGCCTTTGGCGTCAAGAGCTGGCGGGTGGAAAACCCGGATGATCTGGAGAAGGTGCTGGCCGAGGCGGTGGCGCATGACGGGCCGACACTGGTTGATGTGGTGTGCCAGCCGCTGGAGGAAAGCAACGCGCCGGTCCGGCGCTGGATGGGGTGAGGCGTGCCCGGAAATCGGCCCGGTGGACCGATTTCAGCGCCGAACGGGCGGAGCCCCTGCGATTGACCAATCACCCCGTTTTGATCAGTTTCGCCAGTTCGGCGCGGTCTGCGTCGCTCCAGGCCGAGGGGTCTTCGCCATGGGCGACGACGGCGTGCAGTTCCATCAGTTTCCAGACTTCATCCTCGGTGGCGGCCACAACCTTGCCGGGGCAGGCTTCCATGCCGGGATAATCCTTGCAGGCATATGAAAACGACTGTGTCATCGCTTGCTCCTTTCGCGGGTTTGAAGTGGTTCAGAACGTGTCGAAGGCGGGGGCGCCCTCGGGCAAAGTGATCCAGGGCTGTTTGTGCGAGACAAAGACGTGGTTCTGTGGCGCGACGATGGACGGGTCGTCCAGCGTTACGGCGGCAAACCAGGCGTCCCGGCTCCAGTCCTGTCCTTCGACCTCGTGGCCTGCGGCATAGGTCAGCGTGGTTCCGCAATCCCCACAGAAACCGCGCCGGATGCCGGGCGTCTTTTCGCAATATTTGATCGCACCCTTGGTGACGGAAAACTCGGTGGCCGAAACCTTGGCCCAGGTCGCGAAGGCCGCGCCCATTGCCATCTGGCACGAGCGGCAATGGCAATGGGCAGAAAATTCGGGCGTTCGGTCGATCCGGTATCTGACGGCACCGCAATAGCATCCGCCCTCGTGTCGGGTAACCTGGTCGGTCATTTGTAACCTCTCTCTGCGGTAGCGACCGCGAAGAATGACTTTCATGTCTGGTTGACGGGTTTCGCCAATGATACCCTAAAGCTTGAATATAATTGGAGCGCATGCAACAAAGAAAAAATCTATTATTGTTAGAAAAACTATCAAATGGACTGGCAGAAGCTTCCACCGCTCAATGGACTGCGCGCCTTTACGGTTCTGGCCGAGGCAGGCAGCTTCACGCGCGCCGCCGAACAATTGAATGTCACCCACGCCGCTGTCAGTCAGCAGGTCAGGTTGCTGGAGGACCGATTGGGTATACCGCTGGTGAAAAAATCAGGCCGCGGAGTGGACCTGACCGGTGAGGGCACGGCGCTGGCGCGTGATCTTGAGCTTGGGTTTGCCACTATCGGGCGCGGCGTCGAACGTCTGACCGAAAGTGTCGCCAGCAGGCCGGTACAGATCACTATGTCCCCCGCATTCGCAGTGGAATGGCTGCTGCCACGCATGGCGGCTTTTCAGCAGGTCAATCCGGACATCACGCTGATGCTGAACCCGACCGCCGAAGTGGTCGAATTGAAGCCAGGAGGTATCGACGTGGCCATCCGCTACCGGGACAAGCGCCGCCCGGTCAGCGACGTAGATACGCTGTTGCTGTCGGACATGGTCATGATCGGTGCCCCGGAACTGGTCGCCGGGCGTGACCTGTCCCATCCGGCCTCTTTGATGGATCTGCCCTGGCTACAAGAGCTTGGAACCAATGAGGCCGCGGAATGGCTGACCTTTCACGGTGTGGTGCCCGACCGCCCTCTCATTGTTCATCAGATGCCAGGAAACCTGATCATGAAGGCAGTGCGGCGAGGGGATGGTGTCACCTTCACCAGCCGCGCCTTTTTCCAGGAGGACATCGAGACAGGGCGCGTGGTCGAACTGTTTTCGGAAAAGCTGTTCGGGGTCTATTATATCGAAACACGGCAGGGTGTATTGCGGCCTGCGGTCAAGAGCTTTGTAAGCTGGCTCAGGTCGCAGGCCGAAACTGTGACGGTATAGTCAGGGGTTTGTCTGCAACGCCGCCTAGGCGTCGTTCCGGACTTTGGCCAGCTCTTCTTTCAGAAGCTTGTTCTCGGCCTCGAGCTTGCCGAGCTTTACGCCGAATGCGTGAAGATAAGGGCCGAACTCCTCTTCCGTCATGCGGCGTGTGATGTGGCGCGGGCAGTTCCAGTCCAGACCTTCGACGCGGATGATCACCGCCCGTTCTGCCGTCGCATCGGCACCTGCGGGGAACAGGCTGGCGGCTGCGGCTTCACCTTCGGTGAACTCGACCCGGCCGAGGATTTTTAGCCGCCGCTGGTTGGCATAGTCCATCAGGATCATCGCGACCCGGTCATTGCCGTCCAGATTGCCGCGCGAGATATACTGCTTGTTGCCTGAAAAATCCGCGTATCCGATGGTTTGCGGGCCAAGAACGCGCAGAAATCCGGCGGGGCCGCCGCGATACTGGACATAGGGCCAGCCGGTCTCGGACACGGTCGCCTGGTAGAATCCGTCACGGCTTTCGATAAAGGCTTTTTCGGCCGGACCGATCTGATGCCCCTGTTGCGGGCCTGCGTCGATGAATTTCGCATAGGTTGCGGCCGAACCCATCCGTTCCTGATGGGCGCGTACAGAGGGGGTAAAGGTCAGTTCGGAAAAGGCACGGGGCATTTCGGTTCCTTTCAAAGACCCAGATCGGACAGACCGGGATGGTCGTCGGGACGGGGGCCAAGGGGCCAGTGAAACAGACGTTCCGATACGGTGATCGTCAGATCGTTCAGCGATGCGTGACGCCGGGCCATGCGGCCGTCATTGGCAAATTCCCAGTTCTCGTTTCCATATGAGCGGAACCAATGTCCGCTGTCATCCCGCCATTCATAGGCATAACGAACGGCGATGCGGTTTTCGGCAAAGGCCCACAGTTCCTTGATCAGACGATAGTCCAGTTCGCGGTGCCATTTGCGGGTCAGAAAGGCGTGGATCTGGCCGTGCCCGGTCAGAAACTCGGCGCGGTTCCGCCACTGGCTGTCTTCGGTATAGGCGGGTGTCACGATATTGGGGTCGCGGCTGTTCCATGCGTTTTCAGCCATGCGCACCTTTTGAACGGCGCTTTCCCGCGAGAAGGGCGGCAGGGGCGGGCGGTTCATTTGGGCGACTACCGTCATACGATCATGGCCGCGAAAATGGCCAGGGCCAGCAGAAGGGGCAGATGTTGGGAAGGAAACAGGCTGGCATGGCGTCGCATCGATCATCTCCTGTGGTGTAGTGGTTGGCGTTCTGTGTAATTTAGGGTGTACTGATCGGTAAACTATTTCAAGCGATGATGTTGCAACATTTTTCACGTTCGAATGACGACATTTGCAAATCGTTGTTTTATATTAAAATAATAGAAAAATTTGCATTCCAGCGTCACAGATAATATGTACAGATCGGTACACTATGGAGCCGAATCATGCGTCCGAACAAGCGGGATGAGCTGGTCAGAAAAGCGCTGGAGGTCTTTTACCGCGACGGATTTCACGCCACCGGAATGGATAAGCTGGTGGTCGAAACCGGTGTCTCGAAAACGTCGATGTACAAGCATTTCCGGACCAAGGAAGATTTGATCCTGGCGGCACTGCGTTTGCGCGACGAAAATTTCCGCAACTGGTATCTGCGCCGTGTCGATGAGTTGGCGGACGGTCCGGCCGACCAGTTGCTTGCCGGTTTCGACGTGTTGGGCGAATGGCTGGAGCAGGACGGTTTTCGCGGCTGCTTGTTCATTAAGGCCGGGGCCGAGTTTCAGGAAAAAAATCACCCGATCCACGTTCAGGCGGCGGAACACAAGCGGCTGCTGCTGGAACATTTCATGCGACTGACCCGCAAGGCGGGCGCGCGCGACCCGGAAAGGCTGGGACGTCAGATTTTGTTGCTCACCGAAGGTGCAATCGTGACTGCGGTTCTTCTCGGCAATTGCCGGCCCGCCGAAGATGCCAGGGCGGCGGCACAGGTTCTGCTGGATGCTGAACTGGCCGCCTAACGTCGGTCGCAATTGCTTTGCTGGTCCCGTCTGTCGCGCGGCGGGCGAGTCGAAAATCTCCCGGAAACGTCGCGCAGATTCGGCCCGGCGGGCCTCACGCGGGCGTCTTGCACGGCCGGGTCTTGCCTGTTTCCGCTCCGGGCGCGGACTTGTTCCGTGACGTCGCCTGCGATTGCTGACCGTTGACCGTTAAGGTGCATGGCGGCAACCTGAAACCAATAAGGGTGATCCGGAAAGCGCGCCCTGGAACGAAACCAAACAAGGTCGTGCAACCCCGGGTCGGTCGGACAGTATCAACGGAGGGCGCCATGAAATTTGTCAGCCAGCTTGACCGCGACAATGACGCCTTTGCTCGAAATCGTGCGGGTATGCTGAAGCTGGCGGGCGAGTTGCGCGCTCTGGAAGCGCGTGCGGTGACCCTGTCCGAACAACGGCGCGCACGGATGGCCGAGCGCGGGCAATTGACCCCGCGTGACAGGCTGGCGGGGTTGCTGGACCCCGGCATGCCGTTTTTGCAGCTGCACAGTCTGGCCGGTTATCTTGTGGACACGGACGAACCCACCACATCCGTGCCCGGAGCGTCGATCATTGCCGGGATCGGCTTTGTCTCGGGGGTGCGCTGCATGGTTGTCGTCGACGACAGCGGCATCAAGGCCGGTGCGATGGTCGAGATGACGGCGGCAACCTTTCTGTCGGCACAGGAGATCGCACTGAAGCAGAAACTGCCCTTTGTGCATCTGGTGGAAAGCGCCGGGGCGAATCTGATGGAATACCGGGTCGAGCTGTGGGCCAATGGCGGCAAGCTGTTTCGCAATCTGGCGCGGCTTTCGGCGGCCGGTTTGCCGAACGTGGCGGTGCTACATGGGCCTTCGACCGCAGGCGGGGCCTATATGCCGGGGCTGGCGGATTATGTGATCGGCGTCAAAAAGAACGGCATGGCAGCGCTGGCCGGGGCGGCCCTTGTGCATGCCGCAACCGGTGAGAAAGCCAATGACCGCGATCTCGGCGGTTCCGAGATGCATGCGCAAACCAGCGGGCTGGTCGAATACCTGGCCGAAGATGACGCGCATGGGGTCGAGATCGCCCGCGATGTGATCGCCCGGCTGAACTGGAACAAATCCCTTCCCGTGCGGCAGGTGGGCAAGTTCGCGCAGCCGGAATATGACATAGAGGATATCGCCGGACTGGTCCCGGTCGACTATCGCGTTCCCTACGATGTGCGCGAGGTGGTGGCGCGCGTGGTCGACGGCTCGGATTTTCGGGATTTCAAGCCGGGCTATGGTGTTTCAACCATCTGCCTGCAGGCGGCAATCAATGGTATCGCGGTGGGGATCGTCGGCAATAACGGGCCGATCGACCCGGCGGGGGCAACCAAGGCGGCGCAGTTCATTCAGCTGTGCGGTCAGGCCGATACTCCGCTGATCTTTTTGAACAATACCACCGGCTATATGGTCGGTTCCGAATACGAACAGGCGGGGATGATCAAGCACGGGGCCAAGATGATACAGGCGGTGACATCGGTCGATGTACCGCGCGTCACCCTGTATATCGGGGCGAGTTTCGGGGCGGGAAATTATGGTATGTCGGGCTTTGCCTATGAGCCGGATTTCCTGTTCGCCTGGCCCAACGCGACAACGGGTGTCATGGGCGGAGAGCAGGCCGCCGGCACCATGGCGATGGTGGCCCGAGCGGCGGCAGTACGCAAAGGCGAGGACGTGGACGAAGATCGGCTCGCCAAACAAAGCGCGCGGATCGCGGCGCATTTCGACCGGCAGGCCGGAGCGTTCTATACCTCCGGGCGATGCCTCGATCACGGGGTCATCGACCCGCGCGATACCCGTCGTGTTCTGGGGTTCTGCCTGGAAACCTGTCTGGAAGGCCGGGCGCGCAAGGTCAAACCCGGTGCTTACGGCGTGGCGAGGTTCTGAGTATGGCGTTCGACAGCATACTTGTCGCCAATCGGGGCGAGATTGCCGCGCGCGTGATCCGCACGGCGCGCGACATGGGGTTGCGGACCGTCGCAGTGTACACAAGTGCCGATGCCGCTGCGCCCCACGTGAAACTGGCCGATGATGCCGTCTGGATCGGTGAGGGGCCGGTTGGCGAGAGCTATCTGAATGCCGGGCGGATTTTGGAGGCGGCGAGGCGGGCAGATGCCGGGGCCATCCATCCGGGATACGGGTTTCTGTCTGAAAACGCCGAGTTTGCCCTAGCCGCTGCCCGGGCCGGTCAGGTTTTCATTGGCCCGGGTCCGGACGCCATCCGGACAATGGGCAACAAGGCCAGCGCCAGACGCCTGATGGCCGCGACCGGCGTGCCCTGCGTGCCCGGATATGATGACGAGGATCAATCCGATGCTGCGTTGATCGGGGCCGCGCACCAGATTGGATATCCGCTGATGGTCAAGGCGGCGGCGGGCGGCGGCGGGCGCGGCCTGCGGCTGGTTGGCACGCCCGGAGATCTGCAAAACGCATTGGCGCGGGCGCGTTCGGAGGCCGCCAATGCCTTTGGCTCGGGTGAGCTGATCCTGGAAAAAGCTATCGTCGCGCCGCGCCATGTCGAGTTTCAGATCTGTGCCGATACCCACGGCAACATCATTCACCTGGGTGAGCGCGACTGTTCAATCCAACGCCGGCATCAGAAGGTCATCGAAGAGGCCCCCTGCCCGATCATGACCTCGGAATTGAGGGGCCGAATGGGGGCCGCTGCAATTGCGGCGGCGCGCGCCGTCGATTACCGGGGTGCCGGAACGGTGGAGTTTCTGCTCGACGACAGGGGTGAGTTCTATTTCCTCGAAATGAACACGCGGCTGCAGGTCGAGCATCCGGTGACAGAAATGATTACCGGTCTCGATCTGGTGGCCTTGCAGATTGCCGTGGCGCAGGGCGAGCCTTTGCCGATACGGCAGGACGAGGTGGCGCTGAGCGGGCACGCGATCGAGGCGCGGCTCTATGCCGAAGATCCCGGCAACGGCTTTCTTCCGGCAACCGGTCCGGTCCACCTTTGGAAACCGGCCACCGGACCGGGGGTGCGGGTGGATGCAGGGATTGCTCAGGGTCAGGCGATCTCGCCGCATTATGATCCGATGCTGGCCAAGATCATCGCCCACGGCCCGACGCGGGAAGTGGCGCGTATGCGCCTGATCCGGGCCGTTCAGGATACGGTGTTGCTGGGCACAGTGACCAATGCCGGTTTTCTGGCCGATATCCTGTCACATCCGGATTTCGCCCAGGGCACGGCCACGACCGGGTTTCTGGACGGCGGTGTCGCAACCAAGGCCTCCACGCCCGCCGATTTCCGCCAGGTTGCTTTGGCTGCGGCGCTTCTCCTCGAAGCCTCGCGTAGCCAGGCGCTGGCCTGTGCGGGCTTTGTGGCGCCGGATCAGCTGGGTTGGTCAAATACCCAGATGCCGTCGCGCGGTTTGTCGGTTCTCGTTGCCGGATCGCGGCTGGAGCTTGCGGCAGCGGCCATTCCCGGCGGCTGGAAGATCGTGATCGGCGGCCAGCCTTTCGATGTGATGCCAGAGCGGCACGCACCGGATGTCGAGGCCCGTATCAACGGTGAACGGATTCGAGCGGCAGCCCATGTCTCGGAGGACGAGGTGATGCTGGCGGTGGGGTCCGACCGGATCTCGCTGCGCCTGTTGCGGGCAGGCCGCGCAGGGGATGCCGGGCCGGGTAGCGGCTGTATCACCGCTCCGATGCCGGGGTTGGTGCAGGCGTTGGATGTGGTGGAAGGGGCGACGGTACGCAAGGGGCAGACGTTGGCGGTACTTGAGGCGATGAAGATGCAACATCAGATCGCCGCCACCAGAGATGGACGCGTCGTGCGGGTGCACGTCTCGGAGGGTCAGCAACTGGCGGCCGGTGACGCGATGTTCGAGATCGAAGAGGAGGCGTAATGGAGCAGGCAGGGGACTTTCTGGAAGAGAGCATGGCGCTTGACGAGGCCCTGGCCGATGTCTCGGGCATCCGTTGGCAGACGGTCACTCAGTTCAAGGGCTGGACGCTGAACGACGTACTGGTCCATCTGCATTTCTGGAATGGCATGGCCGATCTCTCTCTTCGCGACCCGGATGCGTTTCAGGACCGGCTTGCAGACACTCTGAAAGGCATCCAAACCGCCGGTTTTCGCGCCACCGAGAACGCGATGATCCCCGAAAGGGGGGAAGAACTGCGCGCGGCATGGCGCAGGCTTTGTCGCGACATGGGCACGCGCTGGGCCGGGCTGGACCCCAAGCAGCGGGTGAAATGGGTCGGGCCGGACATGTCCGTCCGTTCCTCCATCACCGCCCGGCAGATGGAAACATGGGCGCATGGGCAGGAGGTGTTCGATATTCTGGGTCGTGAGCGGCAGGACACGGACAGGATCAAAAACATCGTGATCCTCGGGGTCAATACCTTTGGATGGTCCTACAAACTGCGTGGCCGCGAAGCGCCGGCCGTCATGCCACGGCTTGAGCTGACTGCACCTTCCGGTGCGCTCTGGATGTTCGGGGATTCGGGCGACGACCGCATCACCGGCCCGGCGGTCGAGTTCGCGCGGGTTGTGGCCCAAACCCGCAATATCGCCGACACATCCCTGATCGTTGAGGGGGCGGTCGCGCGCGAATGGATGTCCATCGCCCAGTGTTTTGCAGGCGGACCCGAGACGCCCCCGGCACCGGGCGCGCGCCATCGTGTCACCGCATGACCGCAAACGACGCGGCGTTGCGCGGAAAGAAACGCGGCGTCACCGAGATTGGCGGCGGACGGGCATTTGTCTAGCTTGTTGCCAAGCCTGAATCGGAGGAACTGGAATGTCTCTTTTTACCGACACTGCGGCCTGGGTCACCGACGAACATCGCATGTTCGCCGAAATGGCGGGGCGGTTTCTGGATGACAAACTTGTCCCCAATATCGAAGCCTGGGTCGACAATGGCGTGGTCGACCGCGACTTCTGGCGCAAGGCCGGCGACACCGGCCTGATGGCCGGGTCGATCCCCGAGAAATACGGCGGCGTCGGTGGAGGGATGGGGTTCGATGCGGTCACCATCTATGAGCAGACCTCGCGCGGGGATGCAGGCTGGGGCTATGGCATCCAATCCATCGTGACCCATTACATCACCGCATATGGCAGCGAGGATCAAAAGGCGAAATGGCTGCCCGGGCTCGCCTCGGGTGAAATGGTCGGCGCAATTGCCATGACTGAACCGGGCACCGGGTCCGACCTGCAGGCCGTGCGTACGACGGCGGAAAAAGACGGAAATTCCTACCGGATCAACGGCTCCAAGATTTTCATCACGAATGGCCAGAGCGCCGATCTAGTGATTGTGGTGGCCAAGACGGACAAGGCGCAGGGCGCGCGCGGTGTATCGCTGATTGCGGTCGAGACCGAAGGAGCCGAGGGCTTTCGGCGCGGGCGCAACCTCAGGAAGCTGGGGATGAAGGCCAACGACACGGCGGAGTTGTTCTTTGAGGACGTCAAGGTGCCGATGACCAATCTCATCGGCCCGGAAGAGGGGCAGGGCTTTTATCAGTTGATGAAACAATTGCCGTGGGAACGCCTGACCATCGGTATCATGGCGCTGGGCGCCATCGATTTCGCCCTTGCCGAGACAGTGAAATACGTGCAGGAGCGCAAGGCGTTCGGGCAGCGGGTGATGGATTTTCAGAACACCCGCTTCAAACTGGCCGAGTGCAAGACCAAGGCCGAGGTGCTGCGCAGTTTCGTCAACGACTGCATCGCCAGACTGGAGCGGGGCGAATTGGATGCGGCCACCGCCTCAATGGTCAAATACTGGGGGTCCGAGGTGCAGAACGAGGTCATGCATGAGTGCCTGCAGCTTTTCGGCGGCTATGGCTTCATGATGGAATATCCGATTGCACGGCTTTATGCGGATGCGCGGGTGCAGATGATCTATGGCGGCACCAACGAGGTGATGAAGGAGCTCATTGCCCGATCGCTCGATGTGTGACCGGGCGACGGGGGCGGAAGTGCTCCCGCCGGTCGTCGACGTTTTCTGCAAAAACGTCTCCTCCCGTTGGACCCGGCAGCGCACGAGCGATGCTCGTGCGCTGCGGTGTTCGGTTTGTTATTCGAAGTATCGGTGCACGAGCCTGTGCTGAACTGCAAAAATGTTTGCGAAATTCGTTGCGCGTTTGAGAAGTGCGTTTGCAGCCGATGTCGCCTCAGCGAGACAATTTCAGGCGTCCATACCAAGAAGTTTTGACCCCAAAGATAGCCTTCACAATCGCACTTTGCCCCTTTCTGACCCTGAGCTACGGTGATCGTTGTCCGCATACCATGGATGAGGTGACGACATGCTGGGGCTGGATCTTTTGGTCAACGCCGCGAACATCTTCTATCTTGTTTCTTACTCCGTAAGGGACATTTTCTGGTTGCGGGTTCTGTCGGTCGGCGGCGGAATTCTGTTGTTGCCGTATTACTATTTTCAGAGCGCCCCCCTTTGGGCACCGATCGGCTGGAACCTGTTTTTCATAGCGATCAATATCTACTGGATCACACGGTTGTTGCTGGAGCGCCGGCCCGTGCCCTTCAGCGATGAAGAACGACACTTGTATGAAATCGCCCTTCGCAACTTTGGCGAACGGGAAGCTTTCAAGCTTCTTCGAATGGGTTCCGCCACATCTGTTCCCGCGGGGGCCACGCTGCTCAAGCAGGGTGAGCGGGTAGAGAACCTTTCGCTCATCATCGGCGGAGAGGTTGGCGTCGAAATGGACGCTAAACACGTGGACACGCTCGGCGCGGGACGTTTTCTCGGTGGCACAGCCTTTTTGAACAATGACGTGCGTTTCACCGCACCGGTTACAGTGACTGCCGTCAAGCCGTCGCGTATTCTTGTCTGGAAATTCTCAGAACTGGAGGCGGAATTCAAAAAGGACACGGATCTTCAGATTGCGATCGAGGCGAGTCTTGGGCTTGAGGTCTCGCGCTTTCTGCAAAGCGCGAGATCGCATCTGCTATAGTCAACGCGCTTCAGTCAAAGCAGAAATTGAGGCCCAACGCCATGCAATCGCGATGCAGGCATGCCTGCAATTCATCCCGGCACCTTTCGAAGAATGCCGAGTGGCCGCCAAGCTCTCACTGCAGACAGCCGCCAAATTCAACTGACGTGAAGGTCATTCAGCGGATTGCCGTGTCACCTGCCCCTCCAACCAACTCCGAAACGATCTCAGCGGCGCGGAGTCGGTGCGGTTTTGCGGCCAGACCAGAAAGTAATCCCCCAGACTGACCGGCGGGTCGTCGCAGGCCAGCGCTAGCCGCCCGGTCTCAAGGTCCTGGGCCACCAGATAGCTGGGCAACAGCGCCACGCCCAGCCCGTGGATCGTCGCCTGGATCATGGTTGAAAACTGGTCGAACAACGTGCCTCTGAGGCCGTTCGCCTCCATACCCCGCGCGGCGAACCAGCGTTCCCATGCGTCCGGGCGCGTGTCGAGATGCAGCAGTGGGGCGGTCAGCAGCCAGTCGGGATGATTGCCATTCGGCGGCATCAGCGCGGGAGCGCAGACCGGCAGCACCTCTTCGCGCATGATCGGCAGATAGGCGACGCCCGCCCAGTCCCTCTGACCAAAATGGATCGCCGCGTCGAAGGGGTCGGCGGCGAAGTCGAAGGGTTTCAGCCGGGTGCTGAGGTTCACCGTCACCTCCGGATGGCGCCGCGCGAAATCCTGCAGACGCGGGGCCAGCCAGTGCATCCCGAAGGCGGGCAGGATCGAGAGGTTTAGCGACCCGCCGGTCGGGTTGGCCTTGAGCTTGAGCGAGGCCCGCGCCAGCTGATGTAACGCCGTGCGGGCGGTGGCGACATATTCGCGGGCGGCGGGCGTCAGTTGCAACCGCATCTGGGTGCGCTGGATCAGGGCGACGCCGAGTTGCTCCTCCATCACCTTCAACTGACGGCTGATGGCGCTTTGGGTCAGGGACAGCTCTTCGGCCGCCGCCGACGCGCTGCCGAGCCGGTCGACGGCTTCGAGCGCGAGCAGGGACGAGATCGAGGGTAGGAAACGGCGAGGTGCAATCATATGAGTTATACTCATGGCTTTTAAAGGGAATGTCACTGGTTTTTTCTCGGCTTCGGCGCGATGAAGGGCGGCAAAGCGCAGGCCCAGCAGTGAGGATGCCATGACACTTCAGAACAATCCGGGAGAGTTCCAAAGGGCCGGGCGGCTTGACGGGATCGAGCTGTCGGAGATCGTACAAATCTCGGAACGGGCCGCGCAACTCAGGGCGCAGGGCGTGGATGTGATTGCGCTGAGCACCGGCGAGCCGGATTTCCCCACCCCGGCCCATGTGGTCGAGGCCGCGCACCGGGCCGCGCTGGACGGCCAGACCCGGTATCCGGCCACCGCCGGGACGCCCGCCTTGCGGGCGGCGATTGCCGGGCAGGCCGGGGTGGAGCCTGCGAATGTGATCGTCTCGACCGGGGCCAAGCAGGTGCTGGCGGGGGCGTTCATGGCAACGCTGAACCCCGGGGATGAGGTGATCACCACGGCGCCGTTCTGGACCAGCTATGCGGACATGGTGAAGCTGGCGGGTGGGGTGCCGGTGGTGCTGGACTGCCCGCGCGAGCAGGGGTTCAAGCTGACGCCCGAACAGTTGGAGGTCGCGATCACGCCGCGCACCCGCTGGCTGCTGCTGAACACACCCTCCAACCCGACCGGGGCGGTTTATACGCAGGCGGAGTTGCAGGCGCTGGGGGCGGTGTTGGAGAAGCATCCCCAGGTCTGGGTAATTTCGGACGAGATCTATCAGCATCTCTCATACGTTCCGTTCACGCCTTTCGTGCAGACGGTGCCTGCGCTGGCGAGGCGGGCGCTGACCGTGAACGGGGTGTCCAAGGCGTATTCCATGACCGGCTGGCGGATCGGCTGGGGGATCGGCCCGGCGCCGCTGATCAAGGCGATGGTGGCGGTGCAAGGGCAGATCACGTCGGGGGCCTGTTCTATCGCGCAGGCGGCAGCTTTGGCCGCGATTGCCGGGCCGCAGGACCTGCTGGCCGAGCGCCGAGCCGAGATGCAGGCACGCCGCGATCTTGTTGTCGCGGGGCTGAACGATGCCGGTCTGGACTGCGCCTTGCCCGACGGGGCGTTCTATGTCTTCCCCAGAACGCCCGCGAAAATGCCGGTCGATCACGAATTCTGCCGTTATCTGCTGGACGAGGCGGGCGTTGCGCTGGTGCCAGGGCGCGCCTTTGGGATGCCAGGGCATTTGCGTCTGTCTTTTGCCTATGCCACGGATAGCCTGACCGAAGGGCTTGCCCGCATCGCCCGCGCCGTTGAAGCGCTGTAACACGACACCAAAACCCGAAAAGGCCGAGCCATGGACCGCGCCCAGATCGTTCACGAGAATTTCCTGACCCGTGTTGCCGCGCAAGACCTGCCTGCCGGTGCACCCCCTGCTCCGGGGCTGAGCGCGACCGAGGCGGTGTCGCTCTATCGCGCGCAGGTGCTGAGCCGGGCGCTGGATCGCACCAGCCGGGCGATGCAGAAGGCGGGGCAGGGGTTTTATACCATCGGATCTTCGGGGCATGAGGGGATGGCGGCGGTGGCGCATGCGCTGCGGCCCACGGATATCGCGTTTCTGCACTACCGCGACGCGGCGTTCCAGATTGCCCGCTCCGATCAGGTGCCGGGGCAGCAGATCGCCTGGGACATGCTGCTGAGTTTTGCGTGCTCGAAAGAGGATCCGACCTCAGGCGGGCGGCACAAGGTGCTGGGGTCCAAGTCACTGATGATCCCGCCACAGACCTCGACCATCGCCAGCCACCTGCCCAAGGCGGTGGGGGCGGCGTATTCATTGGGCGCGGCGCGCAGGCATGACCCTGAGCATCGGGAACTGCCCGCCGACGGGATCGCGATGTGTTCCTTTGGCGATGCCTCGGCCAACCACTCGACAGCGCAGGGGGCGATCAATACTGCCGGTTGGACCTCGGTGCAGTCCACGCCTCTGCCGCTGCTGTTCGTGTGTGAGGATAACGGGATCGGTATTTCGACCAAGACGCCCAAGGGCTGGATTGAGATGTCGATGGAGCACCGGCCGGGGATCAAGTATTTCCGGGCCAATGGATTGGACATCTATGAAACCCATGCGGTGGCGCGAGAGGCGGCGGAATACGTCCGTACCCGCCGCAAGCCTGCATTCCTGCATCTGAAAACCGTGCGCCTCTACGGCCATGCAGGGGCGGATGTGCCGACGACCTATCTCAGCAAATCCGAGGTCGAGGCGGATGAGGGTAACGATCCTCTGCTCCACACCGTTCGGCTGCTGGCCGAAGAGGGCGCGCTTGCACCCGATGAAGCACTGAAGATCTATGAGGATACCTGCGCCCGCACCGATCGCATCGCGGCCGAGGCGGTAATGCGCCCGCATCTGGGTGATGCCGCCGAAGTGGTGGCCAGTCTGATCCCGCCGAAACGCCCCTGCAAGCCCACCAACGGCCCCACCGCCGAGGCGCGGGCCGAAGCCTTTGGTGGTGACATGCGGGCAATGGATGACCCGCAGCCGATGAGCCGCCTGATCAACTGGACCCTGACCGATCTGATGTTGGACCATGCCGAGATCGTCTGCATGGGCGAGGATGTGGGACGCAAGGGCGGGGTCTATGGCGTGACGCAAAAGCTGCAGACGCGTTTTGGCCCCGACCGGGTGATCGACACGTTGCTGGACGAGCAGTCGATTCTGGGACTGGCCATCGGTATGGGGCATAACGGCTTTGTGCCGGTTCCCGAGATCCAGTTCCTCGCCTATCTGCATAATGCCGAGGACCAGATCAGGGGCGAGGCGGCGACGCTGCCGTTCTTCTCGAACGGGCAGTTCACCAATCCGATGGTGCTGCGGATTGCGGGGCTGGGGTACCAGAAGGGCTTTGGCGGACATTTCCACAATGACAACTCGCTGGCTGTTCTGCGCGATATTCCGGGGGTGATCATTGCCTGTCCATCGACCGGTGCGGATGCGGCGCGGATGTTGCGCGAATGCGTGCGGTTGGCGCGGGAAGAGCAGCGGGTGGTGGTGTTTCTGGAACCCATCGCGCTCTATCCCATGCGCGACTTGCACGCGCCTCAGGATGGGGAATGGATGACGACCTATCCTTCGCCCGATCAGCGGATCGCGCTGGGCGAGATCGGCATGCATGGCGACGGGACCGATCTGGCCATTGTGACGTACGGCAACGGGCACTACTTGTCGAAACAGGCGCTGCCCAAGTTGGAGGCGGCGGGCCTCAAAACCCGCATCATCGACATGCGCTGGCTGGCGCCGTTGCCAGTCGAGGCGCTGCGCGAGGCCACCAAGGACTGCAAGAATATCCTGATTGTCGATGAATGCCGCCGCACCGGCAGCCAGTCCGAGGCGCTGATGACTTTCTTCTGCGAAGAAAGTGGCGCCGCCTCGACCGCTCGTGTCGTTGCTGAGGATTGCTTCATTGCCACTGGCCCCGCCTATGCCGCTCCTCTGCCCTCCACGGCGGGTATCGTCGCCGCCGCGCTTTCTCTGACTGGAGCAAAGACATGACCCGGACCGCCGTCGTGATCTGTCCCGGACGGGGCACCTATAACAAGCCGGAACTGGGCTATCTGCACCGCCATCACGGAGCCCGGATGGAACTGTTCCACGCATTCGATGGCATCCGTGCCGAGACCGGGCAGGAGGCGGTGACGGCGCTGGATGGCGCTGCACGGTTTTCCGTTTCGAAATATTCACGCGGCGATGTGGCCTCGCCATTGATCTACGCGGCCTCGCTGGCCGATGCGCGCGTCCTGGCTGACGATATCGATGTGGTCGCGGTCACCGGCAACTCAATGGGCTGGTACATTGCACTGGCCGCTGCCGGGGCGCTGAGCGCGGAAAACGGGTTCCGGGTGGTCAACACCATGGGCACGCTGATGCAGGAGCGTTTGATCGGCGGGCAGTTGGTCTATCCCTTCACCGGCAAGGACTGGGCCGGTGATCCGGCGCGCAAGGCGGAGTTGCTGGCCCATGCTGCCCGCATCGACGCGCTGGACGGGCACGATCTGGCGCTGTCGATCGATCTGGGCGGGATGCTGGTGCTGGCGGGCAATGAAGAGGGGCTCAAGGCCTTTGAAACCTCGCAGCCTGTCGCGCAGGAGCGGTTTCCGATGCGGTTGGCCAATCACGCGGCCTTTCATACTCGCTTGCAGGCGCCGGTTGCGGCCGAAGGGCGGGCGCGTTTGTCCGCAGAGATGTTTGGCCAGCCCGACCGTCCGCTGATCGACGGGCGGGGCAAGATCTGGTGGCCGGGGGCGACCGATACCGATGCTCTTTGGGACTACACGCTGGGCCATCAGGTGACCGAACCTTATGACTTCACCCGCGCTGTGCAGACCGCCGCCCGCGAATTCGCGCCGGATCTGTTCATCGTCACCGGTCCCGGCGCGACGCTGGGCGGAGCGGTGGCGCAGTCGCTGGTACTGGCGAACTGGCGCGGCATGGCGGACAAATCCGGATTCCAGGCACGCCAGGACGAGAACCCCATGCTGATTTCCATGGGGCGCGAGGATCAAAGAGCCCTTGTCACCGGCTGACCGCTGGGGAATGGTCCCGGTTGCGATCTCCGAAAAGGGATGGATGTGCCCACAGATACAGAGAACAGCCTTTGGCGGGAAACCTGCCGCGAAAACGTCGATGCGCAGGCGCTGAGCGGGTCGCTCACCGTCGATCTGGCGGTAATCGGCGGCGGCTATACGGGTTGTTCCGCGGCGCTTCACGCGGCACGGGCGGGGGCCTCGGTCTGTCTGCTGGAAGCGCGGGAAATCGGCTATGGCGGTTCGGGACGAAATGTCGGGCTGGCCAACGCCGGTCTCTGGCTGCCGCCGGACGACATTTGCGCGCATCTGGGGGACGATGCCGGAAACAGGCTGATCGGCCTTCTGGCCGATGCGCCAGCGCAGGTATTTCGACTGATCGAGGCGCATGGTATCGATTGTGAGCCGGTCAGAAACGGAACCCTGCATTGCGCGCATTCCCCGTCCGGTTCTCGGGAATTGACCAGGCGCCATGCGCAATTGCGTGCCTCTGGCGCTCCGGTAGAAATGCTGTCAGAGGCAGAGACTCACCGAAGAACCGGCAGTGATGCGTTTCAGGGTGCTTTGTTCGACCCTCGGGCCGGCACGATCCAGCCGCTGGCCTATGTACGGGGGCTGGCGCGCGCAGCCATGGCCTCGGGTGCGCGGGTGTTCACGCAAAGCCCGGTGCATTCACTGCAGCGCGACGGAGATATGTGGCATCTGAAGACGCCGGCCGGGGCCGTGCGCGCCAGGGCGGTCATACAGGCGACCAATGCCTATCACCAGGGCCTGACCGGTACTGCGCCCGCTTATGTACCGGTCTATTATTTTCAATACGCAACCGCTCCGCTGCCCGAGAAGCTGCGCGCGGATATCCTGCCCGGCAGTGAAGGGTGCTGGGACACCGGATTGATCATGACATCTTTCCGGATGGATCGGGCCGGGCGGATGGTGATCGGGGCGATGGGCGATCTGGGGCATCCGGGCAGTTTCGTGCATCGCAACTGGATCGCGCGCAAACTGGCACAGATTTACCCGCAACTGGCCGATCAGCCGCTGACCCTTGGCTGGCACGGGCGTATCGCCATGACTTCGGATCATATCCCGAAAATCATCCGCATCGGCCCCGACGCGCTGGCAATCCATGGCTTTTCCGGCCGGGGCATCGGCCCCGGAACCGTGTTCGGAGCTTTGGCGGCGCAGAGCCTGCTGGCGGCCGATCCGTCCCTGTTGCCGGTTCCAGCGGTTTCGGAGCACCGGGAAAGCTGGGCTGGTCTGCGCCGCGCCTATTTCGAAACGGGGGCGGTTTTGACGCATCTGATCAAAGCGCGGTTGGATCGGTCAGGAAAACCTTAAGACAATCACGGCTGCAACTGTGCCGCGATCCGTTCGATCCGTTCACGCAGCCAGCGATGGGCCGGGTCACCGGTCGAGCGTTCGTGCCAGACCATGTAGATCCGCACCGGCTCGCATTCGAATGGCAACGGGGCGCAGTCCAGCGCCGCAAGCGGGCCTTTCTTCATCAGCGCCGTGTCGGTCGAAATCAGGTCGCTTCCAAGCAAAAACGGCGGGATGGCGTTGAAATGGGGCAGGGTGACCGTGGGCGGGCGGATTTGGCTTTGATCGACACCGCGCATGACAACCTTGGCGCTGCGACCATCGGCAAAGCGCACCTCGACATGTTCCGCGGCGCAATAGTCTTGCCAGCTTTTGGGCGGTTCACGCCGGCTGGCGTCGTAATAGATCATCAGCGGGCTGGTCAGCAGCCGCTTCTGAAAGATATCCGGCCCATCCGGTGGAACTGGCGTCAGCATCAACTGACAGCGGTCGTTGCGCAGGATGGTCGCGTCGGGAACGCCGGAGGGAACGAAATGCAGCCGCAGCCTGATATTGTCAGTACGCGCGGCATGCAATAGCCGGGGAAAGATCAGATCCCGCTGCAGGTCGTTTGCGGCGATCCGAAAATCCATATCCTCGGACAGCGGATCGAACGGACGGCCTTCGGTCAGGGCGCGCATCCCGTCGAGAACCCGCAGCACCGGTTCCTGCAGAGCGGTGGCGCGCTCGGTCGGCACCAACCCTTGGCCCGAGCGCACGAAGAGAGGATCGCCCAGCACCGCGCGCAATTTGGACAATGTGTGGCTGACCGCCGATTGCGTCACGCCCAGCCGGTCGGCGGCCCTGGAGACGGAATTCTCTTCGAGAATGGTCAGAAAGGTGCGCAGGACTTTGCCGTCGAGGTCGGTGAAATCGAATTTGCTCATGCCGCATATGACTAACCATGAATGGTTTTGCTGTCCAATTCCGGGTAGAGGATCGGGAGGAACAGGAGAACACGATGGGAATCCGCTTTTTCTCGGATAAGAACCGGCCGGTGCATATGGGGCAATACCCGCTTGAACGGCTGGAACGGGCGGCTGAGGCGCCGGACCTGTCCCAAGTGCCGGCGATGGCGGATCTGAGTTTCCACCGTCGGGAAACGCCGGAGAGCATCGTCAACGCGATGGGCGAGTTCCAGGCGATGCTGGACGCGATCCGGGACGGGCTTGTGAACCCGGCCACGGCAGAGATTCCCCCGCACCCGCAGGAACGCGCCAACCATCTCAAAGCATTCGGGTATTTCAACGACGCTTCGATGATGGGCTGTGGCCCGTTGCCGGGGCTAGCCCGTCTGAGCGAGCCGCGCCGGAACCCGGATATCGACCGGCTGGCCCATGCCTTGAAGACGCGGCAGACCAAGACGCTGGCCTCGGGCATCGATGTCATCATGGCGGATCTCAAGGAAAGCATGGAGGCGCAGCCGACCTCCATCGACAGCCACCGCCACGCCATCGTGTTCCTGTACGAGCACAACCGAGATCCCGAGCCTGACGAGCGCGGCGCGGACTGGATCATGGATGCGCAAGACCATCGCGCCTGCCTGTTAGCCACTGAAAATGCTGTGGTAATTGCGAACTACATCCGCCTTCTGGGCTTTGATGCGCGGGCGCACTCGGTGACTTCCACGGATGTCGATCTGGGCAAGCTGGCTGTGGCCGCCGGTCTGGTGGTGACGGAAAACGGTGCGTTGGTTGCCCCGTGGCTGGGTGCGCGGTTCGGGTTGGCGGCGGTGACCACCGAGATGGAGATCGCCCATGACCGTCCGTTGCGGTCAATGTCTGGACAACCCTGGTTCCGTACCCGGGGCCCGGTGTGGTGGCTGGGCAAGGGTTTTGCAAAAAACGCTTTGAATAAAGATCCTTACGCCGGTCGCCGCTATGTGGACGGGGCGCAGCCTTTTGAAAGGCTCAGACGTGTGGATGAGCCCACCACCTATATTGACGAGGCCAATGTGGCGCGTGTTCCGAAACGGGCGGACATGTTCGCGCGGGCGCAGTTCGGGGACATGGGCAAGGCGGTTCAGGACGGGGCCAAGGGCGGGCACTATGCGCGCAAATCCGCGCCCAGTTGCGCGCAGCGCCGCGCACTTGGCGCTTTTGTACTGCTTCAGGACGGTGAAAGCGCCGAAACGTACAAACCTGCGGACGCCGAACGCAATGCCGCCAACCTCAAGGCGGCGAGTTACTTTCTTGGCATCGACGCGGTCGGCCTCAGCCGCTGCCCCGATTGGGCCTGGTATTCCCACGACGCCACCGGCGAGGAAATCAAACCACCCCACGATCAGGCCGTCAGCATGATCATCGACCAGGGCTATGAGACGATGGAGGGCGCCAGCGGCGATGACTGGATCAGCGTCGCCCAGTCCATGCGCGCCTATCTGCGGTTCTCGCTGCTGGGCGGGGTGATTGCGCAGCAGATCCGCAATCTGGGCTACAAGGCCAAGGCGCATACGGTGATGGATGGCGAAGTGCTGCAACCACCGTTGTTGCTGTTGAGCGGGTTGGGCGAGGTCAGCCGGATCGGAGAGGTGATCCTGAACCCCTATCTCGGCCCGCGTCTGAAATCGGGCGTGGTGACCACCGACATGCCGATGGTGCATGACAGGCCCATTGATTTCGGCCTGCAGACCTTTTGCGAGGCTTGCAACAAATGCGCGCGCGAATGTCCCTCGGGCGCGATCACCGCCGGGCCCAAGCTGATGTTCAACGGCTATGAGATCTGGAAATCCGACAGCCAGAAATGCGCAACCTACCGGATCACCACGCCCGGCGGGGCGATGTGCGGGCGGTGTATGAAGACCTGCCCGTGGAACCTTGAGGGGATATTCAAGGAACGCCCGTTCCGCTGGACTGCGATGAATATCCCGCAGGCGGCCGCTGCGCTGGCGAAACTGGATGACGCCATGGGCAATGGCGGGCTGAACGACACCAAGAAATGGTGGTGGGATATCGAGTTGCAGGCGGACGGGGCCTATCGCCCCTCGGTCCACCCGCTGAACCGGCGCGATCTGCAGACGGATCTGGATCTGAAATACGAGGATCAGACGCTGGCGGTTTATCCGGCCTATCTGGCCCCGCATCCGTGGCCCTATCCCTTTGCGATGGACCGCGAGGCCGGGATCGCCGCCTATGAGGCGTTGGTGACGGCCGAGGAATACAAGGCCCGCAAGGCCGCCGGGGACTTGTCGGTGATCCACCGCTACCGGATCGCGGGGGACGCGCCGGTGATGCGGGTCGAACTGACCAAAGTCGACAGGATGACGGCGGATGTCACCAAGTATGAATTCTCGGCGCTGGATGGCGCGCCGCTGCCGGACTGGACCGCTGGCGCACATCTGGACGTGCTGGTCGCGCCCGAGTTCCTACGGCAGTATTCGATGTCCGGCGACCCGTCCGACCGCGCCACCTATCAGATCGGTGTTCTGCGCGAGGATGCGGGGCGTGGCGGCTCGGCTCTGTTGCACCGGATTTTCAGCGAGGGCCGCAAGGTGTTCGTCTCGAAACCGATCAACCATTTCGAACTGGATGAGGCCGCGGCCAAGACTTTTCTGATGGGCGGAGGCATCGGCATCACGCCGATGATTGCTTTTGCCCATCGCCTGCACGCGCTGGGCAGGCCGTTTGAGTTGCACTATTCCGCCAGCACCCGCAGCGCGGCGGGGTATCTGGACGATCTGGCGGCGGCGCCCTGGGCGGACCAGGTGCATTTTCATTTCTCGGACGAAGGCACCCGCGCCGATCTGGATGCGATCCTGTCGGGATATCAGAAGGGTTGGCACGTCTATACCTGCGGGCCGGACCGGTTCATGGATGGTGTCATGCAGGCGGCCGAACGGCAGGACTTTCCCGAAGAGGCGCGGCATCTGGAGTATTTCTCGGTCCCCGAACAGCCGGAATATGAAAACCATCCGTTCACGCTGCGTCTGGCAAGGTCGGGCCGGGACCTGACCGTGCCCGCGGACAAGGACGCGGCGCAGGTGCTGAACGAGGCCGGTATTCACGTCGATGTGAAATGCGCCGACGGCATCTGCGGCGTCTGTAAATGCGGGGTGATTTCGGGCGAAATCGAACATCGCGACTTTGTCCTGTCCAACAAGCAGCGCGAGAGCGCTCTCATCCTGTGCCAAAGCCGGGCAGCGCAACCGGACGGCGTGATCGAGATCGACCTCTGACACGAGATCGAAAAACGACATGGGATAACGAAAAAATTGGTCGCTCCGACCATGGACGTCTCTGGGGCACTGCACTAACGTCCGTGCAAATCCCCAGTGAATCCTGATCCACAGGTGCGAGGTAACTTTATGGACTATCACAGCCCCGCCAGCTTTGCCGAGGCCTCGGCTCTGGCTGCGAACGCGACGGGCATCACACGGTTTCTGGCGGGCGGCACCGATGTGCTGGTGCAGTTGCGCTCGGATCTGGTGACGCCGGATACGCTGATCGACATCAAGAAGATCGACGGTGTGCGCGACATCACCCGCAATGCCGACGGCAGCTGGACGCTGGGCGTCGCCGCCACCGGTGCCGAGATGAGCGAGCATCCCGAACTGGGCCGCGACTGGCCCGGCGTGGTCGAGGCGATGGACCTGATCGGCTCGACCCAGGTGCAGGGGCGCGCGACGCCGACGGGCAATCTGTGCAACGGCTCGCCCGCGGCCGATTCCGTGCCTGCGATGGTTGCGGCAGGTGTCACGGTTGCCGTCACCGGCCCGAACGGCACGCGCGAGGTCGCGGTCGAGGATATTCCGACCGGCCCCGGCAGAACCTCGCTGGCGAAAGGCGAACTGATCTCGGCGGTCAACATCCCGGCGCGCGGCGAAAACGGCGGCGACGCTTATCTGCGGTTTATCCCGCGCACCGAGATGGATATCGCCGTGGTCGGCGTTGGTGTGAACCTGCGTCTGGACGGCGACGTGATCACCGAGGCCCGTGTGTCGCTGGGGGCTGTTGCCCCGACCGTTGTGCTGGTCGAAGATGCGGCCCGCGCGCTGATCGGAAGCACGCTGGACGATGCGGCGCTGGATGCGCTGGCAGCGGCTGCATCCGCAGCCTGCAATCCGATCGACGACAAGCGTGGCACCATCGAATTCCGCACCGAAGTCGCCGGCGTTCTGGCCAAACGTGCGGCGAAAATCGCCTATGCCCGCGCCAAGGGAGAATGAGCCATGAGCAAGTTCCATATATCCACAACCGTGAACGGGGATGAGGTCGAGTTTCTGTGCGATCCGCGCGAAACCCTGCTGGATTGTCTGCGCGACAAGCTGAACCTGACCGGCGCCAAAGAGGGCTGCGGGACCGGCGATTGCGGCGCCTGCTCGGTGACCGTTGATGGCCGTCTGGTCTGCTCCTGCCTGATGCTGGGGGTCGAAGCCGAGGGAAAACAGATCGAAACCGTCGAGGGCATCGCCGATGGCGACGTGCTGCACCCGTTGCAGAAGAAGTTCATCGAATACGCGGCCCTGCAATGCGGTGTCTGCACGCCAGGTATCCTGGTCGCGGCCAAATCACTGCTGGAAAAGAACCCCGACCCGTCTGAGGAGGAAACCCGGTACTGGCTGGCGGGCAACCTGTGTCGCTGCACCGGGTATGACAAGATCATTCGCGCCGTGATGGATACGGCGGCTGAGATGCGGGAGGCGTCATAATGGCACTGGACGATCGCAAATCCGAGTTTAATTTCGTTGGCACCCGTCCCGATCGCCCCGACGGGCTGGACAAGGTGACGGGCCGGGCCAAGTTCGGTGCCGATGCACATGCGCCGGGGATGCTGCACGGGGCCATCCTGCGCTCGCCCCACGCGCATGCGCGGATCGTGAAGATCGACACGTCGAAGGCCGAGGCGCTGAAGGACGTCAAGGCGGTGGTGACGCGCGCCGATTTCTCGGACAAGCTGGAATTCAAGCCCGGTCTGGAAGGCGAATTCTGGAACGTGCTGGAAAACGTCATGGCAGGCGACAAGGCACTCTATGACGGGCACGCGGTGGCGGCAGTGGCCGCGACCTCGGCGCTGGCGGCGCGCGATGCGCTCAAGCTGATCGAGGTCGAGTACGAGGTGTTGCCCCACGTAACGGATGTCGACAAGGCGATGGCCCCCGACGCCCCGGTGATCCGCGAAGGTGCTGCGGATTATTCCGTGCCTGCGGGCATGCACCCGAACGTGGTGCGCTGTCACGAAAGCGGCCATGGCGATGTCGAGGCGGGCTTTGCCGAGGCCGATCTGGTGGTGGAAGATCATTTCGAAACAGAGGCCACCCATCAGGGCTATATCGAACCGCATGCCTGTCTGGCGTCGCTGGGTGCCGACGGCAAGGGCGAGCTGTGGTGCTGCACGCAGGGCCACTGGTACGTACAGAAACATTGCGCGGCCCTGCTGGGGATCGAGACGGCTCAGCTGCGGGTCACCGCCTCCGAGATCGGCGGCGGGTTCGGCGGCAAGACCACCGTGTTCATCGAGCCGGTGGCGCTGGCGCTGAGCCGCAAGGCCAATCGCCCGGTCAAGCTGGTGATGGCCCGGTCCGAGGTGTTCCGGGCCACCGGGCCGACCTCGTCGGCGTCGATGGACATCAAGATCGGCATGAAAAAGGATGGCACCATTACTGCGGCGCAAGGCATCTTCCGCCTGCAGGGTGGCGCTTTTCCCGGCGCACCGGCGGAGTTTTCCGCGATGTGCGCCTTTGCCCCATACAACCTGAAAAACGTCAGGCAGGTCGGGTATGACGTGATGGCCAACCGCCCGAAACAGGCGGCCTATCGCGCGCCGGGCGCGCCGATGGGCGCGTTTGCGGTGGAATCGGTCATTGACGAGATGTGCAATCAACTGGGCCTTGATCCGGTCGACGTCCGCCTGAAAAACGCATCGCACGAAGGGACGAAGGCGAATTTCGGCCCGCGCTATGAACGGATCGGACTGGTGGAAACGCTGGAGGCCGCCAAGGCGCATCCGCATTATTCGGCGCCGCTGAAGCCGGGGCAGGGGCGCGGGATCGCTTGTGGCTTCTGGTTCAACCATGGCGGCGAGACCAGCGTGTCACTGGCGCTGTCCGAGGATGGTTCGGCCCAGGTGATGGTGGGTACGCCCGATATCGGCGGCTCGCGCGCCTCGATGGCGCTAATGGCGGCCGAAGTGCTGGGCATTCCTTACGAGAACATCCGGGTCACCGTCGCCGACACCGCGACGCTGGGCTATAACGATGTCAGCCACGGCAGCCGCGTGACCTATGCGTCGGGGCTGGCCACCATCAAGGCGGCACGCAACGCGGTTGCGAAGCTGTGCGAACGCGCGGCGGCCAAATGGGGCATTCCGACCGATGCGGTGAAATGGGAAGACGGCTGTGCGGTGCCTTCGGGTCCCAACGCGGGCGATTTCGATCCGCTGCCGCTGGCCGAGATCACCGCCGACATGGGCGCGACGGGAGGGCCGATCTCGGGCCATTTCGAAGCCACACCCGAGGGCGCGGGTGTGTCGTTCGGCACCCATATCGTCGATGCCGAGGTCGATCCCGAGACCGGCAGGACCAGCGTCACCCGTTACACCGTCATTCAGGACGCGGGCAAGGCGATCCACCCCACCTATGTCGAAGGCCAGTATCAGGGCGGCGCCGCACAGGGCATCGGCTGGGCGTTGAACGAGGAATATATCTATGGCGAGGACGGGCGGCTGCAGAACTCGATCTTTCTCGACTATCGTATTCCGGTCGCGTCCGACCTGCCGATGATCGACACGGTCATCGTCGAAGTGCCCAATCCGGGTCATCCGTTCGGTGTGCGAGGCGTCGGCGAGACGGGCATCGTGCCGCCACTGGCGGCCATCGCCAATGCGGTGTCGAACGCGGCGGGCGTGCGGATGCGCCGGCTGCCGATGTCGCCGCCGCGCATTCTGGCGGCGCTCAAGGACCATGGTTGAGGTCAACCTCTGGTCTGGCCTCCGGTCTTTGACCGGGGGCCGGCAGGTGGTCGAGGTCGAGGCCGCCGATACCGGTGAGCTGCTGCGCGAACTGGTCCGGGCCTATCCCGCGCTGCGAGGCCCCATCGATGCCGGTGTGTCCGTGGCGATCAATGGACGGATCATCGCCGGCGGGTTGACCGAACCGATTCCCGACGGGGCGGAAGTTTACCTGATGCAGCGGCTTCGGGGTGGATAACAGGTAACTAACGCACGAAATAAATGCGGAACCACCCCTGCCTGCATACGGATCGCAACGGGCGCATGTTGTTTGACGGTCCGCCGCCGCCGGTCATCTCGCCACAGCTCAGGATATCCGTCTGCACTCAGAGCGGGACGTCGTCATAGCCGCGCGATTGACGGAACGGTGCATCACTGATGGATTCTTCCGTGGCCCTGGACATCATCGTGTAGAGGCGCGCCGCCTCGTCGGCGTACTGCTCCATGGCGGTTTTGAGAAATTCCGACTGAACTTTCATCAGTTCGACCGGCGTCTTGCACTCCAGCAACGCCATTTGCGTTTCAAAGTCCTGTTGCAGGCGGTCCGTCACGAACCGTGTGCTTTCGGACAGGACTTGCAGCCAAGCTTTGGCGGCGGCCTGATTGACACCCATCACGCCGTAATTCATCGCAGGCGTGGCTGGTTTCAAGTTGGCGTCTGTCTTCTTCGGATTTCCCATGACCCTTGCTCCTGTACCGGGCGCGATATTGCCCTGTTTCATCGTGGCGCGCGAAACCTGATGATTGTTCATAGCCTGTTTCCGCTCGCCAGTCCTTGATCTGGATCGTTCCCGACCATGATTGTCGCTGCCATGACTGCCCGCTGGTGTTCGGCTATAAATCACATCGCCTTCTACAAGTTTGAGCTTTGGGAAGATGCCTCGCGGTTACGTGAATAGTCGCACATGTCACAGCCGGATGGGAAAACGCGCGCGGATTTCCTGGTCGATCCGCGCCGGGATATGGTCCGGGCAGGGGGCCGACAGCAGCTCGCGGGTCCGCGACCGGGCGCGTTCAAGCAGATCCTTGTCCGGCGCGGCTGCCCAGGCCTGGGGCGTACGGCGGTCTGCGAGCGCGGGATAGAAATAGTCGTCCTGCATCCGGCTCAGGGTCTGGTCGTGGCCGAGGAAGTGTCCGGCCCCGCCGACGCAGACGTCGCGGATCGTCTCCAGCGACAGGGTCTCGCGGGTAACCTCGAAACCACGCGTGGCCCGCATGACCGATCCGATCAGGTCATTGTCCAGAACGAAGCTTTCGAGCGAGCACCCCAGCAACGAGCCGTACATGCCCGCCGCCTCATAGATCAGGTTCGCCCCTGCCAATGACGCCAGCACCTCGGTATAACCCTTTTCGTATCCGGCCTGGAAATCCGGCATCTTGCTGTCGGTCATGCCGGCGCTGACCGCACAGGGAATGTCGTAGAACTGCGCCATCTGGGCACAGGCGGCCATCAGAAGGCCCTGTTCGGCGCTGCCGCCCGACATGGCACCGGTCCTGAGGTCGGACACGAAAGGCAACGCGCCGAAAGTGGCCGGGTGACCGGGGTTGAGCAGGTTGACATAGACGATACCCGCCAGAACTTCGGCTGTCTGCTGCGCGACGGCCCCTGCCAGCGGCGCGGGGCTTGTCGCACCGGCCTGACCGGCGGAAACGAGCTTGAGCGGAATGCCATGGCGCGCGGCGCATTCGATGACCCCGAGCGCCTCTTCGGCGAAGGTCAGCGGCGGCACGATGAAACAGGTCGAAACACAAACCGGCGGGCGCTGGCGCAGGGCGTCGGGGCCGCCTGCGATCATTGCGAACATGCCGACGGCCTCTTCCATCACCTCCGCCGAACCGAAGGACGTTCCGGTCGGCTTGGCGGTGCCTTTCAGACAGGCATAGGCGGTGTTGAGATCCATCTCGCGCGGGTCGTTCAGGTCGCGCGCGACAACCGTGCGCTGGAACATGTGGATGTTGGGCAGGGCATCGGCCAGCCGCGCCATGTCAAAAAGATCGCGCAGGGTGCTGTCCCTGATCTGGCCGGTTTCGCTGTCGATGATGTGAACGGCTGCGCCCGAAGTTCCGAAATATGTCCGCGTCCCGGACGGATCGATGTCATGCTCGGGCTTCTGGCCGTAGAGTTTGAAACCCCGCCCGGCGGTCGCAAGCACCCGGCGCACCATCGGTTCGGGCATGAGCAGCCTGCCATCCCCGGTCAGCTTGCCGCCCGCCGCGCAGATGGTTTCGACACAGCGCGCCGTTGCGCCTTTCACGCCGATCTCTTCCAGGATGCGCATCGCGACCTCGTCGATCATCCCGACTTCGCGCGCGGTCAGGGGCAGATAGCGCCCGCCTTCAATACCCGGCCAGATCGCCTTGGTCGGACCCGATCCGGCCCCGCCCGCGCGCTCTTGCATCAAGGCGGCCCGCCCGCCGCGTGTGCGTCTGGTCATCGTGAAGCCTCCATGAAGAACTGCGCTGCATCGGTGGCGTCTCGCCAGCCAAGAAGGCGCTGGAAATCGCGCCGGGAGCGCCCGGTGATGTCGCGGTATTTTTCCGCCAGATGATCGTTGCTCATCGGGTTCTGCGGCGCCCCCAGGGGATAGGCGCAGCTGGCCTGCAAAACCTCGCCATCCGCCATGGTGACGCTCAGCAAATCCGGCTGATCCGGGTCATTGTTCAGCCGGGGGTTGCGGGCTGGAACAGAGGCAATCGTACATAGGCCGACCAGACGGGCGACGTCGGGCCTGAGCCAGAAGCGCGCGGCGCTGTCGGCCAGTGTAAGCGTTCCGGCAACGATACTTTGCGCGACGCAGGCGGGGGCCGAAAACAATGCCTCGTTCCGGGACACGGGCCGGTCGAAGGGCAGGATCGCCTTGTGGAAATCGGGCATCTCGGTGTGAATGGCGGTAATCCGGTCCGGCCTGCCCCCGATAAGCGGGCGCAGCTCCAGCGCGGCGGTCATCAGCCGGTGGGTATAGCCGCAGGAAGGCCAGGGTTTCAGGATCAGGCCATATTCGGCAAGCGCAAAGGGATCGCCCAGCCGCGTTTTGAGACGGGCCAGACGTTCGGAGGAATGCTCGCCCATGAGGCCGGCGAAACCGCGCGGGCCGTCCAATACCGATGGTTGCCCGGTGGCTTCGCTTTGGGCCAGGAGCGCGGCTTCAAGACCGGCGCGGGCCGCGAAACCCGCCTGCAACGGCTTGGCGTTCGACCCGAACTGCACCGTATAGCCCACGGCCTGGCTGGTCGCGAGGGCGAGCGCATGGGAGGCCTGATCACCCGTCAGGCCCAAGAACCGGGACGCCGCCGCGGCAGCGCCGATCGTGCCAAGGGTTGCGGTCGAATGAAACCCGCGGGCATAGTGACCAAGGCCAACCGCCTCGCCCAGTCGCAGGATGATCTCGGCTCCGATGACATAGGCCGTGTTCAATGCGCGGCCCGAGGCGCGGCGCATGTGGGCGGCCGCCAAAAGCGTCGGCAAAAGAACCACTGTCGGGTGGGTGTTTCCGGGTTCTTCCCAGTCGTCGAGATCCCATGCATGTCCGGCCACCGACATCGCCAGCGCGGCATAGGGCGCAGGCAGGCGCGTTTCGGTTCCCGGCACGGGTATCTGGCCCGGGCCAAGCGGCACCAGCGCCTGCCGAACACGTTCGGCAACGTCGCTGTCTGACCCGGCCAGTATGCAGCCAAAACAGTCGGCTATCGCGCCCGCCGTGATCCGGTCGAGTTCACCGTCGGCCGGAACCTCTGTTCCGGCAATCCATTGGCCCAGAAAATCGCAAAGCTCCATCGTACCGACCTCATTCAACCCCGAGAGAGGCCGCCAGCGCCCCGATCTGGGCCCAGGTTTCCTCGGGAACGGCGATTACACCGCTGGCCGCCGCCCTGTGTTCGCGTTCCCGCTCGCCGGGGATTTCGACGCGGTCGAAACCCGGGGCCGGCGGGCAGGCCCGCATCTCGGACAGGATATCTTCGGCGACCGCCGTCAAGCGGCCGGCGGATTGGTGGCGGGTCGTATCGATGCAGATCAGCAACCAGTTGCATTCGGTTGTCACCGGACCCAGCATTGCTTCGGCGATCAGTTCCGCCATCAGCGCCAGCCCATAGCCCTTGTGTTCACCGAATGGCAGGATGGCGCCGCCGCCGAAATAGTCTTCGGGATCGCGCGTCGGCTTGCCGTCCCGGTCGATCACGCAACCCGCGGGCAGTAGGGCCCCGGCGGAACGCGCGGCATAGATCCAGCCGCCCGCGATTTTCGACGTCGCGAAGTCGAGCACGACCGGGCCTTTTTCGCCGCCCGGAATCCCGACGCACCAGGGATTGGTCGGCAACATCGCGCGCGCGCCGCCATGGGGGGCGACCTGCCGCCATTTCCGCCGGTTCCCACCGCCCATGACGACGGACAGAAAGCCCTTGTCCGCTGCCGCCTCGGCAAATGCGCCGTGTCGCCCCGTGTGGCCCGCGTTGCGCACCACCAGGGCCGATATGCCGTTGTCGCGGGCCAGCCGACAGCCTTCGTCAAAGGCCAGTTGCATCGCCGGAATGCCGATTCCGCCTTGCCCGTCCACCTCATGTGCGCCTGTCGGGGTGACACGGCAGACCGGTTCCGCATCGGCCCTGAGATAGCCTGAGCGGAACTGTTCTGCATATTGCAGCGTCCGCATCAGACCGTGGCTTTCCATACCGCACAGGCTGGTGTCGACCAGATGCGCGGCCACTTGTTGCGCCACGTCCCGAGTGACGCCCAGCGCCGTGAAGATGGCCGCGGCCCGTGCGGTGGCCTCGGCGGCGGTCACGGGGACCCGTCCACCGCGCAGTTCAAGCTTGGAGCGGATTTGCGGCATGGCTCGCCTCCTTTCAGGCCGGAAAGGGGTCGGGCTGGCGGGGATCGGTCGCCAGCCACACCGACCTCGTCTGCAGGAAGGCCCGCATGCCTTCCCAGCCGTTTTCGCGGCCGTATCCGGATTGCTTCCAGCCGCCGACGGGGCTTTGCGTCGCCGCGTTGAAATAGTTGTTGATATAAACGGTGCCCGCCTCGATCCGGCTGGCCATGCGCATGGCGCGCGTCACGTCGCGCGACCAGATACCGGCGGCAAGGCCATAGATCGTGCCGTTGGCCCGCGCGATCACCTCGGCCTCGTCGTCCCAGGCTTCGGTGGAAACGACCGGGCCGAACACCTCGTTCTGCGCCAGATCCGAGCCGTTCGGAACATCGGCAAAGATCGTCGGGCCGATATAATAGCCCCGTTCGCGGCAGGCAGTGCGCCCATCCAGCAGCAACCTGTGCCCCGCCGCCTCGGCGGCACCGATGCGGGTGAGGATGCTTTCGTAATGCGGGCGGTTGGCGATGGGACCGATCTGCGCGCTCGGGTCGTCGGGCGGGCCGACGCGGGCCTTTTGCACCACCCGCACGAGGCGGCTGGTGAAGTCGTCCATCACGCTGCGATGCACCAGAAGCCGCGAACCCGAGATGCAGCTTTGCCCGCCCGCGGGAAATATGCCCGCAGCGATGCCGTTCACGGCCAGATCCAGATCGGCGTCGGGCAGCACGATCTGGGGCGACTTGCCGCCCAGCTCCATGACCAGCGGCTTGACCTGCCGCGCGGCGGCGGTGGCCACCACGCGCCCGCCCCGGGTGCCGCCGGTGAAACTGACCATGCGCACGTCGGGGTGATCGATAAGGGGCTCTCCGGTGGTTTCGCCAAAGCCGGTTACCACGTTGACGACGCCGGGGGGCAGCTCTGCCTCGGCCAGCACCTCCATCAGTTCCAGCACCGAACACGAGGCCTGTTCCGATGGCTTGATCACCACCGTGTTGCCCGCCGCGAGACAGGGGGCGAGTTTCCAGATCAGCGTACCGATGGGCGAGTTCCACGGCAGGATGACCGCCACCACGCCATAGGGTTCCCAGGTCTGATAATTGTGCATGTCCGGCACTTCGGCCGGGATCAGCCGGCCTTCGAACTTGTCGCAAAGACCCGCGTAATAGTGCCAGCTGTCCACCTGCCAGCCGCCCGCCTTCAATCCCGGCGCGATATTCGGCAACCGGCCGTTGTCGCGCAGCTCGACGGCACCCAGCCGGTCGGCATGGGCGCTGATCACGTCGCCGACGCGGCGCAGGATCCGCCCGCGTTCGGCGGGCATCATCCGACGCCAGGGGCCATCATCAAAGGCGGCCTTCGCCGTCGCCACCGCACGGTCCACATCTGCCGCGCGGCAATCGGGCAATCTGGCCCAGATCTCGCCCGTTGCGGGGTTCTCGCTGTCGAAATACCCGCCCCCGGCCGGATCATGCCAGTCGTTTCCGGCGAAATAGCGAAATGTACTCAGTTCAGCCATGCATCGCTCTCCCTGACTACGATCAGCGTCGGCCGGTCCGCCGCAAGCGCCTGGGTGAAGGCGTTGGTAAAGGCCTCGGCGCTTTCGGCATGGACACCGTTGCAGCGGCAGGCGCTCGCCAGCGCCACGAAATCCGGGTTGATCCCCTCGACGCCAACGCGTTCGATGTCGCGCAGATCCATATCGTCCTGGATTTGCTTGAGCCCGCCGTTCTCCCAGATGATGACCGGCAGCGAAAGCCCAAGCTCGGCCGCGGTCACAAGTTCGGGCATCGTGAACATGAAACCGCCATCGCCCGCCAACACCACGACAGGCGTCCCGGGCCGGGCCATCCTGGCGCCGATGCCGTTGGGAAGGGCATTGCCGAGGGCGCAAAAGCCTGCCGGATAGAACCATTGGCGCGGGCCGGGCAGGTCAAACCCGAAAGCGCCGGTATAGACCAACTGACAGGCATCGCCGGAAAAGACGGTTTCCGGCGGGGCGGTTTGGCGTATCAGGTCAAGAAGTTTCTGATGCCGCTTTTCGGACGGGGATAGCGCCGCCCTGACCGCCGCGCGAACCGCTGCGACCTCGGCCTCGGCCACTTCGCGCCGCTCTGTGCCGTCATGGCCCGCAAGCGCGGCGTTCAGCGCCGCCACCGCGGGGCCGGCGTCGCCGATGATTCCCAGTGTGGCCGGGTAGAAATCGTTTATCTTGTGCGGGTCGATATCGACGCGGATCAGAGCGCCGTTCAGCTCCAAGCGCTCGACGAAACTGTCGGTTTCCGCCAGTTCGGTGCCAACGGCAAGAATCACATCGGCCTGCGCCAGATAATCCCGCACCTCGCCGCGTACCGTCGATCCGGTCAGGTGTAGCGGATGGCTGTCCGGCACGATGCCCTTCCCGGCGGTCGAAGAGACCACCGGCGCGCCCAGCCGTTCCGCGATCCCGGTCAGGTCCCGACCCGCCGCCGTGGCCCCGCCGCCGATCATGATCAGCGGGCGGCCGGCGGATACCAGCATGCGGGCCGCATCCCGGATCAGATCGGGCGCGGCCTGTGGCCGGCGCGGCAGCGGCACGGGCTGCCAGTCTTCCTCGACAATCTCGGCCTGAACGTCGAGCGGCAGCGAGATGTGAACCGGGCGCGGACGGCGGCTGGCGAAGATCGAGAAGGCCTGTGCCATCAGTTCGGGCACGTCTGTGGCCTGCTGGGCCGTGACCGACAGCGCGGTCAGCGGCTCGGTCACGCGTTTTTGCTCGGTGATCTCGTGCAGCACACCCCAGCCCTTGCCGATGGTGCGGCTGTCGGGCTCGGCCGAGATCAGCAGCATCGGCAGGCTGTCCGCATAGCATTGCCCAAGCGCCGTCGACGCATTGGTCACACCGGGGCCGGAAATCACCACCGCCACGCCGACCTCGCCCGTTGCCCGCGCCCAGCCTTCGGCCATGAACCCCGCGCCCTGCTCGTTGCGGGCCTGAACATGCCGGATCGCGCCGGAATTGCCGCCGCCGGTCAATCCCCGGCACAGGTCGAGCGTGTGCACACCGGGTATTCCGAACACGGTCGTGACTCCGTAACGCGCAAGAAGGCGCATCGTGGCTTCTCCACATGTCATGCTCATGGGGTTTCCTCTTCTGGATATTCGGCGGGCGGGGGTGGATGCCCGAGGATCATGTCGGCGGCCTTTTCGGCCATGGCGATCACGGTCGCGTAGAGATTGCCGGTGATCTGCGTCGCCATCGCCGAGGCGTCGCAGACCCGCAGACCGTCGATACCACGCACTCTCAGTTCTGCGTCCAGCACCGCCATCGGATCGTTGCCGTGCCCCATGCGCGCGGTGCAGGCGGGATGGTGACCGGTATAGGCGGTCTGCCGGATTGCGGTAATGATCTCGTCCTCTGTTCGCGCTTTGGCCCAAACACCCAACTCTCCGGTCAGGTATTGCGCGATCTGCGGCTGTGCCATCACCTCGCGCATCACCTTCACGCCGCGCACAAGTTCATCCAGATCGCGCCGATCGGAAAAATAGTTCGGGTCAATGAGCGGGTGCGCCAGCGGGTCGGCGCTGGCCAGACGCACCGTTCCCAGTGAGCGGGGCCGTTCCTGGTTGATGTCGATTTGAACGCCGGGCCGGGCCAGCTTGCATCCGCGCACCAGAAGCCGCCGTCCGAGGCGCTGCATCAGTGGCGCGCGTTCATGCGCGCCGTTGCCGATATTCTCATCCACCACCATCGGCGTCATGAAAACCTCGAGTTCCGGCAAGGACGGATCGTCGAAGGCGTGAAACAGCACCGTCGAAAAGAAGGCGCCGCCGCCGGGTCCGCCGCCATTCACCAGCCAGCGTGCCATCAGCGCTGCCGCCTTGTCGAGGCGCTGGTGCCGCGCATGGCAGAGATCTTCGCGGTCCGAGCCGTACCGGATCGGGACATCGGCATGATCGGCCAGATGCGCGCCAACGCCCGGCAGGTCGATAACGGGACGAATCCCGTGCGCCGCCAGATGATCCGCCGGGCCGATGCCGGACAGCATCAGCAATTGGGGGGTGCCGAAGGCCCCCTGGCAAACGATAACCTCGCGCGTCGCGCGGATCGTTTCGCCCGTCACTGTCCGAATTCCCACGGCGCGACCGCCCTCGATCACGATCCGGGCGGCATGGCGTCCCGCCAGCACGGTCAGGTTTCCGGGCCGCGACTTGAGATAGGCAATGGCCGCGGACTGACGCACGCCACGCGACACGGTGCTGTCGGTGCGCCCGACCCCGGTTCGGCGCGGGCCGTTGAAATCGTCGATCTTGTCATGCCCGGCCGCGACGGCGGCGTCGATGAAGGCACGCTCCAGCGCGCCGAAATTTCGCGACGCCTCGGTCTTGAGCGGCCCGCACCGCCCATGCCAGACATCGCTGCGGTCGCGGGCGCCCTGGGCGCGGCGGAAATAGGGCAGCAGCTCACCAAAGCTCCAGCCATCCAGGCCCATCTGCTGCCAGCGGTCATAGTCGGCCGGCACGCCGCGCATATAGATCATGCCGTTGACGATCGAGGATCCGCCCAACGCCTTGCCGCGCGCGTAATAGATGGTTCTGCCGCCCAATGCGGGCTGAGGCACCGATGTATAGCCCCAATCGAGGCGCGGATTGCCGAAGACGAAACCATTGCCTGCCGGCATCCGGATGAACAGGTCACGCCCACGGCCGCCGGCTTCGATCAGACAGACCCGGTTGGATGCATCCCCGGCCAGACGCGCGGCAAGAACGCAACCGGCCGAACCGCCGCCCGCGATGACATAGTCAAACTCCCGCGTCATGCGGCCAGCTCGGCCAGGATCGCTTCGGTCACCTGATCCGTCGTCGACTGGCCGCCGATATCCGGGGTACGGGCACCGCCCTGGATGGCGCGCTCTACCGCGTTTTCGATATTGCGCGCGATATCAGGGCGCGCAAAGGAATGTTCGAACATCATTGCCACCGACAGAATCATGGCCACCGGGTTCGCGATCCCTTTTCCTGCAATATCGGGGGCCGAGCCGTGCACGGATTCGTAAATGCCCCGCGCCCGGCCATTCGGAGATCCGCACAGCGAGGCCGACGGCAGCATGCCCAGCCCTCCCGACACGATGGCTGCGAGGTCGGACAGAAAATCGCCGATCAGGTTGCAGCCCATCACCACGTCGAATCGCGCGGGGTTCATTGCCATCTGATAGGCGCAGTTGTCGGCATACAGATGGGTCAGTTCGACCTCCGGGTAATCCGCCGCGACCTCATCCACCACTGCGCGCCAGAGTTTGTAGCTTTCCATCACGTTGGCCTTATCCGCCGAGACCAGACGGCCGCGCCGCATCCGGGCCAGTTCGAAGGCGGCCACGGCCAGGCGCCGGATCTCGGCCTCGCCATACCCGGCGGTGTCAAAGGCATAGCGTTCACCGTTGCGGATCCGTTGCCCGCGCGGGGGCGCGAACATCACCCCGCCGCACATCTCGCGCACCACAAGGATGTCGCTGCCCTCTGCCCGGCCCGGTGCGAAAGGCGTTCGCCCGGCCAGAACGGGCCAGTGCCGCGCGGGCCTGAGCCCGGCATAGGCCGTCATCTCATGCCTCAGCCGCATCAGCCCGTCCTGCATTTCCGGGCCGCCGGGAACGCGGATGTCGTCCCATTGCGGGCCGCCGACAGCGCCGACCAGAACGGCGTCGGCGCGCTTTGCCGCACTGACCGTTTCCTCGCGGCAAAAGGTGCCGTGCACATCCCAGCAGGCCCCGTGAAGCAGGTCTTCGCGAATGTCGAGATCAATACCTTCGGCCTCGGCCGTGGCGCGGGCAACGGCCAGCCCGGCCATCAGTACCTCGGGGCCGATACCATCCCCGCCCAAGGCCAAGATCTGGTAGGTCAAGATCATTCCCCTCCCGCTTGGTTTGGGAAACGATATTCTCACATTTGCCTTGAAAACACGCTCAATCGGTGAACCATTAAAGTTCATTCAAGGAATGAATTATGAATCGCGAACCACTCCCTCTCCACCAGATCGCTGCCTTCGAGGCCGCGCTGAGGCACCTGAGTTTTACCCGGGCCGCCCGGGAATTGAACGTTCTGCAACCTGCCATCGGGCGCCAGGTTGCAGCGCTCGAAGCCCATCTCGGCGTGCAGCTTTTTCTGCGGACCAAGCCACGCCTGACATTGACGGAAGAGGGCGAAATCCTGGCCCTTTCGGTTGCACAGGGGTTCGATACGTTGCGCGGCGGTATCGAGGAACTGCGCGCGCGCGCGACGAATTTCGGAATCATCGTCAACGCCGCCATCGGCTTTACCAGTTTCTATCTTCTGCCGCGTCTGGCCGATTTCCAGGCGCGGCACCCGGAGATCCCGGTTCAGATCGTGACCCGCGACCAGAACCCAGATTTCGACCCCGCGCAATGTGACGTCGTCGTCACCTTCGACCGGCACGGGCTTGCGAACCAGCTATCCGGTTTTATCGCCCCCGAAACCACCATCGCGATCTGCCGATACGGCTATCTTCCCGACAACCGCCGGCTGGGTTTCGAAGATCTTGCCGCGCAACGCCTGCTGCGGATGAGCGGGCCGGCACATGGTGGCGACTGGGAGCGGTTTTTCGCAGATTCGGGGATCACACCTCCGACCCCCCCCGAATACGACCGGTTTCACAGCTATATGGTCTATCTGCGTGCGATCCAGAACGGTCTGGGCATCGGTATCGGCTGGCGCCCGCTGGTGGATGAATTCCTGATCTCCGAGGCGCTGGTACTGGCCTCGGATCACCACTGCAGGACCGACCGCGGGTACCATTGTTCCCTGACGCCGCGGGGCTCCGCAAAAGGAAATGCCCAGACGTTCCTTTCCTGGTTGTGCGGGACGTCGACACCCTGAAGGCGATTGGCCGGCAAAACGGTGCGATATCAAGCGGCGACGGCAATGAAAGGCGGTTCATCCCGGAACGCGTCAAACCCCACCCAATGCCGTCGGCGCGCGCATGGGAATCCGCCCTGCGCAAATTCCAGAAGCTGTCCCAAAATGCCGGTGTTGGGCACATGCGCCGCGACCGGACACCGGAGTATCTGGCGATCCGTCCTTTATACACGACCGGCGAATCCGGAATTGTCAGAGACATTGCCGGAACAGGGCTTTTTCCTCTTGACCCTTCCCGGCCCCTCGCTTACATGCCCTCTCACTCGTGGCGGAGTAGCTCAGTTGGTTAGAGCAGCGGAATCATAATCCGCGTGTCGGGGGTTCAAGTCCCTCCTCCGCTACCAATAATCTCAATGGCTTAACGAAACACTAGGCACCACAAAGAGCGTCCCTATCGATTCTGGGCGACATATGGGGAACAAAACGCGCTAGTTGGCCGACGTTTTTTTGCATTGAACCTCGAATTTCCAGGCCCTAACCGGCACGACGGTATTTCCCGCAATTTCTCTGCGGTAATTAGACACGTGCATCTTGGCGCTGCATGTGCAATGCTGCGTTGCAGCGTAGCTGCTAGGCGGAGGCTGGCATGACGGGGATTACAATCACTATCGCCCAACAGAAGGGTGGCAGTGGCAAGACCACACTGACGGCAAACCTGGCCGTTGGGCTAGCGGCAACAGGCCGGAAAGTTGCAATCATCGACACGGACCCGCAAGGAACGCTGGGCAGATGGTTTATGGCTCGTCGGGATTTAATGACCGATCCTGGAATGGAGTTTTCGACGTCTTCTGCCTGGGGTGTGGAATACGAGGCCGGTAAGCTTGTCAGGGATCATGACATTGTGCTTGTAGACACACCGCCTAAAGCAGACAGCGATTTACGACCAGCCTTGCGCAAGGCAGCGCTGGTACTGGTTCCGGTGGCTACCAGCCACGTAGACTTGTGGGCAACAGAAAGCGTTCTGGATCTTGCCCGGCGAGCAAGCACTCCAGCGATGCTGGTGTTGAATCGGACCCGCTCGGGCACAAGATTGGGTGCGGAAATAGCTGAGAAGGCCGCAGAAATCGACGCCGGGCTAGCGGATAAAACCTTGGCAAACAGGATATTGTATGCCGAAACGCTGGGACGTGGACTGGGTGTGCAGGATGCTGCACCAAATGGAGTAGCAGCGGCTGAGGTCGCCGCCTTGACCCAGGAAATTCTTACCGTCCTGTCAAAATAGATGGCGGGTGCTGGCCTTAGGCTTGTGCCGGCGGGAAGCGTAAACAAGAAACGGCTGAAATGCGGGCGTCGTTCCTGTCAATGTGCCGTTCGTTGCAATTCACGGAGTAAACAACCGAGCCAAAAAGGTCACAGGAATATTCTTGATCGGCCGGATGTACCAAATGTTACCCGGAAACTCTTGAAGCTTTTGCTGCTGGTGTCATTATGTTTCACCTTTGATTGCCGGGCCACAATATCGGCAAGGCATGATCGTGATTAGGATGGGACGTATGCTGACAAGACGCCATTTCATTCAGACAACCGCTGCGCTGTTCTCTGCGTCAACAGCCAGCCCTCTGATGGCCAATACAAGGCCCACCGGTTCGCAAAAGGCCGCTTGGGATGCCCGGGTGACGCCGCCCGGATATGACCCTGCGACAAGCAATCCATGGGGCGTGCATGAGCGTTTTCTTCCGCGCCGGGTCGAGGCGAACGATGGATTGGTTCCGGGTGACATTCATGTCGATGCCGTCGCCCGCTATCTCTATCATATCGAAGTCGGGGGAACCGCTATGCGCTATGGTGTCGCCATCGCGCGCGGCAACCTGTACGAGCCGGGAACTTACAATATCCGGCGCAAGGTTGAGTGGCCGAGCTGGACGCCGACGGCTTCGATGATCGAGCGCAACCCCGAATATGCCGAGTTCAGGAACGGGATGGAGCCGGGCCCCAACAACGCGCTCGGATCCCGTGCTTTCTACTTATACGTCGGAAATCGAGATACCTATCTGAGGATTCACGGCACACCGCAATCCAGAAGCATAGGTGGTCGGGCAAGCTCTGGCTGTGTCCGAATGATCATGGCTCATATCAACGATCTCTACCCTCACGTTAAGATCGGTTCGACCGCATATCTATATTCAGCCGAAGACAGCGTTTCCGCCCGATCATAGCGCCTCGCGGCGGTTGAACTGGGTCTGCCGCTTTGATCAAGCTTCGCGAGCGGCGCAGATCGGCGCGCCATTTGTTGCGCGCAAGGGTACCAGGGTCGTTTCGACAGGTCCGCGGTGTTCATACCAGAAACAATTATCCTCCGGCAAAAGGCGGGCGGTGGCCAAATCCTGCCCTGGGCCGGCCAAGGCCAGAACGGAGTCCGGGACTCTGCCAATCTGATTTGCTTTGACCCCGCCTCCGGATGATTGAGCAGAGCATCCTGCGGTGACAGAAAACAGCGCGATGAGGATCGCAATACGCTTTTGCATGTAGTTGTTCCGATCTAAATTTTGAATCGAGTGTCAGAACCTTGCATCCGGATTGATCGCCCGCAAGTTGGAATGGAGCTCGTTTTCGACGAAAGAACTCCGGGCCGTGGAAAAAACGTCGAATTGGTATTGAAGCTCTAGTTGCTGCAAGTCCTTTGTCCTGCGGACCGCGAAAATCCTTGATGTTCGTTCATGCCTTCCGATTCCAATAGCCTCGGTCCTTTTCATGATCAAAGCTCTGACAACACACGGGGCAGTCATTTTTGTGGCATTGGAGGTTGCAGCGACACCGTATTCGCCCGGACCCGCGGAGGTCCTGCACAACAGCTGGGACCAGAGCGATCCGATGGATGCCCAAGTCATCTTACACATGCAGGAGATCGACGCGGTTCAGTTCTTCCATGACCCGCTGGTCACCGGCACGGCGGACATCCAGAAGCTCTCCAAGACCCTTGAGATTGTCTCGTGCTCAAAGACCGAGCTTGGCACCGTATCCTGACGCATTACCTGCAACTGTACTTTCCCGGAACCGCACAAGGCGAATATCCTGACCGGGCCACCCTTTGATCCCGCCGGGAACCGTCTGCACGATAGCGGGCAGCCCGTTATGGACGCGGTCAGCCAAGATGGAACTCCTTCGTGCAGATGCGGAGAAGCCAGTTGCGGAACTGCGTGACGGCGCGGGATCCGTCAGCGCGATAAGAAGTCAGCAGGTAATAGGCGTTGCCCGTTGGCAGGCTGAGATCAAGCGGTGCGACAAGATATCCTTTGCGACGGCCTTCTTCCCCAAAGGGGCGGCGATCCATGGCCCAGCCCAAGCCGCTTTGGGCGGCCTGCAAAGCGTTTGAACGATTGTCCATCACAGCAACCGGTTTCCAGGATGTTTCACTTAGCCCGGCGGCTGAAAACCACCGACTCCACTCATTCACGTGGTGGCGGCTGCGGATCAGAGGTTCCGATAACAATTCCTCTGGTTGCGGAACCGAGCCGCGGGCCTCGAGATATTCCGGCGCGCAAACCGGTTGGATCACCTCGTCGAACAGTTTGACGCAACGTGCTTCCTGCGGTGGTTTGTCCGAGAACACGATGGCCATATCGACGTCACTGCCGCTAAGGGTGATCTCTTCGGGCATGGTGACGATATTGACCGAAACGTTGGGCGCGACTTCGCGCAGTTTCGGAAGTTTCGGGATCAGCCACATGTTGGCCAGCGACTGGTACATGTGAACCGAGACCGACTGGTTGCTTTTGGTGTCCGTGTATTCGGCAAATGCCGCGTCGAGCGAGTCCAGGGCCAGACGCACCGGTTCGTAGATCGCTTTTCCTTCCTCGGTCAGTTCAGCCGCCTGGTTGGCTCCGCGCTGCAACAGTGTTGTGCCAACAAACGCTTCAAGCGACCGAATCTGGTGGCTTACCGCTGACGCGGTGATGTTGAGCTCTTGCGCGGCTTCGACATTGCGGCCAAGCCGAACGACGGCTTCAAAAGCCCGGATGGCGGCAAAAGGCGGGATTTTGCGTGACATCTGAACACTCACGAAATGCTAATCAGCGGAACATAGGGTAATCCTTCTGAACGTCCCAGCCTTTTCCAGTCAGGGCGTTGAGGTGCACAGCGTCAGAAGATGTTGCAGTTCCCGCACCGTCAGGTGATCGAACCGCGCCGACAGGTCGTGGATGTCCCGGGCGCGCGCGCTGCCCAGAACCGGGTCCGCAAGCATGTGGAACTTGTCGGTGATTTGCTGATCGCTCAGCGGTATGTCTGCGTCGCCGCGCGGGGTGCGGGGCGCGTCCTCGATCCGCCTGCCGTCCTTGAGAATGATCGTCACCTGCGCCCAGCGTTTTTCTGTGCTGATGCGGGTCATTTCCGGGTCGTCAATCAGCTTGATGGCGCGGCTGACGCGCAGGATGTCCGGGTCTTTCAGGGCTGCGTCGGTCAACTCGGAAACTCCGACCTGACCGCGCACGATCATCGCCGCAACGGGAAAGGCGATGGCATAAGCGAACTCATCCTGATTTTGCGGCTCGTGCCCGGCCAGCCGGGTCGCATAGTGGAAGGTGCGTATTTCGACACTATCCACCTGTTCGTGCGTGAATCCGTGCTGCTGCATCATGTCATGCACAGAATCAAGCGACGGGTGCGCCCAGCGGCAGCAGGGATAAGCCTTGTAATGGGTGTGGTCTATCAGCCGCCAGCCGGTTCCCAGATCCGCCCAGAATTCCGCGCCGTCTTCACATTCGCAGGTCAGCGCCGGAGCGCCGGTGAACCCTTCCATCGCCAAATAGGCGGCCGTAACCCCCGAGGGTGCGCCCCAGCCAACACCATCGCGGACCATGGTGGGGTGGTCGATGCAGCGCATCATCTGGCTGCGGGGGCCGTGATATTCCCCGATCCCAGCGGCCTGGCGGATCTGTTCGGCATTGCCGCCCAGCAATTTGGCCCCGGCGGCGGCAACGCCCACGGCGGTCCAGGCGCCCGATGTGTGGTAATCGGCGCAGGTGGCGTGCTGTACCAGCCCGGCGCGGTACGAGATTTCATAGGCGGTGGCGAGGATTTCGGCAAAACGTCTGCCGTCGAATTCGCCCGGGCTGGCCTGCGCCATGGCGATCATCGCCGGGAAGATGGCCGAGCCCGCATGCCCCTTGCACGGCGTCGTGCCATCATGGGCGTCGATACTGTCTACGGTGAACGCCCCGGCCATAGCCGCGCCGACGGGGCTGACCGCGCCCCCGCCCATCAGCATCCTTGCCGATCCCGAGGTGCCAGAACCGAAAATCATCGGAGCCACCCGGCGGGCGATTCCCGACAATTCTGTTGTTGCCCCGACAGCGGCCACACCCATCGTATCGACAAATGATCGGCGCAGGGTCCACAGGGCGGCTTCGGGCAGATCGTCATAGGTCAGATCAGCGGCGAACTGGTCAAATCGAGGTGCCATCAGCGCAACTTCTCCACTGCGGTTTTCATACGTTTCAGACCTTCCGAGATTTTATCTTCCGACGTGGCTACCGACATCCGGAAAAACGGATCGCAGGCAAATCCCGGACCGGGAACCACTACGACGCCATGTTCCAGAAAAAAAGCTGCCAGTTCGGTGGAGCTTGTCAGTTTTCTACCTTCCGGCGTGGTGCGGCCCAACAACGCGCCGCAATCCGGCATCAGGTAGAACGCGCCGCCCGGCGTTTGTGTTTTCAGCCCGTCAATTTTGGCCAGACCAGCCAGTGCGAAGTCGCGGCGGAGCTGATAGGTGGCACACCAGTCCTTCAGAAACGCTTGCGGCCCGGTCAAGGCCGCCACGGTGGCCGCCTGACTGATCGAGCATGGCCCGCCATTGGTCTGGCTGAACAGGTCGCGTATACCGCTGGTCCACCATGCCGGGCCGCCAGCATAACCGATGCGCCATCCGGTCATGGCATAAGATTTCGACACGCCATTGACGGTCAGAACCCGTGATTGCAAATCCGGGGCAATTGCGGCCAGCGTCGCGAATTCCGCGCCATCGAAAATGATGTGCTCGTACAAGTCATCCGAGATTATGTTGACCTTGGGGTGCTGTCGCAACACCCCAGCAAGCGCCTCCAGTTCCGCGGCGGAATATACCGCCCCTGTGGGGTTGGAGGGAGAGCAGATCATCAACAAACGCGTCCGGGGCGTGATGGCTGCCTCCAGCGCGCCTGGCGTCAGTTTGAAGGCATCACCGGTCGTATCGACCAGCACCGGCGAGCCGCCGACCGCCTGCACCATCCCAAGATGAGACGCCCAGAGCGGCACGGGCAGGATCATCTCATCTCCGGGGTTCAACACTGCCTGAATGGCGGTTGCCAACAACGGTTTGGCGCCTGAGCAGACAATGATCTCCTGCGGAGTGAAAGTTAGCCCGTTGTCGCGGCGGAACTTTTCGATCACGGCTGATTTGACGGCACCGTTACCGTCGGTCGGCGTGTACCGGGTATCACCTGCCCGGATTGCCGCGATCCCGGCCCCGCAAATATGGGCGGGGGTGTCGAAATCCGGCTCGCCCACGGAAAAGTCGATCAGATCGACCCCGGCCTGTCGCATTTCAAAGGCCTTGTCGAAGACACCGATGATCGGTGACGGCGGCAGTGCTTGGACCAGATGGGACAGCATCACGAAGCCTCGGCCAGATCGTACAGTGTCAGGTTGGGGCCCAGGCTTTCCGGCCCGACCAGAACGTGAATGACAGCGGCTTTGCCCGATGCCAGTGCACGTTCCAGCGCTGGGGCAAACTCGGCGGTGGTTTCTACCCGTTCGCCAAGCGCGCCGTAACCTTTCGCGACAACAGCGAAATCGGGGTTGGTCAGCGAAGTGCCCGAGATGCGACCGGGGTGTTTGCGTTCCTGATTGGTGCGGATCGTGCCGTACATGCCATTGTCGACAATGATGAAAATCGGATTGAGGCCGTATTGAACCGCCGTTGCCAGCTCTTGCCCGTTCATCAGGAAATCGCCATCCCCGGCGATGTAGACGGCAGGTGCATGGGGTCGCGCCATCTTGGCGGCCACCGCCGCCGGAACACCCATGCCCATTGCCCCTGAAATGGGGGCCAACGCCCCCAGAAACTGTCGATAGTTAAAGTGAATATTGGGCCAGTCGGCGGCATTGCCCGCGCCGGTGGTCATGGTGGTCTCGGGCGGTAGGGTGGTGTTCAGAACACGCATCACTTCGGCCATATCCACCGGACCACGCTGGGCTGGCAGTGCCCGCATCGCTTCGTAATCCGCGCGCGCTCGGGTTGGCGAATGCCGTTTCGCGACAGGCAGCAGCGCCAGTGATTTCGCCGCCTCATTGGGGTCGGACAGAATCGGTAGGTCGGCCTGATAGAGCCGTCCCAAATCCTCGGCCCCCGGCAGGATATGAACAAGCTTGCACGCAGGCTGCGGTGACTGAACGAGGCTGAATTTCAGCGTGGTCCCGTCATTCAGCCGCGCCCCCAGGGCGATCACCAGATCGGCGGATTTTGCATATTCATTGGGCATGGGGTTGCCGCCAAAACCCAGATTGCCGATGAAATTCGGATGGTCATGAGGAAACAGCCCCTGACGCCGGAACCCAACCGCAACCGGAAGCCCGTGATCTTCGGCAAAACGGATTGCGGCGGCTTGTCCGTCTTCGGCCCAGCAGGTGCCGCCCAGCAACAGCAGCGGGCGCTCGGCAGCTGCCAAAAGCTCGGCCACCCGCTCCAGATCCTTGTGCGTGGGTGCGGGGGGCGTCAGTTTGACCTGCGGTAGATCGGCGGTGTCTGTCAATTCAGCCAGCATATCCTCGGGCAGCGCCAGCGCTACCGGGCCGGGGCGCCCGGACAGAGCTGTGCGGAAGGCGCGGTTGACATATTCCGGGATGCGGGCGGGGTCGTCGATTTCGGCGACCCATTTCACCATATGGCCCAGAAAGCGGCGGTAATCGACCTCCTGAAAGGCTTCCTTGTCGCGATGGGCGCGTGGAATCTGACCGATCAGCAGGATCAGCGGGGTCGAACCCTGCTGCGCCGTATGCACCCCGATCGAGGCGTTTGTTACGCCGGGTCCACGTGTCACGAAACACACGCCCGGCTTGCCTGTGGCGTCCGAGTACGCTGCCGCCATGAACGCCGCGCCCCCTTCCTGCCGGGTGGTGTAGTATTTCATGGTGTTCGGGCAATCGTGCATCGCATCGAGCGCCGCCAAATAACTTTCACCGGGGACGCCGAAAATGGCTTCGACGCCGTTGACCCGCAGCATGTCGATCAGAACCTGCCCGCCTGTCCGCATTGCGATTTCTCCTCTGTCAGAGTTCTTATGTTTCAGCCGGATCAAAAGACTGAAACTGAATTTTTCACATCAGGGTTGAGGGGAATTCACTCGGAAACCGGTATCGTCCGCTTAAACTGTGCGCCACCGGGCCGATCATCTCGGTTCTCAGGTCTCTACAGTGGTTTTGCGACAAACCACCCTGCAGAGGAGACCGGCTATGACCGAACCCAGTTTTGCACAGGCAGAACCTGTTTTGGTGGCAATCGATATTGCCAAGTCCCGCCACGAAGTGATTGCCAAGCCCCTGCATCTTGACGAAGTCAGGCATTGGCTCAGTGTTGCAGGATTTGGCTCGGGGACAGTTTGGTCCGCTCGCATTGCGGGTTCTCGAAAAGCTCACGGGATCATTTCCCACAATGATCTGGCCTTGATCCCTAAAGACCATCCGGGCGGCCACCGCCTTGGCAATACCCATCTCTTGCGTGACACACACCATGGTCAGCGCTGTTGATCTTTGTGTTTTCCTGCAGAAGCTGCACCGCTCTGAGGTTACCCGTTTTCCGGCAATCCAAATCCAATGCTTGCGATACAACCCTGACTGCACATGATCACCGGCCATCACGCTGAATTCCCCAAGTGAATCCCCCGGGCAGTTTGTGCAACAAAGCCATGACCCGATGGCTTCTACCTCGAAGATCTGCCAGAGGAGAGATCAGGAGATGTCCATTCCGTCGAAGCGGAACTGGGGTATCAGCGAAACGAGCTGATCGGTTTACCGAAGACCTTGGTGAATGAACGACCCAGCGCCGATCCGCAGGAAAATCCGCACCGCAAGGCGATCTGCTCGGTGCTCAGGCGTGTTTCCTGTGCCAGATATCGCGCGTGCTGAAGGCGATATAGCTTGTAGTACTTTCCGGTGGTCATCCCCAACTCCTGCGCAAAAGCCCGGTTCAGGGTCCGTTCCGACAAGGAAACGCGTTCGGCCAGCTCGAAGGTGGTCAGAGGGCGTTCGACATTCTCTGCGATGATGTTGAGCGCATTCAACAGTTTGGGCGATCCACGGTCGCGCAACCGGGCAGCACCTCGGCGACGATCTTTCTGGCGCGCGGCATCAAAAAGGAACATGCTTGAAGCATCGAAAGCGGCAGCCGGGCCAAATGTGCCCTGTATGAGATCGAGGATCATTTCCAACGCGGTGCTTGCACCACCGCATGTCATAAATGGCCCCGAACTCACAAATCGCGCTTTCGAAGTATTCACGTTTGGAAAAGCCTCTTCGAATGCATCCAGTTCCTGCCAGTGAATGGTTGCGCTGTGGCCGTCCAGGACCCCTGCTTCGGCAAGAAGCCATGATGCCATGTCCAGAGCCAGTACCCGCCGGGCATTGCGGGAGGCCTGCCGGATCATCGAAACCAATTGCTTATTGATCTGCTCGCGTACGCTATAGCCGGCCACCATCACAAGCATGCCCCTGGTCAGCTTCGGATCAAACCGTCTGTCCGGTGACAATTTCAGATTGCTGGAGCTGGTGACGGTCGAGCCGTTCAGGGTCGTGACTTCCCAATCAAGGTTTGCAAACATCGCGCGCATTTTGACGTCGCGCAAAGGCTCCATCGCGCTGGCAAGCACCATGTTTGAAAACCCGTCGAGCAAGAAAAACTCGAAACTTTCATGCAAGTTTGACGACAAATGTATTCCTCCTGACGAGAAATGTATCGAACTGGTTGAATTTTTGAAAGTAGCTTCGCGCCACCTCGTCGCTCGTCGACTCATAGTTCCTTCTTTACGGAAGCCTGTTGCCACATGCCGGATGCCGAACTTCTTTGGGAGCCCCACGTCGAGCAAGTTCTGCAAACACGGCTTGCCTCGTTTCAAAACATCGCAAGCCGTCAGGCAAGCACGGTGTTTCACACCCATGCGGATCTGCACCGTTGGTCCGTGGATCAGCCGGACAAATTCTGGCGTCTGGCGTGGGAGTTCTGCGGTCTGGTCGGCGACGCCGGAGACACTACACTAATCCCAGATGATGATCCCCTGAACGTCAGGTTTTTTCCGAATGCGCGTCTGAATGTTGTCGAAACCTTTTTGAAGAACCCCGACGACCGGGACGCCATCATCTTCTATGGCGAAGACAATCGCCGCCTGCAGTGGAGTCGTGCCGAGTTGAAGCACGAGGTCGAGCGACTGGCGGCTGCCCTGAAGGGTGCGGGAATTGTCGCGGGCGACCACATCGTAGGGTTTGTTCCGAATATGCCACAGACCGTGGCGGCCATGCTGGCCACAGCGTCGCTTGGCGCGGTTTGGTCGTCATGTGCGCCGGAAAGCGGGGCGGACGTGGTCGTGGACCGTTTTGGTCAGATCGCGCCCAAGCTGATGTTCGCGGCGGATGGTTATTTCTACAACGGCAAGGTCTTTGACACCCGTGAGACCATCGCCAATGTCGCCGCCCGGGTGCCAACGATCGAACAGGTCATTGTCTGGCCCTATGCGCAGGACGGGTCCGATCTGCCCGAAGGCATGACTTCGTATGACAGTTTCAAACCCGCTGAAGCGCCGCCGCTGGAATGCCGCCCGATGGGCTTTCGCGATCCGCTCTATGTGATGTTTTCCTCCGGCACGACCGGAAAACCGAAATGCATCGAGCATTCGGGCGGCGGGACATTGCAGCGCATGTTGGTGGAGCAACAGTTGCATTGCGATCTGCGTCCCGGCGACCGGATGTTCTATTACACCACCTGTAACTGGATGATGTGGAACTGGCAGGTTGCAGCGCTGGCTTCTGAGGCCGCAATCATCCTGTTCGATGGCAACCCAGCCTATCCGGGCATCTCGCGTCTGTTCGATCTGGTCGAGTCCGAGCAGGTTACCCACTTCGGAATCTCTGCGAAATTCATTGATGCTGCGCTGAAACGCGGCATTCGACCGGTCGACAGTCACTCCCTCTCCTCCCTTCGTGTGGTATTGTCGACCGGTTCTCCCCTGTCCCCTGACGGTTTTGCCCATGTCTACCGGGACTGGAAGTCGGATGTGCAGCTGGCATCGATCTGCGGGGGCACAGATATTCTAGGGTGTTTCATTGGTGGCTGCCCAACGCTGCCGGTTCATAAAGGCGAGATTCAGGCTCCGATGCTGGGTCTGGATATCGCCACGCTGGACAGTGACGGAAACCCGGTTGAAGGAGTGGCCGGTGAGTTGGTTTGCCGTAATGCACATCCCTCGATGCCGACGCGGTTTCTCAACGATCCGGGGCAGGTGCGCTATCGTGCAAGTTACTTTGAAACCTATGAAAACATCTGGCGCCAGGGTGATTTTACGATCCAGACCGAACAAGGCGGATATGTCGTTCTGGGACGGTCGGATGCTACGCTGAACCCAGGTGGCATCCGTATCGGCACGGCTGAGATTTATCGGCAGCTGGACAAGATCGAACAGATCGAGGACTCGGTCGTCGTCGGGCAGAATATCAAAAACGATGTGCGCGTTGTCCTGTTCGTGACCACACCCAAGGACGTTACCCTTGATGGCAATCTGGTCTCTCGGATCAAGTCCGAGATTCGCACCAACGCTTCGCCACGGCATGTCCCGGCAAAGATCATCCAAGTCGCGGAAATTCCGCGGACGAAGTCCGGCAAAACCGCCGAACTGGCTGTGCGCGACGCAGTCAACAACCAACCCATACGCGACCTGACCGGCCTCGCCAATCCCAGCGCGATAGCACAGTTCACAGACCATCCAGACCTCAAATGCTGATCAAAGGACACAAATCATGCCTCTCGCAATGAATCGTGAAGTTTTCATCACCTGTGCCGTCACGGGTTCGGGTGGCACTCAGGACAAGTCGCCGCATGTTCCACGCTCGCCCGAACAGATCGCGAACTCGGCGATCGACGCGGCCAAAGCCGGCGCCGCAGTGGTGCACTGCCACGTGCGCGACCCTGAAACCGGTGCACCTTCGCGCGATCTGGGTCTGTATCGTGAACTGACCGACCGTGTCCGCGACGCCGAGGTGGATGTAGTGCTGAACCTGACCGCCGGCATGGGCGGTGACATCGTTTTTGGTTCGACCAAAAACCCCTTCCCAGTCAACGAAGCCGCAACCGACATGATCGGCGCGTCTGAGCGGATGGCCCATATTGCCGAGTGCCTTCCGGAAATCTGCACGCTGGATTGCGGCACCATGAATTTTGCCGAGGCCGATTATGTCATGACCAACACCCCCGGCATGCTGCGGGCGATGGGTCAGATGATGACCGACCTGGGTGTGAAGCCCGAGATCGAGGCTTTCGATACCGGCCATTTGTGGTTTGCCAAACAACTGGTGAAAGAGGGCATTCTGGAACCCAATGCGCTGGTACAGCTGTGCATGGGCGTTCCTTGGGGCGCGCCAAACGACATCAACACATTTATGGCGATGGTCAACAACGTGCCTTCGGACTGGACGTGGTCGGCGTTCAGTTTAGGCCGTGACCAGATGCCCTTTGCCGCGCAATCGGTTCTGGCGGGCGGCAACGTTCGTGTTGGTCTGGAAGACAACCTGTTTCTGGACAAAGGTGTGCTGGCGACCAACGCCCAGCTGGTGGAACGCGCCGTTGGCGTGATCGAAGGCATGGGCGCAAGGATCATCGGCCCCGATGCCGTGCGAGAAAAGCTGGGCCTGACCAAACGCGCACCCGTCGCAAAAGGCGTCGCAGCATGAGCGCCGCCAAGAAAGCAACCATTGTTGGCGGCGGTGTTATCGGCGGGGGCTGGGTTGCCCGGTTCCTGCTTAACGGCTGGGACGTTTCTGTCTTTGACCCGGACCCCGAAGCCGAACGTAAGATCGGTGAAGTGCTGGCCAATGCGCGCCGCGCCCTTCCCGCGCTTTACGACAAAGCCATGCCTGCAGAAGGTACTCTGGCGTTTCATGACGACATCGGCGAAGCGCTGGCCGGCGCTGCGTGGGTGCAGGAAAGCGTTCCCGAGCGTCTGGACCTGAAACACAAGATTCACGCGCAGATTGGTGAACTTTCACCGGCAAATGCGGTGATCGGATCCTCTACGTCCGGCTTCAAACCTTCCGAGTTGAACGAACATGGTGGTCGTGTTGTCGTGGCCCATCCTTTCAACCCGGTTTACCTGTTGCCTCTGGTCGAACTGGTGGGCGACGCAGATACCTGCTCCAAGGCGTCTGACATTCTGCGATCGATTGGGATGTACCCGCTGACTGTGCGCAAAGAGATCGACGCCCACATTGCGGACCGCCTGCTGGAAGCGGTTTGGCGCGAGGGCCTTTGGCTGATCAAGGACGGCATCTGCACCACCGAAGAGCTGGATGAGGCGATCCGCATGGGCTTCGGTCTGCGTTGGGCGCAGATGGGCCTGTTCGAGACCTACCGTGTTGCCGGTGGCGAGGCAGGCATGAAGCACTTCATGGCGCAGTTCGGCCCCGCGTTGCAGTGGCCGTGGACCAAGCTGATGGACGTTCCCGAATTCACCGATGAGCTGGTCGATCTGATTGCCGGTCAGTCGGATGCGCAATCCGGGCACATTGAGCCTCCCCAACTGAACTGGTCCACCGTTATGTTTAGGAAACGGAGGACCAAGAATGGCAAACAAGAGACCGAAGCCGGAAGAGATTAT
>NZ_JBQFYW010000014.1:0-112668 GCF_056541825.1 Ruegeria sp. AF8 | reverse complement strand
CTCGATCTCGTCGCGCTGGCGGCCCAGTTCCGAGGTGATCGAGCCATAAAGCTCAGGATCACGATCCGACAAAGATTGGGTGAAAAATCCGGTATCACGAGTGTTGGCGTCCATGGGGGCTCCACAAGGCTTGGGGTGAATTTTGAAGATTTCCTATCGGAAACTGCCGGGTCGAAAAAGGCCGTAAAGCGACGAATTGGCCCGCGCGGGCGTCAAGTCTGGTCTATTGCGGAAAGGTATGTTTGTTTCGGAACCAAATGCGCAGCACCGGAAACCTGAAAACATGATTAAGAGAATCGCCTTTCTGGCAAGCGATGCACCGGTGGCGCAAACCGCCCGGGCGGAACTGGTTGCCCGCTATGGCAATGCCGCGCCGCGCGACGCGGATGTCATCGTCACCCTGGGCGGCGACGGTTACATGCTGCGGACGCTGCACAACACCCAGCACCTGAACGTTCCCGTATATGGCATGAACCGGGGTACCATCGGGTTTCTGATGAACGAATACAGCGAAACCGGTCTGATGGAGCGCCTCACCTCGGCTGAGGAAGAGATCATCAACCCGCTGGCGATGACGGCGATGGACCAGTCCGGCAAGCTGCACGAGGCGCTGGCGATCAACGAAGTTTCGCTGCTCAGGGCCGGTCCGCAGGCGGCACGGCTCAGGATCACGGTGGATGGGCGGTTGCGGCTGGCCGAACTGGTCTGCGACGGGGCGCTGGTGTCGACCCCTGCCGGGTCGACCGCGTATAACTATTCTGCGCATGGGCCGATCCTGCCGATCGGGTCGGATGTTCTGGCGATGACGGCCATCGCCGCGTTCCGGCCCCGCCGCTGGCGCGGCGCGTTGCTGCCCAAGACCGCGCATGTGCGGTTTGATGTGATGGAGGCCGACAAGCGCCCGGTCATGGCCGACGCGGATTCGATTTCCTTCGCCGATATCGACTGGGTCGAGATCCGTTCGGAACCGGCAATTGAACACCGCATCCTGTTCGACCCGGGGCACGGATTGGAAGAACGCTTGATCTCGGAGCAGTTCACGTAAACGTGAGGATCAGGGAAAATTTTCTCTTATGTGAACTGGATCACATGCAGCGCGCGCCATTTGGTCTAGTCTGAACTTACCCGGAGTAAACGTCCTGATGGGAGTGAGTGGCCATCGAAGTGACGTTAAGTAAATGATTGCGCAATGTTTCGCGCTGGCGGGGGCGGTTATCGCCGCGCCCGTCATCAAACTCCGGGAATATTTTAGAACGACAGGCCCCGGGGCGCAGAGTTCTGCATATTCCCCGGGGCTTATTTCTCCAGCCCAAATTGGCGCGCATCCTGATCCATGTGGGTCCAGAGCGCATCACACATGTACCCCACCCGCGCCTCGATTGCTGCGGCGGCGTCCACGGCCAAATCCTCGCGCCAGCGCCGCGCCACGATCTGAACGTTGATGGGCTGTTGCCCGCCGGGCAGATTCGCCAGCCGGCTGGGGACGCAGGCCGCCGGCAACCCCAGAAAGTTCATGGCATAGGAATAGACCGCGCATCCCAGCACTTCGTGCACGCCTTCGGCGCCTTCGGTGTCGCGGTCGGGCCTGAAGAACGGTTGTGGCAGGAACGGGGTCAGAATCAGAGGGTAGTCCTGGGTAAACAGGGACCATTGGCGCGCATAGTGGCTGCGCGCGGCCATCATCCGGACCAGTTCTGTATCCGTGAACGGCGGAAATTCCTGAAAGTAGACCTCGAATATGTCGCGAATCGTGTCCGAGCCGCAGGCGTCGATATCCGACTTCATCAACGTCCACACCTCGCCCATCAATGCGCGGTATCCATTGCGGCCGCATTCGAACACATCCGGCGGTTCGACGTCTTCGACGACATAGCCCGCATCCGCCAGCGCATCCCGCGCGGTGTCCAGCGCGGCTTCGACTTCCGGGTGCAGGTCATAGCCAAAGGTGTTCTTGGTGAAGGCCACCCTGACCGGACCGTGCAATACCTCGCCGCGCCAGGGCAGCGGAACGTGGAACGGGTCGCGCGGATCGGCCGAGATCATGGCGGGCATCGCCAGATGCAGGTCGCGGGCAGAGCGGGTGATCAGCCCCTGCACCGACATGGATTGCGCCAGTAAGCCGCGCTCGGCTTTTTGGCTGGGGTTCCAGGCGGGCACGCGGCCCAGACCGGGCTTGACGGTGACCGCGCCGTTGGCCGCCGCCGGAAAGCGCAGGCTGCCGCCGATATCGTTGCCATGGGCCAATGCGCCGATACCGGCCATCACCGCAGCGCCCGCTCCGCCCGAGGAGCCGCCGGCAGAGATATGCCTGCCCCAGGGGTTGTGGGTGCGCCCGTGCAGGGGATTATCGGTATCGGCGCGAAAGGAAAATTCGGGCGTGTTGGTGCGCCCGATCACCACCGCCCCCGCGTTTTCGAGGTTGCGCACGATGGGGGCGTCGTCGGGCGCGATGAGATCCTTCAGCGCGGGCACGCCGTTGGACGTGGCATGGCCCTTTTGGTCGACATTGATCTTGATGGTAACCGGAACGCCGTGCAGCGGCCCGGATTTTGCCCCGCCGGCGCGGGCCTTGTCGAGTTCGCGCGCCCGGTCCAGCGCCGCTTCGGCGCAGCTTTCCACCACGGCGTTCAGCGCCGGGTTCACCACGTTCATGCGATCGACGGCGGCGGAAACGGCCTGTTCGGCGGTCAGGTCGCCCGAAGCAGTGCGTTTGGCAATGTCGGTCGCATCCAGTCGCCAGAGGTCGTTTGGTGTCGTCATCTCAGGATCTCCTGCCCGCGGGTCACGGGCAGGATGACGGAAAATCCAAGCTCCGGCGAGCGAATTCGCCCCGGGTCACGCACCGTCAGGCACGTTTTCGATATCGGCAAAGGCCAGTTCATCTACGACCGCATAGGCGTCATGGGCCGCCTGCAAACTGGCCTTTGTGTCAGCCGTCCCGAAGCGAATGTGCTATGCTGATGGGGCAATATTCCGCGGAGGATGGGATGCCCCAGAACGACAGTACATTCGTTGGTAACATACCCGAAATCTATGACACCTACCTCGTTCCGCTGATCTTCGAGCATTATGCGGCCGATCTTGCCCGCCGGGTCGTCAGCGAGCCGGTCTCGGACGTGCTTGAAACCGCGGCGGGCAGCGGGGTGGTGACCCGGGCGCTGGCGCCGTTGCTGCCCGACGGCGCCCGGTTCGTCGTCACCGATCTGAACCCGCCCATGCTGGAACGCGCCGAGGCCAGGCAGGGCGAAGACGCGCGTATCACATGGCAACCGGCGGACGCGCTTGAACTGCCCTTCGAGGACCGTAGTTTCGATGCGGTGTGCTGTCAGTTCGGCGTGATGTTCTTTCCCGACCGGGTGCGGGGCTATGGCGAAGCCCGCAGGGTTCTGCGTGACGGGGGACGGTTCCTGTTCAATGTCTGGGACGGGATCGAGCACAACGAATTTGCCCGGATCGTAACCGACGTGGCCTCGACATTGCTGCCGGGCTCGCCGCCGCATTTCCTGGCCCGAACGCCGCACGGACACGGAAATCCCGAGCGTATCCGGGCGGAACTGCAATCGGCGGGATTTGCCCATGTCGACATCGACATGATCACCGCGACCAGCCGGGCCCCCGATCCGTCGCATCCTGCCATCGCCTATGTGCGGGGCACGCCGATGTATGGAGAGGTCGCGCCGCATGGCGAAGAGATGGTGCAGCGTATCGTGGATGCCGCGACCGAGGAAATCCGCGCCCGCTTTGGTGCGGGCGAGGTCGCGGCAAAGATGCAGGGCTATGTCGTCACGGCGCGCTGACCGCGCCGGTTACCGCGCGTAGCCGATGGTTTGCAGGGCCGACTTGATCTCGTCCAGGATGGCCGGGTCGTCGATGGTCGCGGGCATCTTGTACTCCGAGCCATCGGCAATCGAGACCATGGTGCCGCGCAGGATCTTGCCCGACCGGGTCTTGGGCAGCCGGTCGACGATCACCGCCTGTTTGAAAGCGGCGACCGGGCCGATCTTTTCGCGTACCAGCTTGACGACTTCCTGAACGACCTCACCATGATCGCGGGTCGCACCCGCGTTCAGGCACAGGAACCCGACGGGCATCTGGCCTTTCAACTGATCCGACACACCGATGACAGCGCATTCCGCCACGTCGGGGTGACCGGCCAGAACCTCTTCCATCCCGCCGGTGGACAGGCGGTGGCCCGCGACATTGATGACGTCGTCGGTGCGCGCCATGATGTAAAGGTATCCGTCCTCGTCGATCATCCCGGCATCGCCGGTCTCATAATAGCCGGGGAATTGCTGCAGGTAGGATTTGCGGAACCGGTCCTCGGCATTCCACAGCGTCGGCAGGGTGCCCGGAGGCAGCGGCAGTTTCACCGCAATCGCTCCCAGCTCGCCCGGTTTCATCGGGTGCCCGCCTTCATCGAGGATTTGCACGTCATAGCCCGGCATCGGCTTGGCGGGCGAGCCCAGCTTGACCGGAAGTTCCTCGATCCCAAGCGGGTTGCCAGCGATGGCCCAGCCGGTTTCGGTCTGCCACCAGTGGTCGATCACCGGCACCTTCAGCGCGTCCTGCGCCCATTCGATGGTGTCGGGGTCGGCGCGTTCACCGGCCAGATACAACGCCTTGAGGCCGGACAGGTCGTATTTCGCCAGCAACTCGCCCTTGGGGTCCTCGCGTTTGACGGCGCGGATGGCGGTGGGGGCGGTGAAGAAGCTTTTGACATTGTGCTCGGAAATCACCCGCCAGAAGGTTCCGGCGTCGGGGGTGCCGACGGGTTTGCCTTCGAACACGATGGTGGTGTTGCCATGGATCAGCGGCGCATAGCAGATATAGGAATGCCCCACGACCCAGCCCACGTCCGAGGCGGCCCAGAACACGTCGCCCGGATCGACGTTGTAGATATTCTTCATCGTCCAGTTCAGCGCCACCAGATGCCCGGCGGTCGGTCGGATGACGCCTTTCGGCGCGCCCGTCGTGCCCGAGGTATACAGGATGTAGGCCGGATCGTTGCCCGCGACCGGCACGCATTCCGCCGGTTCGACGCCATACTGGAAGCCGTGCCAGTTATAGTCGCGCCCGGGGATCAGTTGCGCCACTTCCTGTTCGCGTTGGAAGATGACGCAGAAATCGGGCTTGTGGCTGGCCATGTCGATGGCGCCGTCCAGCAGCGGTTTGTAATGGACCACGCGCCCCGGCTCCATCCCGCAGGAGGCGGCGATGATCGCCTTGGGCTTGGCGTCGTCGATGCGCACGGCAAGTTCATTGCTGGCGAATCCGCCGAACACGACCGAATGCACCGCGCCCAGACGGGCGCAGGCCAGCATTGCCTCGAGCGCCTCGGGGATCATCGGCATGTAAATAATGACCCGGTCGCCCTTTTCGATGCCCTTGTCCCGCAGCGCCCCGGCCAGCTGAGCCACACGGTTGCGCAGGTTGACGTAGGTGATGCGGCGGGTGACGCCCGATACCGGGCTGTCATGGATGATCGCGACCTGATCGCCGCGGCCATTCTCGACATGGCGGTCGACGGCGTTCCAGCAGGTATTCACTTTGGCGTCACAGAACCATTCATAGAGCGGGGCATTGTCGTCAAACAACGCTTTGGATGGGGCTTCAACCCAGTCGATGCCTTTGGCGGCTTCCATCCAGAACGCCTCGGGGTCGTTCTTCCAGCTCTCGTAAACATCCCTGTATGTCATGACGTCCTCCTCACGTTCGGCTTGCGGGATGTGTTAGGCGCGCCGGGCCATCCGGGCAAGCGACACGAATGACGGCGCGTCAGTTTATCGCAAAAAATTTGCACAAGAGCGGTTTATTGCCTGCAAATTTTTGCAAAGTCACTAAATTCACCGCCATTTTCTGGAAAAACTTCCAATTTTGCAAAACTGCAAATGATAACACTGCAAATTCCCGGATCAGAGATTCGCCGATCATCCGGATGTCCTGGCGTATCGAGGCAGGGTGTCCTGGATATTCAGCCAGGGCAAATGCTCGGAATGGAAGACATGGAATTTCGGCGCCAGATCGCCGGCATTGTCCAGTGTCGCGGTATAGAGGTGGATGTTCACCCTGTCGCGGGCGTTGCGATAGGCCATCTGAGTTCCGCAGGCGCCGCAAAACAACCGTTCTACGCCTACGGACGAATTGTAGATCCTCGGCGCGTCGCCGGACCAGTTCACCGCCCCATGCGGCAGAGCGAAAAACGCGGTGACGGGCGATGCGCAATTGCGGCGGCAATCCGAGCAATGGCAATAGCAGCTCCATGCAACCTTGCCATCGCTTTGCCAGCGCACCGCACCGCAGTGACAATGCCCTTGCATTCTGACCTCCCTGAACGGACGGCCGGAAATGCAGCCGTCTGGCCTAACCGTAATGCGCCACGGGCGTTCCGGCAATGGCCGCCATGTTCAGCAGGCCGCGCGCCGTGATCGACGGCGTCACGATATGGGCCTTGTTACCCATGCCCATCAGGATCGGGCCGACCTCGATCCCGTCGGCCTTCATCTTGAGCACGTTGCGCACGCCGCTGGCGGCATCAGCATGGGCGAAGATCAGGACATTGGCCGCCCCTTCAAAGCGCGAGTTCGGGAAAATGCGTTCGCGCAGATCCGGGTCGAGCGCGGCATCGAGGTTCATTTCGCCCTCATAGGTGAAATCGCGCGGCCTGCTGTCCAGAATCCGGATCGCGTCGCGCAGGCGCTTGCCAGACCCTTCGGCCTGATTGCCGAACTGGGACTGTGAGCAAAAGGCGATCTTTGGCTCCAACCCGAAGCGGCGCACGTGCCGTGCCGCGCCGATGGTGATTTCGGCCAATTCTTCTGGGCTGGGCCGAGTGCGTACATGGGTGTCGGCGATGAACAGGGGGCCGTCCTCGAGGATCATCAGGGACAGCGCGCCATGCGGGCGAAGGTCGCCGTCATTCAGCACCTGTTCCACATAGTTCAAATGCCAGCGATACTCTCCGAAGGTGCCGCAGATCATGCTGTCAGCCTCGCCGCGCTGCACCATGATCGCGCCGATGGCGGTAGAGTTGGTGCGCATGATCGCCTTGGCCAGATCGGGCGTGACGCCCCGGCGCTGCATGATTTGGTGGTACGAGGTCCAATAATCATAGTAGCGGGGGTCATTTTCCGGGTTCACGATCTGGAAGTCCCGGCCTGGGCGAACCGAAAGGCCGATCCGCTCGCAGCGCGCCTCGATCACCTCGGGGCGACCGATCAGGATCGGGGTTTCGGTGGTTTCTTCGAGAATCGCCTGTGCCGCGCGCAGCACCCGCTCGTCCTCGCCCTCGGCAAAGACAATCCGGCGCGATGCGGCGGCGGCGGCTTCGAACACCGGGCGCATCAGCAGGGCGGACTTGAAGACGGTCTGGTTCAGCTTTTCCTTGTAGGCCTCCAGGTCGGCGATGGGCCGCCTGGCCACGCCGCTTGCCATGGCCGCCTTGGCGACCGAAGAAGACACCACACCAACAAGGCGCGGGTCGAACGGTTTCGGGATCAGGTAGTCGGCACCGAACGTCAGTTGCTCGCCCTTGTAGGCCGCGGCGGCTTCGGCGCTGGTGGTGGCGCGGGCCATCTCGGCGATGCCGTCGACGCAGGCGATCTGCATCGCGTCGTTGATCTCGGTCGCACCCACATCCAGCGCACCCCGGAAGATGAAGGGGAAGCACAGGACGTTGTTGACCTGATTGGGAAAATCGCTGCGGCCGGTCGCGATGATCGCGTTCGGAGCCACTTCGCGCGCGGCCTGCGGCAGAATCTCGGGCGTCGGGTTGGCCAGCGCGAAGATGATCGGACGGTCGGCCATTTTCGCGACCATCTCGGGTTTCAGCACATTGGGGCCGGACAGCCCCAGAAACAGGTCCGCGCCGTCGATCACCTCGTCCAGTGTGCGCAAATCCGAAGCCTGCGCAAAATTCGCCTTTTGCGGGTTCATGTCTTCGGCGCGTCCCTCATAGACCAGCCCGTGAATATCGCACAGCCAGATATTCTCTCGCCTGACCCCCAGCTTGACCAGCATGTTGAGGCAGGCAATGCCCGCCGCGCCGCCCCCGGTCGAGACGATCTTGATATCCTCGAACGACTTGCCCGCCACGTGCAGCGCATTCTTGGCGGCCGCGCCCACGACGATGGCGGTGCCGTGCTGGTCGTCGTGAAAGACCGGAATGTTCATCCGCTCGCGGCACAGTTTTTCGACGATGAAGCAGTCGGGCGCCTTGATGTCTTCCAGGTTGATCGCGCCGAAGGTCGGCTCCAGTGCGCAGACGATATCGGCCAGCTTTTCCGGGTCGGCCTCATCAACCTCGATGTCGAAACAGTCGATGCCCGCGAATTTCTTGAACAGGACCGCCTTGCCTTCCATCACGGGTTTCGAGGCCAGCGCGCCGATATTGCCCAGCCCCAGCACCGCAGTGCCGTTCGACACCACCGCCACCAGATTGCCGCGGGCGGTATAGCGTTCGGCATTGTCGGCGCTGTCCTTGATCTCGATGCAGGCCTCGGCGACGCCGGGCGAATAGGCCCGCGACAGATCCCGGCCATTGGCCATCGGCTTGGTTGCCTTGATCTCGAGTTTTCCGGGCTTGGGGAATTCGTGATATTCAAGTGCCGCCTGGCGCTGGCTGGTGTTGTCGGACATTGGCAAATCATCTCCCTGAAGGAATTTGGTTTAATACTAAACTATCTCGGTGGGAATGACCATCGCGGTTTGTGTACATGCCGATTTTCAGGTCGCGAAATATCGCCGGTTGAATTTTCCCCGTTTTTGTCATGTGTTGTTGGCACGAAGCGAGCAGTTACCGGGTACACGAATACAGGATGACCTACCACATCAAGGCCACCAACGAGCGTCTGGCCCGGCGGCAGAACGCGGTGCAAAACACAAGGGGATTGGAATGGCCACTGGTTCTGGCCTTTGCCATCGTCGGTCTTGTGACCTTGTCGTTCTGGCCAGCAACGACTCAGGGCTTTGCGCGTGAAGGTGGCCTGATCGAGACATTTTCGGCCGTCTTGCTGCTGGTTGCCGCATTGGTCTCGGCTATCCGCCTTTCGGGGTTTGGCCGGATCTATCTGACCCTGGTTTGCTTGCTTCTTGCGGAACGAGAGCTGGACGAAGGCAGCTATGCTGCTGGCAGCCTGCTTCAAAATTTGCTTTCCGGGATTGATGTGATGTTGGATGTCACGCTGGTTCGGGTCGTTCTGGCAGTGTTCGTACTGGGGGGAGCGTTGCGTTTTGGGCCGGAACTGTTGCGTCGCGCTTGGTCAGTACGATCGCCGGTTTTGCCGGTATTTGCGGTTTCGGGGCTGGCGGCTGTTCTTGCGCAACTGGTCGAAAAATGCGGTCAGATTTACGAGGCCGGGCTTACGGCCACCGCGTCGGCGCGTTTTCTTGTGATCGAAGAAACCCTGGAGCTATACTTTTCGATTGGCCTTTTGACGGCACTCCTGATTGGATTGCGCGCACGACAAACAGCAGAGACCCCTGATGTCTGATAGCACAAGTGACGATCGTACGATCGCCGAAATTCGCCTGCCGACGAACGAATTGCGCGAGGACATTCCCTTTTTTACCAGGGTGCTGGGGATGCGGATGGACATGATATATCCGGCGGACGATCCCCGTATCGCGGTGTTTTCGGGTCACGGCCTGCGGGTGAGGGTTGAAAAGGGGGCAGACGAGCCGCCCGGAACGATCCGTATCCTGACGGAATATCCGGATGACTTTGCCGGTGGCCAGCGCTGCCTCGAAGCGCCGAACGGAACCCGGATCGAGATCGGAGAGCGCAACCCGCCGCTGGTCATGCCGGACACGGTGCATTCGTTTGTGGTGCGTCGCCTCAAGGATCAGGCCCCGTGGATCATCGGGCGGGCGGGGATGCATTATCGCGATCTGGTCCCCTCGCGCCTTGGCGGTTCGATCATCGCCAGCCATATCCGCATTCCGGACGGTGGCCCGGTGCCCGACATGGTGCATTTCCACAAGGTCGGCTTTCAGCTGATCTTCTGTATCCACGGCTGGGTGGATGTGGTCTATGAGGATCAGGGCGACAGGATGCGTCTGACCGCCGGCGACTGTTTCATCCAGCCACCCGAGATCCGCCACCGCGTGCTTGAGGCCAGCGACAACGTGCAGGTGATCGAGATCGGCGTCCCGGCTGAGCATGTCACCGAGATTGACCATGACATGGCCTTGCCGACGCCGCATTATCGGCCCGAGCGGGAATGGCAGGGGCAGAGATTCGTCTATAATCAGGCCAGGGACGCGGAATGGGGTCCCTCCCGGTTGCCCGGATACATCTGCCGCGACACCACGATTGCCGAAAATACCAAAGGTGTGGCCGGGGTGCAGGTGATGCGCCGGGGCGAGGGCGATCCGCAATGGGCCGCGCATGATACCGATATCCATTTCACCTTCGTCATGAATGGTGAGGTCACGCTTGAAGGCGAAGGGCGCGAGCCTTACCGGCTTGAGCAGGGCGACGCCTTTGTCATACCGCCACGCATGCGTACCCGGCTGAGCGATCCGTCGAGCGATGTCGAGCTGCTTGAGGTGACGTTGCCGGGCAGTTTCAACACGGTGCTGGGATAGGCGGAAACAAGCTGCCGAAATCCGGTTCCGGGGGCTTCAAATCGCCGGGCGAATTCCATTAGGGTGGGCTATTCTGACCGGATGATCAAAAAATGGGGAATCGCCATGTCGCTCAAGGATGCCGCATTGAAGGTTCGTGAAAACGCGCACGCGCCCTATTCGAATTTCAAGGTGGGGGCAGCGATCAGGGGGGCTTCGGGAACCATCTATGCAGGGTGCAACGTTGAAAACGTATCCTATCCCGAAGGCACCTGTGCCGAGGCCGGGGCGATTGCCGCCATGGTGGCCGCCGGAGAGACCGAACTGACCGAGGTCTTTGTCGTCGCCGAATGCCGTGAACCGGTAACGCCCTGCGGCGGGTGCCGTCAAAAACTGGCTGAATTCGGAAGCGGAGAAGTTGTCGTAACCATGGCCACCGTGGCGGGGGCGGAACAACGGATGACAATTTCGCAACTTTTGCCCGGAGCTTTCGACACCTCGCATATCGCGGGACGCTAGAGCGATGGATGCCCGTTCGATCATCGCCAAGCTGCGGCGTCATCAGGTGCCCTCGGCCGAGGAACTGGCCTGGTTTGCCCAAGGGCTGGCCGATGGCGGCGTCAGCGACGCGCAGGCCGGGGCCTTTGCCATGGCCGTCTGCATGGGCGGGCTGGGGGCCGACGGGCGCGCCGCGCTGACGCTGGCGATGCGCGACAGCGGCGAAGTGTTGCGCTGGGATCTTGAGGGCCCGGTGATCGACAAGCATTCAACCGGCGGTGTGGGCGATTGCGTCAGCTTGATTCTGGCCCCGGCGCTGGCCGAATGCGGGGCCTATGTGCCGATGATTTCCGGGCGTGGTCTGGGTCACACGGGTGGCACACTGGACAAGCTTGAGGCTATTCCTGGCGTTACCACGCAAATTGGAAACGAACGCCTGACGCAGATCCTGAAGGACACCGGCGCGGCGATTGTCGGCGCGACGGGCAGCATCGCCCCCGCCGACAGGCGCCTTTACGCGATCCGCGACGTCACCGCGACGGTCGAAAGTCTGGATCTGATCACTGCCTCGATCCTGTCCAAGAAACTTGCCGCCGGACCGGATGCGTTGGTGCTGGACGTCAAGGTAGGCAGCGGCGCGTTCATGAAGACCATCGATGAGGCCCGGAACCTGGCAACGGCGCTGACCGAAACCGCCAACGCGGCGGGATGCAGGACATCCGCCGTGATCACCGACATGAACCAGCCGCTGGCCCCGGCGCTGGGCAACGCGCTGGAAGTGGCCGAGGTGATGAAAGTTCTGACCGCAAAGGCCGACGGGCCTCTGGCCGAAATCTCGGCGGTTCTGGGTGGTGTCGTTCTGTCGGATGCCGGGCTTGCCGCCGACGCCGCGCAGGGGCAGGCGATGGTCATGGACGTGATTGGGGATGGCCGCGCCGCCGAGCGGTTCGGACGGATGATGGCGGCAGTCGGAGGGCCGGTGCATTTCGTCGACAACTGGGCCCGTTTTCTGCCCGAAGCGACCGTCATCCAGGAAGTAACGGCCGAAGAAAGCGGATATGTCACCGGGATCGACGGCGAGGCACTGGGGCTGGCCGTCGTGGCGCTGGGTGGCGGCCGGCAGGTGGAAAGCGACGTCATCGATCCGGCGGTCGGTATTTCCGATATTCTGCGTCTTGGCGACAAGGTGTCGAAAGGCGCGCCGCTGGCGGTGGTTCACGCCGCGCGCGAGGATGCGGCACGACAGGCGGTGGCGGCGGTGCGCAAGGCAATCCGGATCGGCCCGCAGCCCACCCAATTGGCCGAACTCGTTCACGAAAGGATCAGCCGGTGAGCCGCGCCTTTCTAGTGGTGATGGATTCGGTGGGGATCGGTGGCGCACCGGATGCCGACAGGTTCTTCAACGGCAATTTGCCCGATACCGGGGCCAATACGGTGGCCCATATCGCGCAGGCCTGTGCCGATGACCGCGCGGAAGTGGGTCGTTCCGGCCCGCTTGACCTGCCCAATCTCGATGCGCTCGGTCTGGGGGCTGCGACACGGCTGGCCTCGGGTGCGGCGACACCGGGGCTGGATATGACGCCCACCGGCCTGTGGGGCTGCGCGCGCGAACACAGTATCGGCAAGGATACGCCGTCGGGCCATTGGGAACTGGCCGGTCTGCCGGTGCCGTGGGACTGGCATTATTTTCCCGACGCACATCCGGCCTTTCCCGATGCCCTGAGCCGCGCCGCCGCAGACGCAGCGGGGACCGGGGGCATTCTTGGCAACTGCCACGCCCCCGGCACCGCGATCATCGACCGGTTGGGGGCGGAGCATATGCGCACCGGCTGGCCGATCTGCTATACCTCGGCCGACAGCGTGTTCCAGATCGCCGCGCATGAGGAAACCTTTGGGCTGGGGCGGCTCTATGATCTGTGCAGGGCGCTGGCCCCGCGTCTGCACGAAATGAAAGTGGGCCGTGTCATCGCGCGGCCTTTTGTCGGCTCAGCCGAAACCGGGTTCACCCGCACGACCAACCGCAAGGATTTCGCTATCGTGCCGCCCGCGCCGGTGCTGACCAACTGGGTGCAGGATGCAGGCCGCCGGGTGCACGCGATCGGCAAGATCGGCGACATCTTTTCGATGCAGGGGATCGACACGCTGAGCAAGGGCACCGATGCCGAACTGATGGGTCACCTGTCACGGCTGGTGGACGAGGCCGAGACGGGCAGCCTGACCTTCGCCAATTTCGTCGAGTTCGACAGCCTCTATGGCCACCGCCGCGACATTCCGGGCTATGCGCGCGCGCTGGAGTGGTTCGATGCCGAAATCGGCTCGATCCTGACCAAACTGCACCCCGGCGACATGCTGGTGCTGACCGCAGATCACGGCAATGACCCGTCCTGGAGCGGCACCGATCACACCCGCGAACAGGTGCCGGTGCTGGTGGCCGGGTGTGGTGCAGGCGAAATCGGACAGGTGAACTATGCCGATGTTGCGGCCAGCGTCGCGGCGCATCTCGGCATCCCGTCGCATGGACCCGGGAGGAGCTTTCTGTGAGCGTTGCCGACCTGCCCAAGATCGAGTTGCACCTGCATCACGAAGGCGCCGCGCCGCCTGTTTTCATCCGCCAGCTGGCATTTGAAAAGAAGATCGATCTGAGCGGGATCTTCAAACCGGACGGGTCATATGACTTCCGCGATTTCAACCATTTCCTGCGGATATACGAAGCCGCGTGCGAGGTGCTGAAAACGCCCGAGGATTTTCGCCGCCTGACGCTTGCCATCCTTGAACAGAGCGCCGGGAACGGGGTGGTCTATTCCGAGACCTTTCTCAGCCCCGATTTCTGCGGTGGCGGCGATGTACCAGCGTGGCGCGACTATCTGGATGCGATCCGGGATGCCGCCGACGAGGCCGAGCGCAGGCTGGGCATCACCCTGCGCGGGGTCGTGACCTGCGTTCGCCATTTCGGCCCCGACAAGGCCAGGCGCGCCGCCATCTGCGCCGCCGAAACTGCTGGCGACTGGATCACCGGCTTTGGTATGGGCGGCGACGAGAGCGTGGGGCAGCAGGGCGATTTCGCCTGGGCCTTTGACTGCGCCCGCGAGGCGGGGCTGCGCCTGACCACCCATGCCGGTGAATTCGGCGGGCCGGACAGCGTGCGCGCGGCAGTGCGCGACCTGCGCGTCGAACGGATCGGTCATGGCGTACGCGCCGTCGAAGACCCCGATCTGATGCACGAACTGGCCGACCGTGGGATCACGCTGGAAGTATGCCCGGGATCGAACGTGGCGCTGGGCCTGTACAAGGATTTCGCGGCGCATCCCATTGCGCGGCTGCGCGACGCCGGGGTCGGGGTCACGGTTTCGACCGACGATCCGCCGTTTTTCCATACCACCCTGCGCCGCGAATATGAGAAGCTGCACAAGGCATTCGGCTGGGGGGCGGAAGATTTCGCCGCGCTCAACGAAACTGCTTTGAACGCGGCCTTTTGCGATGAAGACACCCGTGCGCGGGTCAGAAAAAGACTGGAGACAACATGAGCGAACATCTGACAATCGTCGATCACCCCCTGGTGCAGCACAAACTGTCGCTCATGCGGGACAAGGGCACGTCGACCGCCGGATTCCGGCAGCTTCTGCGCGAGATCACGCAGTTGCTGGCGTACGAGATCACCCGCGAGATGCCGCTGACCACGCGCAGCATCGAAACGCCGCTTGAGGAAATGGATGCCCCGATCCTCGCGGGCAAGAAGCTGGCGCTGGTATCGATCCTGCGGGCAGGCAACGGCATGCTGGACGGGGTGCTGGAACTGATCCCCTCGGCGCGCGTTGGATTTGTCGGGCTTTACCGCGACGAGGAGACGCTGCAGCCGGTGCAATATTACTTCAAGGTGCCCGAGGGGATGCAGGATCGTCTGGTGATCGTGGTCGACCCGATGCTGGCAACCGGCAACAGCTCGGCCGCCGCGGTCAAGCTGTTGAAAGAGGCGGGCGCGAACAATATCCGCTTTCTCTGCCTGCTGGCCGCGCCCGAGGGCGTTGCCCGGATGAAAGAGGCGCATCCCGATGTGCCGATCGTCACCGCCTCGGTGGACCGGCAACTCAATTCCAAGGGTTATATCATGCCGGGGCTGGGCGATGCCGGGGACCGGATGTTCGGCACGAAATAGGAAAGTTGAAGTCGAATGTGGGGGATGGCCCCTGATGGGGCCACCATCTGTCGCGAACGGCGCTTGGCGCCACAGAAAGCCGGGTTTTCAGACACTTTCGTAGGTCGGCAAAGAGCCCCTTAGTGACAGCTAGTGGGTGCAAAGTACGGTTTTCCCAACTTGAATCAGAAACATACTGAACTCAGCATAGGCTTATGAGAAGAGCCATTCTTTGGATAATTGGCATTGTCATTGGCGTGCCAATTTTGGTTGTTGCGCTCGGTGCATTCATGCTTTTTGTGTTTTATCCGGCCAAGCACGCTTTGAATGTTCATCGAATGGATGCGAAGAACGAGCGGGTTTGGGAGGAAGGTATTGCCCGTGTTGTGACTGTGGAGGCCGAACTTCGCACAACGAGTGGCGTTGAGAAGCTAGAGTCGGACATAATTTGCTATCAAGGTCACTTTGCACGGCCATGGACATTAAAAAATGGTGCACCAAGGACTGGAAGAACGCCGACAAGTGTCGGGTTCGAGAGCCTAGAAGCGGATTTTCCAACTGGCGCTACCCTGTACATAGATTTGTACCAGCTTTGCGTTGAGGCATTCCGAACAGACACCGACGACATGCCGTTAAAGCTTGATGGTAGCGATATGTTCGTCGTTGCTCCCAAACTTAAGCTGTATTGCTCCTTTAGACTGCCCAATCGGCTAAGCGAAAAGTTCTTTCAAACTGACGCTGCATGGGTGAGTTATCCTAGAATTGTGAACATTGATGAACGTTCGCTCAAATCCACAACGACAATTTCTGATATGGGTTCATCGGAAGTTCCCTTGATTGGCTCCAGGTTCGCGCGTCGATGGGGGTTGGATTTCCATCGAAGTAACTGGAGCTCTGATAAACGGTGCTGGACCGATAGGATAGGACAATGCGACGAAGCCATGACCCACTATTGCGGATCTAGCCCAAGATAGAATAGCCAAAGGTTGAACGTCGGTTTTGTCCGCAATAACCGCCATTCGCAACAAGTCCAAATTGGGGTGCCTGGATCGTCGCGGATCATCCGAACGAGAAACCGCGTTGCCTGCGATCCGGGCGCAGCGAACTTCCTATCCGCCACAGATGTTCTGCAGCAGCACCCACTCGCGGTCGGGCAGAACCTGTTCCACGGTGCGGCCCGCCATCGGGTCGGCCTCAATCAGGCCCAGAACGGTTTCGCCGGTGACGTCAAGGGCATAGGCATAGGAGGTCGAGGGCAGGGCCGCCTGACCGAACACGGCCAGCAGATCTTCGTCGGCGATGTCGGGGCGCGGCTCGGCCAGAATCTGCTCGCCATAGCGGTCGAGGGTCTCGGGCGTCAGTTCGCCGGTGGTCAGCAACCTAAAGGCCGCCACCGCGCCGGCGCGGTCCAGCAGCTCGGCCAGGGGGGGCGTCTGCGCGGCGCGTGCGCGTTCGGCCAGAACAAAACCCGCCGCCACCGCCGGATCTTCGTAATCCTCGATCAGGGCACGGTTGAGCACGACGAGTCGGCCCGGCAGGATCAGGCTTGCCGCCACGCCGCCGGGCAGCACCGCAATTCTGCGCATGCCGGTCCTTTGCGCCAGCCGGTCCAGAACCGGGCGCGCATCCTCGGATGTGCAGGCGCGTCCCGAAACCCGCTCGATATGGCGCAGGATGGTTTCACCGATATCCTGCCGCTTGATGTCCGGCACCACCGCCACGACATGGCGCTGCAATGCGCCGGGCAGCCAGAACATCAGTAGGGCCAGAACGGCCGCGGCGACGCCGGCCACGCTGAACCAACGCAGGCGGCCCGGATGCGGGCGCGCACGGTCGATGGCGCGTTGCAACCGGTCGATGGCCTCGATCATCGTGGTTTCGGAGTCGGGCAGTTCCAGCGTCTCGCCGGGGTCGCCATCCGGGTTGTAGATCGCCGGGTATTCACCCGGATTCTGTCGCTCCAGCGCGGCCAGCGACCAGTGGGTCAGGGCGGTGTCTCTGAAATCCGAAATTGTCAGCGTCGCCTCGCCGATCGAGACCAGAACCTCGCGCCGCTGCTCCTCGGGCGAGGGTCGCCACAGACCGGTGGCCTCGATCCGCTCATACTGTTTCAGCGCCGTCATTCGGATTGGATCTGCTCGTCCTTGTTTTTCGCAATCCTAGCACGGGAAAATCGGACACGGCAAACGGCTAGAGGGTTTGGTGACCAATTTTACCGCCAGGTCAAAAACCGGCATCACGTGTCGCAGAGAATTCAGCGCATCACCTGCCCGGCGGTTAGAGAAAGGAAATGCAGACGGAACTCAGAACCGCGCCGGTGGCAGCTTCGATATTGATGGTCGCCGCCATGGCGATCATCGGCGTGATCGACAATTTCGTCGTGCGTGTGGCCGAAACCATCGGTCTGTGGCAGTTCCATTTCGTTCGTGCGCTGGTGATGCTGCCGCTGATCGGCGGCCTGTCGTTGCTGGGGCTGGGGCACATGCGACCGATCCGCCCGGGTGTGGTCGCTTTGCGCAGTTTCCTGATGGCGCTGGCCATGCTGTTTTATTTCAGTGCGCTGGCCTTCATGCCTATCGCGCAGGCGCTGGCGGGGCTTTTCACCTCGCCGATCTTCGTTTTGCTGATCTCGGCCCTCGGGATGGGGCAAAGGATCGGTCCTTGGCGCATTCTGGCGGTTCTGACCGGGTTCGCGGGCATTCTTTTTGTGTTGCAACCTGATCCGGGCGCCTTTGATTTCATGGTTCTGGTCCCGGTTGCGGGCGGATTGTTCTATGCCATGTCCGTCATCGTCACGCGCAGCTATTGCGCAGGCGAAAGCACGGTCGTGCTTTTGGGCGGTCTGGCGTTGGCGCTTGGTGGCGCGGGCGCGCTGGGCCTGCTCGGCTTCACCATCTTCCCGGTCGACCCCGAAACCGGCCCTGCCGGTTTCGTGACGCGGGGATGGGTCTGGCCGATGACCGAGGCGATACCGTGGGTGCTTGTCCAGGCGTGCGGGGCATCCGTGGCGGTGTTCATGCTGATCAAGGCCTACCAACTGGGCGAGCCGTCCTATGTGGCGGTGTTCGAGTACTCGATCATGATCTTCGGCCCCCTGTTCGCCTGGGTCGCGTTCGGTCAGACGCTCGGGGCCTATCAGATCGTCGGTGTCGCGCTGATCGCCACTGCGGGAATCATCATCGCGCTGCGCTCGGGTTGAGGGTTCAGCTTGCAGGCAAATCCGGATAGCGTGGCCGCATGATCATCTCGACCGGCCGTTCCTATGTTTTTGTCCACATTCCAAAAACCGGGGGAACCTCGTTGGCGCTGGCGTTGGAAAACCGGGCAATGAAGGATGACATACTTCTGGGTGACACCCCCAAGGCGCAAAAGCGCCGCAAGCGCGTGCAGGGCGTGCAAAGCCGGGGGCGGCTGTGGAAACACTCCACGCTGGCCGATATCGACGGGCTGGTGACGCCCGAGGTTCTGAACGGCCTTTTCACCTTTACCCTGGTGCGTAACCCGTGGGACCGGATCGTCAGCTATTACCATTGGCTGCGGGTGCAATCCTTTGACCATCCGGCAGTGTCGCTGGCGCGGGAACTGGAATTCGAGCCCTTCGTGCAGCACCCGCACACGCTGGCCGCGTTCCGTGGCAGCCCGGCGCGGTCATATATGCGGCGCGCCGACGGGGTGGAGCAGTGCGCAGCCTATATCCGGCTGGAGCATTTCGCGCAGGATGCCGAACCGCTGATCCGGCATCTGGGGTTCGCCATCGGGATGCCGCACCTGAACCGCTCGGAGCGCGACACCGACTATCGCCGGTATTATTCACCTGCCTCGGTCGATGCGATTGCGCAGGCGTGCGGCGAGGATATCGAACGCTTCGGTTACCGGTTCGAGTGACCGGCGCGCCCGGACGCGCGCCGGTCCGGTGTCTCAGGCCGCTTTTGCGTCAGGGTCGAACCGGTGATAGAAGCTTTGCCCCTTTTCCGCCATTTCGCGCAGTAGCGGCGGACAGGCGAAACGATCCCCGTATTTCTCGGCCAACTGGTCGCAACGCTCGGCGGCGTAGGGCGTTCCAATGATGTCGAGCCAGCTGAGCGGCCCGCCCGACCAGGGCGCGAAACCCCAGCCCAGAATGGCGCCAACATCGCCTTCGCGGATGTCTTCCAGCACGCCTTCCTCCAGCGCGCGCACCGCTTCCAGAACCTGCGAGAACATCAGGCGCTCCTGAACCTCGATCAGGTCGGGCTGATCCTCGGCCAGCGGGTATTTCTCAGCCATGCCCTTCCAGTATCCGACGCGCTTGCCTTTGTCGTCATACTCGAAAAAGCCCGCATTCGCCTTGCGGCCCAGACGGCCCTGTTCCTCCATCCAGAAGATCAGATCGTCGCCGGGGTTTTCAGGATAGGCATCGCCCATCGCCGCCCTGGTCGCCCGCGCGATCTTGGCTCCCAGATCGATCGAGGTTTCATCGTTCAGCTGGATTGGCCCGACCGGGAAACCCAATTGCCGCGCCGCGTTGTCGATCAGTGGCGTCGCCACACCTTCGGTGATCATCCGCAACCCCTCGTTGATATAGGGGATGATGCAGCGGTTGGCGTAGAAAAAACGCGCATCGTTTACCACGATGGGGGTTTTTCTGATCTGGCGCACATAATCCAGTGCCTTGGCCACCGCGCGGTCTCCGGTTTCGCGCCCTTTGATGATCTCGACCAGGAACATCTTTTCGACCGGCGAGAAGAAGTGGATGCCGATGAACTGTTCGGGGCGCACGGAGGCTTTGGCCAGACCGGTGATCGGCAGGGTCGACGTGTTGGAGGCAAAGATGCAGTCCTCGGAAATGATCGCCTCGACCTTTTGGGTCATCTCGGCCTTGACCTTGGGGTCTTCGAACACCGCCTCGATGATCAGGTCACAGCCTTTCAGTGCGTCCAGATCGGGGGTGGCGTTGATCAGGCCCAGAATCGCCTCTTTCTTTTCGGGCGTCGCCTTGCCGCGCTTGATGCCCTTGTCCAGATAAGCCTCGGTATAGGCCTTGCCCTTGTCGGCGGCTTCCTGGTCGCGGTCGATCAGAACCACCTCCATCCCGGCCTGCGCGCTGACCAGCGCGATGCCTGCGCCCATCATGCCCGCGCCCAGAACGCCGACTTTCTTCACGGACTGGTCCGGCACGCCCTGCGGGCGTACGGCGCCCTTCTCCAGCGCTTCCTTGTTCAGGAACAGCGACCGGATCATCGCCGAAGAGGACGGGTTCATCAGGATCGAGGTGAAGTGCCGCGCCTCGATCCGCAACGCGGTGTCGAAATCAACCAGCGCGCCTTCGTAGATCGCGCTCAGCAGCGCCTTGGCCGCCGGGAAGGCGCCTTGGGTCTTGCCGTTCACCATCGCGGATGCGCCGACAAATGTCATGAAACCCGCCGGATGATAGGGCGCGCCGCCCGGCATCTTGTAGCCTTTGGCATCCCACGGCTTGACCAGTTCGGCATCCTTGGCATTCAGCACCCATTCCTTGGCCGCGGCGACCGGATCGTCCGCCACCGCGTCGATCAGCTGTGCGCCCCTGGCCTTGGCCGGGTCCAGCATCTTGCCCTCCAACAGCACCGGAGCCGCTGCCATAGCACCGACCATACGGCTGAACCGGGTGGTGCCGCCGCCGCCGGGGAACAGGCCGACCATGATTTCCGGCAGACCGATCTTGGCTTTGGGGTTCGAGGTCATGACGCGGTAATGACAAGCCAGAGCGATCTCGGTGCCGATACCCGCACAGGTGCCGTTGATGGCGCAGGCCACCGGCTTGCCGCCCTTTTTGGTCTTGGGGTCCATGCCCGCCAGTTCCAGCCTGCGCAAGATACGGTGACCGCCCATCACGAAATCGAACAGCGCCTGTGCCGGTTCGTCGCCTGCCTCCTGCCGGATGGTGGCCAGCGTGCCCAGGTCCATCCCCCCGGCAAAGGAACCTTCTTTGCCACTGGTGATGACGATGCCCCTGACCGCATCATCGGTCAGCGCCTGATCGACCAGCGCGCTGACCTGTTCAAAGGCCTCGCGAGTCATCACGTTCATGGATTTGCCCTGAGCGTCCCAGGTGATGACGGCGACACCGTCCGCGTCGGTGGTCAGTGTGAAATCAGTCATTGTCGTGTTCTCCTGCTCCGCCGCTCACACACGCTCGATGATCGTTGCCGCACCCATGCCGGATGCGATGCACAGGGTTGCCAACCCGGTTTCCTTGTCCTGACGCTCGAGCTCATCCAGCAGCGTGCCGATGATGATCGCACCGGTCGCGCCCAGCGGATGTCCCATCGCGATCGAGCCGCCGTTGACATTTACCAGCGCAGGATCGACGTCGAACGCCTGCTGGAAGCGCAGAACGACCGAGGCAAAGGCCTCGTTCACCTCGAACAGGTCCAAATCACCGATGGTCATTCCATTCTCGGCCAAAATCTTTTCGGTCACCGGGACCGGGCCGGTCAGCATGATGGTCGGATCGGTGCCGATCTTGGCGGTTGCCTTGATGCGGGCGCGCGGCTTCAGCCCGTGTTTCTCGCCAAACTCCTTGTTGCCGATCAGAACGGCGGCCGCTCCGTCCACGATCCCCGAGCTGTTGCCTGCGTGGTGGATATGGTTGATCTTCTCCAGATGCGGGTATTTCAGCATGGCAACCTTGTCGAAACCCGGCATCTGCTCACCCATCATCGCAAAGGACGGGTTCAGTGCGCCAAGGCTCTGCATATCCGTGCCAGGGCGCATGTACTCGTCGCGGTCCAGAATAGTCAGGCCGTTCTGGTCTTTGACGGTGATCACGGACTTTTCGAACCGGTTGTCCGCCCATGCCTGCGCGGCGCGTTTTTGGGATTCCACCGCCAGCGCATCGGCGTCATCGCGGCTGAACCCATATTCGGTTGCGATGAGGTCGGCCGAGATGCCCTGCGGCACGAAATAGGTCTCCATCGCCAGCGAGGGATCAACGGCGATCGCCGCGCCGTCGCTGCCCATGGCCACGCGGCCCATCATCTCGACGCCACCGGCGATATAGGCCTCGCCCGCGCCGCCCTTGACCTGATTGGCGGCCAGGTTCACCGCCTCCATTCCGCTCGCGCAGAACCGGTTGATCGCCAGACCGGGAATGGATTCGTCCAGATCCGAGGCCAGCACCGCCGAGCGCGCAAGACAGCCGCCCTGTTCCATCACCTGCGTGACGTTGCCCCAGATCACGTCCTCGACCGCATGCCCTTCGAGATTGTTGCGCGCTTTGACCGCGTTCAGGGTCAGGGCGGACAGCCGCACCGAGGTCACCTCGTGCAGGCTGCCATCCTTGCGTCCCTTGCCGCGCGGGGTGCGCAGGGCGTCATAGATGTAGGCTTCGGTCATGGGTCTCTCCTCAAGCTCGATCCGACGGGTTGCCGGGCATCAGGTCATAGGGGTGTTTCCAGCCCGGCTGTTCGCTGAGACGGGTCAGCCAGGCGTCGATATGGGGCCACTCGGCACGGTCAAAGCCGAAGGGTTCGGGGTAGTATAGATAGCCGCAGCAGCTGAGATCGGCATTGGTCACACCGTCGCCGACGATCCAGTCGCGCCCGTCGAGATGCGCGTTCAGCACACCATAGGCCGCCTTGAGACGGCCCTGATTGAAGGCGATCACATTTGGGTCGCGGTGCTTTTCCGGCAGGAAGTTGATCAGAAACCGAGTCAGCCCGGCCATCGAGCTGAGCTTGTGATTGTCCCACAGTACCCAGCGCAGGATGTCATAGTTTTCTGCATGTGTCCTGCCGCCGAACTTGCCGGATTTCTCGGTCACATAGGCCTGAATACAGCCCGACTGGCTGGTTCGGAAATCGCCGTCGACCAGTACCGGCGCTTCGCCCATTTCGTTGACTTCAGCGCGGAATTCCGGCGTGCGGGTCTCGCCGCTGAAGAAATCAACGAAAACCGGCTCCCATTCCAGCCCGGAGATCTCCAGCGCCAGCGCCGCCTTGTAAGAATTGCCGCTTTCTCCGAAGCAGTGAAGTTTAATGGTCATGCGAACGCCCCTCCCGTGGCGTGTGTGATTGGATCAGGAAACTGAGTATTTGCGAAAAGATGAAGCAGTCCGTGTCCCGATGGCGAATGCGTCCGGTCGCGCGTTTGTTTTCACCCTTTCCCGAATACTCCCGCGGGAAGCATTCGATTACGAAATCCGTATTGGTCTGGAGTTCATATCCGGCCCTCACCGCTTGCGGGCCTCAAGCTCGGAATTGAAGATACGCAGGCGGTGGATCATGTTTTCCTCGTCGATCACGGAGTTGAAATTCTCGAACAGAAAGGACAGCGCCTCGCCCTCATCCAGACCCGCATCCTTCGCAAAGCTCCGGAGCTTGCGATAGGCGTCTTCCGTCATGGCGACGGGGAAGCGGCGGGTCAGGCGAAAACGTTTCGGCATCTGTATCCCTTCGTTTGGCGGGCAGGGCGCGCCCTGCCGCGCCGCTCAGAAATTCGCGGCATCCAGCGCCATGACCGAGTCGGCGCCTGACTGGATTCGGGCCAGGTGCGTGGCGGTCATCGGCAGGCGACGTGCCATGTAATAGCGCCCGGTGGCGATCTTTGTCTCATAGAACACTACGTCAGAAGCACCCGCCGCCAGTTGCGACGCTGCGGCCCTGGCCATCCGCGCCCACATCAGCCCCAGGCAGACATGGCCGAACATGTGCATGAAGTCATAGGACCCGGCCAGCGCATTGTTGGGATCCTTCATGCCGTTTTGCATGAAATACATCCCGGCCGCCTGCAGATCCTTGGAGGCTGCCTTCAGCGGCTCGATGAAGGCTTTGTCATAAGCCTCGTCCTGACCGGAGTTTTCCTTGCAGAAAGCCTTGACCATCTCGAAAAACGCCATGACGTGTTTGCCGCCGTCCTGAGCCAGCTTGCGGCCCACGAGATCCAGCGCCTGAACGCCGTTTGCGCCCTCATAGATCATCGCGATACGGGCATCGCGGGTGTATTGCGACATGCCCCATTCCTCGATGTAGCCATGGCCGCCATAGATCTGCTGTGCCTGAACGGTCATGTCATAGCCCTGATCGGTCAGAAAGCCCTTGATGACGGGCGTCAGCAACGAGATCAGCCCGTCCGCGTCCTTGTCGCCTGCGCGGTGCGCCTTGTCGATCATGCTTGCGCCCCACAGAATGAAGGCGCGCGCGCCTTCGGTGAAGCTTTTCTGATCCATCAGGTTGCGGCGGATATCAGGGTGCACGATCAGCGGGTCGGCGGGGCCGTCGGGGTTCTTCACGCCGGTGACGTCGCGGCCCTGCAGGCGGTTCTTGGCGTATTCCAAGGCGTTCTGGAACGCGGCCTCGGCCTGAGACAGGCCCTGCATGCCGACACCCAAGCGCGCTTCGTTCATCATGGTGAACATGGCCCGCATGCCTTTGTGTTCTTCGCCCAGCAACCAGCCGGTGGCCTCGTCATAGTTCATCACGCAGGTCGAGTTGCCGTGGATGCCCATCTTTTCCTCGATCTTGCCGACCGACACGCCATTGCGCTCACCCAGCGAGCCATCCTCGTTCACGATGAATTTGGGTACGATGAACAGGGACACGCCCTTGATGCCCTCGGGACCTCCGGGGATCTTGGCCAGTACCAAGTGGATGATGTTGTCGGCCATGTCGTGGTCGCCGGACGAGATGAAAATCTTCTGACCGGTGATTTTATAGCTGCCGTCGCCCTGCGGTTCCGCTTTGGTGCGCATCAGGCCCAGATCGGTGCCGCAATGCGGCTCGGTCAGGTTCATGGTGCCGGTCCATTCACAGCTTACCATGTTGGGCAGATAGGTGTTCTTCTGCTCAGTCGTACCATGCGCCAGAATGGCCGAGGCCGCGCCGTGGGTCAGGCCCTGATACATGGTGAATGCCTGATTGGCGGCCGAGAACATCTCGCCCACGGCGGTGCCGATGACATAGGGCATGTTCTGGCCGCCAAAATCCTCGGGCATGTCCAGACCGGGCCATCCGCCTTCCTTCATTTGCCCGAACGCTTCCTTGAAACCGGTCGGGGTATAGACGATCCCGTTTTCCAGCCGGCAACCTTCGGTGTCGCCGACCACATTCAGCGGGTGCAGCACATTGGTGGCGATTTTGCCCGCTTCGTCCAATACCGCCTGCGTGAATTCAGGTTCCAGTTCCGCATAGCCGGGGACGTCGGATGCAGAAATGTTCAGGACGTCGTGCAGGATGAACTGGGTATCCTTGGTCGGGGCGTGGTAGACGGGCATGGAAGGCTCCGGGTTGTTTCAGTTTACCGATTGGGCAGGCGGCGGGTTTGCGTTATTCGGCCGCTTTCTTTTCTTCTTTCATCGAGGCGATGACGTCTTCGCCCCATTTCAGTTGTGCTTTCAGATCTTCGATGGCCTGGGTCAGTTCATCGCGACGCAGCTCCATATCGGCCAGACGGTCGCAGGCAATCTCATAGGTGCGGGTCAGCTGCGTCAGTTGCTGATCGCCCGTGTGATACAGGTCCAGAAGCTGTCGGATTTCTTCCAGGCTGAAACCGAACCGCTTGCCGCGCAGAATAAGCTTCAGCCGGGCCCGGTCGCGCTTGGTAAACAGCCGTTTCTGACCTTCACGGATCGGAAACAGCAATTCCTTCGCCTCGTAGAACCGCAAGGTGCGAGGAGTCACGTCGTAGGTTTCGCACATCTCACGGATGGTCTTCAGTTCTTCGTTCATGTCTCAATCTCTCAAATCACATGCGTGGTGACAGGGAGTTTGTCGGGCGTCATGCGTTTTACAACATGCAATTTACGTTTACGTAAGATGGACGCTGCGTCACATTTTCGATGACGTAAGATCAATTCGCGTCAACTTGTTTGGACGAAATAAAATTTCCCCAAGGTCAACCTGAATAGGGCGACATAGATGCCTTTGAACGGCATGCGGCAGGTACGGACAATGTGGATCCGTCACGTTCGCCCCCAGCCGATACATGCACAATGCTTGGCGGCATCTGCGCGATCCGGCAACCAGGATCGCGCGTCCATGACGATGAAGTGAGTGAGGGGCAGCCCCGGCTTCAGGCCAGGCTTTTGGCGGTCTGGTCGCGCAGGCTCTGCAATTCGTCCATTGCCTCGTCCAGCTGTTCGCGTTGCTGGCGCAGTTCCTCCATCTGGCGGTCGGCCATTTCAATGAAGGCCGCCATCTGCGCCTCGTTGCCTTCGTCTTCGTAAATCAAAAGCCACTGGCGAATTTCCTCCAGTGGGAAGCCGAACCTGCGCCCGCGCAGAATCAACTTCATCCGGGCGCGTTCGCGCGCGCCATAGAATCGCGACCGGCCTTCGCGGTCGGGCTGCAGCAGTTCTATGTACTCGTAATACCGCAGCGTACGCGGCGTCACGTCGAATTCCGCGCACATTTCCTTGAATGACAAACGGGTGTCGGACATTCCATCTCTCCTTGTCGGGAAACCTATGTTGTCGTTTCGTCAAGCGCAACAGGCGGTCTTGCTCTTTGCTGTTGCGGCGGCCCATAAAGGGATGCTCAGCAACAGGACCCAAGCCATGGTCGATAAAACAAAACTCGCCCGTCAGTTCATCGAAGCGATCCCGCATGCCAAGGCGCTGGGTCTGGAGCTTGACCATATCGGGACCGGAGAGGCCGAAATCTCCATGCCTTACAACGAGGAACTGATCGGTGATCCCCGGACCGGGGTCATTCATGGCGGGGCGGTGTCGGCCATGCTGGATACCTGCTGCGGCGCGGCGGTGATGAGTCACCCGTCCGCACCCGGCGGCACCGCGACGATCGACCTGCGCATCGACTATATGCGCGCGGCGACGCCGGGCCAGCGGATCACGACGCGGGCGACCTGCTATCACATTACCCGCAATGTCGCCTTTGTCCGCGCCACCGCGACCGACGACGACGCCGACCGGCCCGTGGCCACCGCCTCGGGCGCCTTTACCGTGGAGGGCCGCTGATATGGCGCGTGCCCGTCCCGAACCGATGCAAGTGGTCAAGCAACGCCGTGACGCCGCGCTCAAGGCGCTGGTCGAAGGCGTGCCCTATATCCGCTTTCTCGACATCAGTTTCGACCGCCGCGGAGACGAGCTGACCGGAGTTCTGAATTTCGACGAAAAGCTCATCGGCAATCCATTCCTGCCCGCCATCCACGGCGGTGTGACGGCAGCGTTTCTTGAAGTGACCGCCGTAATCACGCTCAGCTGGTCGCATCTGTTTCCCAGGATCGAAAGCGGCGAGATCGACCCGGAAGAAATTCTGACCGATGAAAACCTGCGCTTTCCCAAGACCATCGACTTTACCGTCGACTATTTGCGTTCGGGGCTGCCGCGCGATGCCTATGCCCGCGCTTTCATCAGCCGTTCGGGCCGGCGCTATGCCTCGGTCCGGGTCGAGGCGTGGCAGGACAATCATGCCAGGATGTTCGCGCAGGCGACCGGCCATTTCCTGATGCCGCAACCGCGATCCGAGAAAGCCTGACGACGGATGAAAGACGCCTCGGCACCCATCACACATCGGCGGGTGCTGAAGATCGCCTTGCCGATCGTGCTGTCAAACGCGACGGTGCCGATCCTCGGGGCGGTGGATACAGGCGTGGTCGGTCAGATGGGAACGGCGGCGCCCATCGGCGCGGTCGGCATCGGCGCGGTGATTCTGGCCGCTGTCTATTGGGTGTTCGGCTTTCTGCGCATGGGCACCACGGGGCTTGTGGCGCAGGCGCGCGGCGCGGGCGAAGTGGCCGAGGCCGGGGCGCTGCTGATGCGCGGGCTGATCCTGGCCTTCGCGGCGGGGCTGGTTTTCATTGCGGCGCAGGCGGGGCTGTTCTGGGGGGCATTCGCGCTGGCCCCCGCCAGCGCCGAGGTCGAAGCGCTGGCCCGAGACTATCTGGAGATCCGCATCTGGGGCGCCCCGGCCACCATTGCGCTTTTTGCCGTCACCGGCTGGCTGATCGCCATCGAAAGAACACGGGGCGTGTTCATCCTGCAGGTCTGGATGAACGGCCTGAACATCCTGCTGGACTTGTGGTTCGTTCTGGGGCTGGGCTGGGGTGTGGAAGGGGTCGCAATTGCCACCCTGATCGCCGAATGGACGGGGCTGGCGCTGGGCCTTTGGCTGTGCCGCGAGGCGTTTTCGGGCGAGCAGTGGCGCGACTGGGCGCGCATCTTTGACCCCGCGCGCCTGCGCCGCATGGTACGGGTGAATGCCGACATCATGGTGCGCTCGGTACTGCTGACGGCCTCTTTCACGACGTTTCTGTTCGTCGGATCCGATCTGGGCGACGTCAACCTCGCCGCCAATCAGGTGTTGTTGCAATTCCTCGAAATCACCGCCTTTGCGCTTGACGGTTTCGCCTTTTCCGCCGAGGCGCTGGTTGGCAGCGCGGTGGGCGCGAAAGACCGCTACCAGCTTCGCCGCGCCGGGGTCATCGCCTCGCAATGGGGGGTGGGCGGCGCGTTGGTGCTGGGCATTGCGTTCTTTGCCGCCGGGCCGACGATCATCGATGTCATGACCACCTCGCCCGAGGTGCGTCTGGCGGCCCGGGAGTATCTGGTCTGGGCGGCGCTCGCTCCGGTCCTGGGGGTGGCGAGCTGGATGTTCGACGGCATCTATATCGGCGCGACCTGGACCCGCGATATGCGCATCGCCATGATCCAGTCGGTCATCATCTACGTTCTGGCGCTGTTTCTGCTGGTGCCGCTGCTGGGCAATCACGGGCTTTGGGCCGCGCTGATGGTGCTCAACATCAGCCGTGGCCTGACGCTGGGTCTTCGGTATCCGCGTCTGGAGGCGCAGGTGGCGTGATGGAAAGCGCCGAGAACATTGGCATTCTTGCCGAAAACCGGTCGGGGAAAGGAAATCGGTTATGAAATTTCAATCGGGCCATACCGGGCGGGAGCGGCAGATTGCCGATCTGTTTCAATCCACCTTCGCCGCTTCCGAGGGCGAGGAAGAGGGCAGGCTCATCGGCGCGCTGGTGACCGATCTGATGGCCACGACACCGGGCGAAGACCTGTTCGTCTTTTCCGCCCATACGGACGAGGCGCTGGTCGGCTGCATCTGCTTTTCCCGTCTGTTCTATGCGGATGATCCGCACACGGTGTTCATCCTGTCGCCCGTGGCGGTCAGGACGGACCAGCAGAGGAAGGGCATCGGACAGCGGCTGATCGCACACGGGCTGGACCAGTTGCGCATGCGGGGTGTCGATTATGTCACGACCTATGGCGATCCTGACTATTATTCACAGGCCGGGTTCCGGCGGATCACCGAAGATTTCGCGCAGGCGCCGCTTGAATTGTCTCAGCCGCATGGCTGGCTGGGGCAATCCCTGACGGGGCGGGGCGAGGTGCCGCTGGCAGGCCCGTCGCGCTGCGTGGCGGCGTTGAACAAACCCGAACTCTGGTAACTGTCGCCCTGGGTCAGGCGGACGGATCGTCCAGCAAGTCCAGCAACGCCTCGGGCGGACGGCCGATGGCGGCCCTGGAGCCCGCCAGCGCCAACGGGCGTTCGATCAGGATCGGATGATCCGCCATCGCGGCCAGCAGAACCTCGTCAGCATCCGTTTTCGACAGCTCAAGCTCTCTGAACACCTTCTCGCCGGTTCGCATCATCGCGATGGCCGGAAGCCCAAGCGCAGATTGCGCCGCCCTCAACTCATCAGGGCTGGGCGCGTCCTCAAGGTATTTGCGCACGGTGATTTCCACTCCGCGTTCCTCCAGCAACGCCAGCCCGGCGCGGGATTTCGAACAGCGGGGATTGTGCCAGTATTCGATCATAGCCAGTCCTCTGTTTTGGTGCCCACGGCCTCGGCCACGGTGCCGAACCCGTCGCGTTTGAGCAATTCGTCCAGCCCGCGCGCGATATCGGCGGCCAGCGACAGGCCGCCATAGACCATCGCGGTATAGAACTGCACCGCCGACGCGCCCGCACGGATCTTGGCATAGGCCTGTTCCGCGCTGCTGATACCGCCGACCCCGATCAGCGGCAGGCTGCCTTGGGTCAACTGGCTGAGCCGGGCCAGAACACGTGTCGATTTCTCGAACAGTGGTGCACCCGACAGACCGCCGGTTTCGCCCTTGTGGGCGCTTTGCAGCCCGTCGCGCGACAGGGTGGTGTTGGTGGCAATCACCGCATCCACCCCGGTTTCGCACGCCACCCCGGCGATGTCCTGCAACTCGTCATCGGTCAGGTCCGGGGCGATCTTGAGGAACACGGGCAACGGGCGCGCCAGCCCGTCGCGGGTTTCGATCACCCCGGCCAGCAATGCGCTCAGCGCCGCCTTGCCCTGCAGGTCGCGCAGCTTTTCGGTGTTGGGGGACGACACGTTCACGGTCGCGAAATCAAGGTATTCGGCGCAGTGGGCCAGCACTTTGGCGAAATCGCCGGCGCGGTCGTCGCTGTCCTTGTTGGCCCCGAGGTTGAGGCCGATCACGGCGTCCCGGGGCCGATCCGCCAACCGTCTGGCCATGACCTCCATGCCGTCGTTGTTGAAGCCGAAACGGTTGATCGCGGCACGGTCCTCGCTCAGCCGGAACAGGCGCGGTTTGGGGTTGCCGGGTTGCGGGCGCGGCGTCACCGCACCGACCTCGATAAAGCCGAAACCGGCGCGCGACAGCGGCCCCAGCACTTCACCGTTCTTGTCGAACCCCGCCGCCAGCCCCACCGGGTTGGGCAGATCGAGACCGGCGACGGATGTGCGCAGCCGGGATGAGGTCACCGGCCCGGGCGCAGGCGCCAGCCCCATCTTCAGGGCCTTGATGGACAGCCCATGCGCGGTTTCCGGATCCATCCGGTGCAGGGCGGCAAGCCCCAGTTTCTCGGTCAGTTTCATCCGTGTGGTCCTTTGCCCTGAATTTCGGCGCGCAGGGTCATTGCATCCCTTCGGGAAACTGGTGGGTCTCCCCGTCAAAAGGCAGGGCGCGCGACCAGATCACATCGCTCATTCTGATCTGCCGGTACAGGTGCGGAAACAGAGCGCCGCCGCGCGAGACCTCCCATTTCAGCGCATCGCCCATGGCATCCGAATCGCATGCCAGCAGGGTCAGGCCCTCGGCCCCGGCAAAGTGCTTTGCCGCGGTCTCGGCAGCCTGCGCGGCAGTTGAGAAATGTACGAATCCGTCGGCCACATCCACCGGCGCACCGGACGTTTCGCCTTCGGCCTGCAACGCGGCCCATTCCTCGGCCCGGAAAATCTTGTAGATCAGCATGGCGCCCTGATGCCTCGGGGCCGGGGCAATATCAAGCCGCAATTCCCCCTACGTCGCCCGCACAGACCCTTTGACTCTGCCAAAGACCCGGCGCACGATCCAAGGAAAACGAAAATAGGGAGTCATGCACATGTTTTTCCGATTTCTGACCTCGGTTGCCGCGCTGGGCCTGACCGCCGGCATGGCAGCCGCCGAATACAAACTGACCATTCTGCACACCAACGATTTTCATTCGCGTTTCGAGCCGATCAACAAATATGACAGCGCCTGTGATGCCGAGGACGATGCCGAGGGCAAATGCTTTGGCGGTACCGCGCGCCTTGTGACTGCGATTCAGGAAGCGCGGGCGCAGGCCGGAAACTCGATCCTTGTCGATGGCGGCGACCAGTTCCAGGGGTCGCTGTTCTATACCTATTACAAGGGCAAGGTCGCGGCCGAGATGATGAACAAGCTGGGCTATGACGCGATGACCGTGGGCAACCATGAATTCGACGATGGCCCCGAGGTGCTGCGCGGCTTCATCGACGCGATCGACTTTCCCATCCTGATGTCCAACGCCGATTTCAGTGGCGAGGAACTGCTGGAAGGCGTGCTCAGGAAATCCACCGTGATCGAGGTGGGCGGCGAACAGATCGGCCTGATCGGCCTCACGCCCATCGACACGCCCGAGATCGCCTCGCCGGGTCCCAACATCACCTTCACCGATCCGGTGCCCGCCGTGCAGGCCGAGGTGGACAGGCTGACGGGCGAGGGCGTCAACAAGATCGTCGTGCTCAGCCATTCCGGCTATGCCGCCGACAAGCGCATCGCTGCGGAAACCAGCGGCGTTGACGTGATCGTGGGCGGGCATTCCAATACATTGCTGTCCAACGTGTCGAAAAAGGCGGTCGGTCCTTATCCGACCGTGGTCAACGGCGTGCAGATCGTTCAGGCCTATGCCTATGGCAAGTTTCTGGGCGAGTTGAACGTCACCTTCGACGACGAAGGCAACGTGACCGAGGCCGTGGGCGAGCCGCTGGTCATGGACGCCACAGTGACCGAGGACGAGCCAACAGTCGCGCGTATCGGCGAACTGGCGCAACCGCTGGACGAGATCCGCAACAAGGTCGTCGCCAGCGCCGCCGCACCGATTCAGGGCGACCGTTCGGTCTGTCGTGTGCAGGAATGCGAGATGGGCAATCTGGTGGCCGACGCCATGCTGGACCGGGTCGCCGATCAGGGCGTGACCATCGCCATCGCCAACTCGGGCGGGCTGCGCGCCTCGATCGATCCCGGTGACGTGACGATGGGCGAGGTGCTGACGGTACTGCCGTTCCAGAACACGCTGTCGACCTTCCGGATCAGCGGCCAGGGCATCATCGACGCGCTGGAAAACGGCGTCAGCCAGGTTGAAGAGGTCAAGGGCCGCTTCCCGCAGGTGGCAGGCATGACCTTTACCTGGGACCCGTCCATCGCACCGAACGAGGGCCGGGTGGTCGAGGTGATGGTGGCCAGCGGCGACGGCTTTGTGCCGATTGATCCGGCGGCGACCTATCTTGTCGTGACCAACAACTATGTCCGCAACGGCGGCGACGGCTATGACATGTTCGCGGGCGACGACAAGAACGCATATGACTTCGGTCCCGATCTGGCTGATGTGACGGCGGAGTACCTGGCGAAAAACGCGCCCTATCAACCTTATGTGGACGGGCGCATCATTCAGAAGTGATTTTGGTTCAGGATGCATCGAATTTGTTGCACGGCTCCGAAATATGGAGCCGTTGCACGAGCGATCTTTGCTGGCTGGGTGGCAAGCAGATCGCCGAGCTTTCCGCATCTTCCCGAAGTCACATGGCAAGCAGCGCGAGGACTATAAGCAGGCGTCGACCGGTAAGTCGATGTTTTTAAAGGCGGAGCATAGACGCAGTTCATGGCTAAATCGAAGTCGTTCATAGCAGAGTGCAAAGAGTTTTTCTTTGACAAGCCATATAAAAAGAGCCCGCTTAGACCGACTATTTGGGTTCTGAAATCTTTCTTGGGTTTGCTGTACTATGAAATTTTCGAACCCGATTTCTACATTGGAAGTTTTGCGAGCAAAGTTGTGCCGATCTTTATCTGGATAGGGCCGCCCGTTTATTTGTTGGGTACAATATTTTTGGATAAAAAGATACTCAAAGGAAAAAGATGAACAGTGAAATGAGTGAGAAGAATAATCTTTATTAGAATTTTTGGGGAGTGTATCAGTTGCACAGTCTCACGTTAACGATTTTGAAATCAAAATTTGTTGCACTTGCCATTTTCTGGGGGGTGTTTTTTGAAGGGGCTAATGATGTTCTTGCATCCGAAAGCACTGATCGTTCAATCGAGCTCGGCCGACCGGTTAGGGTTCTTATTACCGGAGTATCTAAACAGCTCGCGCAGGAAACGTCAGATTTGGATGCGGGTTCTAAGATAGATTTTAGCCACCCTTCAGAACGCCTCTCTGATTTCGACCTAATGGTATTTTTGGTGGATGAGTTTATTGAGGTGCTGGAAAGCGAATTGGTAGTAGAACTTGGCTTTGGTCCTGAAGATTTGCCAGAAGAAGGTAAGTATACATACATTGTTGTGATGACGGTTGAGTTTGAGAATGATGAAACACTGTTTCCGATATATGCGATAAATCGCCGCAATTTTTATGCGAGACCCCGCGAGTGTCATGCCCCGTTTCTCCGCGATATTATTCTCAAAAAGGACTGGCAAAAAGTAATAAATAGCGAACATCACTACCTTGAAAGAAAAGACTGCTAATTTTGGGTCAAGATTCACAATCAGTAAATGACTAGAGCCTCGAAACAGGCAATCGCAGGAAAATCAACAGATCCCGATCTTATCCTTGGATCTCGGGCCACAGCCCGGGGTCCAGCCCGTCGATGAACGGCGCCAGCATGTCCGCATGCTTGCGCCACTTTCCGACCGAGCGGGAATGCACGCTCTGGCGCAGTTGCGTATCGCTGAAAGTCAGAACCTGCCCTTCGTGGCGTTCGGGATGGGCCATGTCCTCGACCCAGTCCAGACCGCAGAATTCCGCCAGCCCGCGGGTCTGGCCCTCGATATCGGCGACCAGATCCTCGTAGCGCAGCTCCAGTATCCGGCCCGGCATCACCTGATGCCAATGCGCCATGACGCGGGCGTGAAAGTTGAACCTGTCGGCCATCGCCGCCAGATCATAGGCATAGGTCATCGAGGCGCCGCCGAAATGCGCCTGCCAGATCGACAGCGCGACATCGCGCGGATCGCGCCTGAGCTGGACCATGCGCGCCTCGGGATGCGCCTTGGCGAGAAAGCCCAACAGGCGGTAGTTTTCCGGCATCTTGTCCACATAGACCTGCGCCTTGCGCGCAAAATCCGGCAGGCGCGCGCTGTCCGCCTCGGCATAGGCGCGGGCCGCGTCCGCATCGAACGGGGCCTCATCAGTCAAATACCGGTCGAGCAGCAGGGCAGGCACCGCGCGCTCTCCCAAAGACACCACGTCGGGATGGGCAGATAGCAGCACCTCGGTCAGGGTCGTGCCCGAACGCGGCATGCCGACAACATAGACCGGATGGGGGGTCGCTGATTCCAGTGGTGAGACCGTAGAGCCTTCATCCGGAAACCGCTGTTGCACCGATGCCATAGATCGCGCCGTTTCGGTGGCGTCGTATGGGGTTTTCGCCGCCATCGCCGCGTTGGCCTTGCCCAGATGTTCGGCAAAACCCGGCATGTCGCCCGCCTGTTGCGCAACCCGGGCGCGGGCAAAATGCAAATAGGGCCGGTCGGAGGCGTCCCTGGACAAGGTCTGGATCGCCTGATCGATCCGGGGGCCAAGTTCCGCGTTTTCGGCGGCGCTGTTCATCCGCGCCAGTGTTTCCAGCGCCACCGGATCATTCGGGGCCATTGCCAGAACCGCTTCGCATTCCGCTCGTGCCCCTTCAGTGTCCCCATTGGCCAGCAACTGCGTCGCCAGCCGATGGCGTGCCTCGATATTGTCAGGGGCCAGCGCCACGGCCTTGCGTGCAGCTGCTGTCGCATCGTCGCTGCGGATCAGGCGGGCAAGCGGCAGGCTGATATCGATCAGCGTTTCCACATCATTGGCGTTCATCGCCAAAAGCGCCTCGAAATCGGCAACAGCGCCCTCGTAGTCGCCGATGGCCTTGCGCAGCACCCCCCGCAGCCGCAAGGCGCGGGCGTTCCGTTTGTCGAGGCGCAGCGCCGCAGTAACGCATTCCATCGCGCCGGTGTTGTCCCCCAGCGCCATCAACCCCTGCGCCTTGATGTAAAGCGCACCGGTATCCTTGGGCCGGGCCTGCAAAACCTTGTCCAGCATCGGCATCGCGGCTTCGGCCCGCCCCAGAAACACCAGCGTTTGCGCCATGTTCTTGCGGGCATCGTGAAACCCGGTATCAAGGCTGAGCGCCTTTTTGAAATACGGCACCGCATCCTTGTGCTTGCCCAGCCCCGACAGGCAGATGCCCGCGATATTTGGGAAGGCCGGGTGGGACTTGTGCCGCTTCATACCCGCCTTCGCCCCCTTGAGAGCAGGTTTGAGCCGCCCCTGGTTGAGCAGCATCACAGTGGATTTCAGATCGTTATCGAGTGTCATGACACGGGTTACACCGGCAATCACGGGCGGGTGCAAGAGAAATCCTGTGAGCCGGGGAATTGCATTCGCGGCTTCCGGCACTAAGCTGCGGGGATGTGCGGTCGATTTGCCATAACCCTGCCAAGCGACGCGATGGCGCAGCTGTTTGCGGCGCAGCCGGCGAACGCGCTGCCGCATGTGCCGAATTTCAACGTCTGCCCGACCAATCAAATTCATGTGGTCCGCGCCGCAGAAACCGGCCGGCAACTGGTACAAATGCGATGGGGTTTCCTCCCGCACTGGTACAAATCGCACAGTTCGGGTCCACTGCTGATCAACGCCCGCGCCGAGACCATTGCCGAGAAACCCGCCTTTCGCGCCGCCTGCCGCCAGCGCCGCTGCCTGATCGTGGCCACCGGATTCTATGAATGGACGAAGACCGAAGAGGGTCGGCGCCTGCCGTGGTACATCCATCGCCGGGACCGCGCCCCCGTCGCCTTTGCCGGGGTCTGGCAAGACTGGGGGCCGGACGAGGCCCGCGAAAGCACCTGCGCCATCGTCACTACGCCCGCCAACTCACGTATGCGCGCCATTCACCACCGGATGCCTGTTGTTCTGGAAAGCGAAAGCTGGCCCTTGTGGCTGGGTGAAACGGGCAAGGGCGCGGCGCGCCTGATGCAGCCGGCGGGCGATAATGTGCTTGATTTTCATCGGGTTGACGTTGCCGTCAACTCAAACCGGGCCAGCGGGCCGGAACTGATCGAACCGCTGGGGGCCGACGCCGGCTGACGCGCGGCCAAGTGCCTCTTTTCCTTTGCCGGCAAGCGGGATAGACCGACAGCATGGCGCTGAAATTCAACTCCCTGCCCGAGCTATACGCCCATGGTTTCGACACCGTGATCGACGTGCGCAGCCCGGCTGAATACGCCGAGGATCACCTGCCCGGAGCCATCAGCCTGCCGGTGCTCGACAACGAGGAACGCGCGCGGGTGGGGACGATCTATAAGCAGCAAAGCCCGTTTCTGGCCCGCAAGCTGGGCGCGGCACTGGTGTTCCGCAATGCCGCAAACCATGTGGAACAGCATCTCAGCCACCATGAAGGCCAGTGGCGCCCGCTGGTCTATTGCTGGCGGGGCGGGCAGAGGTCGGGCTCGTTCACCTGGATGCTGCAGCAGATCGGCTGGCGGGCCGAGGTGATCGAGGGCGGCTATCGCACCTATCGGCGGCTGGTGAAGCGCTATCTTTATGACGATCCGCTGCCGCACCGGCTGGTGGCGCTCGACGGGTATACCGGTACCGCCAAGACCGAGCTTCTGGCGCGGCTTGGCGCGCGCGGCGTGCAGGTGGTCGATCTGGAGGGTCTGGCCAATCACCGGGGATCGCTGCTGGGGGAAATGCCCGGCGGACAACCCAGCCAGAAGGCGTTCGAATCCGCCCTTGCCGGAGCGTTCTGCGCATTGGACCCTGCGCGTCCGGTGGTGGTCGAGGCGGAATCGTCCAAGGTGGGCGAACGAATCCTGCCGCCCAGTCTCTGGTCGGCCTTGTGCGCCGCGCCCAGGATCGAGGTTTTGGCCCCGATCGAGGTACGAACGGCCTATCTGGTCGAGGCCTATGACGACATCCTTTCGGATGCCGACCGGTTGCGCGACCGCCTTAGCCCGTTGCGGTATCACCGGGGGCATGATGTGGTGGACGCATGGTGTGACCTGATCGACGTGGGCGACAGGCGCGGGCTGACGCGCCTGCTGATGGAACAGCACTATGACCCGGCTTATTCAAAGTCTCGCAAGGCGCGCGGCAGCGAGGCACTGGCACGGGTCACGGCGCAATCGCTGGACGAGACGGGTCTTGACCGGGCCGCCGAACAGATCGCGCAAATCGTGTCTCAGCTTTGAAGCGTCAGACCCGGCCTGTCGGTCAAACGACCAACAATCGTCGCGGGATACCCGGCCTGCCGCAACTCGTGCAGCAATCTTTCAGCGTCCGCCGCCGGGACGGCGGCCAACAGGCCGCCCGCTGTTTGCGGATCGTAAAGCAGATCGGCCTTGCCGCCTTCGGGCAGTTCGGGGGTCAGGGCGCGGTTGTCGGCAAACAGGGTGGATCTGATTCCCAGGCCAGACAGTTCCGGCGCGCCCCGAAGGACCGGAATCGCGTTCAGATCAAGCTCGGCGCCACAGCCCGAAGCCTCGCACATGCCCTGCAGGTGCCCGGCAAGGCCAAACCCGGTCACATCGGTCATGGCATGGGCCAAAGTCAGGATGCGGGAGGCGTCGGCCTGCGGCCGGACCATCTGATCGTAGGCGGCGGCAACCCAGGCGCCATCGGCCTTTCCCGCCATCTCGGCCGCCATCAGCACGCCGCTGCCCAGCGGCTTTGTCAGGATCAGCGCATCGCCCGCGCGACCGCCGGACAAGGTCACGGGGTCGCGCTCGCACAGACCGGTCACGGTAAAGCCGATGGTCATCTCGTCGCCCATCGAACTGTGGCCGCCGACGATCTCGGCCCCGGCGTCACGCATGACACTGCTTGCGGTGGCCATGATCTCGGCCATGGTACGCCGTTGCAACCCGGCAGACATGCGGGGCAGGATCAGGGTGGCGGTGGCTGCCTGCGGCTGCGCCCCCATCGCCCAGATGTCGCCCAATGCGTGCACCGCCGCGATGCGCGTCATCAGGACCGGATCTTTGGTCATCGCGCGCAGGTGGTCTGCTGTCATGACCTGACGCGCTCCGCCGGTTGCCAGCAGGGCGGCGTCATCTCCGGGCAGGGGCGTCACATCCCGGCGTTCTGAGGCCGGCAGCCGGCTCAGCGCCTCTCGCAATGCGCCGCGCCCGACCTTAGCCCCACAGCCGCCACACATCGGTTTTTGGCCAAGCGCGTCTTGCAGACCCGCCGCGTGGCGGCGCGGCAGGGGCGGCAGCGGCATTTGAGGCAGGTTGCGGAACCGGTTCATGAATTTCTGGTCGATATGGTTTTTCCATCGCCACATCAGCGGCCCGTTGACCGAGGTTCCGAACCGCTCGGCAAGCGCCGATTTGCCGCCCAGGGACACCAGTTTGAGATAGTCCTTTTGCGGTACATAGCGGCGCATCCGGCCCGACCCCAGCGCGGCGCGCAAATTGTCGAACAGAACCGGAGCCTCGCGCACCGCATAAACGCCCGCCTTTGGGCGCGGATCTTCGGCCAGATGGGCGCAGTCGCCCGCCGCGAAAATGGCCGGTTCGCTGGATTGCAGATAGCCGTTTACCGAGATGTATCCGTCATGCAGGGCCAGCCCGGTTTCGGCGATCCAGCCATAGGCACGCGCGCCCGCCGCGCCGGTCGCGAATTCGGCCTCGATCCTGCGCCCGTCGGTGAGCGTCAGGTGACCCTGTTCGACGCGTTCGACACCGGTATTCTCGATTACTTCGATGTCCAGATCTGCCATGGCGCGCCGGATTTGCGAGGCAGCCCTGGGGCGGGTCGCGGTCAGGGCCGTTGCCGCGTCGACCAGCGTGACCTTCGCCGTACGGTCACGGCTGCGCAAGGCATAGGCCATCGCCATCACCAGTTCGACCCCGGCCACGCCACCGCCGATCACGGCAACCGAAGCGGGACCGCTGCCCTTCAGATACTCGGCCCACCGCGCCGCAAACGGGCCAAGCGGTTTGGCGGGAACGGCAAAATCCGAAAACCCGGGCAGGGCCGGCATGCCGGAGGTGATGCCCACATTCACCGAAGCCACGTCGAATCCGACGGGCGAATGCCCCGGCACGTGCACTTCGCCGCTTTTGGTATCAATGCCCCGAACATGGCCCAAAATAACCCGCGCCCCGGCGAACCGGGCCAGACGAATCAGATCGATGTCCAGCTCTGACCGCTCATAGTGGCCGGCGACAAATCCGGGCAGCATACCGGAATAGGGCGCGGTCGGGCCGGGATTGATGACCGTGAGCCGCGCGCCGGGCAGAGAGTTCATGCCCCATTTGCGCAGAACGAGGGCGTGGGTATGCCCGCCGCCAATCAAAACCAGATCGCGGGTCAGGGGCAGATGCGGTGTTTGCATGGGCGTCAGTTGGTTGTCCGGTCCTGTGCGTCTTCGTCTTGCGCGATGGCATGGGTGGCCCAGACGCCATCCTCGCCGACGGAAGGCAGGCTTTCGGGACGTTCATGGCGGTGTATGTGCCATTTGGCAATGAACAGGGCCGTGATCGGTGCGGTCAGGAACAGAAACAGGGTGATTAGCAGCTCATGCAGCGACAGGTGGTGCTCGATCAGGATCGAGTGAAAGATCGATGCCAGCAGCACGCCACCCACACCAAGCGTTGTCGCCTTGGTCGGCGCATGAAGGCGTGACATCGGGTCTTTCAGCTTGATCATGCCGTAGGAGCCGACAAAACCGAAAATACCCGAGACGATCAGGAAAAGTGCAATCAGCAGTTCAAACAGGGATGCCATGGCCGCCTCACTCGATGATATTGCCGCGCAGCATGAAGCGCGCATAGGCCACGGTGGAAACAAAGCCGAGCATGGCAATGATCATGGCGGCTTCGAAAAAGATCTCGGTGCCCAGGGTCAGGCCATACAGCACCAGCAGCGCGATGGTGTTGATGACCATCGTGTCCAGTGCCAGAACCCGCGTACCCACCCCGTCGGCGGTGATGATGCGCCACAGGCACATTATGGTGGCCGCGCCGAAACAGGCGAAGGTGAAGTAGACTGCATAGGTGATCATTCGAAAATCTCCTTCAGGCGGCGTTCATAGCGGTGCTTGATCTCGTCGCGCACCGCGTCCGGGTCGGGGGCGTCCAGGCAGTGAACCAGCAGGTAGTGCCCCTGCGCTGAAAGGTCCGAACTGACGGTGCCCGGAGTCATGGTGATCGTGCCCGCCAGCACCGTGATCGCCTCGGGCGTGCGCAGCTCCAGCGGGATGCAGATCCAGGCGGGCTGGCGGTCGGCGTCAGGCTTGAACAGCACGATCCGGGCGACCGCGATGTTCGCCATGATAATGTCGTAGAGTGCGACAAGGATGTACTCGGCCACCATTGGCCAATTCCGCAACTTGGGACGGTCGGGCCAGTAGGGTTGCGTGATGAACGGAATGACGACCCCAAGAAACAGGCCGAACAACAGCGAGTTCAGTGACGGTTCGTTGGCCAGCAACAGCCAGACGATGGTCAGGAGGATCGACATATGCGGGTGTGGAAATATCCGGCGCAACAGTTTCATCCCTGGCCTCCATTCAGAACGGCATCGACATAGCCTTGCGGCGCGAAAAGCTGCGCTGCCGTGGCAGATGCATAATCCAGCGCAGGCCCCGAAAACAGGGTCAGCAACATCAGCGCTGCCAGCACTCCGAACACCGAGGTGAATGCGAGCCCGGTTGAGGAGGGCGCATTCGGTGCGGGCACTTCCGGCTCGGCTTGCGGGTCCGGTGCCGCCTCGTCGAGGCCCGCTGCCTCATAGCTTTTCCAGAAGATCAGCGAACCTGCGCGGGCAAGTCCCACGATGGTAACAAAGGAACTGATCAGAATCACCGTCCAGATCAGCGCGTATTCGGTGGCGTCACGCACTGCGTCCAGCACCAGCAGCTTGCCCACGAATCCAGATAGCGGCGGCATGCCGGCCGCGGCAATCGCGCCAACGAAAAACAGAGACGAGATCAGACCGTTTTGTGGCATGGGCGCTTTGCAATCGATGGCACCGCCGCGGCGCTCCATCACGAGATCGGCAACCAGGAACAGCAGGGCGGTCGCAAAGGTCGAATGCACCATATAGTACAGCCCGGAGGCCGCCGCTTCGGCGTTGAACAGCGAGACGGCGATCAGCAGGGTTCCCATCGAGGCGATGGCCGCAAAGGCCGTAAGGCGCGCGATGTGCTGCGCGCCGAGAATGCCGATGGTGCCGATTGCCAGCGTCAGCACCGCCGCCGGCAACAGCCAGTCGCCCACCAGCCCGCTGGTGATTGCCACCTCCGGGCCGAATACCAGCGTGTAGATGCGCAGGATCGAATAGGCTCCGACCTTGGTCATGATGGCAAACAGCGCGGCGACCGGCAGCGGCGCGTTGGCATAGCTGGCGGGCAGCCAGAAATGCAGCGGCAGCACGGCGGCCTTGATGCAGAATACCAACAACAACAAAACCGCGCCGACCCGCAGCAGGGCGGTGTCTTCCACCGGCAGTTCGGCGACCTTCACCGCCAGATCGGCCATGTTGAGCGTGCCGGTCACCGAATAGAGCGTTCCGAGCGCAAACAGGAACAGGGTCGAACCCAGCAGGTTGTAGGTGACGTATTGCACGCCCGCTTTCAGCCGGACCGGGCCGCCCCCATGCACCATCAGGCCGTAAGAGGCGATCAGCAGCACCTCGAAGAACACGAACAGGTTGAAGGCGTCGCCGGTCAGAAACGCGCCGCAGACCCCCATCAGCTGAAACTGAAGCAGCGGATGGAAATGCCTGCCGCGCTTGTCCCAGCCGGAGCCGATGGCATAGAGCAGCACCGGCAGCGCCAGAACCGCTGTCAGCAGAACCATCATGGCCGACAACCGATCCAGCACCAGCACGATGCCGAAAGGGGCGGGCCAGTTGCCAAGCTCGTAGATCTGGATGTCTCCGGTCGCGGCCTGGGCGGTGAGCGTCAGGGCGATGCCCAGCAGGCCGACCGCGCCCGCGATGGAAAAGATACGCTGCAGATCCAGATGGTGACGCAGGACCATGATGATGAACGGGGCCAGGATCGCGGGCAGAACGATCGGGGCGACGATCCAGTGATTCATGCCTCTTCTCCTGCCGCGTCCACGCTGTCCTGAGCGGTCATGTCGATATGGTCGTCCCTGGAGGACAGATAGGCACCCAGCGAAATGATGACGATCACCGCCGTCATCCCGAACGAGATCACGATGGCCGTCAGCACCAGCGCCTGCGGCAGGGGGTCGGTATAAGTGACCTCTTCGTACTTGTTCAGCACCGGCGGGGCGTTCACTGCCAGCCGGCCCGTGGTGAACAGAAAGATGTTCACCGCATAACTCAGAAACGACAGCCCAAGGATCATCGGGAAGGTGCGCCGGCGCAGGATAAGGAAAACGCCTGCGGCGGTCATGACGCCCACGGCGGATGCGACTAGAGCTTCCATGTCAGGCCTCCTCCCTTTCAATCGATCCCTGGGTGTTTTCAAGTTCGTCGCGCATCGGGTTGATATCCATCGGGTATTTCTGGGCGATGCCCGGCTGCCAGGCAAAGCGTGACAGGCTTTCAAGCGCCAGCATGACCGCCCCAAGAACGGCCAGGAACACGCCGATGTCGAACAGCATGGCGGTGGCCCATTCGAACTCTTCCAGCGGCGGCCAGTGCAGATAGCCATAGTCGCTGGTCAGGAACGGCATGTCGTTGAACCAGGCACCAAGGCCGGTCGCTGCGGCGATCAGAACACCCCAGCCGATGGTGGCATGGTAGTAGAACCGCTGCCGCTCGGCCGCCCAGGTGAAACCGCTGGCCATGTATTGCATCAGGAAGGCAATCGCGACGATCAGACCCGCGATAAAGCCGCCGCCGGGCTGGTTGTGGCCGCGAAAGAAGATATAGGCACCGACCATCAGCGCGATGGGCATCATCACGCGGGTGACTACCACCATCATCAATGGGTGCGAGTCGCCCGACTGTGGCCAGTGCGGTTTGCGGTTCAGCAGATAGGCGCGAACCTTGGTGGCCAGAACGGCCTCGGTCAGGGCATAGATCACTAGGGCCGCGATGCCCAGCACGATGATCTCGCCGAACGTGTCGAAACCGCGGAAATCCACCAGGATCACGTTGACGACATTGGTGCCGCCGCCGCCCTTGTAGGAATTGGCGAGGTGGAACTCCGAGATGGTCGGAAAGGCGAAATCGCGCATCATCATCGCATAGATCAGACCGCCCGCTCCAAGCCCGGCCACGACTGATATCGCCGCATCCCGCCATCGTCTTTGGGACGAGCTGTCCCAGGGCGTCACCGTCGGCATGAAGTTGAGCGACAGCAGCAGCAGGATCATCGTCACCACTTCAACCGAGATCTGGGTGAGCGCCAGATCGGGGGCAGAAAGATAGTTGAACGCCATCGACACGATCAGGCCCACGACGCCAATCAGGACCAGCGCCAGCAGGCGGTTGCGATGGAAATACATGATCGCCATCGTCGCGCCGATAAGGCAGACCCAGCCGATGATCGGGATGATCGGGGCGGGCAGGGGCACACGTGTGGGCGCTCCGATACTGCCACTGGAATAGGCATAATACCCAAGCCCGACCGTGAAGACGACAAAGATGACGGCATAGCGGCTGAGCACACCATTGTGCAGCCCGTCGGTGATCCTGCGGCTCAGGGCGGTGAAAGCGCCGATAACCGCGTCGAATATAGTTTTGGCTTCGGGGCGCGGCAGCCCGTTCCAGATTCGCTCCAGCGTTCCATGCTGCCACAGCAGGGCCAGACCGCCGACCGTCGCCACGGCTGACATGTACAGCGCAGGGGTGAAGCCGTGCCAGATCTTGAGCGAATAGTAGGGCAGGTGATCATCGCCGATAATAGCGATCGAGGCAATTGCCACCAGCGGGCCGACCATCGCCTTGGAAAATAGGCCGATGGCGATGACCAGCACCACCAGAAACGCGGGTGACAGCCACATGCCGACACCGGGATCGTGCGGTTTGGCCGGATAGTCGTCGCGTTCGGGGCCCAGGAACACATGCACGATGAAACGGAACGAATAGGCCGCCGAAAACAATGCGCCCAACAGTGCGAGTCCGGGAACCAGATAATGCGAGTGGTACCAGACCGTGTGGACGGTTTCCTCCAGCATCATTTCCTTGCTGAGAAATCCGTTCAGCGGTGGCAGACCCGCCATAGACAGGGCGGCGATGGTGCCGATGGTAAAGGTGATCGGCATCAGGTGCCGCAGCCCGCCCAGCCGCTTGATGTCGCGCGAGTGGGCCTCGTGATCGACGATGCCTGCCGTCATGAAAAGCGCGGCCTTGAATGTGGCGTGGTTGATGATGTGGAATACGGCGGCGACGACAGCGATCTGGGTGCCAAAGCCCAAAAGCATGGTGATCAGACCCAGATGAGACACGGTGGAAAAGGCCAGAAGCGCCTTGAGATCATCCTTGAACAGCGCGATCACTGCACCGATCACCATTGTCACAAGCCCGGTGGTCGCGACGATATAGAACCATTCGGGCGTGCCCGCCAGAACCGGCCACATCCGCGCCATCAGGAACAGACCCGCCTTTACCATCGTGGCCGAGTGCAGATAGGCGGAAACCGGCGTCGGCGCGGCCATGGCGTGCGGCAGCCAGAAATGGAACGGGAACTGCGCCGATTTGGTGAAACAGCCCAGCAGGATCAGAATCAGCGCAGGCAGGTAGAGGGGTGACGACTGGATGGCATCCTTGTTCTGCAGGATCGTGCTCAGGTCATAGGAGCCCACGATATTGCCCAGAATCAGCATTCCCGCGATCATCGCCAGCCCGCCCGATCCGGTTACCGCCAGCGCCATGCGCGCACCCTGACGGCCTGCGGGCAGATGTTTCCAATACCCGATCAGAAGGAAGGAACTGAGTGAGGTAAGCTCCCAAAACACGATCAACAACAATATGTTGTCGCTCAGGACGATACCGACCATCGCGCCCTGAAACAGCAGAAGATAGGAATAGAACTGTCCCATCGGGTCTTCGCGCGACAGATAGAATCGCGCATATAGGATGATCAGCAGGCCGATCCCGAGGATCAGGGACGCAAACAGCAATCCCAGCCCGTCCAGCATGAAATTCGCGTTCAGTCCCAGGCCCGGTATCCAGTCGAACCGGGCCGTCACCAATTCCCCCCGCATCACCGACGGTACGTGAATCAACAACCCTGTCAGGGCCAGAAAGCTGGTCAGCCCTGCGCTCGACGCGGCGGCGTTGCGGCCGGCGCGGATCAGCAATGCTGGAAAGACCGCTCCGAGAAAGGGAAGGGCCGCGATGAGAAACAGTGACAACGATAGCCTCCGGGTGTTGCGCGCAAATTTAAGGAAATCAGTAAAGATTTTTGCCCGAGTGTCCAGTTTCGAAGGGAAACGCCGGGGTTTCTAGAGCCAAGGAGGCAGGAGGATGAGTCCAACCAAGCCGGAGTTGATGACGCGTTCTTGATCGTAGAATGGCGTTGTTCGGGCGCGCGCGGATTTTGGATGTGCTAGATAAAGACTGACGGAAAAGCCGAGTTTCAGATGTGGTTTTGAAATGATCAGGTCCCCGAAATTGTCGCGCCGCCTTGTGTTGACGGTGGTTGCAGCGCTGGCGGTTGGCTGGGGCGTGCGTGAATACAGACTGATTCCCGAAGACTATGGTGGTGGACAACTCAGCGTATCCGAGGCTCATCAAAAGGCGACAGACAACGAGATATTGCTGATAGACATTCGAACCCCCGGCGAGTGGGGTGCATCGGGCATCGCCGAAGGGGCCATCCCGCTCGACATGCGGCGTACGGATTTCATCGACGCTTTGACCGGTATCGCGGCGGGCAGGAAAACTCGCCCCATCGCCCTGATTTGCGCGCGGGGTGTGCGTTCGGCCCGGTTGAGCAACATGCTGACGCAGGCGGGATTTTCCATGGTTCTCGACGTGCCCGAAGGCATGCTTGGCTCGCGCGCAGGTCCCGGCTGGGTCCGGTCCGGTTTGCCGGTTCGCAAATATTACGGAGAGACTGGATGATCCGGGCGCTCGGTCTGGCTATGGGCCTTGCGCTGACGGCATCGTCGGCCCGGGCCGATTGCGGTCCCGAAGTGGGCGTGTGTAAAACCGAACTGGGTGACTATCTCATCGAATTGCCGGAACAACAGAACCCGCCCCTGGTGATCTTTCTACACGGCTATGGCGGCAGCGGCAGCAGCGTCATGAAAATCAGACATATGGTCGAGCCGCTTCTTGAGCGAGGTTTTGCGGTCATGGCGCCGATGGGAGAAGAGCGGCCCAATCGCAGGCGCGGTTGGAATTTCTATCCCGGCCGGGATCCGGAGGGGCGCGACGAGGCCGCGTTCCTGACATCGACCGTCGAGGATGCCGGCCAACGATTTGGCGTCGACGATGAGCGCGTGGTACTGTCCGGGTTTTCCGCCGGAGGGTTTTTGGTCAACTACCTGGCGTGCGATGCTCCGGACACGTTTTCGGCCTATGCTCCGGTGTCGGGCGGGTTCTGGCGCCCGCATCCGGAAAGCTGCGAAGGGCCTGTTCGGTTGTTTCACACTCACGGCTGGACCGACAACGTGGTGCCGCTGGAGGGCCGATTTCTGGGCGGCGGGCGTTTTCAGCAGGGCGACATTTTCGCCGGGCTGGAGATCTGGCGCGCGGCGAATGAATGCGTGGACAACATCCCCGATGGTTTCAGCAAGACCGGCCAGTTCTTGCGCCGCAAATGGAGCCGTTGCGCCGAGGGCAGCGCGCTGGAGCTGGCGCTTTTTCCCGGCGGGCATACCGTGCCCGAAGGTTGGGCGGACATGATGGTCGACTGGTACGAAGGGCTGCCGGGCGGCTGATCATTCCGCCGGGGCCATATTGCCCTTACCTTCCAGCAGCGCCTTGAGTTCCCCGCGATGACGGCGCGCGGTGCGGGTGATTGCCGGTTCGCGGAATTCCTCACGCATGCTCAGCAGGCGCCGCGCAGAGCCGGCCGATACACCGCTGAGCGCCGAAAGCGGCACGGCAAGCGCCAGGCTGATGGCGATGGGGGCCAGCCAGACCGACACCAGACCAGACAGGATGCCGATACTCAGCGCCAGACCGCTAACGGATTCCAGCGCGTGGCAGATCAGCAGCGTTTTCAGGCTGTAGCTGCCACCGTCGCGGGCCTGTGGCGACCAGCCCTTTTGCAGACCCAACGCGGTGCGGAAGACGGCGATCATCTGTTGCACCATCAGGATCGGCGCATAGAGGATCGACAGGATCAGTTCCGACACGAACGAAACACCAAAGCGCAAGCCGCCGCCGAAATCGGCATAACGCGCCCCGCTCAGTGGCAGGGCGGCGATGCCCAGAAGTTTGGGGGCAAGCAGCATCGCGTACATTACCAGAATGATCAGCACATGACGCGTCTCGGTCATCTCGGGCCATTGCGGGAACAGCGGGTTGTCGGGACTGAAATAGTGCAGGACAGAGGCGTCTCTGCCTTCGCCGATCAGCGCCCACATCAATAGCAGTGCAAACCAAAGCGGCGACATCAGATAGCCGACCGCGCCGTGGAACATGTGAAAGCGCGAGATCGGACGGAACCCACGCGAGCCCAGCAGTTTCAGATGCTGCAGGTTGCCCTGGCACCAGCGGCGGTCGCGCAGGACATGGTCGATCAGGGTGGGGGGTGTTTCTTCGTAGGAACCGCGAATGCGCGGCAGAAAGCGCACGGTCCACCCGGCGCGGCGCAGCAGGCCCGCCTCGACGAAATCATGGCTCATGATCAGTTTTTCACCACCGGTCAGCGAGCGTAGTTTTGGCAGCCCGGCGCTGCTGGCGAAAGCTTCGGTCCGGATGATGGCGTTATGGCCCCAATAGTTGCCTTCCTGCCCGCACCAGCGTGACAGGCCCTCGGCAAAGGCCACGCCATAGACGCCGTTGGCGAATTGCTGCATCCGGGCAAAGACCGACTGCGCGCCGATCAATTGCGGAAAGCTCTGGATCAGACCCGCGCCCGGGTCGCGGGACAGTGCGTTGGTCAGGCGGGCGATGGCGCGGCCGGTCATCAGGCTGTCGGCGTCCAGCACCAGCATCGCGTCCCAGTCGCCACCCCAGCGGCTGACCCAGTCCGCAATATTGCCCACTTTGCGGTCGGTATTCTGTTCGCGGCGGCGATAGTACAGTTCCAGATCGGGGGCCAGCGTCGTGCGCAGCGCCTCGATGCTGGCCTGCTCTTCGGAGGCAATGGCAGGGTCGCGGGTGTCGGACAGGATGAACATCGCGTACCGGTGCGCCCCGCCGCTCGCGCGCAACTCTTCGAGCATTGAACGCGCGTTGCCCAGAACATACCAGGGAACCTCGTTATAGACCGGCATCAGCAGCGCAACGCGCAAAGGCTGTGGCCTGGTCTGTCTCTTCGGCGTGCCCTGGCGTGCCAATGAAATCATACCGAGGATCACGGTGCTGACGGTGAAGGTGATCCAGAAGAAATTGAAAGAGATCAGGGCCAGCAGGACGGCCTCGGTCACGCTGATGCCTTCGCCTGAAAACCAGTCCTGCATGATCCACAACAACAGAAGCGTCGCCGCCATTGCGGGTGAAAACGCGAGCGCCCGCCACAATGCGATGGACCGCGCTGGCCGATCCCCGGGCGCCTTGGCATCGCGGAAGTCGCTGCCGAAATCCTGCGCCGGCATCGGCAGCGGCGCCTCGGGCGTCATGATTTGCAGGTCGCGGTTCATGCGGTCCACCGGTACAGCCAGACCTCGGAGGCGGGAGCATCGTCAAGGCGCAGTTGCGCGCGCAGCTCGACATGGTCGCGCTCGCCCGGTTCGAACGAGAATGCCAGGCGCGCGCCGCCGGTATCGGGGTTGCGCTGCAGCACCGGAGGCGCAGTTTCGACATGCGGGGACTGCACGATGACACGCACGGCGTCGAGGTCGTCGAACATCTCGCTGGCCTCGAAATCAATCACCACCAGACGGCCCGACCCGAATGTCTTGTCGCCCATCGCCGTGTTGATCACGCGCGGTATCGGTGTGCGCTCGGGCTCCTCGCCCCAGATCAGACGATAGGACAGCTCGATCCGGCTGCCCGGGGCATAGGCCTCGGCGGGTCGCCAATAGGCGACGATATTGTCATAGATTTCCTGATCCGCGGGGATTTCGACCAGCGTCACCGTTCCCTTGCCCCAGTCTCCCATGGGTTCGACCCAGACACCGGGGCGTCTGTGATAATGCGCTTCCAGATCGGCGAAATCCGAGAACTCGCGCGCCCTTTGCATTAGACCGAAACCGCGCGGGTTCATATCGACAAAGGACGAAACCTGCAGGGTTTTCGGATTGGCCAGCGGGCGCCAGATCACCTCTCCGGCGCCGTTGCGGATCATCAGCCCGTCGCTGTCGTGAACGGCGGGGCGGAAATCGTCGAACCGGGTGCGGTTGGTCTGATCGTAGAGGAACATCGACGTGAGCGGGCCGATGCCCACATGGGGCAGTTCCTCGCGCGCAAACAGGGTCGCGCTGACCTCCATGCCGCAGTCCTGTCCGGGCGTGATGTCGAACCGATAGGCCCCGGTCACGCTGGGGCTGTCCATCAGCGCATGAACGACCATGTTGCGCTGACCCACGGCGGGGCGTTCCAGCCAGAACCGGATGAATTCGGGAAATTCCTCGCCATCCGGATCGCCGGTTTTCAACGCAAGTCCGCGCGCCGACAGGCCATAGGCCTCGTTCAATCCGATGGCGCGGAAATAGCTGGCCCCCTGAAACACGCAGAATTCGTCCGTTTTGCCGGGGCGGTGCATCTCGGTGCGCAGGCGCAGGCCCGAAAACCCGAGCGTTTCGTCCACCGGAAGTTCGGGAACTTCGTCGGATTTGTCGAACATCGACAGATCGAAAGCAACCGGCGAGGCCATGCCGTTTTCGACCGTGAAAACCTTGACCGCACGCGGAAAATAGAGACCGGGCGCAAAGAAATCCACGTTATAGGGCGTGTCCGTTCCGTACCACAAACCATGATCGAGCCGGAACCGGATCGAGCGGTATTGCTCATAGCTCAGCTTCTGCCACGCCCCGGGCACCGTGGCGCGTTCACCATAGGGGCGGCTGGCCAGATCCCGGGCCTCGTCAATAACCATGTCGTGGTTGAAAGGTGCCGCCAGACCGGCGGCAAAGGCAGCCGGGGACAGGGCAAAAGCCGAGGTCGAGGCCAGAAATGCGCGACGCGAGAAATTCATTGCTTGGCTTTCCAAGGATGCGACTTGAACCAGGCGGCGACGTAAGCGACGCCGATGATCATGGCAAAGCCGATCAAGTTGAGAATAAGTACCGAGCCGATATCCCGCCCGGTCTGATCCATGACCACACCGATCAGGCGCGCAGCGGCCATCGAAAATACGAACACAGCCAGCGATTGCTGTCCCACCTTGGTGATGACGGTCAGCAGAAAACGCCAGACCTGCGCGCCAAGGCTGTTGCCCGTGGCGACCAGCCGTGAGCCGTGCTCACCGGCCACGACCCAGCCCAGATAGGCCAGCGACAGGAAATGCAGGTAACGGAACAGGCCGAACTCGGTCTTGCTGCGGAACTCTTCGGTCAGCGGCCAGGTCTTGCGGATCTGGTCGGCGAGATCGCCGTTCCAGGCATCGACCCACAGGAACACTTTCCACGATCCGAAGGGGGCCGACAAAATCACGAACAGAGCACAGATCCAGATCAGTGTTTTTGACACGGGCGGCGCCGGAATCCAGCCGCGCATGAAGGCAAAACCGGTGAAGAACAGCAATTGCCAGCCGAACGGGTTGAAGAACCACTGCCGGTCCGACCACGGTTCGGCCGGAAGTGCCAGCGCCCCGGTCTGCGCGATCAGCCAGATGCCCACCGACGCTGCCGCAACCGCCCAGAACCCGATCTGTTTCAGCCCCATCATCAGCGGCATCATCGCCAGAACCACCAGATACATCGGCAGGATGTCAAAATAGTTCGGCACATAAGTCAGGGTGAACATCCCGACAATCTGCGGCATCGGGTCGTCGAAGAAATGCTGCAGGTTCAGCGACTCGACATAGCTGCTTTCGAAGTATCCGGACATGTCCAGAGCGGCCATGGACATGGCGACAAAGAAGAACAGGCCGATATGCGCCCAGTAAACCTGCCAGGTCCGGAACGCGACGCGCGCAGTCCCCATCCACCAGCCCCTGCGCAGAAAGGCGCCGCCAAATGCGATGGCCGAGGCCATGCCCGAACAGAACACAAAGATTTCGGTGGCATCCGAGAACCCGAACCGCGCCGGAATCCATTTTGCCCAAGGATCATTCGGTATGTGCGCAATCAGGATGATGAACATCGCGATGCCGCGATAGAAATCCAGTCGCGGGTCGCGTGTTCCGGCCACGGCATTGGAACGGGCCACAGCCGGTGCAAAGTCAGTTGCGGGCGAAATTGTCGCCATGCCTTCCTTGTCCTTCCAGGTTCTTTGGTTTATTCGGCGGGAACGCTTTGCGCGTCTTCTCCGCCACGTGCCGCGTCGATCAAGGCGCGGCGGGCAAGGGCGTAATTGTCCTCACCCCCTGATCTTTTGGCGCGGCGGTCGTCAAGAATACGCTCGACCGCATCCAGTCTGCCTGCTCGAAGTCCAGCGTCGATGGTGATCCGTTCGAACACATCCCGCTGAGCATGCGACCCGCCGGCAAGTATCATCGAGCCACGGGCGGCCGCCAGATGATCGAAGGCAACCCCGTATTGGGCGTTCCCAAAAGCTTCCAACCCATGCGCTGCCGCGACTCCCGGGTCTGCCATACGGCGTGTTGTATCATCATTGGCCAGCTTTGCATCTCGGTGGATTCGCTGAAGCATTTTCGAGATTGCGCTATCACGATTATTACCTGTCAAAGCAAGTAAATAATGCAGGTCGGCGAAAATCAGGCAGCCATCCTCCGTTCGGGCTGCACTGAGGTCGGCCAATTCCTGCCAACGATCCCCTACATCGACACCTTCCAGTTCCAGGCGGGTCAGTAGCGACGTGGCATTCGAGATATCGCGATAGTCGTCGGTCCGGTCCTTGCGAACCTCGGTGTCATAAAGTTCGAGGACCTGATCGATCTGGCCCAGATCGAGATGCATCAACGCCTTGTGCCACCAGACGTGATAGCGGAAGTTGTTGCAGTGTTCCCAGGCCGCCTCGCGCCCCGACAGCCATTCCAGCCCCTGCGAGGCGTTGCCCGTCATGTCGTGAACGTGGGCCACCGCGTGCAGACCCCAGGCGTCGTCCGACACCATCCACAGCGCTTGCCGGCCGGCAATCTCGGCCTTTTCGTAGGCGCCGGTTTCTTCCAGTGCAAACGAGTGGCAGCCCAGCAGATAACCGCGGCCCGGATGGTCCGGATCGTATGCGGGCATCACACGTTCGATCGAGCGGCGCATGCCTTCGGGATCGCCCAGAACGAATCGTACCGCGTGGCTCAGCTTCATCGCCAGCGTGTCCTGAGGGTGATCGCCCAGAACGGCTTCGAACTCGCCGATCGCCCGGGACGGGCTTCCGGCCAGCCACAGGCGCAACGCCTCAACAAAACGACGTTCACGTTCCGAAACCGGTTGCGCGGCCATTGCGGCCTCGGCCGTGGCCAGCGCATCGGAAGCGATGGAAAACAACTCGCGCCGCCCAAGAAGCAGCATGAACAGACCCTTGACCGCATGTCCCAGCGCAAAGTTGGGTTCCAGTTCAAGAACCCTGCCCAGATGTTGCGGCGTGACCGCCGCATGCGACATGAACCCCAGCAGAACGCCATCCCACGCCTCGACGCTGTCCGCGTGGTGCAGGCTGTTCATTTGTCCAAATACGTCTTGTTTCATGCGAGGGTCCAATCCAATTGCGTGTTAGGGCTGTGATTGCCTTAACAAACTCTATTGGACCCCCGTACCAGTATCGACGCCGCTCGCGAATTGGTGAAAGGACGTGTGTCGAATTCGTGAAATAATCCGCCGATTCAACGGCATGTTTCAGCGAACCCCTGCTTATGAGGGGATTTGTGTTTCAATCCTCGAACGGGTTTTCGGCGTTCAGGATGCGATCGGTGTCGGCCCCGAAAACCGGAGGGGCGTGTCGATAGGAAACCGGAGTGCGCGAAAGCTTCAGCGGATTGCCGATCAGATGCACCCCGGCGGGTTCGGCTTGCATGTCGACCCGCATCCCCCGCGCGGCGACCTGATCCGATCCGAATACCTGATCCAGCGACCGGACCGGCCCGACCGGGACCCTGAGCGCTTCGAGGCCGGCGATGACGTCGCGGGTGCTGCGCCGCGCCAGTTCGGGCCGCAGCCGGGCGTTCAAGGCCTCGCGGTTTTCCAGCCGCGCCGGGTTGGTGGCAAAACGCGGATCGTCGGGCAGTGCGTCCAGCCCGGCATAGCCGCAGAACCGCCGGAACTGGCCGTCGTTGCCGACCGCGAGGATCACGTGGCCATCCGAAGTTTCATAGACATCATAGGGCACGATATTGGGATGCCCGTTGCCCCGGCGCTGCGGCACCTGGCCCGAAGTCAGATAGTTCACGCCCTCGTTGATCAGCCAGGCCACCTGCGCATCGACCAGCGCAAGATCGATCTGTTGCCCTTCGCCGGTTCGTTCCTTGTGACGAAGCGCCGCCAGAATGCCGACTGTCGCGTACATCCCGCACATCACGTCAGCGATGCCGACACCGACTTTCATCGGGGCGCCGTCCGGATCTCCGGTCAGCGACATGATCCCGCCATAGCCCTGCGCCATCAAGTCATAGCCCGGCTTGGCCGAGTTGGGACCGGTTTGCCCATAGCCGGAAATGGAGCAATAAACGAGCCCGGGCAGGTCTTTGGACAGGCTGTCATAGTCCAGCCCGTATTTCGCCAGACCGCCGGGTTTGAAATTTTCGATCAGAATATCCGCATGCGCCGCCAGCCTCCGGATTTCGGCCTGCCCTTCGGGCGTTGCAATGTCGATGGCTACGGATTTCTTGTTGCGGTTGGCGGACATGAAATAAGCGCTGAGATCCGAGCGGTTGCCTTGGGCATCCGCGACATATGGCGGCCCCCATTGGCGGGTGTCGTCGCCCTGGGTCGCGGGGTTTTCGATCTTGATGACGCTCGCGCCCAGATCGCCCAACAATTGCGTGCAGGTCGGCCCGGCCAGAATGCGGCTGAGATCCAGAACCTTGACGCCTTTCAGCGGTCCTTCAGATGCGGTCATCGTATCCTCCGCGTTCGATTTCCGCCGCGATGACGGTAAAGCGGTCGGCCTGCTTCGCGTCTTCCAAAGCAACGCGCAACTCGGCGCGGTTGCGTACCGTGTGGCCATAACCGCCAAAGGCGCGGCCCATCGCGGCATAGTCGTGGTGGCCGAAATCCACGCCCCGGTTCCTCATCTGGCGGCCGCGCTGTTTCAGTTCGATCAAAGCCAGAGAGGCGTCGACGAAAACCAGAAAGATCGGGTTGGCGCCCATTTCGCGGGCGGTTGCCAGTTCTCCGGCTACCATCAGGAAACCGGCATCTCCTGAAAAGCTGATCACGGGGCGGTCGGGTTCGGCCAGCTTCAGCCCGATCGCCATCGGTACCGCACACCCCATGGTGCAGAGCGCCGAAGACTGGATCAGCCCGCGCGGTTCCGAACAGGTCCACATCTGTGACAGAAGGATGCGGTGTGCGCCGCTGTCTGCCGTGGCGAGTGTATTCGCGGGCAGGGCGGCGCGCGTCTCGGCGATGACGCCCGCCGGCCCCCAGTCGTCATCGGACGGGAACGCGAGCGCGAGCGCCTTGCGGGTCTGGTCCGGCTCGCCGCTGGGCCATGTGTCGTGTGCCGGGACGCCCTTGGCCATCTCCTCAAGCGTTGCGGCGGTATCCGCCACAAAGCTGAGACTGGCCTGATGCATATAGTGATCGTTCAGAACTGCAGAGATGTCGATGACACGTTGCTCATCCGGATCCCACACCTCGCGCCAGCCGGGCCGCATTTCGATGGGGTCGTAGCCGAGGCAGAGGATCAGGTCGGATCGTTCGACCAGCGGCAGCAGGTGTTTGTCAGCCAGCGGCGACAAGCCTGCGCCACCCAGGCACAGCGGGTGATCTTCGGGAAGGATGCCCTTGGCTTTGTAGGTGGTGAGGAACGGTATTTGAAAATGTTCCAGAAACGCCCGCAACACCGGACGCGATCCGTCATAAAGTGTGTCCAGCCCGATGATCGCAATCGGGCGTTCGGCTTCGGCCACCCAACGGCGGGCCTTTTCCAGGCAGGTTCCCCGGGGCAGGACCGGCGCGGCCGGGGCCCGCCGCCGCAATTTGGGGACCGTAACGCGGGCGTCGGCCACCGAAATCGGCACGTCGATATGCACCGGCCCGGGGCGGGCCTGCGTTGCAAGCGACACCGCCTTGTCGGCGACGATATCGGCCCCGTCCGGGGTCAGCATGAAAGTTCCCTTGGTGATCGAGCGATAGACTTGGCCGTGGTCCATCACCTGATGGGTATAGGTCAGCGCCTCATCCGCGTCGACGCAGCCGGTCAGCACGATCATCGAAACCCGATCCTGAAACGCATTGGCGACCACGTTGATGCCGTTCATGGCGCCGGGGCCGAGCGTGGCCACCAGAATTGCAGGCGCGCCGTCACGGTGATGAACCCCTTCGGCCATGAAACCGGCGGCATTTTCGTGCTTGGCCAGATGGAACCGGATACCAGCCTGTTCCAGGGCGTCGACCAGAGTCAGAACCTCGCCGCCCGGCATGCCGAAAGCGTGACGACAGCCCGCCTCATACAGCCGTTTCGCCAAAAGATCCGCCGCGCGGGGCATGGTTTCCTGCATCTCGAACGCTCCGTTCATTCACGACTGGCAGATTGCGGAGTGCGCAGGAAGGTGCAAGCGACTTCACGCCGGTGTGACTATTTTGACGCCGATTCCGCGACGGATTGAAACTTTTCGTCCAGTTCCTGTGCGATGACCGTCAGCGCATCGCCGCCCTCATCCAGATAGGGCGCAAAGACGTGGCTGGGTGTCTTATAGGACAGCGTCGCACTGCCGTCCTCGTTTTCGGTCACATAGAAACGGATCGGTGCTTCGATCATGGCCGCGGTCGAAGTTTCCAGAACGCGGACCGCATAGTCGTTGTTGAAAGCGCCCATAACGCGATTGCCCGGAATGGTGATGCCGCGCGCCGCCGCCGCCTTGGTCGGCCCGGCCTGCGTCACAACGATCAGTCCGTTGTCCTTGATTGCCACCGCCGTGTCCTGGACCAGCTCGTCATAGGTCTTGTTCGTCGGATGCACCTGCCATCCTTCGCGGGGTTCGAGATCACCGGCCCATGCGGGCAAGGCGGCAAGGCTAAGGGCGGTCCACAGACGTTTCATCGTTCCGGCTCCGGTTCGTTGTCAGGCATGTGATGGCAGATTTTGCAAATATCCGGTGTCACAATCCCGTGTCCGGTCAACCATACAGTGCTTGCGTCGACACGGCGAAACCCGCAATAACGGCCCGACGCAGGAAAAGGCCCGCTCATGACCGCACAACGCATCCGTTTGCTGATCTGTTCCAGTTGTCTGGGCACACGCGACCGCGAGACCGAGCGGCAAGCCGTGAGTGCTGCACTGGACAAGGCGGGGATTGCGGATCGGGTCGAACTGACGGAGCACGCCTGTTTCAGTGCCTGCGAGCAACCGGTCGCAGTGGGTTTGCAGGGGCAGGGGTTGGCGTCATATGTCTTTTCCGGTCTCGATCTCGCACAGGATGCCGCCGATATTGCCGGAACCTGCCGGACCTATCTGGACAGTTCCCTGGGCTGGATCGAAGACGCCCGGCCCTGCGGGCGACTTCGCTTGTGTTTGCGGACCCGGATGCCCGCGCTTCAGTCGACCTGAACCGTCACCGAGGCGGTTACAGGCTCATCCTCCACGGTCAGTTGGCTGTGACTGTTGGTGTTGAGCGACACTTTGACCTCGACCTCGCCCTTGGGCAGTTCGCCAATGTGCATCCACTCGCCATAGAGGCGGGCCAGCTTCACGCCGTTGACATAGACATGCGCATGGCCTTCGCCGGGAATATCCTCAAGCGAGGCGTTTTCCGGCGAAAAGCGGAAGTTTTTCGGCATGACATGCAGGTTCCAGCCGGCCATCGGATCTTTGATCAGTTTCACATCGAGGCCCGGGGCATCTGCACCGGCAGGCAGGTTGATGGCCGCGCCATGATCATGGGATTGGGCGCTGCCGTGTTGAGCGGGGTCGCCATGGTCGTGACCATCGAACGTGACTCCATAAGCCGCCGCCGTGACGAAACCGGCGCCGCCACCAAAGATCAGACCTATACCGAAGAGAGCAAGAGAACGGAACATGTGTTTCCTTTTGTCATGAATGTTCCCGCCAGGCACGATGGCCCGGTGGGATGTTTCATTAATCGCTTACGCGTTGGCTTCGGCGCGTTTGCCTTCGGCTTGCCAGAAGTATCCCGCGAATGTCCCCACAAGCACCCAGGCCGCCATGCCGACGCCAAATGCGCGGGCTGCAAACAGGGCGCCCAGTTCGGTTGGGACCGGGCCGGTGAAACTGTCGGGCTCGGCTACGCCAATCAGGTGCGGCGCCAGCAGCAACGCAGCGGCGATCAGGTAGCTGACGACATTTCCGCCAAACGCAATCAGCCACATTGCGACTCCGGTGGCGGCAACGGTACCCGTCCACCAAATTTGGCGGGCAGTGATATCCGTATAAGCCACACCCGGAACTTCGGGAGCCAGGGTCAGCCCCGGCGCAAAGTGGAAGGTGATGAAACCCGCCAGCCCCCACAAAATGCCGGTTCGGGCGTTGACCTCGTGTCCCATGCGTTCGGCAACCGACATCAGAGCCACAACGACCAGGGCGTAGCCCGTATAGGTCAGCATGGCGAAGATGATGCTCAGCCCATCGCGCATCAGATCGAAACCGGGCAATTCCGGTTGTGCCGAAACGGCGTCGGCACCGAAATGCACCAGTTCACCGGACTCGTAGAGTTCGGCATGAAGCAGGACGGGCTGCACAAAAACAAGCTGCAGCAGGGCGGCAATCAGCCCTGCTGCAGCACCAGCGAACAACGCGCTGGTCAGAATGCGACTGAACATGGGTCAGTGGCAGGGAAAGCCAGTTGCGTGGCGCACGTCATGAGCGGCGTCGTGCAGGGCGGATGCCTGTACATGGCCGGTCAGGGTGATAATCCCCAGACCCAGAACAACAGCAAACAGAGCCGGAAGGAAGGCCGAACCGGAAGCAGATGCCTTGAGCGTTTTGGTCGTCATTTTAGTCCTCCTGAGCCGCCGCACCCGACGGCCGGTGTTTCGTTTCATGCCTGGCAGGTCTCCTGGCTTGCGGGTCAGCGCCTCTGTTCGCCTTCCCCCCGGACAAATCCGGGAGTGGCTGGTTGAACAGAGGCTCACCGCTTACAGTCGCGGGGGCGGCTTTGGCTTTGACCACAGCTGTGGCCGCACCAAATTCCCTCTTGGCACCGGAACGCTCCGGCAGGACCAGACTCTTTCATTTAGCCGTTATGCAACGGATGGCGCAATTCTCAATTGCGACCATTTTTTTCATTTTCGCGCTTCCGCAGCAAATAGATGTCCATGATCCAGCCGTGATCGGCCCGCGCGGTTGCGCGGGTTTCCAGAATCTCGTCCGCGACTTCGGCCAGCGGGCCGCTGATCAGAAGCTCTTCCTTCATGCCGACATAAGCGCCCCACCAGATATCGAAATTCTTCATCTCGAGGCATTGGAACGAGCATTCGCCATCCAGCATGACCGCGACCTTACCGGCGCCGTCCGGCCAGCCTTCTTCACGGATGCGGCGGCCGGTGGTGACAATGTAGGGCGCGCCGATATCGTTGACCGGAATGGCATGCGCCGCCGTCAGCGCCTGCAGTGCGGTGATGCCGGGAATCACCCGCGTGGCCGGTTGCGGTTTCAGCCGTGAGGCGATTCGCAGCGAGCTGTCATACAGTGACGGATCGCCCCAGATCAGCAGCGCCACATGGCGGGCATCGGGGTGGGCGGCAATCGCCTCGTGCCAGCGCAGGGCAATGGCGTCGTGCCATTCGTCCACGCCGCGCAGATATCCCTCATCGGTGCGCCGTTTGGGGATGTCGAAATAGGCAATTCGTGGCTGCGTATTGGTGATCTGTGTGATGATCTTTTCGCGCAGTCCGGCGAGGTCGGCCTTGTTCTCGCCCTTGCGGGGAATGAGGATCAGATCCGCCGCCCGGATCGCCTGTGCGCCTTGAAAGGTGACATGATAGGGGTTGCCAGTACCGATGCCGATCAGGTTCAGTTCATACATCCCCGAACTCCGCCAATGGGCCATACAGAATCAGGGCCGGGGCGGTGCCGATTTCTGCCGACAGTTTGTTGGCCAGCCCGCCTATCGTCGAGCGGTGCAGGGTTTGTTCGGGAGTCGAGACCGATTCCGCCATCAGCGCCGGGGTGTCCAATGGCAGGCCATGAGCGTTCAGCGCCTCGACCAGCAGCGGAAAGGTGCGCTTGCCCATGAAAACGACGCTGGTGGCGCCGGGATCGGCCAGCGCGGGCAGGTTCAAATCCTGGGGCAGCTTGCCGCTGACATCGTGTCCGGTGACGAACTGCACCCGCCGCGCGGTCAGCCGCCGGGTCAGCGGAATGCCCGCTGCCGCCGCCGCGGCAACCGCCGAGGGGATGCCGGGGATGATCTCGTACTCGATCCCGGCGTCGCGCAGGGCGAGCAGTTCTTCCTCGAGCCGTCCGAACAGGCCACCATCGCCCGATTTCAGCCGCACCACGCGCTGTCCGGTCCGGGCATAATCCACCAGCAAGCGGCTGACATGATCCTGTTTGGGCGATGGGCGGCCCGCGCGTTTGCCCACACCGACCAGATCGGCGTCTTCGCGTGCATGGGTCAAGATCGGGCCGCTGCTCAGATCATCAAAAAGCACCGCGTCGGCCTTGCCCAGACGATCCACTGCCTTGAGCGTCAAAAGCTCCGGATCGCCGGGGCCGGAACCGATGAAAGAGACAAATCCGCTCATGCCGAGGCCTCCGCGATCAGATGAAAGAAGGTGCCGGTGACGTTGCCGCGCACCGAACCGGTTTGCGGCCCCTCCGCGCCCTCGGCGTCAAACACTCGCGCCAGCGGGGCGTCGGGTTGTTCGACAATCGAGGAATAGTGGAACTCGTGCCCTCGCAGCGCCGCGCCCGCAGTAAAACCGGGCATCGGGGTCAGCAGTTCCGCCTTGCGATAGCCAAGGTTGAACTTGCGTTTCTGGTACGATGTCACCAGACCCAACAGGCCCGCCATCTCGTGCCGCATCCCGTCCTTGTCGATCAGCGCCTGACCGAGGGCCATGTAGCCGCCGCATTCCCCATGTACGGGTTTGGTTTCGGCGTGTTTGCGCAGCCCGGCCAGAAAGGTTCCGGCAGCCGCAAGGGTGCCAGCGTGCAACTCGGGGTATCCCCCCGGCAGCCACACCAGATCCGCATCTGCCGCCGGCGCCTCATCGGTCAATGGCGAAAACGGCAGGATCTCGGCCCCCGCCATACGCCAGCCTTCCAGCAGGTGCGGATAGGTGAAGGAAAACGCAGCATCCCGGGCCAGTGCGATCCTCTGAGCCGGCGGGCGCGGCAGCGCGGCCGACGATGGCTCCTTGGGGCCTGAGGAAGCCGCCCGCTTGATCGCCGCCAGATCCACATGTTCACGCAAAAACGCGGCATAACCTGCAATGGCGCTCTCCAGATCGGGATGTTCGACCGCCTGGATCAGGCCCAGATGTCGCTCGGGCAGGGTCAGATCGCCCCGCCGCGGAAGCACGCCCAGTACCGGCAGGCCCGCGCGCTCCATACCCAACCGGGTCAGACGTTCGTGTCGGGGGCTGGCGCAGCGGTTCAGGATCACACCGGCAAAGGGCAGGTCGGGATTGTACATCCGAAACCCCAGTGCCGTGGCCGCCGCCGACTGCGCCTGTCCGCCCACATCCAGCACCAGCACAACCGGCCAGCCCATGCGCTGCGCGGTTTCGGCGCTCGACCCGTGGCCCAGCTCGCCCGGTTTGGCGACACCGTCAAACAGGCCCATCGAACCCTCGGCGACCACGATATCAGCGCCCTCCGCCTGTGCCGAGATCGCGCTCAGCAGCGGGCCACCCATCGCCCAGCTGTCCAGATTGAACGAGGCCCGCCTCGCCGCCGCCCGGTGAAAGGCCGGATCGATGTAATCGGGGCCGCTTTTGAACGGCTGCACGGTCAGCCCATCCTCGGCCAGCGCCCGCAACAGGCCCAGCATGACCGTGGTCTTGCCAGTGCCCGAAGAAGGGGCCGAGATCAGAATTCCCGGAGGGTTAGTCATCGCCATGGCTCCAGCTCGACCACGGGCTGTCGGCGCTCTGCGGGCGATAGCGGCGGTCATAGGTCTTGGAATAGAGGCAGCTTTCGTCAAACCCTTCGCCCGCCAGAGCCGGGCCCACCATGATCAGTGCGGTTCGCGAGATGCTTTCGTCCAGCGCTTCTTTCAGGGTTGCCAGCGTGGCGCGGATGATCCGTTCGTCCGGCCAGGAGGCGCGATAGACCACGGCCACCGGGCAATCGGCGCCGTAGGCCGGGATCAGGTCGGCGATCACCTTGTCCAGATTGCCGATCGACAGGTGAATGGCCAGCGTCGCGCCGGTGCGGGCGAAGTTTTCCAGCGTCTCGCCCTCGGGCATCGAGGACGCGCGCCCCGGCGTCCGGGTCAGAACCACCGATTGCGCCAGACCGGGCAGGGTCAGTTCGGTGCCAAGAACAGCCGCCGCAGCGGCAAAGGACGGCACGCCGGGGGTGACGCTGACCGGGATGCCCATCTCTTTCAGTCGCCGGATCTGTTCACCCATGGCGGACCAGACCGACAGATCGCCGGAATGCAGACGCGCCACGTCCTGACCCGATTTGTGCGCGGTTTCGATCTCGGCCATGATCTGATCCAGATCCATCGGCGCGGTGTTCACGATCCTTGCGCCCTCGGGGCAGTGGCTCAGAATCTCCTCCGGCACCAGCGAGCCCGCATAGAGGCAAACGGGGCAGGCGGCGATGATGTCGCGGCCGCGCAGGGTCAGCAGGTCGGCGGCGCCCGGTCCGGCGCCGATGAAATGAACGGTCATGTTTGTCCTCCGATGGCTATGGCGCAGGTCGCCAGCCGGTCGTCCGAAATCTGTCGGGGTGAAAGCAACTGCGCGCCTGTTCCGGCGGCGGCCAATGCGGATGCTTCGGCGACGCTGCCGGTGCCATAGGTGGCACGGCTGCGGTTCGAGCAGGTGAGGGTGCGCTGCCCGGCCAGATCGGCGGGCGCAACAAGGTGCAGGGGCAGGGCGAGCGTTTCGGCCAAACTGGCCAAGGCGGGATGGCCATCTTTGTCGGCAACGGTCGCCAGAGCGGCAACGTCATGGCCGGCTGCCGCCACATCATAGGCGGCGCGCAGACTGTCCACCGTTGCAGCGGAAGAAAAGCCAAGCCCGGCGACGATCATAGCGTCACGCTCCACTGCACGACAGGATAGGCGGATTTCCAACCGCGACGCGGACCCAGCGGCGCGGATTGCGCAAGTTCGATGCGCAACAGTTCACCGCCCAGTTTCTCGTGCCACTGCGCCAGCATCGCCTCGCTTTCCAGTGTCACTGCATTGGCGACCAGCCTTGTTCCGGCGGGCAGGGTGCCGTGCAGCCAGTCCAGCAATGCAGCGCTGAGACCGCCGCCGACAAAAACCACATCGGGCAGCGCCAGCCCGCCCAGCGAATCCGGCGCGCTGCCATGTACGACGTTCAGCCGGTCCTGTCCCAGCGCGTCGGCATTGCGGCGGATACGCTCGGCCCTGTCGGCGCGTGGCTCAACGGTGGTTGCGGTCAGGGTCGGGTCACACATCAGCCATTCGATACTAATCGAGCCGGTACCGCCGCCGATGTCCCACAGATGCTCACCCCGTTGCGGGGCCAGCGCCGAAAGGGTCAGCGCGCGGATCGGGCGTTTAGTGATTTGGCCGTCCGTCTCGAATATCTCGTCCGGCTTGCCCGAGGCCTTGGGAAAGGCGTGGCCAGCGCCGGAAACTTCCAGTCCGACACAGACCGGATGATCAAACGTCCCTAACAGCGCTTCGGTCAGGCCGAGCGTCTGAACATTCTCGCGTGGACCGCCCAAGGCTTGCATCACATGCAGGTCTGAATCGGCAAAGCCGGTCTCGGTCAGGTACGACGCCAGTTCCGCCACAGCCTTGCCGTCGCGCAGCAGCAGAATGGCTCGCAGACCCGAAGACAGGTGAGGCCGCAAACGGGTAAGAGGCGCGGCGTGCAGGCCGAATGTCAGTGTGCTTTCCAGCGGCCATCCCAAACGCGCGGCAGCCAGTGAAAAGGTCGACTGACCCGGCACCGCAACCCATTCGCCAGAATCGAAATTGCGCGCGATGACCGATCCCGCGCCGAACCAGAACGGATCACCCGAGGCCAGCACAACCGTAGCCCGGCCACGCAGGCCCTGCAGAATGGGCAGGCCATCGGCAAACGGCACCGGCCATTCGATCCGCTCGGCCCCGCCGTCGGGGATAAGCGACAGGTGGCGGGGCGGTCCCATGATGACATCGGCCCGATCCAGCACTTGACGGCTAGCGGGCGACAGGCCATCAAGCCCACCTTCACCCAGGCCCAGAACGGTCAACCACGGAGCTTCAGACATGACCAACCTCCTGATCCTTGGCGGCACGACCGAGGCCAATGATCTGGCCAAAGCTGTTTCTGCGCAAGGGGTTGCGGCGGTGTATTCTTACGCTGGCCGGGTCGAAAAACCGCGCCCGCAGCCGGTGCCGATGCGCGTCGGTGGCTTTGGCGGTCCACAGGGGCTGGCCAGATACATCCGAGAAAACGGGACTACTCATGTCGTGGATGCCACCCATCCATTCGCCGCACAGATGAGCCGCAACGCGATCGAGGCCTGCCGTGAGACAAAAACCCCTCTGGCCGCTCTGACCCGCGAGGCGTGGAGCCCGCAACCCGGCGACACCTGGCGTCGCGTCCCGGACATCGCCGCAGCGGTTGACGCGCTGTCGGGGGAACCGCTGCGTGTGTTTTTGGCCGTGGGCCGTATGCATCTTGAGGAGTTTGCCGCCCGGCCCCAGCATCACTATCTGCTGCGTCTGGTTGATGAGCCCGACGGATTGCCATTGCCGAATGCCGAAGTCGTTGTAGCCCGCGGCCCCTTTGCCGAGCCTGAAGACCGGGCGCTGATGCAGCGCTTTGGCACGCAGCTTGTCGTGTCCAAGAACGCGGGCGGCACCGGTGCGCGCGCCAAGCTGGACGCAGCGCGGGCGCTGGGGCTGCCGGTGCTGATGATCGACCGCCCCGTCCTGCCGCAGCGGGTGGAGCTGTCGAATGTCACACAGGTTCTGGACTGGCTGGCTCATCCCTGATCCTCATCAGGGGTGAAACGCGGGGTATAGACGATGGGCGCGCCGTCGCGCTCGATCACGCGGGTGCGGGATGAGCCGACGATAACCACGGTTTGCATATCAGCCATCTCGGGCGTGGCCTCGGCCAGCGTAGAAATCCGGATCATTTCGTCGGCGCGGGAAACGGCACGGGCGAACAGAATAAGGCGCTGGGGTTCACATTCTTCGCGAAGAATGTCCAGCGCCCGGATGAAACCTTCCGGCCGCGACTTCGAACGTGGATTATAAAACGCCATCGAGAAATCGGCCTGCGCCGCCAGACGCAGACGCTTTTCGATCAGCGACCATGGCTTGAGGTTGTCGCTGAGGTTGATGGCGCAGAAATCATGCCCCATCGGCGCACCAGCGCGCGCGGATGCCGCCAGCATCGCGGTGATCCCCGGCAGCACGTCGATCTGAACGTCCCGCCAATCGGCGGGGCCGTCTTCCAGCGCCTCGAACACTGCCGCCGCCATGGCAAACACGCCGGGATCGCCCGAGGACACCACGACCACGCGCTTGCCCTCGGTCGCCATCTGCAACGCGTGCTGCGAGCGGTCGATTTCGACCCGGTTGTCGCTGGCGTGCAAGGTCAGGCCGGGGCGTTCGGCCACCCGCGCGACATAGGGGATATAACCCACCACATCCGTCGCTTCGGCCAGCGCCGCCGTCACTTCGGGCGTCACCAAAGCCTCATCACCGGGGCCGAGGCCCGCGATCTTGACCCAGCCGCTCATGGCCGCCGCCCCTGACCATGCACTACGATGATCGAGAAATAGGGCGTCACCTTTTCGCAGGCCTCCGACAGTTTCGTGACCGTCTGGTTCGGCATCTGCGCATATTCAACGATCCAGGCCCGGTCATAGAGGCCAGCGGTCTTCAGCGCGCGTTTGACCTTGTCGATATTGCGCCCGATCTTCATCACCACCAGCGCGTCGGTCTGGGCCATACGCTCGGCCAGCGTGTCCTCGGGCAGAGTGCCGACCAGCACGGTCAGCACGTCATCACCCCAAGTGATAGGATCACCCGTCGCAGTCCACGCGCCGGACATTCCGGTGATAGCGGGCACTACCTCGACCGGGGCGTGTTCGCGCAGGCGGCTGTAGAGATGCATGAACGAACCATAGAAGAACGGATCGCCCTCGCACAGCACCACCACATCCTCGCCCTGTTCCGATAGCGCCTTCAGATGCGCAGTGCATTCTTCGTAGAACTCGGCCAGCAGTTCGTTATAGCGAGGATCGGTGACCGGGATTTCGGTGGTCACTGGGTATTCCATCGGAAATTCGGTCGCGCCTTCGGGGATCATGCCACCCACGATCTTGCGCGCCTGACCACTGCGGCCCGGTTTGCGGAAAAACGCCACATGTTTGGCGCTGCGCAACAGACGGTCGGCCCGCACGCTCATCAGGTCGGGATCACCGGGGCCGAGGCCCACGCCGTATATGATGCCCATGCTCATTCAGCCCGGCTTGCGATGGCATTGATGGCGGCGACGGTAATGGCGCTGCCGCCCAGACGGCCTTTGACGATGCAGGAGGGCACCGGTTGCGCCTCCCACAGGGCGTCCTTGGATTCGACTGCGCCGACAAATCCCACGGGGCAGCCGATGATGGCGGCGGGGCGCGGGCAGTCGGGGTCTTCCAGCATGTTCAGCAGGTGGAACAGCGCGGTCGGCGCGTTGCCTATGGCGACCAGCGCGCCCTTCAGGTGCGGACGCCACAGCTCCAGCGCGGCGGCCGAGCGGGTGTTGCCCATCTCGGCGGCCAAGGGGCGCACACGCTCGTCATGCAGGGTGCAGATCACTTCATTATCGGAGGGAAGGCGGAACCGGGTGACGCCTTCGCTGACCATACGGGCGTCGCACAGGATCGGCGCGCCACCTTCCAGCGCGGTGCGGGCGACCCGCACGAAATCGGGCGAGAAATGCACGAATTCCTCCAGACCGACCATCCCGGCAGCGTGGATCATGCGGACGGCCACCTGCTCTTCATCGGCGTCGAACCGGGCCAGATCGGCTTCGGACCGGATGGTGGCAAAGCTTTCCTTATAGATCGCCGCGCCGTCGGTTTCGTATAGATAGGGCATCAGGTGAAGTCCATGGTCATGAGTGTTTCTGGGCTGAGCCCGCGCTGGCAGGGCTCATCCCCCGCGCGGCCCTGTTTGACAAGATCAAATCGTCCGTTTGCGCCCACCAAAGTAAAGTCGGCGCGGCCCATGCGGGCGCATCCCTTGGCGCATCCCGAGACATGCAAGCGGCCGGGCACACGCACGGCCAAAGCGCGGGCGATATCGCGGGTTTCCGCCTGCGCCTGTGGGCAGAACGGGGCCCCGGGGCAGGCGTCGGTGGTCATAAGCGGGTCGGCGCCTGTTGTGACAAACTCTGGTGCGGGTATCGCCGCCCCGCCTTCCAGCAGGATCAGCCGCCACGGGGTAACCCGCAGGGCAGACGTGCCCGAATCCGCAATCAGCCGTGCAAGCGGTCCGGCGGGCAATTGCCCGAACGCCGCGCCGTAAAGCGGGCCGAGGGGGCTGTTTCCCGGCTGCAATGCCGTGCCGACCGGCCCCGGCGCGTGGCCCTGCCATTCAGACGGCAGGCCCTGCGCCGCAACCACCCGCGCCATGCGGCGGGTTTCCTGGGTAAAGTTTCCGGCGAACCAGCGGGCCAGTTCGAGCAGCCGGTCGATGGCCTCGGCCTCGGTCACCAGTCGACCTGTCTCGGCCCCATCGGCACGCAGGATCAGGCCGTCGAAGCCCGTCTCCAGCCGGATATCCGCCGAATCCGCTGCCAGCAGGCGCGCAGCGCCTGTGTCGATGGCAAAGCCGAACTTGGCAGGCACGGTGGGCAGGTCTGCCAGTCGGTCGATCAGGGCCTGCGCCAGCCGCGCGGTCAGATCGCCGTGCTGATAGAGCGGCGAAACCAGAATGTTGCGCCGCACCTCAATGCCGGGTTCGGCATCCAGCAGGTTCAGCGCTGCCAGCTCCGCCAGCAGCGCCTGGTGATCCGATTCGGTCACACCACGCAATTGTAGGTTGGCACGGTTGGTCAGGTCGATGGTGCCATTGCCGAACCTTTCAGCCAGCGCGCACAGCCCCAGCGCCTGCCGGGCGTCGAGACGGGCCAGACGGGGGCGCACCCGCACCACCAGCCCGTCGCCCGACATCATCGGGCGGTGGGCTCCTGGACACCAGCCTTGAACGATCGGAGTGCTCATCCCAGCCCCTCCAGACGGGCGCGGATCGAGTTCCGGCGCGTGTTCCAAAGTCCGGCGTCCAGCAACGCGCGGAAGCGGTCCTGCATGGCCTGATGTGCCTGCGGGTTGGCCTCTTGCAGGAAAGTGTCGATTTCCTCATTACCCAACGTGGCGTCATGATAGAGGTCGAACAGATGCGGCGCGACAGTGCCCGACAGATGGGCGAAAGAGGCCATGTGATCCAGCGTCGCCGCGATCTCGGCGGCCCCCCGGAAGCCATGCCTTTTCATTCCGGCGATCCAGCCGGGATTGGCGGCGCGGGCATGAACAACGCGGCTGATTTCCTCAGGCAGGGTACGGGCGCGGGGATTATCAGGATTGGTATTGTCCAGATGGAACAGCTGGGCGCTGCCGCCGGTAAGTTTCTTGGCTGCGGCGAACCCGGCCTCGTGCGTGGCATAGTCATTGGCCAGCAGCAGGTCGGTTTCGGTCAGGTCCTGCAGGTGGACAAAGCTGTCGGCATTGGCGACGCGATGAATGATCCCGTCTTTGTCCTGTGCGATATGCTCGCCTTCCAACGCGAAAGAGCTGGCCTCAAGCCACGCTTCCCCCGCCTGCGCGCGGGCCTCGTCGGTATAGGTCTCGGACAGGTGGGTCATGTTCAGGCCATAGCTGCCCGGGGCCGGGCCATAGACCCTGGCGGCGGGTTCCTGACCGGCATAGGGGTTCCAGTCCGGCGCTTCGTCCCGCGCCGACAGCGCCCGGACCGCCTGACCGAACAAGGCCGAAAGGGTCGGGAACACGTCCCGAAACAGGCCCGAAACGCGCAGGGTCACATCCAGTCGCGGGCGGCTGAGGTCTGTGATCGGCAACACCTCGATACCGGACACCCGTTCTGACCCCTTGTCCCAGACCGGTTTGACGCCCAGCAGGTGCAGCGCCATGGCAAACTCCTCACCTGCGGTTCGCATGGTGGCCGAGCCCCACAGATCGACGATCAACCCTTTGGGGTAGTCGCCTTCTTCCTGCAGATGTCGCCGAACCAATTCCTCGGCCAGTTTCACGCCCTGTGTATAGGCGGCGCGGGTGGGCACCGAACGCGGGTCGGTGGTGTAGAGGTTGCGCCCGGTCGGCAGAACATCCGAGCGCCCGCGATAGGGCGAGCCCGACGGTCCAGCCTCGATCCGTTTCCCCGCCAGCGCATAAATCAGGGCGCTGCGCTCGGCATGGGCCGAGGGGGCGGGATCGAAATTGCCCTTCGCCTCGGGCACACGGCCAAAGATGTGCAGGCCGTCGCCGAACTGGCTTTCCTTGATGTCGCAGACAAAACGGTCGATGCGGGTGATCGCCTCGGCGGTGCTGGTGGCCTGATCGAGGCCAAGGTCACTTTCCAGCCCGATGGCCTGCGCCTCATCCCGGATGTCTTCCTGCAGCCGGTCGCGGCGCTTGGGGTCAAGCCCGTCGGCGTTCGAAAACTCATCCAGCAGCGATTCCAGCCGTACCATCCGGTCCGGCGTGCCGCTTTCCTTCATCGGGGGCGGGATATGGCCCAGCGTAACCGCTCCGATCCGACGCTTGGCCTGCGCGGCCTCGCCGGGGTCGTTGACGATGAAAGGGTAGATCACCGGCAGATCGCGGATCAGCGCTTCGGGCCAACATTCCGACGACAGGGCGACCGACTTGCCGGGCAGCCATTCCAGCGTGCCGTGTGCTCCGATATGGATCAGCACATCGGCGCCGAGGCCTTTGCGCAGCCACAGATAGAACGCGACATAGCTGTGGCGTGGGGTGCGGGACAGATCGTGATAGTCGTCATCGCGCGTGTCGATTGTGCCGCGTTCAGGTTGCAGGGCAATCAGGGCCTTGCCGCGGCGCAGGGCGGTAAAGTGGAAAGCCCCATCTGTGAATGTCGGGTCGTTCTCGGGCTTGCCCCATACCGATTGAAGGTCGGTGCGTAGCTGTTCGGGTAGATCCGCCAGCGCTGTTTGATAATTATCAAGCGACCACGAAATGCGTGCGTCCAGCAGGGTCTCGGCAATCGGTTCTGCCGGTGCGGTGTCATAGCCTTCGCTTTGCAGGTCGGCCAGCATCGCCTCGGCCGAGGCCAGCGCGTCGAGGCCGACTGCATGCGCCATCTGCCAAGCTTTGCCCGGGTAGGTGGACAGCACCAGCGCCGGAACCTGATCCCCTTTGGGCTTGTCGCTGAGATCCAGCCAGCCGGTGACGCGGTCGATAATGGCCTCTATCCGTTCGGGCTCGGCGCGGTGGGCAAAGCGGGAGTATTCCAGATGCGGGTCGCGTTTGCCCGGTTCCTTGAACGAGGCTATGCCCGCTGAAATCCTTCCGTCCACCTCCGGCAGCACGACATGCATTGCAAGGTCGGCGGGCGAAAGGCCGCGTTCCGCTTCGGCCCAGGCCTTGCGGCGCGAGGTGGCGAAGGCGACCTGAAACACCGGTACATCCGCCGCGTCCAGAGGCGAGGTGCCCGACGCTCCTTTGCCCGAGAATGAGGTGGCATTGATGATCGCCGAGAGCTTCAGTGCACCGATGCTCTTGCGCAGCCAATCAGCAGCCGCAGGGGCTTTGAGAGAAGGGGCGAACATGCCAACCGCCTCGAACCCCCGTGCGCGCAGGCGGCGGATCAGAGCCGCAACCGGGGCGGTGTCGGCCGAGGTCAGGTAGGCACGGTAGAACGTTACGACGATGCGTTTCGCGTCCCCGGTGAAGGCCTGATCCACGGGGATCACGCCACGATCCGGGCACCAAGCGCCGCATTCCGGCAGAGTTTTGGCCCCCATCACGGGACCTGCGTAAAGACCCGCCGCCAGCGCCATCTGTGCCAAAGCGGCCTGTGCCGCAACCTCTCCGCCGGTGTCGCACAGATGCGCCAAACGACGCAGAGTCGAGGCTGGCAGAGTGGAGTATTCGTCCAGTCTTGTGTCTTCGCGTCCGTCTGCGGGCAGTACGGCCAGGGCGATGCCTTTGGCCTGCGCCAGCGCCAGAACCTGCTGCAAACCGTAGGACCAATAGGGCACCCCGCCAATCAGGCGGATCAGGATGCCCTTGGCCCCTTCAAGCGTTTGTTCAACATAGGTGTCGACGGACAGAGGATGTTTCAGCGCGGCCAGATTGGCGAGACGCATTGTCGGCATGCGCCCCTCGGGGCCGCCCCCGCGATGCCAGCCCGCCGCGAAAGCGCCAAGGTCGCTGTCCGAAAAAGACAGCGCCACCAGATCCGCCGGGCTCTGGCCCAGATCGGTTGGGGTCTCGGTTTCCTCGAGCCCGTGGCTTTCGCGGAAGACGACGTGCATGGCTTACTCGGCGGCCTCGGCTACACCCACGAGGATATCGCGGATTGCGGCCGCTTTGATGTCGTCATGCTCGGCAATGACCACCAGACGCGAACGGCGCTCTTCGCCCGGTTTCCACGGACGGTCATACTGATGACGCACGCGGGCGCCGACAGCCTGCACCAGCAGGCGCATGGGTTTGCCCTGAACGGCAGCATAGCCTTTGACTCGGAGGATGTTTAGTTCATTGGCCAAACGTTCGATATTGGCGACCAATTGCGCCGGGTCGGTCTGTTCCGGAAGCTCGACGATGATGCTTTCAAAATCGTCATGTTCGTGATCATGGTGACCGTCGTGATGGCTTGGCCGCGCGTCCATGTCATCTTCGGCCGCGGCCTCAAGGCCCAGCACAACTCGGACGTCCACGACACCTTCGGCAACTTCGACGACGGGCAGTGGGCGCGGGACCTCGGCGGCGATGATTTCCTTGGCTTTGGCAACGCCTTCGGGACCCGCCAGATCGGGCTTGGTCAGCAGGATGATGTCGGCGCAGGAAATCTGATCCTCGAACACCTCGGACAGGGGCGTTTCGTGGTCGATTGAAGCGTCGGCCATACGCTGGGCATCCACCGCCTCGACGTTCGGAGCGAAACGACCGGCGGCCACCGCCTCGGCATCGGCCAGAGCGATCACGCCGTCCACGGTGATTTTTGAGCGGATATCGGGCCAATCGAAGGCCTTCAGCAGCGGCTTGGGCAGGGCGAGGCCGGAGGTTTCGATCAGAATGTGATCGGGGCGCGGCTCCAGCGCCATCAGCGCCTCTATGGTCGGAATGAAGTCATCAGCCACGGTGCAGCAGATGCAGCCATTGGCCAATTCCATGATGTTTTCCGCCGGGCAATCCGGGATAGCGCAGGATTTCAGGATATCGCCGTCGACACCGACATCGCCAAACTCGTTGACGACAACCGCCAGACGCTTGCCCTGCGGGTTCTGCATCAGGTGGCGCACCAGCGTGGTCTTGCCCGAGCCGAGAAAGCCGGTGATCACGGTGACGGGCAGTTTTTCGAGGTTGCTCATTTCTCAGGCTCCAATCGGGGGAATGCGCGAGGCGCAGTTTTTGCGGAAATGTTCCGGGCGCTCGCGCCATTTGACCAGACCGTCCTCGGTGGCCAGGTATTTGGTTGCGCCATCGACGATGATGCCGACATGATCGGTCTCGTTCAGGTTCTCATAGACAAAGGTCCAGCGTTCCGGCCCGCCACGCAACACGATCGAGCATCCCTGATCGCAATTCGACAGGCACTCGACCGGTTTCAGTTGTATTCCGTCGGGCAGAGCGGCATCGGTCAATGCCTTGTGCAACAAGGCGCCGGGGCGCTGGGCGTCATCCTCGACAGGCAGGCCGCGTCGGCAGGTGGTGCAGACCAGCAATTCGACTGGCGCAGGCTTGGTCACGTCTCATCCCCCCTTAAAGGTTTCTCGGGACGGGGCATCATCCGGGCCATGGCCCGACACCGGAACACCCCGTCCGGTCTTGTCTTCGGGCGTTGGCAGGTCTCCCGGCTTACGGATGTCAGGGATTGTCCCTGTCGGGTGTCCCGCCTTCCCGGCCTTTGGGCCAGTGGCTATGGGCACCCTCTCCGGTCACGGTCGCGGGGGCGGCTGCGTTTGACGGAAAACCGCTGACGCATTCCCTTTTCATCTGTCTGCACAGACACCAACAGCGCGGACATGCGGCAAGGGCAGGGGACTTGTCAAGCGCGCCGATGCCGATGTGAACGGGCAGAGGCGAAAAGCGACCCGCCCCGATCAGCCAGCGGCATCGGTGGTCGGTCTTTCGCGTGACCGGACCTTGAGCAGGCGGCGGGACAGGGGCCGCACATGTCCGGCACGGATCGGGCAATTCGGTTGCTCAAAGGGAATCGGTGGCCCCGCGCTCTGCCGCATCGGCCCTTACGTCCTGGCGTTTCGTAGGGATTGCCGGGCGGGAAACCGGAAGGCAGACGAATGGGCTCGGAACCTCAGGCGCTGACTGGGCCCCCGGTGCTGTTCACCGGGGGAGATTGTTGTTGGAGGATGCCCGGATCACCCGATCGGCGCATTGTCGCCATGCTTGATGGCAATCACGGCCGACCGTGGAGTGCCGCCATCCGGCCAGTTGCTGCCGGGATGCTGGATACCCACGAACATCGTGCGGCGGTCGCCGGACCAGGCAAGCCCGGTGACCTCGCAACCGTTCGGGCCGGTCATGAAGCGCGCGATCTCGCCCGTCACCGGATCACCCACCAGCATCTGGTTGTTGCCCATTCCGGCAAAGTCACCCTGATTGTCGTCATCGCCGTCCGTCTGAATCCAGACCATTCCGGTTGAATCGATGGCCATGCCGTCGGGCGAGTTGAACAGGTTGCCCGCGTTCACATTGGGCGATCCGGCATAGGCGTCGCTGTGTACCGTTGGATTGCCTGCCATCACATAGAGATCCCAACTGAACGTGTCGGCGGCGTGATCGTCTTGCGCGGGACGCCAGCGCACGATCTGACCATATTTGTTGGCGTCCCGCGGATTCGGGCCATTGGCCGATGTCTCGTCGCCACCGGCATTCGGCTTGACGCCCCGGTTCTTGTTGTTGGTCAGGCAGCAATAGGCCTCGATCGCCATCGGGTTCGTCGCCACCCATTCGGGACGGTCCATCGTGGTGCCGCCCACGGTCGAGGCCGCCATGCGGGTGAAAATGGCGATATCTGCAGCGCTCATGCCTGTGGTTTCCGGGGTCAGCGCCAGCCACTCGCCGGTCTCGTCGTCTTTGAATTTGGCAACATAGAGCGTGCCGTCGTCCAGCAGCCCATCAGTGGAGCCGCCGGGATAATAGGTGCCATTGGAAACAAAGCGATACAGGTACTCGCCCCGCTCATCATCGCCCATGTAGACGACGACGCGGCCATCGGGGGCCAAGACCACTTCGGCATTTTCATGCTTGAACCGGCCCAGACCTGTATGCTTGACCGGCGTGCTGTCCGGTCTGGTCGGGTCGATTTCGACGATCCAGCCCGCGCGGTGCGGCTCGTGCGGATTTTTCGATGTATCGAAGCGCGGATCGAACAATTCGTAGCCGTTCCAGCTTGCCGCCTTGATGCCATAGCGCCTGTAGCCGCTTTCGACTTCGGAACTGTAGTTGGCGGTTTCGTCGGATGATCCGAAATACCCGTTAAAATTCTCTTCGCAGGTCAGATATGTGCCCCAGGGCGTCTTGCCGGCACCGCAGTTGTTCATCGTGCCCAGCGCGGACGTTCCCGTCGGATCGGCCTTTGTCTTAAGCAGATCGTGGCCGGCGGCCGGGCCAACGATTTTCATCGGCGTGTTGTGATGAATACGGCGGTTGAACGGGCTGTCCCTGACCACGGTCCAGCCTTCGGGTCCCTCGGCGATTTCCATCACGGTCACGCCCTGAATATTCTGCAGTTTCAAAACGTCTTCGGCGCTGGCCGGTTTGCCCTCCTGCGCGGTCGGCAGGTTGATGTCTTCGTTCGGGTATTCGTGATTGATGGCAATCAGTTCGTGTCCCTGAAACGAGAAGGTTTCCATCCCGTCTGTGTTTTCGCCGAAGATCTTGTCCGAGTTCTCCAGCGGTCCGCCATCGGAGATGTCATAACCGTCAGCTTCCGCAAACAACGGATCGCCCCAACGCGCCAGGATTTTCCAGCTGTATCCCTCGGGCACATGAACGGTACCGTCGGTCTGCGCCGCGATCGGAGTGAAAGTAAAACGCGGAACCTGGGTCGCGGACGCCGCCGTGGAGTTCAGCAGACCGGCACCCATCGCCGCCGCGCCGGAACCGAAGGCAAGTACACCGCCCAGAAAACCCCTGCGCGACAGCGCACTTTCCACAACGCGGTCAAAGCCGTTTTCTTCCGGGCGCGGAAAATTCAGCTCATCCCAGTCGTCAGCGGAAAGTTTGTTGGAATCAAAGTTGTTCATGGTTGGCTCCCAAGTAGCGACTAAACTTCGTGAGCCGAGGATGTAGGAGCCTTGTGTGACAACTCTTTGAACAGATGTGACAGACAGGTGACATTCACTTGATCAAGTTTTCAGTTTCGCCGGAACAGCCGGCAATCGGACAAAAGGAAACCGCCCCGTATACGGGGCGGCATTTCAGTCATTTCATGTCAGATGACTGGAAAGTGGCAGTCTGGAAGGTTTCTATGCCGCCTTGGCCTGGCTGCGGCAATAGCATGAGGCATGCACCGGTACCGTCGCCCGCGCGGCGGCCTGATCAAGTTGCAGCCGGATGTGCTTCGCCTCGGTCATCTCGCCGCGCCGCACAAGACATTCGTGCAGGCCATGCAGGCTCCAGATATTGCGCGGATGCTGGCAGGCGCGTGCAAGCGTGTCGTCCAGCCCCAGATCGGCGCGATAGACGGCCTCGGCCTCTTCAAACTGCCCGTCCTCCATCAACAGCGCACCCAGCGCATGGCGTGTCGGCTGCATCCAGCCCCAGGGTTCATCATAGACCAGATTGTCGTCCAGTTCGACCGAGCGACGCAGATGCGATAGCCCGCCTTCGCGATCGCCGGCCTTGAAGGCGATCTCGCCGTCCATCATCGCCTCTCCGATCATCAGCACATCCGCGGCGGTATTGTTGAACACCAAGCGCCCCTCGGGAACCGCCTTGCGCGCCGCGACCGCGCGTTCGCGCTCGGCCAGAGCCTCGTCCGGGCGTCCCAGATTGGCCAATGCGATGGCGCGCGCCTGATACATGGCGGCGGTGGTATAGCTGTAGAGCTCACGATCCTGGGGGAAAGGTTCGTCCAGAATCTCCTGCCACTGCCCGAACCGCACCATCACGTGGATTTTCTTGCCATAGAAGGATTCGAATAGGTCGGGGAAAAAGCGCACAACGTTGTCGTGCAGCATTCGCATCAGTTCTTCGGACGCGGCCAGCGCCTTTTCCGGCTGTCCGAGAAACATCGCGCCATAGGCTTCGAAATGGACATTGTGGACGCGATACACGGTATAGAAGTTCTCGCCCCCGGCCATCGCTTCGTATTTCTTGTCGACGGCGGCGGCACGGTGATTGCGCCAGACTACATTCTGATATTCGCCACACAGGACGTCGATATGGGTCGCCATGTGTACCAGATGCCCGCTTTCCGGTACCAGGTCGACCAGCCGGTCGCCATGGCGCAGCGCTTTTTCCGGGGTGGGCGACATTTCCATCAGGTGGATATACATATGCAGCAGACCGGGATGATCCCAGGCCCCGTGAAGCCTGTCGAACGCAGTGTCCAGAACGGTCAAAGCTTCGACAGTGGATGCGCCCTCGGCCGGTTCGCCCTTTGCGAGATCCCAAAGCTGCCAGGGTGTCCGGTTCATCAGCGCTTCGGCAAAGATGCAGGCCACGTCCAGATCGTCCCTGTGCGTCGCATAGACCTTGCGCATCGAATCCGAAAAGGCGTCGTTCCACGGGCCGTAATCCTCGATTTCCGGGTCGGTCGGAAACCGGTCGGCCAGAGCATCGATCAGGGCCGCTTCCAGCGGCGAGACCTTGTCCCGCAGGGCCTCTGCGGCCGCAATCGCCTCATGCGCGCGTTTCAGCGTGGCGACTTTTTCGTCGGGTTCGAAAAACTCCCAAGGTTTGTTGTAGTTCGGACCGATGGCATGAGCGACGCCCCAAAAAGCAATGCCGCAATCGGGATCAAGATCGGCGGCCTTCTGAAAGCAATCCGCTGCCGCTTCGTGATTATAGCCGTAGAGCCAGATCAGCCCCTGATCGAACAATCTCTTTGCTTCGGGCGATGACGTGGTGATCTCGCGTGCATACGTGCCCAGGTCAAAGTCTGTCATGATGAACTCCCCCATGGAATGCTAAACAACACAGCCGCGACCCGAGGGTCGCGCCAAAAGCGGACGCGCCAAGGATAGCACAAAACCTTGGATCGTGCGGAAACGTTCGAGGTGGCGGAAACCTTGGTATCAGGGGTCAGATGAAACCCTCGCCCCCGCATGTCGCGCAACGCGTCGTCTTCAGGCCGAAGCAGCCGGTGCATCTGTCATGGACAGATTTGCCGAAAATGTCCTTGGTCTTGAAAACCTGCCCCGATCCACCGCAAATCTGGCACGCCGAACGGCCCGAGCCATGGCAGCGGTGGCACCGCCGCTTTGCGGGTTTTGGCGGTGGATTTTTGCGCGCTATCGGCTTGCTCATGGAATTGTCCGCAGGTCAATCAGTGAAGAAATCCATTTCATCAGAACACATGGAAGCGTTTCTGTCACCCGCGGAAGACATTGCAGGTCAGATCGTATCGAAAGAAGATGATCGGAAAAAGATTTCCCGCTTGACGATCCCACAGAGGTGAAATAATCAGCCAAGACGCTGAGCGGGTATAGCTTAATGGTAAAGCCCCTGCCTTCCAAGCAGGCTATGTCGGTTCGATTCCGTCTACCCGCTCCAACTCGGCCCTTTCCCGGATTTTCTGCGTCAAATGCGGCCAATGCGTCGGCAATCCGCCCGTGCGCCTTGACCCCGCGCGGCGCTGCGGCCATGTAGCGTGCGATTGAAGACGACAAAACGACAAGGGCCTGACATGGCAAGGAACCGCTCGAAAAACTCGACAGCATCCCCGGCGCCCGGGGCCAGCGAAGAACGGGCGGGTTCGAAAAAGATCGGCGTTCTGGCGTCGCTCTGGCCGTTCATGAAGCCCTACAAGCTCCTGATGTTCGGCGCCACTGTTGCACTGATCGTCACCGCAAGCATGACGCTGGCCCTGCCTCTGGCCGTGCGCCGCGTGGTCGATCACTTTCGGATCGAAGACGGCGAATTGCTGGATCTGTATTTTCTGGCCGCATTGGGTATCGCCGCGATTCTCGCGATAGGGACCGGGGTCAGATACATGCTGGTCACACGGCTGGGCGAACGCGTTGTTGCCGATATTCGCAAGGCGGTCTTCGATCGCGTGATCGGGATGAGTCCGGAATTCTTTGAGCGGATCATGACGGGCGAAGTGCTTAGCCGGATCACCACAGATACCACTCTGATCCAGTCGGTGCTCGGCTCTTCCGTGTCCATCGCACTGCGCAATATGCTGATGTTCCTTGGCGGGCTGGTGCTGATGCTGCTGACCTCGGCCAAGCTGACGGCGATGGTTCTGTTGCTGATACCGGTCGTGGTGGTGCCGATCCTTGTTCTGGGCCGCCGTCTGCGTGGCATCAGTCGAGAAAATCAGGACTGGATCGCAGCATCGTCGGGCAACGCCGGCGAGGCGCTGGGCGCGGTCCAGACCGTGCAGGCATTCACGCATGAAAAGGCCAGCCGGGCGCAGTTCTCGGACCTGACCGAAACCTCGTATGTCGTGTCGCTGCGGCGCATCCAGACCCGCGCGGTGTTGACCGTGATCGTGATCTTTCTGGTCTTTACCGGCATTGTCGGCGTGCTTTGGATGGGGGCGAATGATGTACGCGCCGGACTGATGACCGAAGGCACGCTGATCCAGTTCGTGATCTATTCGGTGATCATGGCCGGGTCGGTTGGCGCGCTTTCGGAAATCTGGAGCGAGTTGCAGCGCGCCGCCGGGGCGACCGAACGCCTGGTCGAACTTCTGAACGCCCGGGACACCGTCACCGATCCGGCAAATCCCGCGTCGCTCTCGCAACCCGTCCGGGGCGCGATCGCTTTCGACAATGTCAGCTTCCGTTATCCGTCACGGCCCGAGGTCGCGGCGCTGGACGAGATGACACTTACAGTCAAACCCGGTGAAACCGTGGCCTTTGTCGGCCCCTCGGGGGCGGGCAAGACCACGGTGATCCAGATGATCCAGAGGTTCTATGACCCCGATCAGGGGATGGTGACGCTGGACGATGCCGATCTGCGCACCCTTGCGCGGTCGGACTTCCGCCGGCATATCGCACTGGTGCCGCAGGACCCGGTGATCTTTGCGGCCTCTGCGCGCGACAATATTCGTTTTGGCCGCCCCGAGGCGACAGATGCCGAGGTCGAGGCCGCCGCCCGCGCCGCCGCCGCGCATGACTTTATCGCCGCCCTGCCGGAAGGGTATGACAGTTTTGTCGGTGAACGCGGCGTGATGCTTTCGGGTGGACAAAAGCAGCGCATCGCCATCGCCCGCGCCATCCTGCGCGACGCGCCGGTGCTGTTGCTGGACGAGGCGACCTCGGCGCTTGATGCCGAAAGCGAACGGGCGGTTCAGGGGGCGGTCGACGAACTCAGTGCGGGCCGGACCACCCTGATTGTCGCGCACCGTCTGGCCACCGTGAAAAAGGCCGACCGCATCGTGGTGATGGAGGAGGGCCGCATCGTTGCTCAGGGCAGCCATGCCGATCTGGTGGCGCAGGGCGGCCTTTACGCGCGGCTGGCGCGATTGCAATTCACCGATGGCGTGGCCGCCGAATAAAGTGACGTCCCGGCAGTTTGCCGACCGCCGCAGCGTCATTCTATCCATCCCGAAACCCTGCCGTTAAGCCTCGCTTGCGCTGGCGGGGTTTTGCTCTCATCTTGGGGCAGAATTTCCGCCTGGAGCGGACAATAAGGGGAGGAGCCGAATGGCATTCGTTGGCAAGGAAGACAAGACGCGTATCGAAAATGAGATGCCGTGGCAGGATCGTGACCTGCCGGTGACATTTCATCGCTTGCTGTCGCGCACCGCGGCCGAATTTCCCGGTCACAAGGCCATCAGCTTTCAGATTCTGTCAGGCCCCGGCGACAAGGCCGAAACCCTGACCTGGTCAGAACTGTTGGGCAAGGTCAATCAGGCCGCCAACCTGTTCCGCTCTCTCGGTGTGGGTGAAAAGGACGTGGTGGCCTATATCCTGCCCAATTGCAACGAAACGCTGATTACCATGATGGGCGGCGCGGTGGCCGGGATCGTGAACCCGATCAACCCTCTGCTGGAGCCCGAACAGATCGCCGCCATCCTGCGCGAAACCCAGGCCAAGGTCGTGGTTACGCTCAGGCCCTTCCCGAAAACCGATGTGGCACAGAAGGTGGCCGAGGCGGTGCGGCACGCGCCGCAGGTCAATACCGTGCTCGAGATCGACCTCAACCGCTATCTCACCCCGCCGAAATCCTGGATCGTGCCCTTCATCCGCCCCAGGATGGAGGACAGGGAACACCTGGCGCATGCCGATTATCTGGACTTCAACAAGGAACTCTCAAAACAGCCCGCGACGCTGACCTTTCCCGACAGCACCGACGACCGCGTGGCCTGCTATTTCCACACCGGCGGCACAACGGGCATGCCCAAGGTGGCGCAGCACAAATATTCCGGCATGATCTACAACGGATGGCTGGGGCACACGCTTTTGTTCTCCGAAGAGGACATCATCATGTGCCCGCTGCCGATGTTCCATGTCTTTGCCTGCCACGTGATCGTCATGGCCGCTGTCGCCTCGGGCGCGCATGTGGTGTTCCCGACGCCCGCCGGCTATCGCGGCGACGGCGTTTTCGACAATTTCTGGAAGCTGATCGAACGCTGGAAGGTCAGCTTTATCATCACCGTGCCGACCGCGATCTCGGCCAAGATGCAGCGCCCTGTGGATGCCGATATCTCGACCGTGAAAACCGCGTTCTCGGGTTCGGCCCCGCTGCCGGTGGAACTGTTCAACCGCTTTGAAAAGGCAACTGGCGTGACCATTGTCGAAGGATATGGCTTGACCGAGGCGACCTGTCTGGTGTCCTGCAATCCGGTCGACGGAGAAAAGAAGATCGGCTCGATCGGAATTCCGTTTCCCTACACAGACGTGAAGATCCTGAAGGAAGGGCCGGAGGGGCCGGCCGAATGCGCCACCGATGAGGTGGGGGAAATCTGTGTATCGAACCCCGGTGTTTTTCCCGGAAACACCTATACGGAAATTGACAAGAACAAAGGCCTTTATCATTTCGAAAGATACCTGCGGACCGGCGATCTGGGCCGTTTCGATGCCGATGGCTATCTGTGGATCACCGGCCGGGCCAAGGATCTGATCATTCGGGGCGGTCACAACATCGACCCGGCCGAGATCGAAGAGGCGCTTCTGGGCCATGAGGCGGTTGCGTTTGCCGGTGCGATCGGCCAGCCGGATGCACATTCCGGCGAGGTGCCCTGCGCCTTTGTCGAACTTGTCGAAGGAAAATCCGCGACCGAAGAGGAATTGCTGGAATATTGCGAGATTCACGTCCACGAACGCGCGGCAAAGCCCAAGCACATGACCATCCTGTCGGAACTGCCCAAGACCGCTGTCGGCAAGGTGTTCAAGCCGGAATTGCGCAAACAGGCGATCACTCGTGTCTATAACGGCGCACTGGAAAAGGCGGGGGTCGCAGCACGGGTGGTGTCGGTCGAGGATGACAAGAAACGCGGGCTAATTGCGCGGCTTGACGCGAACGGTTCCTCCGAGGACGATGTCAACAAGGTTCTGGGTGCCTTCACCCGACCGTGGGAATGGGCAGCCTGAGCGGAGGGGCAATGGATTATGAGCGTCTGATCGACGAAGAAACCTGGGCCTTTATCGCGAAAACAACCGCGAGTTATCCCGAGGATGCGGCAACTCTTTCGATTGCCGAGCAGCGGCGCGTCTATGACGAAATGTGCCGCCAGTTCCGGCAAGAGCGGCCCGATGGTGTGGAAACCGAGGACCGGGACGCGAACGGCGTTCCGGTTCGCGTGTATTCGGCGGGTGACCCAACGCGGACCGTCGTCTTTTTCCACGGTGGCGGGTTCGTAATGGGTGGTTTGGACAGCCACGACGATGTCTGTGCCGATATCTGCGCGCAAACCGGTTATCGGGTGGTCGCCGTGGATTATCGGCTGTGTCCCGAATACCACCATCCGGTCCAGTTTCAGGACAGTTGGACGGCGGTGGAATGGTCAGTTGCCGAATTCGGCGATCCGCTGATTCTGACGGGCGACAGCGCCGGGGGTACTTTGGCGGCCTGTGTCGCGCACCACGCGCGCGGTCGCCTTGACGGAATTCTGGGGCAGGTACTGATCTATCCGCTTTTGGGCGGCGACGTTGACAGCGGTTCCTATCTCGAACACGCGCAAGCACCGATGCTGACCCGCGATGATGGGATGTTCTACAAGAAGATCCGATACGAAGGTGTGGAGCCGTCAGATGATCCGAGCTATGAGCCATTGCAGGATCGGGACTTTTCACAACTACCGCCGACCGTGATTTTCACCGCCGATTGCGACCCGCTTCGCGATGACGGCAAAGCATATCGAGACCGGATCGAGGAAGCGGAAGGGTTGGTGCAGTGGATCAACGAACCCGGGTTGGTTCACGGATACCTGCGGGCGCGATCCTCCGTGGCGCGCGCCCATGACAGTTTCGAGCGGATCACCGTCGCTATAGAAGCGCTGGGGCAGGGGATATGGTCATACGATTGAACCCGCCTGGAAAAGCCGTTTGAAAGCGGCTTAAGCGGATTGGAAACCGCTTGGCGAAGGCGTTTTCAAACGCCTTTGCCGCGCAGGCCGCAAGTGGATCACGACAGGAAAGGTTTCGCTTTCATGGTGTCCGCAACCGGCGCCCCCAGCCGATCCAGAACCGTTGGCGCCAGTTGCAGCTGATCGATCACGACATCCGGCTCCGGTCCTGCGGCCTCACCAAAATAGTAGAGCGCGGTTTCCTGCTGCAGTTCGCAGCGCCCACCGTGATGGCCCCGGTCGTCCTGGCCATGATCGGCGGTTACGATCACCTCATAGCCGAGCTGACGCCACCGGGTGATGAAAGGCGCAAGCATCTCGTCCGCGACAAAACAGGCGTGATCCATTTCCTTTTTGTCATGAAAAAAGCGGTGACCCATGCTGTCCAGCGTGCAGGAATGCAGAATGCCATAGTCCAGATCGAAACGCAGGCACAAATTGGTGAGCGTGCCATACAGATCGACATCTGACGGCGTCATCTGGTTGTCGTGCCCATAGCCGGTCATCGTGTGGAACCGGCCATGATTGATCGTCATGCTTTCGGGTTCGTCATATTCGATGTCGCGGACAAAATCGAACGGGTGACGGTTGAAGAATTGCGACCAATAGCTGTGAGTGACTGCTCCGGTCACGCCGCCCGCCTCGCGGACCTGGCTGAAAATGTCCTTGTGGCTCAGGCGAAAGACGTTTGCGTTGCCGGTGCAACCATGTTGGGCCGGGGCAACGCCGGTATGTATCGAGGCATAACAGCTTGCAGACGTGGAGGGCAGGACCGAGCGCAGCTTCCACACCCGCGCGTCGCCACTGTCCACCCAGCCTTCGAGATTGCCGAACAGGCGGCGGAAGTTGCGCCACGGAACACCGTCCAGAATAATGAGAAGAAGTTTGCGGTCCATCCTCAGGCCCTTTGGTCAGATTTCTTCCGGCGACCCTACGGGATTCGTTTCGCACAGGCTGCCAATTCCCGCCCCCAATAGCAAAATACCGACACCTGTCATCAGACAAGGTGCCGGAATTCCGTAGCTTCACAAAATTGTCGCAGAAAGAGCCAGGTTCAGTTCCCGGCGCTTTCCATCTTGCGATGCGCCACAACCTCTTCCAGCCAACCCAGATGCATCTCGGGAACCGAACTGAGCAGCAGGTCGGTATAGTCGTCGAACGGCGGGCTGAGCACCTGACTTTTCGAGCCATAGCGCACCACGCGACCCTGATACATCACCGCAATGGAATCGCTGATGGCGCGCACCGTCGCCAGATCGTGGGTGATGAACAGATAGGCCACATCCTCGATCTTCTGCAGGTCCAGCAGCAGTTTGAGGATGCCGTCCGCAACCAGCGGATCAAGCGCCGAGGTGACCTCGTCACAGATGATCATCTTGGGTTTGGCCGCCAGCGAACGGGCGATGCAGACACGCTGTTTCTGGCCACCGGACAGTTCCGCCGGATAGCGGTCGATGAACTTTTCGCCCAATTCGATCTCATCCAGCAGCTCGATAATCCGCTTGCGTTTTTCCGCGCCGCGCATGCCGAAATAGAACTCAAGCGGCCGACCGATGATCGTGCCGACGGTCTGACGTGGGTTCATCGCCACGTCCGCCATCTGGTAGATCATCTGCAACTCGCGCAGGTCCTCGCGCGACCGCCCGGCCAGATCACGCGACAGCTTGCGCCCGGCAAAGGTGATCTCGCCATCGCGCGGCGGTAACAACCCGGTGATCACCCGCGCCAGCGTGGATTTGCCCGACCCGGATTCGCCCACGACAGCAAGCGTCTGGCCGGGGTGCAGTTCCACATTGACGTTATGCAGAACGTCGAAATTCAACCCCTTGTAGCGCGCGGTGATGCCGTCGACGCTTAGCACCGCTTCGGGCGTGGGCTTCTTTTCTTCATGCTCGATGGACCGGACCGAGACCAGCGCCTGGGTGTATTCTTCCTGCGGGTTGTTGATGATCTGATCGGTGGTGCCGTATTCGACGGTATTGCCCATCCGCAGCACCATGATGTCGTCGCTCACCTGTGCCACGACGGCAAGGTCGTGGGTAATGTAAAGCGCGGCAACGCCCGTGTCCGCGATGGCCTCTTTGATTGCCATCAGAACGTCGATCTGCGTGGTCACGTCCAGCGCCGTGGTGGGTTCGTCGAACACCACCAGATCGGGTTCCGGACACAACGCCAGCGCGGTCATGCAGCGCTGCAGCTGACCGCCCGAGACCTGGTGCGGATAACGATCACCGATGTTTTCAGGATCGGGCAAGCCCAGCTTGGCAAACAGCTCCCGCGCGCGGGCTTCAGCCTGCTTGCGCGAGAATTTCTTGTGCTCGACCGCCGCCTCGACCACCTGATCCATGATCTTCTTGGCCGGGTTGAAGGACGCAGCCGCCGATTGCGAGACATAAGTCACCTCGCCTCCGCGCAGCTTGCGGATATCGCCCAGCGACGTCTTAAGGACATCGCGCCCATTGACCCAGACCTCGCCACCGGTGATCTGAACGCCACCCCGGCCATATGCCATCGAGGCCAGACCGATCGTGGATTTGCCGGCACCGGATTCCCCGATCAGCCCCAGCACTTTGCCGCGTTCGAGGTCGAAATCGACACCGTGCACGATCTCGATGTCATGGGGCTTTTCGCCCGGAGGATAGACAGTCGCACCAATTTTCAGGCCACGGACCTTAAGAAGGGTATCGCTCATCCCCGGCCTCCTTTCAGCGATGTGGTACGGTTCAGAACCCAGTCAGCCACAAGGTTGACCGAGATGGCCAGCGTCGCGATGGCCACGGCCGGATACAGCGCCGCGCCGATGCCATAGACGATACCGTCCTTGTTTTCCTTCACGATGCCGCCCCAGTCGGCCAGCGGCGGCTGAACGCCCAGACCCAGGAAGGACAAGGTTGAAATGAACAACACCATGAAGATGAACCGCAGCCCGAATTCGGCCACCAGCGGCGACAGCGCGTTGGGCAGGATTTCCCGGAAGATGATCCAGGTCCGCCCTTCACCGCGCAGTTTGGCGGCTTCGACATAGTCCATCACATTGATATCCACCGCCACGGATCGCGACAGGCGATAGGGGCGCGTGGCGTCCAGCAAGCCCATTACAAGGATCAGGATCGGAACGGTTACCGGAACGATGGCCAGAATGACCAGCGCCAGGATCAGCGTTGGGATCGACATGACCAGATCGACCGCCCGGCTGAGAACCTGATCGGCCCAACCGCCCAACACTGCCGCGAGCAGGCCCAGCGAGGTGCCGGTGGCAAAGCTGAGCAGCGTCGCCGCCGCCGCGATAAAGATGGTCGTGCGCCCGCCATAGATCATGCGGGTCAGCAGGTCGCGTCCTATATTGTCGGTACCCAGCAGGTGTTCGGCGCTGGCGGGTTCCCAAACGTCGCCAACAACTTCGGCCATTCCATACGGCGCGATCAATGGGGCCGTGAAAGCCACGAAGAAATAGAGGCCGGTGAAAAACAAGCCGATCACCGCCGAAAGAGGAATATTCTTTATCATTTCGGGTGCCTCAGTCTTGGGTTGGCAAGGATCGACACGATATCCGCGACCATGTTCAGGCCGATATAAACGGCGGCAAAGACCACGCCGCAGGCCAGAACAACCGGCACGTCGCGCTTGGTCACTGCGTCCACAAGGTATTGCCCCATGCCGGGATAGACGAACACCACCTCGACAACGACGACTCCAACCACCAGATAGGCCAGGTTCAGCATGACGACATTTACAATGGGTGAAATCGCGTTGGGAAAGGCATGTCGCGCGATGACCTGAAAGGTGGTCAGACCCTTCAACTCAGCCGTCTCGATATAGGCCGATTGCATGAGGTTCAGAATGGCCGCGCGAGTCATCCGCATCATCTGTGCCAGCACCACGAGCGTCAGAACGAAAGCCGGCAGCGTGATCGCATAGAGCTTTTGCCCAAAAGACATCGAGTCATTGACCATCGCGAGCGATGAAAACCATCCCAGTTTCACCGAAATGAAGTAGACCAGCACATAACCGATCAGAAATTCGGGGACCGAAACCGTCGTGAGCGTAATCGCAGAAATCATTTTGTCCGGCCAGCGGTTGCGGAAACGAACCGCGAGCAGGCCCAGAAAGATCGCGAGCGGAACCGAAACGACTGCTGCCACACACGCCAGAAACAAGGTGTTTCCAAGACGTTTTCCGATGCTATCGGCTATATCGAGCTTGTTGGTCAGCGACTGACCCAGATCGCCCTGAAGGATACCGCCGAGCCACTCGAAGTATCGGGTCAGGGCCGGGCGATTCAGACCCATCTCTTCGCGCAGGTTGGCGAGGGCCTCGGGGGTTGCGGACTGGCCCAGAACGGCTTGCGCGGCGTCTCCGGGCAGGGCTTCGGTCAGGCCAAAGATCAGGGCCGAAGCGCCAATGAGCAAAAGGACTCCCAGCGCAATGCGCTGGGAAACCAATTTGATGATAGGGTGCATTCTGAGAAACCCGATTTAGGCGAACCACATCTTGCGCGTGGCCTGGCCGCCCATCAGCTCGTCATACGGGTCAGGCTCCCAGCCGGCCAGCTGGTCGCTGACTCCGTCAATGAACTGGCTGAACATCGGGCAGATCAGGCCGCCCTCTTCGTTCAGCAAACGGCCCATCTGGGAGTAGATCTCCTTCCGCTTCGTCGTGTCGAGTTCGCCTTTTGCCTGATTCAGCATGTCGTCGAAATCGGACCGCTTCCAGCGCGTGTCGTTCCAGTCGGCCGTCGAGAGATACGCCGTGGAATACATCTGGTCCTGCACCGGACGCCCAGTCCAGTAAGAGGCACAGAAGGGCTGGACGTTCCAGACTTCGGACCAGTAACCGTCGCCCGGCTCGCGCTTGATCTCGAGCGGGATACCGGCCGCGGCTGCGCTTTGCTGGAAGAGCTGGGCGGCATCCACAGCGCCGGGGAAGGCAACCTCGGAGGTCCGCAGAACGATCGGAGACCCGTCGTGGCCGGACTTCTTGTAGTGCTCGGCCGCCTTTGCGAGGTCGAACGTACGCTGCGGGATCGTCTCGTCAAAGAGCGGATAGGCGGCGTTGATCGGGATGTCGTTGCCGACACTGCCAAAGCCCTGAAGAATCTTCTCGACCAACTCCTCGCGGTTGATCGCGTGCTTCAATGCCAGGCGAAGCTCGTTATTGTCGAACGGCGCAGTATCGACATGCATGATGAAGACATAATGTCCACGGCCCGTTGTCGGCTGCACAGACAAGCCCGGTGCACGGCCCAGAAGACCGGCGACCTTGGGTTCGACCCGGTTGATCAGGTGAACCTGGCCGGATTGCAGCGCAGCCGTGCGCGCGGTGGAATCGTTGATGGCGATAATTTCGACGCTGTCGAAATGACCGTCGTCATTCCAGTAGTTGTCGAACTTGGTGTACACGTGACGTACGCCTGGCTCGTTGACTTCCATCTTGTAGGGGCCGGTGCCGATGCCCGCGCCCGGATCGTCCATGCCACCGTCCGGCTGGATGATCAGGTGATAGTCCGCCATGAGGAACGGCAGGTCGGCGTTCGGGTTGTTCAGAGTGACCGAAAATATGTCGCCATCGGCCTTCATCGACTCGATTTCGTTCATGATGCCCAGAGCGCCCGACTTTGAATTTTCGTCGGAATGGCGTTGCATGGTTTTCAGCACGTCTTCGCTGGTCAGTGTCTTGCCGTTGTGGAATTCGACCCCTTGACGGATCTTGAAGTTCCAAACCTTGGCATCCGCGCTGGCTTCGACGCTTTCGGCCAAACGCGATTCAATCGAGCCGTCCGGCGCAACCACCACCAGGGTGTCACCGAACTGGCGACCGTTGAGCGCGGGCACCTGGCTTGCATAGCTTGCCGGGTCGAGAGAGTTGGTCGATTCGCCGCCAATCGAGCCGATCTTCAGATCGCCGCCCTTTTTCGGACCCGCCGCACGTGCGGCATCGGCAAACATGGTGCTGGCCAAAGCCGCCGAGACGCCCAGTGCCGCCGCTTTGCCCATGAATTCACGGCGGGTCAATTTACCGGCGGTCACCTGAGTGGTCATGTGAGTGAGTTGTTCGTTCATAAGTATCTCCCTGTTGAGGATTATGTCGCCTTTCAGCGGCGTTTTTTATTGACGGACGAGTCAATGTAGGCGTATTCCCGGCCCTCCGGCAAGCACAATTCTTTCGTTCTGCCTGTCATTTCGGGTCGATAATTGTCGCGTGGTGTCGTGTCGTTGCCCTCTCTTGCGGCATCTCGATATCGTTTTCATAGGCTTCTATCGTTAGGCGCAGATGAAAACTTAATAAATCCGATGACTTCTTTTAGCGTGTTTCGTTGCGAATGCGCCAGTCTCCCTGTCATGTTTCCTGGATCTGGCAGCATCACGTGCCGGTCGAGCATGGCAGGAGTTTGGAAAGCATCTGGGCGCAAAGTAAGGGAATTTGCGTCACGTTATTCCCTGAATGCGACTAACAGGTCCATGACGTTGGTTCCGGTCGGTCCGGTTTTTAGCAACGCCCCGCGCTGTTTCAGATAGGTACCGCTATCAGCCCGCTCCAATGCGTCATCGGCCCCGTCGCTCCAGGTGTGCCCATCAACAACGGCTCCGGCTGCGTCGGTCGGCCCGTCGGTTCCGTCCGTGCCGCCCACGATCACGGTGATCCCGTCGCAGCCCCGGATCTCGCGGGCAAGCGCCAGCGCCAGCGCCTGGTTTCTTCCGCCGTGCCCCGGATGCTCTGGCAGAACGACTGTCGGTTCACCGCCAAAAATCATCACACCCCGCGGCATGTTGCGAATGCGCGGGCCAAGGGTCTCCGTCAGATTTCCGAGGTCGTCATGCAGCGCCTCTTCATTTGCCGCCACCACAAGGCCCAGATGGCTGGCGGCTTCTGCGGCCGCCTGACGGGCATGGGCGTTGGACGCTACGATGCGGGTGCTGGCTTCGAAATCGCGGTTTTCGGGCAATGCCCCGATGCCCGATCCGATGACTGTCAGGTCGTCCCCGGGAACATCCGAAATCGCCAGCACATCCACCCGCGCGCCCTTGAACCCTGACAACAGACCGCCCCCTTTGACGCGGGAAATCTTGCGGCGCTCGGCGTTCATGGCGCCGATATCCAGCCCGGCCGTCAACAAGCGCCTGTTCAGCGCCGACAGATCATCCAGGGTTTTTCCGGAAACCAGATCTTCGGCCAGGGAAGAGGCGCCGCCCGAGACCAGCAGCAGCAACCGCTCTGACGGGGCCATCCCCCCGATCGCGTCGCGCAAAGCCCGGCCTCCCGCAAGGCTGCGGTCATCGGGGACCGGGTGCGAAGCTTCGATCAGATTCACGTGATCCGGCAAGCCTTCGCCGTGCCCGTCCTTGGTGACCACCAGGCAAGGCAGTTCTTCGAACCGGTCCAGCGCCGCCCGGGCCATCGCGCCCGCCGCCTTGCCAACCGCCACAATCCGGTCGGGCCGCCTTATTTCGGGCAGGGCGTCCCGGGTTGCATTGTAGCCCCCGACTGCGTCCACTCCGGCCTGCCAGATCGATCGTACCGTTTCGTGTGTCATGTTCATATGTCCATCCAGATCGTCACCGGGCCGTCATTGACCAGTTCCACCGCCATATCCGCACCAAACAGTCCGGTCTCGACAGGAACGCCGTGCGAGACCAGTTTAGCGGCAAAATAGTTGTACAACCGTTCCCCCTCTTCGGGTGCTGCCGCCAACGAAAAGCCGGGTCTGTTGCCGCGCGAGGTGTCGGCGGCCAACGTGAACTGGCTTATTACCAAAGCCGAGCCACCAATATCCAGGACAGAACGGTTCATCTTGCCCGCCTCGTCCCTGAATACGCGAAGTTTGGAAATCTTCGCTGCCAGCTGATCCGCCTGCGCCTCGCTATCGCCCTGCATGGCGCAGACGAGGATCATCAGGCCCGGCCCTGTCCGGCCAATCGTCTCGTCCTTGACCGAGACCGATGCCCGCGACACGCGTTGAATCAAAGCACGCATTTCATCTCCTCCAATCGGGGCGCATCCGCGCCGGGGCGCGAGACGCTCAGGCTGGCGGCGCGGATACCGGCCCGCAAGGCGCCGCTCAGGTCGTTTCGTTCCAGATCAAGCGGTGGGCGCAGCCTGTCCCGCCGGGCCAGATAGGCCAGAAAACCTGCGGTGAAAATGTCACCGGCCCCAACGGTGTCGCTGATCCGGGCCTGCGGAGCGGTAGCGGTGATTTCATGCCGCGCAGTCCGCACCGTTGCGCCATCCGCGCCGTGGGTATGTATCAACGTCTGATCCGGACGCAGCACGGGCAGAGGGCCGAACCAGTCCAGATCCTCGTCCGAAACCTTGACCACATGAGCCGCAGCGATCATCCGCGCCAGCCGGGCACGATACCCGGTTTCGTCAGAGATCAGACCGGGCCTGATATTGAGGTCCAGCCAGATCAGCGGCCCCGAGGCCGATTCCGCCAGATCAGCAAACACGTCCGCCGCGGGCGCGTGGATCAGGCTCAGCCCGCCAAAGATCAATGCTCCGGTGTCATCGGGTAGACCAGGCGCATGCCCGAGTTTTCGCCCGGCGCTGCCTTCGTCCAGCAGATCGAACCTTGTTCCGTCGGCTATCGGATGCGCGAAGGCTACGGTCGAGGGCGCGTCGATTTCCGCTGCAAACCGCGTGTCCACACCCTCACCCCGCAGGTGATTCCCAAGCCTTTCGCCCATCGGATCGGTCGACAACGCGCCGACAAATCCGGATGAGACGCCCAGCCTCGCCAGCGCGACCGCCGTATTGACGGCCGCGCCGCCAGGGACCGCGCGAAACCCTCTGTCGCCATCGTGGAGCCGAGCCGGAATCAGGTCCAGCACAGCCTCGCCGCAGCACAGGACCAGAGGTGCGTTCAACCGCGCCAATCAACAAACTCTTGCAAATCCGCGCGCCCGGTTCTGAACGCGTTGGCCGGGTGATCCGGGTTCGGATAGCCGAAGGAAATCGCACACAGGATCAGCCGGTCGTCACCGATGCCGAAATACCGGTGCAGGAATGGCCCGTATGAGGCGACCGCGGCCTGCGGGATCGTCGCAACGCCCAATGCCTGAGCGGCCAGGGCGAAGGCCGTCACGAACCCGCCGCAGTCGATCGCGCCATAGACTCCCAATTCCGCCGGACTGGACAAGATCGCGCAATGCGGCGCACCGAAAAGCGCAAAGTTCTCTTTCATCTGGCGCGCGGACCCGGCGCGGTCTCCCTTCTGCACACCGACCGCTTTGTACAGCGCCCAGCCGCAGGCGCGGCGGCGTTCCTGATAAACGCCGGAATAGGAGGCCGGGAAGGGCAGATCAGGGTTGGCGGTTTCGGTTTCCGCCTCTTGCTCCAATGCCGTGCGAAAGGCGTCAGTTCCCTCGCCGGACGTGACGACGACCTGCCAGGGTTGCGCATTGCACCAACTGGGGACCCGGCTGGCGCTGGTCAGAATCTTTTCAATCTCCGGTCGCGGCACCGGGTCCGGGCGAAAGGCGCGGCAGGAGTGCCGCTGTGCCAACAACTCATCCAGAACCGCCAGTGCCATGCGCCGTAACCTCCTTGTTTCGCGGCGCAGCATGACCTCAGACGCGTTGTGGTGCAAGCAGTCAATCCGGCCGGATATTGAGGCGCATCAAGGCAAGATCCTGCGCTTTGTGAGATAATCCCGGAAACACTAGATGGAGGACTGAACATGGTTGAAAAATCCGATCACGCGGGCCTCTGGCCTTCGCTTTACGACCCGTTCCGCCATTTCGGCGCCAAGCTGGCCGACTGGCTCAGCCCCGCGACCGAGGCATCGGGCAATGACGACGCCTATGACATCTCGATGGAGCTTCCCGGCGTGTCGGACGAGGACATCGAACTGACCGTTGAAGAAGGTGTCGTCACCATCCGTGGCGAGAAAAAGACCCACGAGGAAAAGAAGGGCGACACCTGGTATTTCTCGGAACGCCAGTACGGCGCGTTTCGCCGGTCTTTCCGCCTGCCTGACGACGCGGATGCCGCCAAGGCGAGCGCAAGGATGAAAGACGGGGTGTTGCACGTAACGGTGCCGAAACGGCCGGTGGAAAAAGCCGACGCCACGAAGAAAATCGAAATCGCACGCGGCTAGCGGCTGGCAACAGTGCGGAATGCTTGCGCGAGGGCCGTTGGCGGTTCATCCCACCAGCGGCCCTCGTCCTTTGTGCCTCGGCACACAGATCGCCGACGTCGTGTTTTAGCGGTCCAGAACCTCGATCAGGACATCGCCCGTGGCGCCGGAAGGGGGGCGGGTGCCGGCAATCACCGAAAGCGTCAGGGCCACATCTATCGTGTGAACCCGCCGCGAAACGGACCGGGGTTCGATGCCGGGACCGGCGAACAGGATCGGCACGTAGGTGTCATAGCGCCACGGAGAACCATGCGTCACCGTGACCGACAGGCCATCCATGTCGTTGATGAACCATTCCGGCTGAAAGACCACGTGAATATCCCCGGACCGATCCGGGTGATAGTTGTTCAGAACCGCCTGCAACAGCGCATTGTCGGGAACGGACCCCTCGCGCAGGCGCGAACCGGACACAGCATAGGCCACGCCTTCAAAGGCGACCAACTCGGCCGCGATTGCCGTCTCCAGCGCCACCCTGTCAATATCGGGGTCATTGTGGATGGCCTCGGCCAGCGTGAGATAGGGATGGTCGTAGCCCTCGAACAGCGGACCTGAGATGCCAAATCGCTGCTTGATCCGTTCTACCGCCGGGGCGGTGTCCCATTCATTCGGGGTGACATAGCCGCCGGGCATCCCGAGCGATTCAAGATAGCCGGGCGCATCGGGTGCCCCGTGATCCGCCGAAAGTACGATCAGAGTGTTCTCAAGCCCGACCTCGGCATCAACAAAGGCAAAGAGATCGGCCAGCGTGCGGTCGAGTTGCAGAAGATTGTCCTCGGCTTCCAGGCTCGACGGCCCAAAGAAATGGCCGACATAGTCCGTGACCGAAAAACTGACACCAAGAAAGTCGGTCACCTCATCGTCTCCAAGTCCTTCGGCACCGATGAGCGTTTTGGCAAAATCCGCCGTAATCCGGTCGCCGAAGGGGCTGAGCGTCAGCAGCGTCGTGAAATACTTGTCCTCCGATGTCCCGAGCGGGTGGGGAAACGTGCGGCCAAAGCCCGCAAAGTCAGGCTCCCACGGCTGATCGTCCTGATCGCCGAACATATAAGTGTCCACGGGGTTCAGCAGAGCCCAGGCCTGGCCGCTCAAGGCAAGGGGCATGCCCTTGGCGTTCCATTCCTCAACCCAACCGGGATAGGCGTCATAGTAATAGTTGCTGGTCACGAATTGCCCGGCCGATTTCGAGAACCAGAATGCCTTGCCCACGTGACCCGCCATTGACACCGCGCCGCGATCCTTGATCGAAACACCAAATACTTTTGCCCGCCCCGCGGTGGCGACGGACAGCTCATCTCCGAACGTCGATGTCAGGATCGCACGCGGTGAGCGTCCGTCGCTTTTGGCGGCGCGTTGCGTCGGGTCGATCTCGGTGCTGTCGTCCACATCCGCGCCGCTGGTCAGGATCGAATAGGCTGGGTCCTCGATGTTATAGACCGTCCGGCCTTCGCTCCGGTCATACCACAGATTACCAACCATCCCGTGTGCGGCCGGGTTGGCCCCGGTCGCCAGTGTCGTGTGCCCCACGATGGTTTCGGTGTTGGCATGGGTGTGGTGGGCGTTCCTGTAGTAGATTCCCTTTTCAATCAGATAGCGAAACCCGCCTTCGCCAAATTGAGACATATGGCGCAGCAGCAGGTCGCCGCGTAACTGATCCACAGTGATCTGGAGGATCAAACGGGGGGCGTCCTGAGCGGCTGCAAGACCGGGAACAATGGCAAGCGCAACCAGAACAAGGCGGGCAGATATTGTTAAAATGGACATGGCGTCTCTCGTTCTAAGGAAACAAAATAGATGTAAGTATGCGGGTATAGCATATCCGGGGCAATGGCCTGGCACGGCTGACAGTGCCCTGAGGCGGAAGCGGTCGTTCCACGCACCCAGATCGCAGGATTGCCAAGCTTTTCTGACGGATTTGCGGTACACGCTGTGGTCACTGCTGACCGTTCGCCGCCAGATAACCGATCCCGGCAGCGACAAGCAGGCCCAATACCACCGCAATGGTCACCTTGACCGCCGACCAGGGGCGCTCGCCCTGTACCCGGCCCGTGCGGCCATTGATCACAAAACGATAGGTCTGGCCGCGATATTTATAGGCCGCCATCCAGACCGGCAGCAGAATGTGCTTGAAGGTCACATCGCGCACCTCCGTATCGATCGCGTGAATGCGCTGCCGATCGCCACCGATATCAAACCGTACGTCCCGCTCGATCACCCGCGCCATATGGGCACGCGCTTCTGCCTGGCCCTCGGTCAGTTCGACCGTATAGGCCTCGGCCCGGAACCCGGCCAGGTATTCAGGCTGGTAGGGCTCCAGCGCGGGCAGGTCCCAGGGTTCCAGCGCATCGGTATAGGATTTGGGCAGCGAGCGTGAGGCCAGCACCAGCACATCGTCGAAGAACCGCGCTACCCGGCCCGATTTGGGCGACCAGCGGACCTTGGGCACCTGCTGCTGCACCCGCTTGCCGTCGCGCATGACGGAGCGGGTCTCATAATAAACCACGCCGCGCTCGCCCCGGTATGCGGTCTGCGTGTCGGCGTCAAAGGTCCAGTAGGGAACATATATCCCCTGCATCCGGCGTCCCTTGCGGGCGTAGTCCTTCAGCCCACTGGGTGCGAACCACAAACCACCCAGCCAGTCGCCCATCGCCTTATGGGCCGAGCGTTCGTCCAGCGCAAAGGGCAGAACGCCACGCGGCTTGATATGGCGGCTGATGCCGGTATCGGTGACCACCGGAGTGGCGCAGAACGGGCATTCGGCGGCATGTGTGTCGGGGTCGAATTCGACCTGCGCGGCGCAGTTGGGGCAGGTGAGAACCCGGGTTTCCTCGATCTCGGTCTCGGGCAGGCGGCGGGCGATGGCGGCGTCGAAATCTAACTCGCGCAGACTGCCGCCTTTCCAGGGGCCGGAGCCGATCGGTTCGGAATGGCCGCAGTGGTCGCAGGTCAGCGTTCCGCCGACCGGATCGAACCGGTAATCCGCCCCGCACTGGTCGCAGGGAAAACGGTGTTCTTCCGGGCCTTGCGCCGTGGTGGAAGAACCGGGTGGGGGCGGAATATCGGTCATGGGCCAACCCTTGCTGTTCAGCCTTTCTGGAACAATCTCATGCGGTTGAGCGTCCCGTCCTTGCGGATGACATGGTGCCATATGGCAACGACCGCGTGGCCAAGTGCGACCAGCATCAGCGCATTGGCCGCGACTTCATGCGCTTCTCCGGCCGCGCGAATACCGCCGAACCAGGTCAGGATGCCCAAAGCGGCGACGGTGATCATCAACACATAGATCACACGATGACCCCAATGGGCAGCTCTTTCCATCAATTCGGTCGCGCCGGGCAACGGGCCGGGCGCGCCCTGCACACGGCGCAGCACCAGCCGGACCACGATCAGCGCAAAGATCGCGCAACCCAGCCAGACATGCGGGGTGCTGCCTTCGAAGCCGCTGGCGCTGCTGTCGATACGGGCACGCAGAACGCGGCCCATGTTGTCGCCGGTCAGCCAGGCGGCGAGAATCAGAATGGCGACCAGCCAATGCAGGATGATCTGCGGCCTGGAGTATTTGGAGGGGATAGACACTGGCACTCTCCTTGAGTTTGGAATTCGCGCAGGTCTTCCACGCGTCAGCGTGCATATTCCGTCGCATTATTTTCCCGGCGGTGGCGGCGGCAGGATGGTGAACAACTGCGCCAGCTCCTGCACGTCGCCCGCCCGTTTCCAGCCATCCTGACCGGCGGTCCAGACATAGGTTTCGCGCGTGATTTCTCCATCTGCGGCCATGCGGCCCATCCTGGCCTTTGAGAACGGGCCGCTGGTCTGGCCATCGACCGCGATATGCCACACATGCTCGACCGGTGGCGGGGGCGGCGGGGCCATGGGCGATACCGGTGCCGCGGCAGCGGGCGCGGGCGTGCCCCAGGGGCCGCTCGGCTGACCCGCTGCCATCTGCTGCGCCATCGCCATGCCCATTCCCATGCCGAGACCCGCGCCCATGCCGCCGCCGCCGCCGGGATTGCCGGCCGCCGCTGTCATTGCTTCGGCTGCCGAATACTGGGTGAACTTGCCCAGATCACCCGCCAGCCCCATGGATGTACGCTTGTCCAGCGCCGCCTCGACCGCCGGAGGCAGCGAGATGTTCTCGATGTAAAACTCGGGTATCTCAAGCCCATAACTCTCCAGCACCGGCGAGACCTGAGCCGCGATCAGCTTGCCCAGATCGGCGGTGTTGGCGGCCATGTCCAGAACCGGGATGCCCGAACCCGCGATCACGCGGGAAAACTCCTGCACGATGATGTTGCGGATCTGGAAACTGATCTCGTCCATGGTGAACTCGCCGTCGGTGCCGACGATCTCGACCAGGAACCGTGCCGGGTCCTTGACCCGCACCGTATAGGTTCCATAGGCGCGGATGCGGGTGGGTCCGAATTCCGGATCGCGCAGCATGATCGGGTTCTTGGTGCCCCATTTGAGGTCGTTGAACCGGGTGGTGTTGACGAAATAGATTTCGGATTTGAACGGTGACTGGAACCCGTGATCCCAGTGCTGCAGCGTCGTCAGGATCGGCATGTTGTTGGTTTCCAGCATATAGAGCCCCGGCGTGAATACATCCGCCAACTGGCCCTCATGCACGAAAACCGCCGCCTGACCCTCGCGCACGGTCAGCTTGGCGCCGTACTTGATTTCGTGCCCTTCGCGCTCGAACCGCCAGACCATGGTGTCGCGGGTGTCGTCCACCCAATGGATCACATCTATGAATTCACCGGTCAGAAAATCGAAAATTCCCATGCGATATCTCCTGTCAGAGGTGTCAGAGTGACGATCCCAGCAATTCGCGAGCGATAATCTCGGCCACCGGGCGCGCTTCGGCGGCGGTCATCCCCGGTTTCAGGCGCGGGTCGTAAAGCATCGTCAGCAGTTTTTCGTCATGACTGGTCAGCAGCGCGAATTCGTCGTCGTCGTTAAAGATCGATGGTCGCGCGGCGGGGCTGTCATTGGGCAGGCCAAGGCCCTGCGCAATCTCTTCGTGAATGCAACTGAGCCGCACAAGGTCGGGATGTTCCGCCCGCACCAGCGCGACGGCCCTGGTATAGGTATGGCTCGATCCGCCGCCCGCCGAGGCGAACACGAAGCAATAGAATGCGCGCGGCAGATCCTCGAACAGATCAAGCTGCGCCTGCCCGATATTCGGGATCAGTTGCCGCAGACGGGTCTGGACATAATCGGTGTCATCTTCGCCCGCGATGAAGACGTGAAAATTGGCGTTGCGGTCGGTTGCGGTGACCGGATGACCAGTGACGCGCGACAGCCGCGCGGCATAGGAACTCACCCGCGCGCTGTCCTCCTGCCTGCGGTCCGGCGGGACGCTGGGGCCGAACTCGGTGCTGATCCGGACCGGCTCGGCCCAGCGGCTGAGGCTTCCGCTTGTGCGCCGGGACACGGTCGAGACCGCCTGGCCGGAATACTCGCTGAAAAATGCGATGGTTTCGAAATTCCGCACCAGATCCTGCGCGTCGTACGGCGTGTCCGGCCCACCACCATCTGTGCGCAGCAATCCGCGCGTCAACAGATCGCTTTGCACCTTTTCATAGTACCGGGCCAGATCCTGGCTTTGGGCAGAGGGCGGCACATAGGCGTTCGTCGGCGAGGCAAGCCCCGCCGGGCGTTCCTGCGGTGAGGGTATCAGGGGCACATCGGCATCACAGGCGGCCAGCACCAGCAGGGTGCAGACCGCCGCACCTTTGCAGCACGTCCTGAACCAGCGCAAGTTCAAGGATTCAACCCGGCACTGCGGTTCCGGCAGTATCGCCCAAGCCGTCCTGCCGGGCCTTGGCAGAGGCCAAAGTATCGCGCAGTTCCACCTCCATTTTCTTCAGCTCTTCCTCGGCGGCGGCGCGTTTGGCCTTGCCCTCATCGGCGATTGCCAGACTTTCCTGAATGGTGCCGATCAGATCGGCATTGGCCTGTTTAACCGCTTCGATGTCGAATACGCCGCGTTCCATTTCCTGACGTATCATCTTGTTGCTTTCGCGCAGGTTTGCGGCATTGGCGGTCAAAAGCTCGTTGGTCAGATCGTTGGCGTCACGCACGGCGGCGGCGGCTTCGGCGCTGCGCTGGATGGTGACGGCCTGCGCCAGTTGGGTTTCCCAAAGCGGCACGGTATTGACCAGGGTCGAGTTGATCTTGGTCACCAGCGACTTGTCGTTTTCCTGCACCAGCCGGATCGAGGGCAGCGACTGCATCGTCACCTGCCGTGTCAGCTTCAGGTCATGCACACGGCGTTCCAGATCGTCACGCGCGGCACGCAGGTCGCGCAGTTCCTGCGCCTTCATGACCTGTTCGCTTTCGGCGGCGGCTTCGACTTCCGCCGCCCTGGCGGGAATGTCATGGCTGTCGAGTTCGGTCAGCTTCTCTTCGCCCGCCGCGATGTAGAGCGCCAGTTCGTCATAGAAATCCAGCGTCTTTTCATACAGCAGATCCAGCGACTTGATATCCTTGAGCAGCGTGTGCTCGTGCCCCAAAAGGCTGTCGGTGATCCTGTCAATCTGGTCCTGGACCTCTTCGTAGCGGGCAGTGAACTTGGCAAAGGGAGCTGCCCGTCCGACAAGTTTTTCCCACCACGACCGTTCGCGGCGCACGTCCAGTTCGCTGACCGAAAAGCCCCGAATGGTGGTTACGATATCGCGCAGGCTGTCGCCGGCCGGGCCCACATCCTTGTTGCGCACATCGGCCAGCATCGCCTGGCTGATTTCCTGCAACTCCGCCTGCGCGGCAGAGCCGAAGGACACGATCGAGTTGGTGTCGCCCATGTCGATTTCGCCCATGCGCTTGCGGATTTCGGCGCCGGCCGGGGCGTCGGCGGCCTCCAGAGGGACGACTTCGGTCTGAGGTTCGGGCAGGGCGACGGCGGTGACTTCGTGCACCAGCGCTTCGGCCTCGACAGCCTTGTTCTTAATGGCATCAGACATGAATATCCTCCTCAATCAATCGAACCGGTCACTCGGGCCGGACACCTTCGCGTTTCAATCGGTCGCGCAGCACTTCAATTTCAACGGTCAGATCACTGTGATCGTCCAATAGCATCTTTCTGGTGCGCGCCGCAAAATTCTGTTCCAGATCGTCAAGCAACGCCGAATAGTCGGTCAAGGCACCGGCGGTTCGTGTGCGGGAATAGACATCGGCGAACTTGATCGTCGCGTCGCGCGCGCCGCGCAAATAGACGGTCAGGTACTTGCGCGCGCCGGCCAGATCGCGAGGGTCTTCCTCGACTGTGCGGAACAGCTCGCGCGCGGTGTCCTGAAAACGTTCAACCCGCGCTTCGATCTTGCGGTCGCCTGCGCGTTTGATGGCGTCGGACATATCTTTCAGCAGCTTTTCCGCATCCTCGACGGCCCGCGCCACCCGGTCCTGCTGGAAGGTGTCGATCCCTTCCATACCCTTGTCCTTCAGGGGGTCGATGCCGAAAGCCAACGCATGCAGCGCCGTACCGGCCAGCCCGAACAGCAAAGGCGCAAGCAGACTGACCTGCGAGGCTGTCTCGACATGGAGATAGTCGTTGCGAAAGGCGGCCAGCCCCACGCCCAATCCGGTCAGAATACTAGCGAACACCTTGCGCGGTATGGCCGGGCGGCGGGCTGCCCGACGGGCGTGAAACGCGGCTTCGGCCCGCAAACCCTCGCGCAGCAGATATGCGGCGGCCGTCAGCAACCCGGCGGCAACCAGCCCCAGGGTCATGCCGATTGCGCCATCGTTCAGCGACAGAAAGACCAGCGGGATCGCCGGCACGAACATTACATTCGCGCGCGCCCCGGCCGGGTCCACGCGCGCGCCGTCGAACTGGCCCCGTTGCAGAGGTTCTTCGTCGCCCGGTTCGTTCGGGCTGTATTTTCCGCCAAAGCGTCGGGCCATCGCCTCAAAGCCCTCCAAGCCAGCCGGTGCATACCCCGAACAGCAGCACGATCAGCGCCGCATAGGCCATTTTCTGCAATCCGGTCTGAGACATGGCGTTCCCCAAGTTGCCGCCGACAAAAAGGAATCTAGTGGATGCAAAGCCGGGGCGCTAGGGGGAAGGTTGCGTCAATCAAGTCATCTGCGGAGTTTTCCGCTGGGCGCGGAACGCTTTCTTTGCGGTCGGGCAGGGTGGCGGGCCGGATCGGCGGGTTTGTCCTTGTCATCAAGTCCCAATTGGTCGCGTACGACCCGGCGCCGAACCTCCTCAACCTCGCCAGGTTTGAGGCTGCCAAGCTGGAACGGCCCATAAGACACGCGGATCAGCCGGTTCACTGAAAGCCCGATATCTTCCATTGCACGGCGGATTTCCCGATTCTTGCCTTCGCGCAGGCCGACGGTCAGCCAGGCGTTTGCGCCCTGCTGGCGGTCCAGCGCAACCGTCATCGGCTGAAATCTCTCGCCGTCGATCACCAGCCCCCGGCGCAGTGGCGCAAAGTCCTCGTCTTTCGGGCGCCCGTTGACCCGCACCCGGTATTTGCGCAGCCAGCCTGTGGCGGGCAGTTCCAGCTTGCGCTTGACACCACCGTCATTGGTCAACAGCAGCAGCCCTTCGGAGTTCAGGTCCAGCCGTCCCACGCTCATGACGCGCGGCATCTCTTCGGGCAGGTTGTCAAAGATCGTCGCACGGCCCTTTTCATCCCGGGTGGTCGTCACCAGCCCTGTGGGTTTGTGATACAGCCACAGACGTGCCGGCTCGGCCTCGGCGACAGGATTGCCATCGACCGTGATCCGGTCCTTGCCGGTCACGTTCAGTGCCGGGCTGTCGATGGTCTTGCCATTGACCGCCACGCGGCCCGCTTCGATCATGCGTTCGGCCTCGCGGCGCGAGGCGACGCCGGCGCGGGCGAGAACTTTGGCGATCCGGTCGCCGGGGGGAGGGGTTTTGCTCATACCCCCGGCCATAACGCATCCCGGCGGCTTGCGAAAGCCGGGTTTGTGGGGCAGTCAGGGGTATGGAATTCAGATCGTTCATGACCCTGGCGCTGGACGAGGCGCGTGCATCCGCCGAACGTGGCGAGGTGCCCGTCGGCGCGGTGATCGTGTCACCCGGAGGGCGGGTGGTTGCCAGGGCGGGAAACCGGACGCGGGAATTGAACGATCCGACGGCGCATGCGGAGATACTTGCCTTGCGTTCTGCCTGCGCCGATGCCGGGTCCGAAAGGTTGCCCGGTCACGATCTGTACGTGACGCTGGAGCCCTGCGCGATGTGCGCCGCGGCAGTGTCGGCGGCGCGGATCAGGCGCATCTATTACGGCGCCGCCGATCCGAAATCGGGCGGGGTCGCGCATGGTGCAAGGGTGTTTTCCCACCCGCAGGCGCATCACAAGCCCGAAGTCTACGACGGGATATCCGCCAAGGACTGCGAGGCATTGCTGAAAGCGTTTTTCCGGCAACGCCGAGGCGATTGATATCGCTTTCTGTCATCGTTCGGCCAAGCGATCACCGCGCGATCATTTCCAGTCCAGGCGGTAAACTGTTTGCCGCCCTCCGAATCCTTTCAGATGTACTGGTTTTGGCGTTCCGAAACGCATTTCCGCATCATTGCCCATTAATAGCCGGGTTACGTCCGAGACATGAATTTCATTCGGGCCGCTCAAATCGGTCACGCGCGCGGCCTTGTTCACGACGGTTCCGAAAAAATCCTCGTCTCTTTGTATGACGTCCCCCGTGTGGATGCCGACCCGGAGGCCAAGCGCTGTGTCCGCCTCGAAGGCGGTGTTGTTCAGTTGCAAAGCCATGGCCGCCCGTGCCGCGTCATGAACAGACTGAAAGATCGACATGGTCCCGTCACCGAGAGATTTCACCAGCCGCCCGCCATGCTCGGCAATGACATCTTCGGTCATGCCAAGATGCCGCTGCATCGTGTCAGCCCAGGTGTCGTCACCCATCTGCTGAGCGATCCGCGACGAGTCGGCAATGTCGGTAAACATGACCGACGCGGTGCCTTCGCTTTGATTTTGCCTGAAGTTTTTTCGCGCAGCCGCGACAAGCGCGTTGAGCGCCTCATGCTCGATGCCGATTTTTTCCAGATTGGATACCGGGTTCGAGACATGGATCTGTATCAGCTTCCACACGCCGTTCTCCAGATGCAGAACGAAGGTGAACCGATGCAACGACGAATTGCCGTTGCACGCAAAAGTCAGCGTTGCATGGCAATGCGCCCAGCCGATACTGCCGCATTCGAACGCTTCCAGGCTGTGTTCCTGCCAGTCATACTCCGGAATTTCACCGACATGTTCGGCGAACCCGTTGCGAAACAGTTGCCCGGCCCATTCTTCACCGTCAGCGGTGCCCTGATATCTCAGGTGTTCCGAGCCGGAGAGCATGTTTGTCAATACAGCCCCATCGTGGTTTCGAACTGCCTGATTCCACCGGCGTATCACCGCAATCAGTTCAGGCGAAGGGATGGCAGTGTCAGACACGGCGGGCAATCGTCACGTTTCTATAGCCTGCATGACCTCAGGCTCGATCACGGTTACACCGGGCAAGCCGTCAATCAGATCCTGTGCGGATTGTTCCAGAATGGGGAAGGTTTTGTAGTGGCACGGGATCACGGTCTTGAAATTGAAATACCGTTTGGCCGCATAGGCTGTCTGTTTCATGTCCATGGTGAAATGGCCACCCGCCGACAGGATGCCGATATCGGGTTTGTAGTAATCCCCCATCCATTCCATGTCCGCCATGATCGCCGTGTCACCCGAGTGATACAGGGTGTGGCCTTCGGCCATGATCATGAAACCCACCTCGCTGCCGCCGGTGCGCAGGCCATCGGGCGTTGAAAAGGTCGAGGAATGCGACGCCGGCACCATCGCCAACCTGACCTCGCCAAGCTCCACGGTACCGCCCTTGTTGAAGCCGATGGTCTCGATGCCTTCGGTCTCGCCCCAGAACCCCATCAGGTCGTACTGTCCAACCACCGGCACGCCCAGTTTTTTGGCAAGTGGCAGAACGTCCACCACATGATCGAAATGTGTGTGGGTCAGCAGGATATGCGTCGCACCGGCAACGGCTGCTTCATGCTGATCTTCGGGCAATGACGGGTTGCCGGTCAGCCAGGGGTCGATCAGCAAAACCTGCCCCGCGGTTTCGATACGGAAACTGCCGTGGCCCAGCCAGATGATATTCATGGAACTCTCCCTCTTCTCTGTTGGCATCAGCCTAGCATCGCTTATGTAAAAATCCATGGAGTGGATGCGGGAAATCGACAGTTATTGCGAGAGGTTGGGGCCGGATTATTGGGCCGAGCCGCTGAATGCGCTTACCAATGCGGCCTTTCTGGTCGCGGCCTTTGTGATGTGGCGGCGCGTGCGGGGGCAGGGGATGGCGCTGGCCGGTTTCCTTGTGGTGTTGCTGGCCGTGATCGGCATCGGCAGCTTTCTGTTTCATACCCATGCCCGCGTCTGGGCGGCCATGGCGGACACGGTGCCGATCCTGCTGTTCATCCTTGTCTATATCTTCGCCATCAACCGAGATGTCCTGAGGATGAAGGTGTGGCAGGCGCTGGCGCTTGCGGCGCTGTTTGTACCCTACGCCGCGTTGACGGTTCCTGTTTTCCGGCAGGTGCCCGGACTCGGCGGATCGTCAGCCTATGCGCCCGTGCCTTTGCTGATCCTGATCTACGCAGTGTTGCTGCGGCACCGCGCCCCGGACGCGGCCCGAGGATTGGCGGCAGGCGCGGGAATTTTGATGGCGTCCATCACCTTCCGCGCGCTGGACGACCCTTTGTGCGCCGCCTGGCCTGCAGGCACGCATTTCATGTGGCACATTCTGAACGCGATCATGCTGGCATGGATGATCGAGGTGTATCGGAGGTATATTTTGAGCGTTGCAACTGGCACGAGCAAAGGTCGGTTTTGAGCCCATTTTGCTTCAGCAGTTGTTCAATCTTGATCTTTGGTGCCAGCATGGTCTCGCAGAAACCTACCTCCCAAAGAGCCTACAAATGTCGATATGGCAGAAATCCCATAGTAGGCAGAAATTTTGACTAAATCCGATTTTGCCGTTGGGTCAAAAAGCGACAAAACCACCGCAAGCGGCACTAAAGAAACAACAAGAACAAGCCAAAATGAAGCACGATAGTAACCCAAAATGGCCCCTAGTCCAAAAGGAAGGTACAGAATTGAAGTTTTAAACAGCATGAATATCCCGCTTCAGAAAAGTTCTTATTCTTTCAATCATCGGCCAGAGATGCGAGATGTTCAACGTCCGCTTCGTCCGCGAAGCAGTCATAGGTGGCTATTGCACACGTCAAGTGCGGCCACCTTCCACTCTTTCTAACACCCCGGCCCTCACCACACCCTTGCGACCCGCACGGCAGAGCGGTAAATGCCCCTAACGCATATGAGGGTTTCGCATGTCGATTGACCAAAGCACCGCCGCCAAGGTGGCCAAACTGGCCCGGATCAAGGTCGAGGATGACGCGCTGCCGGCGCTGGCATCCGAGTTCAACACCATTCTGGGATTCATCGAGCAACTGAACGAGGTGGATGTCGAGGGGGTCGAGCCGATGGTCTCGGTCGAACCGATGCGGCTGAAGCGTCGTCAGGACGTGGTCACCGACGGCGACCAGCAGGGCAAGGTGCTGTCCAACGCCCCCGACGCGCGCGAGGGGTTTTTCGCGGTCCCGAAGGTGGTGGAGTAAGACATGAGCGACCTGAACAAACTGGGCCTGGCCGAGGCCCGCGACGCGCTGCGCAAGGGTGATGTGACCTCGGTTGAACTGACCGAATCCTGCCTCAAGGCCATTGATGAGGCCGACGCGCTGAACGCTTTTGTCCACAAAACGCCCGAGATCGCGCTGGAACGCGCCAAGGCTGCGGATGAGCGGATCAAGGCGGGTGACGCCCCGTCGATGTGCGGCCTGCCGATCGGCATCAAGGATCTGTTCTGCACCAAGGGCGTGCCCTCGCAGGCGGCCTCGAAAATTCTGGAAGGCTTCAAGCCGGAATACGAATCCACCGTGTCGCAGCAACTGGCCGATGCGGGTGCCGTAATGCTGGGCAAGCTGAACATGGACGAGTTCGCCATGGGCTCGTCCAACGAAACCTCGGTTTACGGCAACGCGGTCAGCCCCTGGCGCCGTGGCAATGACGACGCGCAGCTGACACCGGGGGGCTCATCGGGTGGCTCGGCTTCGGCTGTCGCCGCCGATCTGTGTCTGGCCGCGACCGGCACCGATACCGGTGGCTCGATCCGTCAGCCTGCCGCGTTTGTCGGCATCACGGGCATCAAGCCGACTTATGGCCGCTGCTCGCGCTGGGGCATCGTCGCCTTCGCCTCCTCGCTGGATCAGGCCGGGCCGATGACCAAGAACGTGCGCGACGCGGCGATCATGCTGGAAACCATGTGCGGCCACGACCCCAAGGATTCCACCAGCGCTGAACTCGCTGTCCCGAATTTCGAGGCGATGCTGACCGGTGACATCAAGGGCAAAAAGATCGGTATCCCGAAAGAATACCGCATGGACGGCATGCCCGCCGAGATCGAAAAGCTGTGGGCCGATGGCGCCGAAATGCTCAGGGCGGCGGGGGCCGAGATCGTCGATATCTCGCTGCCGCACACCAAGTACGCGCTGCCCGCCTATTACGTGATTGCCCCGGCCGAGGCGTCTTCGAACCTCGCCCGTTACGATGGCGTCCGCTATGGCCGTCGCGCGCAGCTGGCCCAGGGTGACGGTATCACAGAGATGTACGAGAAAACCCGTGCCGAAGGGTTCGGTCACGAGGTACAGCGCCGCGTGATGGTCGGCACCTATGTGCTGTCGGCAGGTTTCTACGACGCCTACTACAACCGCGCGCGCCGCGTCCGTACCCTGATCAAGAAAGACTTCGAGGATGTCTTCGCCGCCGGCGTAGATGCGATTCTGACACCGGCCACGCCCTCGGCCGCTTTCGGTCTGGGCGAGATGACCGAGGCCGATCCGGTGCAGATGTATCTGAACGACGTGTTCACGGTTACCGTCAACCTGGCGGGCCTGCCCGGTGTTTCCGTACCCGCGGGTCTGGACAAGCAGGGTCTGCCGCTGGGCCTGCAACTGATCGGACGCCCCTGGGAAGAAGGCGATCTGCTCAACACCGCCTATGCGCTGGAAAATGCCGCCGGTTTTGTGGCCAAGCCGGGCAAATGGTGGTAAATCGGGGCAGAGCAGCAAAGAGCAACAAAAGGCAGCTTCAGATGCGTTCAGTTCTTCTGATCCCGGTGATTGGCCTTGTGGCCGCATGTGGCACGACCAGCACGGTTCCCGGTACCGAGTTCAACACCCCCTCTTATCAGGCGCAGCGCGAAGCGGTGCTGAGCGGGCAGACCGTGAACGGAGACCCGCTGATTCCGCCATCGGTTATCTCCTCCGAGGCACTGTCTTCGCCATCGGTCGCGTCCGCACCGCTGCCGGTGCAGGGCACGTCGCTGGCCGGGGTGCCAGCGGATGGAAACTCTGCCGAGGATATCGCCAATCAGACGGCCGCCGCGCTGGCGGGCACCTCACCGGTCAACAGCGCCCCGACGATTACGCCGGTTGCGACCGATACCGCGCCTTTGACCGCCAACAACGTGGCTATTTCCGACGAACAGAATTTTGATGCGGTTTCCACCCGTCGTTCCATTGAAAGCGATGCAGCGCGGATCGAACGGAACAAGGCCAACTACGAGATTGTCACGCCAACAGCGCTGCCGCAGCGCAGCAGTGACGGCCAGCCGAACATCGTGCAATACGCCCTGTCATCTTCCAATCCGGTGGGGTCTCAGGTTTACAGTCGGGCGGGTTTCAACCTGCAAGCCAAGGCACAGCGCAACTGCGCCAAATTCCCCTCGCCGGATCAGGCGCAGATCGAGTTTTTGGCCAGTGGCGGCCCGCAAAAGGATCGTAAGGGGCTGGACCCCGACGGCGACGGCTATGCCTGTGGCTGGGATCCCAGCCCGTTCCGGCGCGCGATCAGCAACTGACACCCGTGCAGCCGGCCTGGCACCCGTCACCGAATTTCGGCCCGCGCCGCGATGGGCTGAGACCCTCGCTCATCGTGCTTCATTACACCGCGATGGACAGCGCCCTGTCGGCGCTTGAACGGCTGTGCGATCCCGAGACAGAAGTTTCGGCGCATTATCTGATCAGCCGCGACGGCACCCTTTGGCAGATGGTGCGCGAACAGGACCGGGCCTGGCATGCCGGTGCCGGAAGCTGGTGCGGGCACCGGGATATCAACTCGCGTTCCATCGGGATCGAGCTGGACAATCGCGGCACGCACCCTTTTTCCGAACCGCAGATGCACGCCTTGGAACCGTTGCTTTCCGGGATCATGCAACGATGGGCAATCGGTCCCGAAGGCGTGATCGCCCATTCCGACATGGCCCCGGGGCGAAAGCAGGATCCGGGCGCACATTTCGACTGGGCCCGTCTGGCGCGGCAGGGTCTGGCGCGCCCACACCCGTCCGAAGAGCCTTCGGCAGATAGCGATGAGGCGGCGCTGGCGACACTGGCCCATGCCGCCGGATATACCGGGTCAGACGACCCGCACGCCTTGTTGCAGGCCCTGCGTCTGCGCTACCGTCCCTGGGCGTGCGGGCCTGAACAGGGGGCGGACCGCGCCTTGCTGCGGAACCTGGCCCTTGACCGCGTTAGGGCGACCACATAGTTGCAGATTTGCGCGGAGGGCCGGATGGCCGCCTGAGCAGGGCGACCTGCCCGGGAGGAAAGTCCGGACTCCACAAGGCAACGGTGCCGGGTAACGCCCGGGCGGGGAAACCCGACGGAAAGCGCCACAGAAAACAGACCGCCATGCGCCTGCATGGCAAGGGTGAAACGGTGGGGTAAGAGCCCACCGCGCTGCTGGCAACAGCGGCGGCACGGCAAGCCCCACCGGGAGCAATGCCGAATAGGACCCCGCGCGGGCCGGTCGGCGTCAGCCGATACCGCCGCTAGGCCCGCCTTGGCCGAGAGGGATCGGGTTGGCAGCTTGAGCCGCGCAGTAATGCGCGGCCCAGAGGAATGGTCATCAAAGGGGGCAACCCCGGAACAGAATCCGGCTTACAGGCCCTCCGCGCATTTCTTTCTATGATCCGGGCGCTTTGTACGCGCCGGACAGGCTGGCCGCTTTTTCCGCGATCGCCACGAATTCCGCGCCGGTCCAGGCCCTGACCGTTTCGATCTTGGAGGTGACACCGGATGCGCCGACGGCCATGCTGACCGAAACGACGTCAGTGCCGTCGGGGGCCTCGCTAATGAGCACGATGTCGTTGGCGCCCGTAGTCATGTAAAGCGCAACCACCTTGCCGCCGACCTGATCCAGAAGCGCCTGAATGGCGGCGGTTCTGTCTTCCGGTTTTTTCATCAGACCTTTAATTCCGGATTGAGAATAAGAAGCGTAGGTAATGAATAGAGGCATGTTCCTCTCCATGCTTGAGGTGTTCGGGACAATGAACTTGGCCTGTCCCCCGGCCGGGTAATTCAAAGGCAAACCAGCGTGGAAACCGCCGGAAAATCAGAAAAAAGCCAAAACCGGCACGTGTGGCTTCGGTCGCGGTGAAAATCCCCGTTGAACGAGACAGCATTTTTTCGCGGCTGCATTCAGTGTGCTGCCCGGCACGATCCGCGGCTCATGGCGGGCCAGCCGGTCCGTCGACCCGAACAAGCTTCGGTCGATTCCCCCTTTCACGCGCCGATGCGCCGTTCCTTCATGACTCCCCCCTTGTCGACAATTTTTATCGAGCACGCTCGAACGCGAGTCTTGCCCCGGGGAATGGCCTCGCGATGCGGTTTCCGGACTGTCGCATCCCGGCTTCACGTCGCTGGATCAAGATATCACGAAACCGTGATGGTATCAAAAATCGGCCAAACGGATGAATCGCTCGCGCCTGCGCAACCGGGAAGAGTTTTTGAAATTCCACTGGTTCTGTTTCGAATCCGGTTGACTTGGGCGCGAAGCCGGGTAAAAGCGCACGCTCATAGGAATTCAACCGAAAGGCCCCTGCCTTTTCGGACGCAGGAGATAACCATGGCGAAGCCGACGACAATCAAGATCCGTCTGAACTCGACCGCGGGCACGGGCCACTTCTATGTGACCAAGAAGAACGCGCGCACCATGACCGAGAAAATGACCGTTCGTAAATACGATCCGGTTGCTCGCAAGCATGTCGAGTACAAGGAAGGCAAGATCAAGTAAGCCTTCCGACACAGAATTTTCGGAAAAGAGCCGCACAAAAGTGCGGCTCTTTTTTTGCGATATTGCCGGAAATATCAGTAGGTGATCGGCCAGACACGATGCATGGGCCGTTGCAGACGGGCATCAGGCCGACAGACATTCGCAAGGCCCCCTGCTTGATATGACACCCGACCTGCCATTACGGTTTCGACAACCCGCCACAAATCTCTGAGCAGTCATGAAAAAAATCTTGTTTCCCGCACTCGCCTGCCTGTCTCTCGCCGCTTGCGAGGATTTCTGGAACCGTGAAGGGGTCGGATTCACCGGCCTCGATGGTGAACCCAAGACCTTCTCGGAGGAGAAGGGCGTCGTCGACTATATCACCCGCCGTGAAAGCGTTCCTGCGGAACTCGCGCGTCTTGCGCCGGTTCAGACGACGACGGATGCGACTGAAATGCACAAGATTGCAGGTGTCGCCATCGATCACGGCGGCCGAACCCCGACGAATGCGGTCGAGGTCGGCGGCCAGGACAAGACGCTGATGCTGAGCAATGTCGAAGTCAACGGTATCCTGTTCGCCGTTTTGCGCACACAGGAGGGTACGACGTCGAAAATGGACGCCTCGGTCGGCAACTCGTTTTCCAACGCGATTCCGCGTTTGACCGGATGTCTGGCGAATGGAAGTGCCTATCAAAAGGGTTCAGCGGGCAGGCGCACCACCGGATTTGCCGTGCCGCTGGATTGCAGCTGATCCAATAACGGCGCAAACCCGCCCCGAATGGCTGCCCGCTGGGCGGCCATTTTCTTGGCCGGATCCGGCTCACGCTGAGCGCTGACCTGCAAGTGCGGTCGGACATTTGCCCCCTGCGAGCCACCTCTCAGGCGGGCTGAGTGGCGCTGAAAGCGGATGCCGGTCAGATAACCGGTGCTATGGCCTGATGAACGTCACCCCCGGCATCGATTGAATGGCGCGCATATCGTCGTCATAGATCTGGGTGAAGGCATCGACCACCTCTTCGGTCCATCCGGGCAGGTCGAGCTCTTCCTCGATCCGGTCGATTGCCGCGTATTGTTCCAGATGTGTCCGGATCAGATCATTGGTCTGGTCGTCGTTCAGTTCGGGGGTCAGGGATCGCTGAACGTGAAATCTCGCCAGCCCCTCTTCGGACAGGACTTCGGGCAGGACCGCGAATTCACCGATCATCGGTTCGCCCTTTGCCACGCCCGCCACCGACCGCAGAACTTTCCCCCAGATCAGCGGGCTATCTTCGTTGCACCAGATCTTGATGTTCACCTCTGGCGCCATTTCGCGAACCTGCGCGACAACCTGCGCCCAGGACAGCTGACTGAGATCGAAAGAGGCACGGATTTCGACCCGCCTGCGCTCCGGAAGTGCGGCCAGAATCGCCGGAATAAAGCTGGCGGGGTTCCTGAGACCCATGCAGAGATCGACCCGAGAGCCCGGAAAGAGCGCGCAGATTTGCGCCATCCTCGATCCGGCAAGCGGATAAAGCTGACCATCCCGTATGGCCGACCATTCAGTGCCAAAGAAATTGGGATCGGAAAACAGGATACGCTCGGGCGTTTCTCCTTGCAGGATCTCTCCGAGAATGATCTCGCGGGCGTCCGGTGGGGCAGGCGCGTCCTTTAATGACTGGAAGAATTCCCGGAACAACTTTCGATATTTCCGCGGCCGGGGAACAATGGTGTCATGCCGATGCAGCGCCTCTGTGTTTTCCCGCAGGCATTTGATCAGGCGTCCGCCGTCGGTTGCGTGTACTCCAGTATGAAAAACCAGTTGCATTTCTCGCCTTTGATTTGGCTTCAGTCTTTCCTGATCCGGGTTGCATGTTTGGCCCGGACAGTCAAATCAAGCGTATGTCCCGGATCTGAGCGTCTCGCGGGTCGCGCGGTTCTGGACAACAACGAAGCCGACCGTGTTGCGACCGGTTCATGGACTGTCCCGCGCTTCAGACCCTCATATCGAATGCGGTTTTGGACAATCGGAAAATTGTGTCTTGAAGTCGATGGTCGAACTCAGTAATTCATCCGCGTGCCCCTATAGCTCAGCTGGTAGAGCAACTGATTTGTAATCAGTAGGTCCGCGGTTCGAGTCCGTGTGGGGGCACCACTAAATCAATGACTTAGCAGTAGATCGTTCATTGCAATCGATTGTTAGGGCGCAAATAGGGCGCTATGGAAGCCGTTGTTTCAAGTCGACATGTCCAGCTAAGCGACTCAAAAAATGCGCAGCGACTAGGTGCCGCAATCATAGATATTTTTTGCCTTGTGGATTGCTATCAAAAGTTGCGCGATGCAAGATCGTGCCATTGATATGGAGTCGTACACATTATGCAGTATCTTTCTGAACTAGGGTCAGGACCCATTGATTTCCGCTTGGCTGCGTGATTCACGGTTCGAAAATCGAGCGGTGACCATGTCTGATCTTTTCTGGCTGACGG
>NZ_JBQFYW010000013.1:0-114246 GCF_056541825.1 Ruegeria sp. AF8 | reverse complement strand
TTGCTGCCGGTGCCATCAAGGTGGATTAGGGTGTTGTCGCGCACGGTGATACCGGACGTGGTGGTGCCGTAGATAGCAACACCGTTGACCATACCGGTCGCGATGATGTTCTGTTCGATCAGGATGTTGTGGAACTCGGTGTCGTCGAGAAAAATCCCCTGCACATTTGCCTGGGTCACCGCGAGATAGACATTGCCGCGGATGACGCCGTCGCCGGACGGGGCACCGGTGAATTGCATGAAGTCAAGATGTGCGCCGTCTTCGGGATAGACATGACCGCCATGAGTGTTGTTCTCGATCAGGAAGTTGGTCAGGCCGCCAAACTTGAAGGCGTCATTGCCGATATAGTCGACATGGTTCTCGCTGAGTTCGATCCCACTGCTCTGGGTGACGATGAAGCCGTTTTTGACGTCATGCACGTTGTTGCCGCTGATCATCACGTTGGAGCTGTCGGTGACGTAGATCCCGTAATGTCCATCGTAGATGTTGTCGACCGGGCCGTGCACTTCGGAGTTCACGAATTCGACGTGATCGCTGTTGGTGATCCCGACGATCTTGGATGCGTATCCGCCGTTGCTGCCATTGGCGACCTTGACGCCGTCCACGCGCAGATGGCTGATATTGTCGAGCGATACTTCCGTGAAAACCGCCGGATTGTTCGGATCCGCGGACTGGATCGTGACCATGCTGGAATAGCTTATATTCCGGAGATCCAGCGACCCGTAATTCCCCGGCGCAAGCTCAATTGTATCGCCGCCATTTGCCCGCGCCATTGTTTTGTCAAGCTGACCGGTCCCGGCGTGAGCGGGGAGCGACAGGGTCAGAAGCGCGAACATGCCCGCAATGAAAGGCTTTCCGGGAACGAAGAAGGTCATGTGCCGTTTCCACGTATGTGAGTTGCGGCAAAGCGAGTATAGTGCGAGGCTCGGCCGGTGCGTTGAGATCCGTCGCGGGGGGGATTGGGCGGTCCCGTCTCGTCCCGGCCATCATCGTCGAGAATCCAGGCCCCGGATCCGAGCAGGAAAATGAAAAGGACATAGATGATCCACCAATAGTGGACAGTCCACCCCGTCAGATAAAACCCCATCATGCAAACCAGATACCCAGTGCGGTAATGGGCGGAGTGATCGCTCAGGCCAGATTTGAACGCGGTCGAGATGAACAGCGAAAAGAAGGCCAGTTGCAGCAGCAAGGCGGCCGGCAGCCCGTTAACGACAGCGGGGACCAGCCAGAACATATCTATGCTGCTGCTCATCCATTCAGGCCGCGCCCAATCGTTCAGCCCGACCCCGAAAAGGGGGTGTTCGGCCACGGAGGCGGTTCCGAAGCGCCAAATCCGGATCCTGTTATACGCGGTCTCCGCGTTGAAGGCGAAATATGATATGAAAACTTCAGGTGCGGATCTGTTTGCGGCAATCTCGAGCGCGACATACAGCGACAGAACACCACCGCTCAGGATGGCCCAACGATGTTTGATCTTGTGGAGCACGCGATCCCAGGAAATCAGGCCCAGCTGCGCGGCAATAGCGGTGAGCGGGCCGGACGACAGCGACAAAAATGCCGTTCCGGTCACCAGCAGGGTTTGCAGGCGGCGCTTCCAGGGTGGGGCCTGATATCCCAGCACGTAATATGTGAGGGCAACCCCCCCGCCGCAGAATACCCCGAACATGATCGGATGCGGCAGGACACCCTGAACCCGGTCCAGGCCCCAACGCGCTTCTTTTACCTGTTCCCGGCCGGAATAGGTGATCTGGTTTGCAAGCTCCAGCAGAATATTATGCGCGGTCAGTGTTTCGTAGATTGCGAAAGGAAGCATCAGCATGATGGTCCAGAACAGCATTCGGACAATCGCGTAAAAATCATCTGCGTTCCGGATATAGCATCGCGCCATGAGATATGCCCCCATGGTTTCGATGAAATAGATACCGGATGGTTCCACCGCGGCAACCGGGCCATGCAACACGAGATAGCTGGCCGAGACGCACAAGCACATCCCGAACAACGCCAGATCGGCAACGCGGACGGGACCCGCCCGGCCCTGCAGCCACATGATCAGACCCGGCACGACCCAAAGGGCGAGCAGGAGGCGGTTGGCCGTCATTTGCATGGGGCCGATGGTGAAAAAGAACGGCAGAACGAGGGATATGATGAACAGGCGGGGCGGCAAGGACAAACGGTGCGAGCGGTCACCGCCGGCAGCGGGTGCTGTTGTGCCAAGAGAGCGGCTCGCCGTCACTGTTCGCATATGCTGGGTCATTGTTCTGAATACTATATTGATCCGGTGAGGTATGCATCGTTTGACCGGTACATGATTGTTGAAGGATATTTGTGGCAATCTTGAGGGGTTGGTCAAAATTCCTAGAATAGAGACTTTATCATACCCGGTGAAGATGCCAATCTGATGGCGTTTTCTAAAGACTCCAAGGGTTTTAACAAGTGAGGCCGGTTTGTTGGTGATCGAGAGGCAGAAAAAGTTTGATTTGGCAACGGGGCGGGAGCGCAAGGGTGCCGGGCCCGGTTATCGCCCCTAGCGGAACGATGTCCGCCATGTTTCCATCATCTCCAACCTTGCAGAAGGTTGCGCGCGGGCGTTTGTGCACCGGCTGCGGTGGCTGTGCCGCAGTGTCCCGGGGGGGCATCGGAATGGAGTACTCGCGGAGCGGTTTCCTGCGGCCGGTGCAAAAGGCCGCAATATCGAAAGATGTCGAAGCCAAGATTTTCGCAATATGTCCGGGAACCGGGTTGGTACAGGAACCCGCAAAGCGCCGGGATCATCCGCTTTGGGGGCCTATGGTCAATCTATACACGGGATATGCGACAGATCCGCCGCTGCGCCATAACGGATCTTCGGGGGGCGCGCTGTCGGCTATTCTTGTGCATCTTCTGGAAAGCGGAACGGTCGACCGGGTGCTTCAGACCGCAACGGCGCCCGATCTGCCTTTGGGCAACGCCACGGTGACAAGCATCAACGCGGAACAGGTTTTTGCCGCGGCCGGGTCGCGCTATGCCCCTTCGGCACCGCTGGAGGCGCTGGAGGATTGGCTGGCGGAAGATCAGCGCACTGCTTTTGTTGGCAAGCCCTGCGACGTCGCGGCGATGCGATCGCTCGCCCGGATCGACCCGCGTGTTTCCCCGCGGTTTCCGGTAATGCTGTCCTTTTTCTGCGCGGGAGTGCCAAGCTTGGGTGGCGCCAGGCGGATTGTCGAAGAAATGGGAGCAGATCCCGACAAGGTCGTGGCCTTCCGGTATCGCGGGGATGGCTGGCCGGGATTTGCCCAGGCGACGATGGCAAACGGGGCGGTCCACAAGATGAGCTATGCGGATAGCTGGGGCGGCATCTTGTCGAAACATGTTCAATTCCGCTGCCGTATCTGTCCTGATGGCACTGGCGGATTTGCCGATATTGTTTGCGCCGATGCCTGGGAAACCGATGACAAGGGCTATCCCCTGTTCGCGGAGCGAGAAGGGGTCTCCCTGATCCTCAGCCGCACGGCAGAGGGAGAGCGGATCGTGCAGGACGCCATGGCAAAAGGCGCGATTGCCGCAAGTCCATTCGACGTGAGGGGTATTCTACCGATGCAGCCGGGGCAAAAGGAAAAGCGCCGCTTTACCTTGCCCAGACTTCTTGCATTGCAGCTGGCCGGGAAGCCGGTGCCCAGATACAGTGGGTTTCATCTTCTGAAAAACGCCCGCGATGCGGGGCCTTGGCTGTTTGTCCGGAATTTTCTGGGCACATTGCGGCGGGCGATATTGCGGCGGGTCACCGATTGATGCGCGGGGTTCGTGCCTGACGCCGGCGGCCGAAAACCGTGACCGGGGCATTCGAACGCAGGCAGTTTTCTTGCGTGTCAAACCCCACAATGATAGTTTTCGCAATAAGGATTTTTTGAACCTAATCGCCTTGCGTCCAGCTCTTAGGGTCCATTCAGTTTTAGAAGACCCATAGATATTCTGATCGGCTGCTGAGCTGCCAGGCACAAGTTCGAATTGTCAGGTTATTTGGTGTGATGTTGTGGGGTACTTAAACATGTCGTTGCCTATCGTAGATGGCCTAGTTCTTCATCTTGAAGTAAATTCTGGAATCGAAACGAAAGATGGTGTCATCACCAGCTGGAAGGATGCATCCTCATCCGGGATTGATCTGACGGCAAATGGTGATCCAACCTTCGGCGGCATGGTCACGCCTTCGGGGCTGCCGTCCATCACGTTCGATGGCACGGATGACAACCTCGAATCGGTATTAGGCCTGACCCCTCTGCCGGATGGGAATGAAGACCGAACGATCTTCTTTGTGGTTCGATATGGCGACAATCAGGGAATTTCAGCCGGATTGTCCTATGGCGACAACGCCTCGAATGAAGCCTTCGGGCTAGTTTCCGAGTGGGACAGCGACGAGCTTGGCATTCAGGGCTATGGTGGTGGCAATGACTTCGGCTCGGGCGTGGATGCTGAATCTCAAGGCTGGATCGTGCAATCTGTCACGTTGTCGGCCGGACAGTACGAACATTTCCTGAACGGATCTCTAATTGACAGCGGCAGCCACAATTTCAACACCGACCTGACCAGGCTTGTCCTCGGCTCAGAGCTGGGGGACCTGGGGGATGCCCAGTTGGACGTGGCTGCGGTACTGATCTATGACCGCGCGCTCGACACGACCGACCGCTTGGCGGTCGAAAACTATTTACAGCAGGAATACTTGACCAACGATGGGCTAAACAACGCGCCGATCGCCGTGGGGGATCTGCTGGATGCCGAAATCGGAGGGGCCACGGAACTTGATATTCTGGACAACGATTTCGATGACGGCGCCCTGAATGGCAGCAGTATCAACATCCTGTCCGGCCCGAGCCACGGCACGATAACCAATATCGATCCGACGACCGGCATCGTGACCTATGTGCATGACGGTTCTCCGGGTGACAGCGACAGCTTCACCTATGAGTTGGTCGATGCCGAAGGCGTACAGTCCGCGCCCGCGACAGTGACCCTGGATGTCGGATACCAGCCGCTGTCCCTGGAGGGGTTTGAAAACGAAACCGTCATCACCCGTGCCGACATGACGGGTGGCAGCCCGTTCTTCCTGCCGATTTCGATGACCTTCCTGCCGGACAACCGGATGCTTCTGCTGTCCAAGGATGGCGAAATCCGCATCGTCGATCCGGAAACCGGATCGAACGAAATCTACATGACCCTGAACAATATCGATTCCGGGCAGGAACGCGGACTTCTGGATATTACGCTGGATCCGGATTTTGCCAATAACGGCTATTTCTATCTGTATTATACACCCAACAACCCGGAAAATGCCCGTATCGCCCGCTTCCAGCATGAGGAAAACGCCGGCGGTTTGACCTCGACCGGGGATTTGACCAGCGAATTTGTGGTCTGGGAAGACACCGACGGCTATCTGGCCTGCTGCCACTATGGCGGCGGATTGGACTTCGGGCCCGATGACAAGCTCTGGCTGACGACTTCGGACAAATTCCAGGCCACCACGCCGGGCGAGGGGGCCGACGGTGGCGAAGACATCATGCTCGACCCGGAATCCTCGTCGGGCAAGATCATCCGAGTGAATTCCGACGGTACGGTGCCCGACGGTACCGACGGGCAACTAGCCAACCCCTGGGCCGATCCCAATGACGGCTATAACGACTATGTCTGGGCCTATGGCCTGCGCAATCCGTTCCGGGCTCGCTGGGACATGGAATATGGGCAGATGTATATCGGCGAGGTCGGCGGCAACCGTCAGAACCTGGCGCATGACGACATTCATACCACCTCTCTGGATCAGGCCGGGGCCTTCTATGGCTGGCCATTCTACGAAGGTACGCCCAACGTCTATACGAATGCCGGGGAAAGCCCGGAAGACCCCAATGACTATCCACTGCCGGACAGCGACATTGCCGATGCAGCCAGCGGAGATTTCTATTCGGCCCCCATCTTCTCGATTGCCCATGAAGGGCAGAGTACGTCCATTACCGGTGGCGAGGTCTATCGCGGCGACATGTTCCCCGAGGAATGGGACGGGGTCTATTTCTATGGCGATTACACCAATGACTTCATTCGTTATCTGCGACTGGACAGCACTGGCACGCAAGTTCTGGGCGATTTCGCCTTCAGACCCTCGGCCGAGATCCCGGGCACAACCAACGAGATCGTGGCGCTCACGGTCGGAGCGGACGGCGCGCTGTATTACGCGATGATCGCGTCCGGCGAGGTGCATCGCATCACCTTTGACGACAATTTTGCCCCCTCGATCGACAGTGCCACTCTGAGCCCGCAGTCGGGCGATCTGCCGCTGACGGTGACTTTCGACGCCACGGTCAGCGATGCCGAGGGCGATCCGCTGACATATGTGCTGAACTTTGGCGATGGTACAGTGGTCAATGACGTCGTCGGGCCGGGCGGCATCATCTCGGTGCAACATCAATATACGGTGGATGGGACTTACAGCGTATCGCTGTCCCTCTCCGATCCGACACATACCGTCCTGTCCAACGCTTTCCAGGTTCTGGCCGGTGATGTAAATTTCGCTCCGGAGATCAGCGACGAGGAATCGGATATCGCGGTTGGTGGCGCTGGTACGACCGAGATTACCTTCACTGCCAATGCCACGGATGCTGATGGCGATACGATGACCTATACTTGGCATTTCGGTGATGGCAACAGCGCCGCTGGTCAGGTTGATCCTTCGGGCGTGGTTACTGCTTCTCACACATATGCGACCGAAGGCAGCTACGATGCATTCCTGGAGGTTTCGGATGGAGAGGAAACCACCTTTTCGTCCAATATACCGATTCAGATCGGAACGGCGACGCAAGTGCCGGTAACGTCCGGGCTGGTCCTGCTGTTGCAATCCGACATTAAGATCGGACTTGGTGAAGGCAACACCGTAACAGCCTGGCTGGATGGTTCAGGCAACGGCAACAACCTGTTTGCACAGGGCGACCCGCAGCTGGTCGCCAACATGACTCCGACCGGGCAGGCAGCAATCGTCTTTGACGGCACCGGAGACTTGCTGGAACGGGTCAATGCCGATGATACGATTTTTGCACTTCCGACAGGCAGCGCGGACCGGACGATCTTTTTCGTGGTGGATTATATCGACATGAATGGCCGGTCTTCCGGGGTGACGTATGGTACGGCATCCGCCAATCAGACCTTCGGCGTGGTGGCCGAGGGCAGTTCGGGGGATTACGGGGTTCAGGGCTGGGTCGGGAAGAACGACTACGGCACTGGCGTGGATGGTGTCACGCCGGGTTGGGCGGTTCAGTCCGTGGTTCTAAGCAATGATGTTCTGTCGCAATATATCGACGGTGGGCTGATTGACACGGACACGCATACGTTCAACACAACACTAACCAAGCTAGTGCTGGGTGCTCATATCGGAGATGCCGCCGAAGGCGAGATGAATATCGCGGCGGTGCTGATCTACAATCGCGCGCTCAGCGAGAATGAACGTCAGCAGGTCGAGGATTTCCTGCAGACGAAATACATCACCGACCCCAACAACACCGCGCCTGTTGCCCAGGACGACAATGTTGCCTTCACCGAGGACACGCCGGTGTCCGGCGATGTTCTGGCCGACAATGGCAATGGCATTGACGACGATGTGGACGGTGACGGGCTGAGCGTGTCGCTGGTCGCCGATGTGTCGAACGGTACGCTTGTGCTGAATGCGAACGGCACGTTCGACTATACGCCGAATGCGGATTTCGATGGCGTGGACAGCTTCGTCTATGAACTGAGCGACGGGCGCGGCGGAACGGATCAGGCGACCATGACTTTGACCGGAACGCCGGTGGACGATCCGGCCCAGGCGGTGAATGACAGCTACGGCACGGATGTAGACACGGCGCTGGTGGCGGATGTGGCCACGGGTGTGCTGGCCAATGACAGCGATCCCGAAGGCGACCCGTTCACGGCATCCGTCCTGAGCGACGTGTCGAACGGCGTGCTGGCGCTGGCGGCGGATGGCAGCTTTACCTACACGCCGGATACCGGGTTCGAGGGCGAAGACAGCTTCACCTATCAGGTGACCGGCGGCGACAGCGCCACGGTGACGATCCAGGTTGGTGGCCCGCAGAACGTGCCGGTGACCGACGGGCTGGTGGCGGCCTACGAGTCGGGTGAGAATGTCAGCCTTGGCGCGGGCAATACTGTGACCGGCTGGCTGGACGGCTCGGGGCGTGGCAACGATCTGCTGGCACAGGGCGACCCGCAGCTGGTGGCCAATGCAACCCCGACCGGTGAGGCGGCGATCGCCTTTGACGGCACCGGTGATCTGCTGGAGCGAATCAATGCCACCGACACGCTGAACGGGCTGTCGGCAGGCAGCGCGGACCGGACGATCTTTTTCGTGGTGGATTATATCGACATGAATGGCCGGTCTTCCGGGGTGACGTATGGTACGGCATCCGCCAATCAGACCTTCGGCGTGGTGGCCGAGGGCAGCTCGGGGGATTACGGGGTTCAGGGCTGGGTCGGGAAGAACGACTACGGCACTGGCGTGGATGGTGTCACGCCGGGTTGGGCGGTTCAGTCCGTGGTTCTAAGCAATGATGTTCTGTCGCAATATATCGACGGTGGGCTGATTGACACGGACACGCATACGTTCAACACAACACTAACCAAGCTAGTGCTGGGTGCTCATATCGGAGATGCCGCCGAAGGCGAGATGAATATCGCGGCGGTGCTGATCTACAATCGCGCGCTCAGCGAGAATGAACGTCAGCAGGTCGAGGATTTCCTGCAGACGAAATACATCACCGACCCCAACAACACCGCGCCTGTTGCCCAGGACGACAATGTTGCCTTCACCGAGGACACGCCGGTGTCCGGCGATGTTCTGGCCGACAATGGCAATGGCATTGACGACGATGTGGACGGTGACGGGCTGAGCGTGTCGCTGGTCGCCGATGTGTCGAACGGTACGCTTGTGCTGAATGCGAACGGCACGTTCGACTATACGCCGAATGCGGATTTCGATGGCGTGGACAGCTTCGTCTATGAACTGAGCGACGGGCGCGGCGGAACGGATCAGGCGACCATGACTTTGACCGGAACGCCGGTGGACGATCCGGCCCAGGCGGTGAATGACAGCTACGGCACGGATGTAGACACGGCGCTGGTGGCGGATGTGGCCACGGGTGTGCTGGCCAATGACAGCGATCCCGAAGGCGACCCGTTCACGGCATCCGTCCTGAGCGACGTGTCGAACGGCGTGCTGGCGCTGGCGGCGGATGGCAGCTTTACCTACACGCCGGATACCGGGTTCGAGGGCGAAGACAGCTTCACCTATCAGGTGACCGGCGGCGACAGCGCCACGGTGACGATCCAGGTTGGTGGCCCGCAGAACGTGCCGGTGACCGACGGGCTGGTGGCGGCCTACGAGTCGGGTGAGAATGTCAGCCTTGGCGCGGGCAATACTGTGACCGGCTGGCTGGACGGCTCGGGGCGTGGCAACGATCTGCTGGCACAGGGCGACCCGCAGCTGGTGGCCAATGCAACCCCGACCGGTGAGGCGGCGATCGCCTTTGACGGCACCGGTGATCTGCTGGAGCGAATCAATGCCACCGACACGCTGAACGGGCTGTCGGCAGGCAGCGCGGACCGGACGATCTTTTTCGTGGTGGATTATATCGATAACGAAGGCGTTTCAGCGGGGGTCGCCTATGGTGACGGTGCACGGAACCAGACCTTTGGCCTCGTCTCCAGCTGGAATGACCAGGATCTGTCGGTGCAGGGCTATGCCGGTGCCAATGACTATGATTCCGATGTCGATGCGGTCACGCCCGGCTGGCTGGTGCAGTCGGTGACGCTCGAGAATGATCTGTTCAACCACTATCTGAACGGATCCCTGATCGACAGCGACACCCATACCTTCAACACCGATCTCGAGCGTCTGGTTCTGGGAGCGGAGATCAATGACAAGGGAGAAAGCCAACTCGAGATTGCGGCGGTGCTGATCTATGACCGGGCGCTTGACGAAAGCGAGCGCCAGCAGGTCGAGGAGTATCTTCAACTAACCTATGTCGATGATACTTTCGTATTCGTGTAAGTGGCGGGGTTCACCCGGACTTGTGGCCGGGCCGGATTGCGCGTTTCATCCTGGAATCGGGCAAATCCGGCTGTCCCTAATGTCAGACCCGCTGAGTTCTCCCTGATGCGGCACGTGAAGGCAAGCCTGAAAAGCCTGGTTGGCACCCGTGCGGCCCAGCAGGCCAGGACCGAAACCCGGCGCTTGTCGGGAATGCCGCTTCATGGTCTTGAGGCGCTTATCGACCGGGCCCCTCCGGTGCAGGCGGGTGTCAGCCCGATCTTCATATTTTCCGCTGGATGGCGGTCGGGTTCGACATTGTTGCAGCGCCTTATCTGTTCGGATCAGACGACCCTGATCTGGGGAGAGCCCTATGATCAATGCGGCATTGTTCAGTCTCTGGCGCGCCTGTCCCGGCCGGTAACACATAGCTGGCCACCTGAGAATTATTTTGTTGCCGGGCATGAGACGGACAATCTCACGACAAGCTGGATTGCCAACCTGTACCCCTCTCCAGAGGATCTCAGGGATGCGTTCAGGGCCATGCTCAGCCGGTTGTTTTCAGCCCCGGCAGACGCATTGGGTGCGACCCGCTGGGGGTTGAAGGAAGTGCGTTTCGGTCTTGAAGAAGCCGTCTTTCTGCACTGGCTGTTTCCGAATGCGAAATTTCTGCTGATCTACCGCGATGTCGAGGACGCGTTCCGATCCTATCAGCATTTTTCCCCGGCAATGCGATGGTATGCTTCCTGGCCGGACCGGTCGGCCTTCACCCCGTTTGCCTTCGCACGCCACCGGCAGCGTCTTTTGATCCAGTATCCAGAGATTGCCAAACGAACCGGAGGTATGATCATCTCCTACGAGGAACTGACGCAGGGGGGCACAGATCTAAACAAAATTGCGGAATATTGCGACGTGCGCATTGATCCGGACATATTGAACATCCGGGTGCAGGGGCAACACGAATCAAAAGCGATTTCGGGAGAACGCCTTGCCTGGCTGGACAGGGCTTTGTTGCGGGCCGGTACCGCCTATGAAAAGCGCGCGGGCATGCAGCCCGAAGCCAGCAAATTGTTCACCGCAGATGCGTAAGACGTTCGTATTCCTGCTTCTGTCCGTACCTTTGATCGCCCTCCTGGCGATTTTTCTAATCGACCCACGGCGAAATCTCCCGGATTCGAATGTATTTGAGATTATCGAGGATTTCCCCATCTACAATGTTTTCGATGCCGGCCTTGCCGACCTGAACGGAGACGGTCTTCCTGATCGTTGGACCGTGAACCACAGCGCCGCACAGTGGATCCGGTTTGGCGTCGATGGCCCGGCAGAGGCCGCCCATTCAACCGGCCTTGGCCGCTCCGGGCTGTTTCAGGATGCCGCCTTGCCCGGCTTCGAGGGCGGCCTGGGTCCGGCCCCCGCACTGCGACCGATCCGGATCTACATGCAAGAGGCCCATTTCATCGTTGACTCCAATGGGCTGATGCCAGAGGAACGCGTCAGGGGATATTTCGAAATTCCGTGGGACACCGAATATGCGGCTTTTGGCGGCGCGGCAGTCATGGCCGAGCACTGCGACACGCGGCCCAACTGCCATCGCATACGCTTTGAGATTCCTGACGGTGGGCGGATCGAACTTTTGCCGGTTCCGGCCCCCAGCGATGGGTTCCCGATCTCGGTGACTTTGGATCCCGGAACCGATCTGACCAAGGTGCAGCTGGGCGCGATGGCAATCGAGCCCAAAGCACATACATTTACATTTTCCTCGCGTGATAGGCACGGTCTGGCTATGGCCGATTTGCCGGGCAAGGCGGGGCCGGTGATTTTTGTCAGCCGCGGAGGCGCCCGTGGATGGATGCAAAAAGTTCATCCCGAAGCGCGCGATGAACTTTTTGAGTGGACGGGCGATGGCTTCAGGGATGTCATTTCGGATAGCGGAATAGAAAAAGACGGTTGTCCGGGGCGGCAAGCCGGGTGGCTGGACATCAACGGTGACGGGTATCTCGACCTATACCAGGTCTGTGGCCGCAGCGGGTTTGGCGCTGAAAGCGGCGCGGCAAAAAACCGGCTCTATCTTCAGGATTCCGATGGCGGCTTTGCCGAGAGCGCCGCGTCTTTTGGGCTGGACCTGCCTTATTCAGGGGTATTCAGGTTCCTGCCACATGCGGCAGGAAACGCGGTCCTGGCCATGCTATGGATCACCGAGGGCGAAATCGCACTGTTCAAGCGGGGGGCAGAGGGTGTTTTTGATCGGCAATGGCAACTGGAGGCCCCGGTTTCCGGAACCGAAAAGGTTATCCTGAACGATCTGGATGACGACGGAACCTGGGATGCGGTCATCTTCTCTCCCAAGGGAAATCTGGTTTTTCCGCTGTCGGATAAACGGCCCGTGCCGCGGGATCTGAACAGCCTTGGGCTCCCGGCGACCAGCAGCGATGGGGCGATTGCGGATTTCAATGGCGATGGCTTTCGCGACATTCTGACATTGCCTCAGGGGATTCATCTGCGTGAGGGCAACCGTTTTGTAGCGACCGACCTGATCGACTTGTCATGGACAAATGGCTTGCAGGCACGAGTCGTACCCTTTGACAGCGACCATGACAGAGATCTCGATATCTGGGTTCTAGGGCAGAGCGGAGCCGAGGTCTCGCGGGTCGTTCGGGCCATATACAACCGAAGCCCGCGGGTTCTACAAAACTGGATCGAGAAGATTTACGGGCGCGACCGGCTGGTCCCACGATACTGGCGTTCGGTACTTTACGAAAACGGGACCGATACCGGGCAAGCGATCGTTCTGCGTTCGGCGGATGTGTCCGGCAATGCCAATGTTTTCGGAGAAGCATATCTGGCAAAGATCCGGATGCTGGCACAGGATGATGAGCTGCAGACACGGTCGGTCTTCACCGGCATGGATGATCCCTCGCGCTATTCGCACAGCTTTCCCGATATCGTTCTGATTTTGCCCGACGGGGCCGAGCTTGTTTCCGTTGAGGCGTTTCCGGATGCCGCCGGCGCTGCGGAAGACTGAATTGAATCCGGGACTGACACATAAGGACGCGCGATGACGCAGCAATTGCCACGAGGCAAACGTCTGATGCGGGCAGGTCTCTGGGCTTCTTTGCAGAATGTCGCGCGCGAGGGGATCGCCTTTGTGGTGTTCTTGATTCTGGCGCGGTTTTTTCTCGATGACAGGGATTTCGGTGTTGTCGCGCTGGCAAACTCTTTTGTCATGCTGGCACAAACCGTCGGGCAGTTCGGTTTGGGGACCGCATTGATCCGCGAGCGCAATATTACCGACCGGCACAAGACAGCCTGCTTCTGGGCAATGCAGGGATTTGCGCTGATACTTGCGGCAGGGTTGATGATCCTAGCGGGAACCTTTGCGGACCGGGCAGGGGATCCGAGCATTGCCCCGGTTTTGCGGTTCCTGTCGCTCGGCATGATCCTGACCTTTGCCGGCTCGGTGCATCAGGCCCTGCTGCAGCGCAGTTTTGGGTTCCGGGCTCTGGCGATGAGGGCACTCATTGCTGGCTCATGCGGAGGGATCGCCGCAATTTCGGCAGCGGCCTACGGGGCAGGGGTCTGGAGTCTGGTCGCCCTGAATCTGGTGACGGCAGGTGTTTCCACCCTTCTTTTGTGGATTGCCTTGCCCTGGCGGCCGGAATTCAACTTCCCCGTTCAAGAATTGAGGGAGTTGCTGCCGACGGGGCTCCGGGTGACCGGGATCAGCGTTGTTCGCTACATCGGTGATACGGCTGACCGGTTCATCGTGGGCTTTTTCATCAGCGTGGCCGATCTGGGGCTTCTATACGTTTGCCAGCGTATTGTCCGGGCGCTTCAGACTGTTCTGACACAGAGTATCAACGCTGTGGCCTTGCCCGCGTTTTCCGAAATTCAAGAGGATTTGTCCCGGGTCCGAAACGCCTATCTTTCCGCGCTGCGGATCTGCCTCATCATAACGACTCCGCTCTTTGTGGGGCTCGCGCTGGTATCCGAACAGGCGATTGCCGTATTCCTGGGGTCACATTGGCAAAACTTGCCAGGCCTTCTATCCATCTTGGCGGTCGCGGCCGCCGTGAGCGCGCCCCTTCATTTCAATCAGCCCCTGCTCATTGCGATTGGGCGCTCACAGAAGGCTCTGCGAATTGCAACACTTGGCTCTACCGTGCAAATCCTGTGCGTTTCGTTTGGGGCATCTTTCGGACTCATCGGTGTTGGGTTGGGGCTTTTGGCGCGGCAACTGATCATGAACGGCGTCTGGATCTGGGTATTGAGGCACGAAATCGCGATTGAGCCGCAGGAGATTCTGACTGCTTGCAAAGAAACACTGTTTTCAACGGCATTCATGTCCACGATCCTGCTTTTCGCGCCTGAATTTTCAAACTGGCCAAACGGGGTTTACCTTCTGTTTCAGGTCACCTTGGGGGCCCTGACATATCTAACCGCGCTTTGGCTGCTTGACCGCAGCGCAGTGCTACAGATTTTGCATCTCATAAGGCGGTGACGACATCGGCGAAAAGAGATTTTCGGATCATGCAACAAAATGCGGCGGGAAGCGTTTACATCACACCAGCCTGCTGAACAGATTGCATAACGCAAATACTTGAGGACGAGATCAGGATTTCAACCGATCCTGCACATGGCACAATAACGAGAAGCTTTGACCAGTATGACGCATTCTTCCCCAACCGCCCGTATCGGCCTTGTCTGGCACTCGATGAACTCGGACAATCTCGGGGTCGGCGCCCTGACATTGGCCAACATCGTAATCGTTGAAAATGCGGCGCGGCGCGCGGGCGTCATTCCGAAGTTTCTGGTGCTCGGCTGGACCGATCCCAAGCCTCATTACATGATCCGCGACGACGTGGAAGTCATCGGGCTGCGCCTGAAGGATTTCGTCAAACCGTCGGGTGGGCTCTTCAGCCAGCTTCGCCGATGCGATCTGGTGCTGGATATCGGCGCCGGCGACAGTTTCACCGACATATACGGCTCCAAGCGCTATGGGACCGTTTTGGGCTCAAAGCTTCTGACTTTCATGGCCAGGCGACCGCTGATCCTGAGCCCGCAAACGATCGGACCATTCAATGGCACCCTGACCCGGCGGCTGGCCCTTGCCGTCATGCAGCGCGCCTATGCGGTCACCTCCCGGGATGATCTTTCAACAGCCTTCCTGACAGAGATCGGGTACAAAAAACCGATCATCCAGGCCAGCGACGTAGCACTGCGTCTCCCATATGATCCGCCCGCCATTCGGAACGACGGGATCACACGGATCGGGATCAATGTCTCGGGCCTGTTGTACCATGGTGGATATACCAAGAAGAACATGTTCGGTCTCAAGACCTCCTACGCAGATGCCATCCGCGAACTGGTCGGGCGCTACAGCACAAGGCCGGATTGCGAGCTTCACCTCGTGTCCCACGTCATATCGGACTTTTTGGAAGTCGAAGACGACTACCGTGCCAGTCAGCTCATAGCCACAGAGTTTCCGAACGTTATTCTTGCCCCCAAATTCATGACGCCGGTCGAAGCAAAATCCTATATTTCCGGTCTGGATTTCTTTGCCGGCGCCCGCATGCATGCCTGCATTGCTGCATTTTCAAGCGGCGTTCCGGTTCTGCCCATGTCCTATAGCCGGAAATTCGCCGGAATGTTCGGATCTTTGGGGTATGACGCGCTTGTTGACTGTCAGACCAGCTCTCAGGAGGAAATCCTGCAAGCCTTTGACGCGGCCTTCGAAAACCGCAAGGCCTTGCAAGCGCAGACAAAGGTTTCCCTTGCGCAGGGACTGGAACGGCTGAGCACCTATGAAGATACGATCGTGAACGCTTTGGAAGCCAGGAAAGGCCTGGTCCAACCGTAGGATATGTCAAATGATCCGCGCGGGCCTATTCATAGCCGTAGCCATACCCGGTATCCACGGCCGAGGCCTTGTTCAGAACCACTCCCATGACGTTTGTCAGTTCGTTGACCTGGCGCTCGGTCACATCGACCTGTTCGATCGTGGTTTGGCCGACCTCGGCGAGGATGAGCGCACAATCGACATTTTTTAGGAAACCGACACTGTCATCCGTCGCCAGAAGCGGTGGCATATCAAACAGCATGATATCCGGCTGATAGGCATTCTCGATCTTGTCTAGGATCTCATGCGCCTTGTGACTTTGCAGGATTTCTGACGGATTCTTTGCCGGCTTGCTGTTGAGTCCTAGGATCACATTGTCACCAAGCCGCATCCCGTGCTCGGAAAACGGTATCCGCCCGGACAGAACGTCCGCCATGTCGGATTTGGGCTTCAACCCCAACACGCTTGCCAGCCCGATCCGGCGCAGATCAAGATCCAGCACCATGGTCATGCGGTCCGTCTGCCGGCCAAAACTGAAAGCGAGATTTGCGGCAGTGGTTGTTTTCCCGCTGCCCTGATGGGCGGATACAAGCGCCACACGGCGCCAGCCCTTGCTCAGAGCGATCTGCAGGATTCGGGTGCGTAGCATGTCATGTGGTCCGGCTTCGTGACCGCCAATGTAGGACACCAGCCGGTTGTGCCGGACACGCCTGGGGTCGATCTCGGCCCAATCGAGCTGATCCAGAAGCCCGGCTTCAGGCTGCACTTCAATGGTTGCGGCCGGTTGCACGGGCACCGCATTGCGCCTGTTGCGCTGCTGACGGGCCTTGTCGATGGCGACCTGCAGTCTTTCCATATCAGGGTTCTCCTTCCCGACAGAACAGGATCAAACTCACCAGCGCACCCCCATCTTGTCCATGACCCGATCAGCAATCAGATCGAGCGGTTGGTAATAGATGTGAACGGTATAGACCAACGCCGGAACCCCGATGAGAATGATCAGTACCGCGATCAATTTCGCGCTGCGGCGGCGCCACGTTTCGCCTGGGGTCTGCACATAGGGCAGAACCGCCAGAGGCGTGATGCCCAGCCTGTTTTCCAGATCCTTCTGCCGCCGGATGGATCTGTCCATGAGTTCCAGAAGACCGATCAGCCCAAGCCCCGCCACGATACCCAATACCGCACCACCCAATGCAATCGCTTTGCGGTTTGGCTTCGTTGGTTTGTCGGGAACCGATGGGGGTTCGATGACGGAAATCCGCTGCCCGCGCGCCATGACCTCGATCCGTTCACCGGTACTGGCCTGCGACAGGCGTTGGACCGCCGTATTGTATTGCTGTTCGATGTTCTGATGTTCGAGCTTCAACTCATCCAGCCGGATTGCATTGCTGGGCGTGCGGGTGATGGAATCTACCAGCTTCTCCAGTTGTTGCTGGGTCGCTTCCTGCTGACGTTGCAAGGAGGTGATCCGCGAGTCCATTTCCGAAAGCTGGACATCCAGAATCGTGTTGCCCGAACTCACCCCAGTCTCTTCTTCGGGCTCCGGTTGCGGCTGGGCCGCTATCCGTTTGCTCAGCCTGTCGATCCGGGATTGCAACTGAACGATGCGCGGGTGGGTTTCGGAATAGACACTCAATGCCGTATCCAACTGGCTGCGCAGCTGTTCCAGCTCCTGCTGATCAGGAGAAAGCGGCTGGTTCCCGGTTCCTGTAACGGCTCCGGTGGTTTGAAAAATCTGCAACAGCCGGTCACGCTGATCTTTCAGGCTGGTCTGCTCCCGCTCTTGCAACGCCAGACGTTCCTGCAAAAGGGTTTGCTGGCTCAGCCGGTATTCCAGGCTTTCGGGCAGGGCATCCGAATTCTGGGTCTTGAACTCCAGAATCTTCGCGCTGCTGATTGCCAGGCGCTCGTTGAGACGCGCAACTTCCTGTTCGAAGAAATCCTGCGTCTGAGACGCGCGCACGGTTCGCGATTCCACGTCCTCCTGCTGGATCAGGGTCAGATATTCTCCCAGTACCGCCGCCGCTTTGGCCCCGGTGGGCGCTTCGAAAGAGATCGTCATCAAGGGCGTTCCGCGGTCTATGCCGATCTTGGTCCGGGCCTGCATGGATTGAACAACCCGGTCCGGACTCATCTCATCTTGCCCTTTGAGCACATTGATCTTTGCGGCAATCTCAAGCATATTCGCCCGGGTCAGCAATCGCTGCTCAATGATATGGAGCTGCTCATACGCTGGAATACGCCCGGTCGACGGGGCAAGATCATCGGGGATCTGCGGCGCCTCCACCAGCAGTTTCATTTGCGAGACATAGGCGGGCGGCAAGGTCCGGGCAGCCGTTACCGCCACTGCGCTCGCGATCATGACCACAATCAGGAAATACGGCAGCCGCCGACGAAAAACGAGCCAGTAATAGTTCCGGATCATACCGTTCTAACCTGTATCTGATGTCTTGATTGTTTCGGGGTCACTCGGTGTCTTCCTCTGATTCGACGCGCCCGAAGAAAACGTCGTCATCCAGGACATGCTGCACGGTCGCACCCGTTATGACGGCGTCCTCGACGCTCCAGGCGTAAAGCAATGCCAGTTCGCACAGCTGATTGACCAAGCGCGGCGTGCCGCCGGTCGCTCCGTGCACCAGGGTGCAGGCCTCGGGTGTGAACTCCTCTCCGGTTCCGCCGGCGACCTGCATGCGATGTGCGATATAGGCAGCGACCGTCGGCGCATCCATCGCCTTCAGGAAAAAGCTTGCCGTCACCCGCTGCGCCAACTGGCGCATCTGCGGGCTACGCACGATATCCTTCAGTTCAGGCTGACCGACGAGGATCAGTTGCAACAATTCGTCCTTGTTGGAGTTTATGTTGGTCAGCATACGCAGTTCTTCAAGACTTTCCGCCGTCAGATTCTGCGCCTCATCCACGATCAGCACCACCCGGCGGCCGGCGGCGTATTCAGCGATAATGAAGTTCTGCAATTTCTGAAACAGGGCCACATAGCTTTCCGACGGCCCCGTCTCGACCGACAGCGCGTTCAGAACCCAGTGCAACAGCTCTCCGCGCCCGCCCTGAGAATTGGAAATCAGCCCGATGGTCAGGCTTTCATCCACCTGGCTCAGCAATTTCTGCAACAGGGTTGTCTTACCCGATCCGATCTGACCCGTGATTAGGGTAATGGGCGCCCGCGAAATGATGCCGAATTCCAATACCGCATAAGCCCGCTTGTGCTGACCGGTCCAGAACAGAAAGCCCGGGTCCGGCACCAGCGTGAAGGGTCGCTCGGTCAGGTTGAAATGCCCGGTATACAATTCGTCCGGCGTCATCATGCCCGCATCGTGTTTCAATACCCGTACCCTCCAGATGCCACACAACCGGCACCCAAACCAACAAAATCCCTGACGGCCCGCCGTCTATCACAACCTTTGCGGAACGAATCGCTCCTCAAACCGCATCAGGAACCAAGCCAGATGGCAATTGCTTGGCACATTACCCCTAGGGGTTCATGGTTGCACAGTCCCTCCGTGTTCGCAACGCGGCGAAAGATGCCCAATCACGGCCATCCCGGCGCAACCCAGGCTGCCGCATGGCGAATTCCGCCACCTTGCCCCTGATGCGCGCGTTTTGCTCGGCGGCCCCGCAACCCGCTGCAAGTCCGGTACTTTTCCTGCCCACGTGAACCCATATCACCGCGATTGCATGTTGTGCCGGCTATACCCAGCGGCACTCGGGCACGAAAAAAGAGAGTATATCCGCCTTCGGGGACTCTAGTCGGGAATGGTGAATCGGTAGCGGTATTGCTGTTTTCTGACAACAATCTCCAGAATTTCCCGCTACTGTTCAGCGCCTGATTGCTGCTGCAACTCAAAAGCGATCCCTCTATTCTGTGGGCCTCTCTTTTTGTATCAAGCCAAATCACTTACACATAGCATTGTAAGGGTTTTAGGTTTGGTCTTCATAAGGGGATGGGTATGTGTGGTATTGCTGGTTGGATAAGCGCCCCCGCCGACGAGGACATTCTACAACAGATGACAGATGCGATCGCGCATCGCGGCCCGGACGAAGAAGGGGTGGTATTTCTGCCCCTGGATAACGGGACTGTTGCGGCTTTTGGCCATCGCCGGCTGTCGATCATCGATTTGTCGGGCGGCGACCAACCCATGCGCAGCCATGACGGGCGGTTCACCATCATCTTCAATGGAGAAATTTACAACTATCTGGAATTGCAGGCGGAACTTCGGGAAAAGGGGGCGGTGTTCCAGACCAGCTCTGATACCGAGGTCATCCTCGAAGCCTGGAGGCATTGGGGCGCGGAAAGCCTACCGCGGTTCCGGGGTATGTTCGCCTTTGCGCTTTATGATCAGGCGGATCGTTCGGTGGTTCTGGCGCGGGACCCTTTTGGGAAAAAGCCACTGTTTCTCTATCGGTTTCCGAGTCCGAACGGTGAAGGCCTGCTGTTCGCATCGGAGATATCGAGCCTCAGGCGCCATCCCCGGTTCGAAACAGTGCTGGATGTCGACTCGGTCTATGACTACCTGTGCCAGCGCTACGTTCCAGCCCCCAATACGTTCTTTCACGGGGTCAAAAAACTCCGCCCGGGCAGCATGCTGTTGTGGAAAGACGGTAAAATGCAGGAAAGCCGGTACTGGCTGCCCCCAGAAGAGCGCGGCGAGGCTGCCTTTCCCCGCCCGCAGAACCCGGTCGAGGATTTCCTGACCGTTTTCGACGAGGCCGTCCGGCTGCGGTTGCGTTCTGACGTGCCGGTCGGGGCCTTTCTGTCCAGCGGGCTGGATTCCTCGTCTATCGTGGCGACACTGGCTCATCTGGGCGTGTCCGAGATCAGAACCTTTTCCATCGGCTTCGAAGGGGACGAGAATACCGAACTGACCGCGGCCGCAGAAACCGCACGGCTTATCGGGACGATCCACACGCCAATTGAACTGAAGACCGAACAGATCATGGCAAAACTGACCGAGCTGAGCCTGCACCGCGGCGCGCCGATGGCCGAAACCGCCGATTTCCCGCTGCACATGATGTCACTGGAGGCAGCCAGACACGTCAAGGTGGTGCTGTCCGGCGAAGGTTCGGACGAACTGTTCGGCGGATATCCCAAGCATTTCGCCGAAGCGCATCTGAGCCGCGTCTTGCCCGCCTCTCTCTGGCCGCTTGCCTCGCGGTCTCTTCTGGCGGCCACGGCCGTGGCCCCCGTCCGGACCAAACGGCTGCGCATCGCCGCCCATGCCCTGAAGGAAGCCGATTTCGAAGACAGGATGATACGCTGGTTCGGGAACATGTCCGCCGAAGAGCGCGACAGTCTGTGGCGCGGCCCCGCAAGCACCCGGACAAAAGACCCAATACCGTTCTGCACCGCGCCGGGGGCTTCCGCCCTTCGTCGCATGCTGCAGTTCGATCAGACCTCCTGGTTGCCCGACAATCTGTTGGAGCGGATGGATTCCATGACCATGTCCGCCTCGATCGAGGGCCGGGCGCCGTTCATGGATGTCCGGCTGGCCGAATTCGCCACCTCTCTGCCGGACAACTGGCGCATTCAGGGGCGGGCGACGAAGCGCATTCTGCGCACCGCCATGCGGTCCCGGGTTCCCGAGGCCGTGCTCAACCGCCGCAAGATCGGCTTCCGGATGCCCGTGGACGCCTGGTTCCGCGGGGATCTGCACGACCAGTTAGCGGATCTCATGACCTCGCCACGTTGTGTCGCTTCGGATTATCTGGACACGTCGCAAATCCTGACCCTCGCCCGGGAGCACCGGACAGGGCAGTCGGATCATTCCAAAACGCTCTGGGCCGTCTATGCACTGGAAACCTTCCTGCAGGAATTCTTTTAGGAGGCGCCAATGCTGATTTCCGTCATCATTCCGCATTTCAATCAACCGGATTATCTGCGTATCTGCCTGGACACGCTGCACCGGCAGGCTAATGTCGGTTCAGAGTTGGAAATCATCGTGGTCGACAACGGATCCGAGGTATTTCCGCAGGAGATCTGCGGCGCATATCCCGGCGTGCAGCTTCACTTGCAGGAGATATCAGGTCCTGGTCCCGCCCGGAATCTTGGGGTTTCGAATGCCCGTGGCGATATTCTGGCCTTCATCGATTCGGATTGCCACGCGCATGAAGGCTGGATTTCGGCGATCGAGGCGGCCTTTCAGAACCCGGGCACCCAAGTCATCGGCGGGGACGTGCGGGTAAAATACGCCACACCAGGTCACCCTACTTTCCTGGAACCCTATGAGAGCATCTTTTCCTACCGCAACAACGAACACATCGCCGAAGGCTTCTCCGGCACCGGCAATCTGGCCATGCGGGCAGAGGTCTTTGGAAAGGTCGGGCCCTTCGCTGGATTGGGCGTTGCAGAAGACCGGGAATGGGGGCTGCGCGCAGGGGTGCTCGGCTATACCACGATCTATGCGGAGGATATGATCGTCTATCATCCGGCCCGTAAATCTTTTGCCGAGCTGACCCGTAAATGGGACAGGCACATCGTTCACGATTACACGGATTATGCCAGGAAACCCTTTGGCAGAATCCGCTGGCTGCTCAGGGCGGTCGCCGTCGGGGGATCGCCAGCCGGCGAATTGGGTACGGTGTTGTTCACCGGGAAAGTACAGGGCATCAGGGAAAGAGGGCTGGCTTTCCTGTGTCTGAGCCGGATTCGCCTTTATCGCGCGCGCAAAATGTTGCAGGTCGCGCTGACGCCAGCAGCCATGCAGACAGAAGGCGACTGGACCAGATAGGGAAAGACAACGGCGGCGCGAACCGATGATCACCACCGTTTCTCCCGACAAGGTTAGCGGCAGATTGACCCCGGCGCGGGACGAAAGCCGGGCTGCTGCACCCGAAATTTCCGAACCAAGGCTGAATTCCGGTTCCCTGTCTTTGTGAAACCATCCAAGATCGCGCAACATGCTGAACCCGGCAGCCGCGGGATGTCACACCCTCCGCAGGTGTACTACGCCCGCCAACAGTTGTATCTGGTCGACCAGACCGCGCGGCAATGGCGGTGGGAAACTACGGTGACGACCGGGTGATATCGAAAGGGGATAGCGTGACCGCAGACATGCAATCCGGTACCGGACGCCTGGTGGCGGTGGTTGTGACACACAACCGGCTGGAAAAGCTCCGGCCGACACTGGAGCGCCTGCTGGAGAGTGACCCGGAGGACTTGCAAGGCGTTGTCGTGATGAATAACGCCTCAACCGACGGTACGGGGGACTGGCTAGCAGCACAGAACGATCCGCGGATTGTCATGATCGACAGCGCCGACAATCTGGGCGGGGCCGGTGGGTTCGAGCGCGGCATGCGCCGGGCCATGGAACGGTTCGATCCGGACTGGCTGGTGGTGATGGACGATGATGCCCGCCCCGCCGCGGGGGCGCTGGCCGAATTTCACGCCCGCCCCCGTCCGGATGACACGGCCTGGGCCGCAGCCGTGTATTTCCCCGACGGGCGCATCTGCGAAATGAACCGGCCATCGGTCAATCCGTTCTGGCATCCCGGGCATTTCCTGCGCGCCCTGGTTCGGGGGCGGGATGGATATCACATTCCCCGCAGCGCCTATGAGGCCACGGCGCCCCATCCGATCGACCTGACCTCTTTTGTCGGGCTGTTCCTGTCCCGCCGGATCATCCGCGAGACGGGATATCCCGATCCGGGGCTGTTTCTTTATGGCGACGATGTGATCTATACGCTGACCCTGCGCCGTCGGGGGCTGAAGATTCTCTTCGATCCGGAGTTGCGCTTCGAACATGACTTCAGCAGCTTCGGCGGTGGCGATCATGGTGGCATGCGCCCCCTGTGGAAGGTCTATTATTTTTGCCGCAACCGGCTGCTTATGTATCGTGCGGCAGCCGGGGGGTTGTTCTGGCTTCTGTTGCCGTTGATGGTGGTCAAATGGGATCTTGCGGCGCGCCATTACGGAAGCGATCGCGCAGCTTATCTGCGTCTGAAGCGGCGCGCCGTGCGCGATGCCCTGCGCCGGAAAACCAGCCTTGGCCACACCGAGGTGCTGGGGCTGGCGGACTGCGCGGTCAGTCGTTCAGAATGTCCCGGTGATAGCGGCCCAGCAGGATCAGGCCCATCAGCAGGCTCGCCAGGCTGATCGCCAGAACGTAGATGTCGCTGATATAGAGCGGTTTGTAGCTGGGATAGATCCCGACCCGCATCAATCCGGTGATGTGAATCAGCGGATTGTACCACAGGATGTCCTGGATGTTCCGGGGCATGTCCTCGTAAATGTAGAAGATGCCCGAGATCAAAAACAGTGGCCGCGTGGCGATGGACCAGATGAGATCATAAGCCGGGTAAAGCCCGCCCAGGGCGCAGTTCAGCGTGCCGATTCCCAGCCCCAGCAGAGATGCCAGTGCCAATGCCCGCGTAATCGGCGCCATTTCCAGCACCGTCCGGCTGTCAATGGTGGCCAGAGCGGCGGCCAGCAACAGATAGGTGACCAGCAGCCCGGTCAGAGTATTGAGGATGAAGCGGGCGGCAATTGCGTCCAGCCAGGTGACCACGGGGTACATCAGCAATGGCCGCGAAAACGCAATCGCCCTGGAAACCGTCAGGGACAGAGACTGGTACAGGTTGAACGCCATGTAGCCCGAGGCGTAGAACAATATGAAACTGTTGCCCAGCGACGGGGCCCGCACCAGCAGGGAAAACCCGAAACTGAGAATCAGGATGGCGCCGAGCGGCTCAAGGATCGCCCAGACATAACCGCCGGGTGAACGGCCATAGCGGGTCGACATTTCCCGCAGGATCAAAGCCAGAACAGTGCGGGGCGTCGCCCAGCGGCGCGCGGTTCCCTCCCCGGGTTTCAGTGCGGCCGGGGGAAATCCTGAAGAAGTTGACATGTGCGGGCGGTCTCGTACTGGCCTCTGGCGCATAATTATGTAAGAAACCCGAATAGAATTCAAACACGTTCAGGGCGAGGCTGGTCCCTACATGACGCAAGATTCCGAGACGGGAAATCCCACTGCCAAGGCCGCTGGTGGCCCCGCTCAGACCCTCCCCGCGTCCGATGCACCCGTTTCGGAAAACAGACCGGGAAAACAGGCCGGTGGCCAAAAGCGCGGGAACCGGGCAGGTCAGCCACGGCTGGCCGCGGTTGCGGCGCCCGGGCAGGCCGGGCCGCAGGGCAAGGGCGAACGGGCGGGCCAGGGCGGAAAACCTGCGGGCGCAGGCAATCCCGGACAAGCGCCGAAACCGGCAGGCCCGCTGGCCCCGCAGAAGAATCTGCCGCCTCAGGGGCCGGTTCAGGTTTTGCCGCTGGCGCAACGGGCCAGCATGCGGCGGAGGCACTGGGGCCTGATGCTCAGCTTCGTGCTGATGGTGCTGCTGCCGCTGATCGCGCTGACACTCTATTTGTGGACCCGGGCCGAGGATCAATACGCCTCGACCGCCGCCTTCACCGTGCGTTCGGAAGAGGGCGGATCGGCGGCGGAACTGCTGGGTGGGCTGGCGCAGTTCGCCGGCACCGGCACCGGGTCGGACAGTGATATCCTTTATGAATTCATCCAGAGCCAGGAAATGGTCGAAGTGATCGACGCCCGGCTCGATCTTCGGGCTCATTACGCGGATCACTGGCCCGGTGACTGGATGTTCTCGATCTGGCCCGACGCCACTCTGGAAGACCTGCTTTGGTATTGGGACCGCATCGTGCGGATTTCCTATGATCAGTCCACGGGGCTGATCGAAGTGCGGGTGCTGGCCTTTGACCCGGAAACGGCGCAACAGGTCGCACAGGAGGTCGTGCGCGAAAGTCAGATCCGTATCAATGCGCTCAGCGATCAGGCCCGTGAGGATGCGATCCGTTATGCGCGGGAGAATCTGGATGAGACCGTCATCCAGCTCAAGGCCGCACGCGAAGCACTGACCCAGTTCCGCACCCGCACCCAGATCGTTGACCCCGAGGCCGATATCCAGAGCCGGTTGGGGGTGATGAGCAACCTGCAACAGGCGCTGGCCGAGGCGCTGATCGAGTTCGATCTGTTGGGCGACACGGTCTCAAGCGGTGACCCGCGCCTGTCCAGCGTGCAGCGTCGCATCACGGTGATCCGCGAACGGATCGCGGCGGAACGGCGCGATTTCGCCTCGGACAGCACCGAACTGGGGGCGGTGGGCGAGGACTATCCCACGCTGATCGCCGAATATGAAAGCCTGAGCGTCGACCGCGAATTTGCGGAAGAGTCCTATCGCCTGGCGCTGACGGCGCTGGAACTGGCCCGCGACAATGCCAACCGGCAGAGCCGCTATCTGGCCACCTATATCAGGCCGACCCTCGCGCAAAGTTCGGAATACCCCCGCCGCTTTACCCTGATGGGGCTGGCGGGGCTGTTCCTGCTGATGATCTGGTCGATCCTGGCGCTGGTCTATTACAGCATCCGGGACCGGGGATAGGGCGAAGCCGTCATGATCCGCTTCGAAAACCTGACCAAAAGCTTCCGGGTGCAGGGCGAACGCCGGGTGGTCATCGACAATCTGAACATGACCCTGCCCACCGGCAAGTCGCTGGCGCTGCTGGGGCGCAACGGCGCCGGCAAGAGTACCCTGCTCAAGATTCTCGCCGGCACCATGCGCCCGGATTCGGGGCAGATCGTGACCGATGGCCGAATCTCATGGCCGGTCGGCTATCGGGGGTCGTTTCATGGCGATCTGACCGGCGCACAGAACATCCGCTTCATCGCGCGGATCTATGGCGTGGATACCGACAGCCTGATGGCGTTCGTCGAGGATTTTGCCGAACTGGGCAAGTATTTCCATGAACCCGTGCGCAGCTATTCTTCGGGCATGCGGTCGCGGCTGACCTTCGGGGCATCGATGGGAATCCATTTCGACACCTATCTGGTGGACGAGGTGACGGCGGTGGGCGACGCATCCTTTCGCCGCAAGAGCCGGACGGTATTTGCCGAGCGCATGCGCACGTCCAGTGCAATTCTTGTCAGTCACGAGATGGGGCAGTTGCGGGAATTCTGTGATGCCGGGATCGTGCTGGCGCAGGGGCGGATGTCCTATTTCGACAATCTGGAAGACGCCATCGCGCTGCATCTGGAGCTGATGCAGTGACCTGCGGGCCGCTTTCCTGCACCGGATACGGGTAGGGCATGAGGATTCTGTTCTACAACTGGGTCGACTATCTGGATGATCGCGCCCGCGGGGGCGGGGTCACGGCCTATCTGCGCAATCTGATGGCCAAGCTGGAGCAGGACCGGGATATCGAGCCGGTCTTTCTGTCTGCGGGGATATCTCATGATCTGCGCCGGCGGGCGCCCCGCTGGGAACGGCTGCGACGCGGTGCGGGCACGGCCCGGACCGACCGCTACGAGATCGTCAATTCCGGGATACTGTCCCCCTCGCATCATTCCTTCGGTGATCCGGCGCAGCTGTCACACCCGGCGACCCGGGATGCGTTCTTCGATTTTATCGAACGGACCGGTCCCTATGACGTGATCCATTTCCACAATCTCGAAGGGTTGCCCGCCGATGTGCTGGAACTCAGGGCGCGCTGGCCGGGCACAAAAATCATCCTGACGCTGCACAACTACTATCCGTTCTGCCCCCAAGTGAACCTGTGGCGTCAGGAGAGTTCGGCCTGCCGCGATTTCCGGAACGGCGCTCGCTGTGACTCTTGTCTGACCCGGCGCTGGAATCCACGGCTGGTTCGCCTCGCTTATGCGGTCGAGCACTGGCTGGCGCGCGCGGGGTTGCCTGTTGCGAGGCAGGGCGGGCAGCAGCATATACGCTGGTTCGCCCAGGCCGGGCGTGGAGTCCTGCGCGCGCTGCGTAGGACTAACACGGATGACCCTGCAACTCGGGCCCAGTCCCGGGCCAAAGGCTTTGCCGCACGCCGGGCCGGGTTCGTCGATCAGATCAACCTTGGCTGCGATCTGGTCCTGTGCGTCTCGGACAGGGTACGCCAGATTGCGCAACACCATGGGATCGCGCCCGGTCTTCTGCGCACCAGCTATATCGGCAGCCGTGAAGCCGAAAAATTCGCGCAGACCCGGCCCGCGACGGCATCATTTGCGGAAAAAGAGACCCTGACATTAGGATTTCTGGGTTATATGCGCCCCGACAAGGGGGGGCATTTCCTGCTTGACGCCCTCGAGATGCTGCCTCCCGAGCTGGCGGCGCGGGTCCGTTTGCTGGTTGCCGCGCGAATCCGGGAACCAGCAGAACAGGAACGCCTGGACAGGTTGCGCCCCCGGCTGGCGGGATTGGTGCATCACGATGGTTATAGCCGGGACGGGCTGGACGACCTGCTGCGCGATGTGGATGTGGGTGTGGTTCCAGTCCTGTGGGAAGACAACCTGCCCCAGGTCGCCATCGAAATGCATGCCCGCCATATTCCGCTGCTGACAAGCGACCGGGGCGGCGCGCGGGAACTGGCCGGTTGTCCGGACATGGTTTTTGCCGCAGGCGATGCCGCCGCATTCGCCGAGCGGCTCGGGACGCTGCTGGCGGGCGGGATCGATCTGGAACGCTATTGGCGCGGGGCGCGGACGCCGCAGACCATGGCGACACATGTAGCGGAGCTGAAAAGGCTCTATTGTGGGGAAACCGGAACGGATTCCGTTAACCGCGCCGCGACAAACGGGCTGTCGCTCCAGGTCACCGAGACGTCGGGCGCATAGATCCGGTCGCGCCCCTTCGCGATCAGCGCCAGATATTTCCGATATTCTTCCGCCTGATTGAAATGCTGACCCCGGGCCGCTTCGGCCACAGCCTTGTCGTGAAACCGGGCATGATACTTGAAATGCCCGAAGAACAGCTCCCGCCCGGCGAGGCGCACGCCGCAGGCATAGTGCAGCCCCGCGGAAAGCCGCATGAACGGGGAATATTTCAGCAGGGCGATCTTTTGCGCCACGAACAGATCGGGGCGTGAGCCGGGAAACAGGCGGTGGCGCACTGCCGAGGTCCAGGTCGGGGCGTTCGAATAGGGTCCGCGGCCCAGCGAATTGCATAGAAACGGATCGCGGTCGGTGAAGCTGGCCTCGGCAAAGGGGTCGCCGGTGGTAAAATCGGCCTCTGCCAGAGGTCCGCAAGGATACATGTCCAGCATGAAGATACGGGCGGCATCCGCCGCCCCGAAATCCGGGGTCTGCAACAGGTCGGGCAGGGTGTTCTGCTGCGGCGTCTCCCAGGTCAGCAACTCGTCGGCATCGGCCACAAGCGACCATTTCCTAGTGCGGAAACGCGCCATCAGTTCTCGCTGCCAGAGCACCCCGTATTGCGACTGCCCGTAATCGGTGTCGGCGGCAAACAACGCCACATCGGGTTGCGCGACCAGATATTCGCGGGTGTCATCCTCTGATCCGTTGTCGGCAATCAGAAAACTTTCGACCCCCATGCGCCGGTAATGCGCCAGGAAATGCGGTAACATGAACATCTCGTTACGCATGCAGGCCACCACCGCCACGGGCGCTTCGCAGGCCAGATCCAGCCGGTCAGGGGCCGTCAGCATCCGCAGGGTGCCGTTCGATTGCCGATCGCTCCGGAACCGGATGACCTCCGAACAGCCCGCCCGGTCGAACCGGGCCAGCGCAGCCGGATCGGGTGGGCTGTCGCTGCGCAGGTGTTCGAATGCGCAGCGCGCCGTGACAAGACGGGTGGGCAGAGCGGTTTCCGCCGCAGCGATCCGTTCCCAGAAGTCCGGCATCAGGCCATAGGCCCGAAGGATCGTCACCTCGGTTTCGCTGCGCAGCCTGCGATCCAGCCGCGGCCCGGCGGCAATGAGTGTCACCGCCGTGTCAATCAGCGACAGGCAAGGGGTACGCTGCCAATAGTCCGGGGCGCGCCGGTCGAGAAAGGCGAGATAGGATCGGATGATGTCGTCGCGCGCTGCACCGGGCAGGGTGGTATCGTCCAGCGCGGTCCGGGCGGCCCAGGCCAGCGGTGCGGTCATCAGCCAGCGTTCGGCCTCGTTGGCCAAAAGACGCAGCTGCGCGCGCAGGAGGTCAATCTGCCCGGCACGCAGCAGGAAAGGCAGCAGGCCGGAATTGAACCAGACATCCCGGGTCGGGGTCAGCCAGTCCATTCGGGTACGGCTCCGGGCATGGTCACAAAGCTGTTCGAAAGCGTTGCGCTGGCAAAAGGGTTCGGCCAGCGTGACATAGAACAGGGGCAGCATCCGGGGCGGCGGCAGGGCAAGATTGTCCAGCAGGTCATCGGGTACATCCGGCCTGTCGTGCAATGCGCACGCCGCTTCGGACAAGGCGGTTTGCAATGCTGTTTCGGCCCCGGGGCGGCGCCAGATCTGCTTCAGGTACCTGGCAGGAACCGTCAGATGCCGGCGCAATGCGGCGCGTGAGGCGGCGGAAAGAGCATGCTTTCCCGGCTGCCTCATGTCGACCGATCCGGCAACGACACCTCCTCTGAAATCGGCATAGGCGATGGTTGCGAGATCGGGGAACCGGAGTGACTCCAGCACGGTTGCGCCATCCAGCAGAACCTGTACCCGGTTCGAATCAAATCGGATCTCGACCTGAGCTTCCGGCTGGGGCAAGACGACCGGCTGGCGGATCACGTTCGAACAGCCTCCGGCCCCGGCCCCGCGCTGCGCGCAAAAAGCGATGCCTTCGGCGCGCAAAGACAGATGAAACAGGAGGCGGCGGCATTCCGCATCAAAAAACGAGACATTGGCGAAAGAGTGCCGCTGGAACTCAACCCGACAGAGAAACCGGGCAGATGACCCGATGGAAAAGGCAAGCATGTCATGTCCGTTTCGATTTCCCCGGGCCAGATCGGGGATCAGTTCCGGTGTTGTGCCCGTCTGACCGGTGCGATGCAACCGCGGGCCCCGGCCATGATCCATCGGACTGTCAGGGACAGGAACGGATCCAGAGGGGTGCCACTCTGGTGCCAGCCGCGCTTGCGCACGGTTCGAGCGGCATGGCTAAGGAACCGGATACGGGCGCCGGGAAACCGGAGAAACGGAGTTCGAAACTCCCAAACAGCCCTTGCATAGAGCCTGATCAGGATGTCCTTGGGTAATTCCTGGGGCAGGGTGTCGGACCAAACGGCGACAAGGGCTTTCAGCGCAGGCAGCACTGCTGGTTCAGTGAGGATTGAGGCGCGAAAACGGCGCAGGCACAGAATTTCAACGCCGGGCCAGGCGCAATAGACCGCCTTGCGCGCGGCCAGGGCGGCCCCGATCCCGATTTGCCAGTCCGCCAGTGGGCCGGTCCCAAAGCGCAATCCCCGGGCCAACAGGAAGGACCGGCGATAGATCTTGGCGCCAGGCTGACATTGCAGGGCCAGAGCCCGGTCCACGTCGAACTGCAGCGGGCCGGTCTCGGTTGGAACCGGCGAATGGCCATGAAACCCCTGCCGCACCCGTCCGATCCGGTTCAGCCCGACGCGGAATTGCGAAAGGCCGAAATCCGCATCCTCGCGCAGCATCATGTCGACCCACCGGGTCAGGGCGGCAGGCCGCAGCCAGTCGCCGGGATCGGAGAACACCACCAACTCCCCCCGCGCCGCCGCAAGGCCGGCATCTCGCTTTGACCCGGCACCGGAATCCTTCGCGGTCAATCCGCGGGCACCCGGCAGGCCCATCCGATGCGCCAGATCCGCGCCATGCCGCGCGGTGCCGGCATCTCCGGCAACGATCAGGGTCTCGAATCCCCCCAAGGTCTGCCGCGTCAGCGATTTCAGCGTCGCCCGCAGCATGAACTCCCGCCCGTCCCATGGCACGATGACGCTGAGCGGGCAGCTTCCGGCCAGTTCCCGCGCCCAGCCCCGCGGCAGATCGGGTCCGGGCACAGCGGGCAGGCCGCGCCGGGCCAGCCAGTCGCGCGCGGTGGCAAGGAACCGTGCCCGGCGTTCGGGATCGCGCAGCGCGGTGCTGCGCTCGTGGACAAGCCGGTGCGCCAGACATTCCAGCGCGGCTGGTCCACCCGGCTTTTCCGGACCCGCCAGCAGATCCGCCAGCGTGTCGAGCACGGCGAATTGCTCGAACACCTGATCACCGTCGGTTGCAGTGATCTGTCCCGCGCGGCCCCGGGTTTGCAGATAAAGAGGTTCCGGCAGGTGCAACAATGCGTCGCTGCGTGCGGCAGCCCGCAAAAAAAAGGCATGATCCTCGAACCAGGTGCCCTCGTCAAAGCGAAGCCCCTCGATCAGGCGGCGGCGATAAAGCTTGTTCCAGGCCGAGGGAAAATGCGCGATTGCTTCGCCCCAGGTGGAAAGCGGCCAGAGCCGGGGCGCGCGGTTCGCCGGCAGTTCGGGAGCGTCGTGAATGGCGGAATGGGTATCGCTGCGGCGCAGGCCGGGGTGAACGTTGCGCAACCCGCAGGCGACCCAATCGGCGTCACTGTCACACAGTGCCCGGTACAGGCGTTCCAGAAATTCGGGTGCATAGCGGTCGTCACCGTCGAGAAACGCGATGAATGCACCTTTTGCCTTGTTTAGACCCACATTCCGGGCGGCTGACAGCCCCCGGTTTTCCTGTCGGATCACCTCGAAACGATGATCGTCCCCGATGGCGGCGCGCAGGCGATCCGGGCTGGCATCGGTCGAGCCGTCATCGATCACGATCGCTTCGAAATCGCAAAAACGCTGTTTGCGCAGGCTGGCGATGCAGGCGCCGATATGCGCCTGAACGTTGTGAACCGGTACGATGACCGAGATCTGCGGATCGGCCGGAATCATCGGTGGCGCTCCGTCACAAGCCAGATACCCGAAGCACTATCCTTTTGCCCCTTGTCCACGCGCATAGATATCCTCGTGGCGGATGATGTCGTCCTCGCCCAGATAGGACCCGGTCTGCACCTCGATCAGCACCATCGGCACCTTGCCCGGATTTTCCATCCGGTGCACCGCACCCAGAGGGATATAGACGGACTGGTTCTCGCTCACCAGTTTCACATCGTCATCCACGGTGACCTTTGCGGTGCCCTTGACGACAATCCAGTGTTCCGACCGGTGGTGGTGGCTTTGCAAACTCAATGCGGCGCCGGGGTGTACATGGATGCGTTTGACCTGAAAACGGTCATCCACCACCAGGCTTTCGAACCAGCCCCAGGGCCGGTAGTCGCGCGGCAGGGTCTCGGCCTGTGCCGCCCCCTTGGCTTTCAGCGCCGCCACCGCCTGCTTGACCTCCTGCGCGCGGTCCTTGTGGGCCACCAGCACCGCGTCGGGCATGGCTACGGCAATCACGTCCCGTACCCCGATGCCAACCAGCTGCTGCGCTTCGGATTCGGCTCTAAGCAGGGTGTTTTCGCAATCCAGCGCCGTGGCGGGGCCGGTGGTCACGACGCCATCCGCATCCGGTCCGCTTTCGCGCCAGACCGCGTCCCAGCCGCCCAGGTCGGACCAGCCGCCGCCGTAAGGCACCGCCGTCAGGTTGTCGGCCTTTTCCATTACCGCATAGTCGATCGAGATATCGTCCAGATTGCTCCACGGGCCGGGGTTCAGTCGGGTGAAACCCAGATCGGGCTCGGCCCCGTCCACGGCGGCACGGGTGCCCGCCAGCATTTCGGGCGCGTGGGTTTCGAAAGCGGCGATCAGGGTGGCGGTGGAGAACAGGAAGATGCCCGCGTTCCACAGATAGCTGCCGTCATCGAGCATCTTTTGCGCGGTGGCCGCGTCGGGTTTTTCGACAAAGCGTTTCAGCACCTGCGGGACGGGCGAAAATTCCGCATCCGGGGCGGTGGTCAGCTCCAACCAGCCATATCCGGTTTCGGCCCGGTCCGGGCGGATGCCGAAGGTGACGATCTGCCCGGCCTCGGCCGCGGGGGTGGCGGCCTGTACCGTGGCGCGGAAACGGTCGTCATCGGGGATCACGTGATCGGATGGTGCCACCAGCATCAGCGCACCGGGGCTTTGCGCCTCAAGCGCAAGTGCTGCGGCCAGGATCGCGGGGGCGGTGTTGCGGCCCTCGGGTTCGATCAGGGTCGCGGCGGGGGCGATTTCGATCGCGGCGAGCTGTTCCAGCACGATAAAGCGGAAATCCGACCCGGTGATCACCATCGGCGCGGCAAAACCATCGCCCGACAGCCGGCGGGCCGAGGCTTGAAACAGGCTCTCTTCCCCGGTCAGGCGGGCAAACTGCTTGGGATAACTCTTGCGCGACAGCGGCCAGAGGCGGGTGCCGGAGCCGCCGCAAAGCAGCAGAGGGTGAATGCTCGGGGCCATGTGCTCGAAATCCATAGTCTGTAACTCGAAAACCTTGTTCCAACCGGATTATCGCCGGAATACATCCTGATTGTCGAGGAACCACTGATAGGTTTCCGTAATCCCTTCGCTCAGCAGGACCCGCGCACGCCAACCCATACCGACCAGGCGGCTGACATCCATCAGCTTGCGCGGGGTGCCATCCGGTTTCGACGGATCGGTGGCAATGCGGCCCGCAAATCCGGTCGCTTCGGCCACCATCCGCGCCAGTTCCAGAATGCTGACTTCTGTCCCGCAGCCGACGTTGATATGGCTCAGCATAGGCTCTGTATTGGCTTCATAGGCAGGTTTTGGCAGATCCAGCACGAAAAGCGAGGCCTCGGCCATGTCGTCCACGTGCAGGAATTCGCGCCGGGGCGTGCCGGTGCCCCAGATCACCACCTCGCCGGCCCCGCTTTGCGCCGCCTCGTGAAAGCGCCGGATCAGGGCGGGCAGCACGTGGGAGTTCTCGGGGTGGAAATTGTCGCCCGGCCCATACAGGTTGGTGGGCATGACCGAACGGTAGTCGACCCCGTGCTGGCGGTTGTAGCTTTCACACAGCTTGATGCCGGCGATCTTGGCGATGGCGTAAGGTTCGTTGGTGGGCTCCAGCACGCCGGTCAGCAGCGCATCCTCGCGCATCGGCTGATCCGCCAGCTTGGGATAGATGCAGCTTGAGCCCAGTTGCAATAGCCGGGGGACCCCGGCGGCAAAGGCCTGATGGATCACATTGCATTCGATCATCAGGTTTTCATAGATGAACTCGGCAGGATAGCTGTTATTGGCCAGAATGCCGCCCACCTTGGCGGCGGCCAATATCACCGCATCCGGCTTTTCAGCCTGCATGAAGGCGCGCACGGCGTCCTGGTCGGTCAGGTCCAACTCGCCATGGGTGCGGGTGATCAGGGTCAGATCCTCGCCAGCCGCCTGACGCGCCTGCAACCGGCGCAGGATCGCGCCGCCCACCATGCCGCGATGGCCCGCCACATAGAGTTTCATCGCCTAACCCTCGACCGAGACCGGCACGTCCATGCCGTGTTCTTTCAGAAGCGCATGGCGGCGGGCGGTTTTCAGATCCTCGGCCACCATCTCGGCGCACATGTCCTGCACGGTGATCTCGGGTTCCCAACCCAGTTCGGCCTTGGCCTTGGCCGGATCGCCCAGCAGGGTCTCCACCTCGGCGGGGCGGAAATAGCGCGGATCGATGCGCAGGATCACGTCACCCACGTTCAGGGCCGGGGCCTTGTCGCCCTCGATCGCGGTCACGGTGGCGGTCTCGTTTATCCCTTCGCCGGAAAACTCCAGCGTCAGACCCAGTTCTGCCGCCGACCAGCGGATGAACTCGCGCACCGCATATTGCTTGCCGGTAGCGATGACGAAGTCCTGAGGGTTCTCCTGCTGCAGCATCAGCCACTGCATGCGCACGTAATCCTTGGCATGGCCCCAGTCGCGCAAAGCGTCGATATTGCCCATGTAGAGACAGTTTTCGAGCCCCTGCGCGATATTGGCGAGCCCGCGGGTGATCTTGCGGGTCACGAAGGTCTCACCCCGGCGCGGGCTTTCGTGGTTGAACAGGATGCCGTTGCAGGCATAGAGCCCATAGGCCTCGCGGTAGTTGACCGTGATCCAGTAGCTGTACAGCTTGGCCACCGCGTAAGGCGAGCGCGGATAGAATGGCGTGGTCTCGCGCTGCGGGGTTTCCTGCACGAGGCCATAAAGTTCCGAGGTCGAGGCCTGGTAGAAGCGGGTCTTCTTTTCCAGCCCCAGAAACCGGATCGCCTCGAGCAGACGCAGGGTGCCCATCGCATCCACATCCGCAGTATATTCGGGGGCCTCGAAACTGACCGCCACATGGGATTGCGCGCCCAGGTTATAGACCTCGTCGGGCTCCACCTCGCGCATGATGCGGGTCAGGTTCGAAGTGTCGGTCAGATCGCCATAGTGAAGATGGAAATTGGCGCCCTTGGTGTGGGGATCCTGATAGATGTGATCGACCCGGTCGGTATTGAACAGCGAAGCACGGCGCTTGATCCCGTGCACCTCATAGCCCTTTTCCAGCAGAAACTCCGCCAGATAGGACCCGTCCTGCCCGGTCACGCCGGTGATCAATGCCTTTTTGGTCATTCACGTCATCCTTTCCCGAGCCAAACCACGGTAATTCGGGCCGTGTCCGCACCTGCCCCGACATGACCTATCCGCCCGGCCCTGGCTATGCAACCGGCAGTGTCCGGCCGACATCTTCCGGCTTCATTTCGCGTGCTTCAGGGGTTTGGCGAACACCGCCTCGACCTTGTCGGCATCGTAATCGTGACCGAGAAAGGAGAAAAGCTGTGCAATACCAGAGCGATCCACCACGTAATCGTCATACCGCATCAGGATCGTCTGGTCGGATCTGGCGTCGAAACGAGCGAAACGTTCGTCGCATCGGGCCACCCAGGTCTTGATCCTGTCCGGGTCGGTGCGGGCATGCCAGGCGGACCGGGCCACGTCCTCGGCGTTGCGGGTGTTGAAGACGATTTTCGCATCGGGAAAAGTGTTCAGCAGAAAACGCATGTATCCGGAAAACTGTTCGTCGTTCATGAAGAACGGCGCATGTCGGATTTCCTTGAAACCCAGCACCGACTTCCCCTCATGCGGGCGCAGGACGTTGCTGACGAAAGCATTGAGCAAAGCATTGCGAAACACTACCGGCCGAAGCTCGCCAGCCCCGTACCAGGGTTCGTCCGGCTGAGATTCACGGCCATCCGCGCCGAATTTCCGGGCTTCCCGAATTCCCGCGAACGACCGATAGAGATGATAAAGCGCATTGTTGTTTTCACCCCGGATCTGGACCCCGTCCAGGGTGTTCAGCAGACTCTGCAACAGGGTCGATCCGGACCGGGCATAGGTCACGACGAAGATGTATGAATAGTCCTGGAATATCATGCGTGCTCACATAATTTGAAAGGGATGATGCGCCACTTGCAGGTTCCGCCTGGACTCTTCTGCATTGGCGCGGTCCGGATGGCGCCTCCCGATCAGCCTGAGGTTTTTTTCAAGGGATGGTTTTCCTCGATCCACGGTCGGGGATTTTTCGAACGGTCCGGTGTGAGATGTTGCGCAACCCTGGCATGTTCCTCGTGATAGCTCAGGTCAGGTTCCGACGGAGTTTCCACGACCTTTCTCATGATCGTCAATCCCGGAGGGCGTATGGTTTTGCGGGGCGAATTCAGATTCAGCGTTTCGAAACGTTGGGTTTCCATGACCTGTTTGACGCACATGCCAATGGCATCAAAAAGTACGGAATCGTGAAAACACAAGATCCCTCCGGTTCTCAGCATCGGCTCGAAACGGATCACTTCCTGCATGATCGTCCCATAGGTGTGGTCGCTGTCGAGCAGTATCATATCGAATGGGCCGTCGACGGCAACTTCGAGACTGGAGCCGTGACAAAATCTGACAAATTGCTCCAACTCCGTGTCACGATATATGAAGGTGTTGGCATTGACATCGATGGAAACGACCTCCTGCCCGGCATTGTCCTGTACCGCCAATGCCAGCATGGACGTTGAATACCCCTGGTTCGAGCCGGTTTCCAAAATACGCTTTGCGCCGGTGAGACGCGCAATCCAGTAAAGGCAGTTTGCAACTTCCACTTCCACCGAAGCGCCAAAAACGTGTTGCGGATCTTGTTTTAATACATCACGTGCCGCAGCAATCTGTTCGAGAGTCTTATTGAACACGTTTTGCGGATAGTAGAATCGTTCAGGAATGGTCCACATTCCTGTTTCTTCGACATAAAGCTCTTCAAATTTCGAAATCTTTTCCGGTTTTTTGCCGTTCCTGACCAGCTTTGATGTCATGAGGCGCTCCGTATTCTTTTCCATATGGGTCAAAATCCAAAATGCATTCCTTCTTCCCTCAAAACCAAAGTTCCGACGCAAGTTCCGGACGCAAACGTTTGTCTGACGACGGGGCAGAGACTGACATCTTCATCTCCTCAACAGCCGCCGCAGGATGCGGCGATGCAGTCGGGGGCGGGTCGTCGGGGGCGGTACCGGCGCTCTGAGGCCAGCAGCCGCGCGCGCATGTTCCAGGCTTGGCGCAACCCAGGGCGCGAATCCGGCGGCCTGCCGGCGGGTGGTGCGATCCAATTCGTCCAGCCAGCGCGAATCCAGGCCCGCTGCCAGATGGCGCAACGCCTGGCCAAAGCCATATTTACGGTCGTGGCTGACGCTTTCCCCACACCAGTTCAACAGCTTGAACGTGGACGCCAGTATCAATGTCCGCAGCAGCTTGTCCTCGAACCGGGGCGAATGTTCGAACAGGTGCAGCGTGCCGATCGCGGTCGAGATCGCGTCAAAGCGCCGGGTGCCGTGATCGCCTGTGATCTGCGGCCGGGCATAGCGGCGGAAATAGGTGAAGGTGGGCAACTCGGTGGTGGCATAGCTGCCAAGGCTGGCCAGCAGACCGATATGAAAGAACATGTCCTCGAAAAACAGCCCCGGCGGAAAGCGCAGCCGGTGCCGCTCCAGGAAATCGCGGCGCACCATCTTGTTGGCCGATTGCGGCTCGAGGCAGGCCAGGTGCGTCAAAGCGCGGCGCAGGGCTGACGGGTCTTCCGACACGCGGGTCAACCCCTCGGCCCGCAGGGCCTGGAAATGGCGCTGATCGTAAAAGGCCTGGGTTTCGTGACGCAATTCACTCAGCAGGCCCGGCGAGAAGACGCAATCGGGATCATCCTTTGCGGCCTCAGCCATGGCCGCAAAGGCCCAGGCCGGGCGGGAATCGTCGGCATCCAGGAAACAGACATAGTCACCGCGCGCTGCGGCCAGCCCGCGATTGCGCGCGGCGCTGAGACCGTCATTGGCCTGTCGGATATGCCGGATGCGCGGATCATCAATGCTGTGCAGCACGGCGCGGGTGCGATCGTCGGCACCATCGTCGACCACCAGGATTTCGAAATCGCCAAAGCTCTGGGCCAGCAGCGAACGGATCGAGACCGCAGCCAGATCACCCTCGTTGAATGCGGTGACGATGCAGGAGATGCGGGGAGAGGTCATCGGATCATCACGCCTTTTTCATGGCCTCTCGCATGCCGAGTGCGATCGGGTGATGAAGCTCGCCGCGAATCCGGCTCCAGAAGGCGTCGTCGGGAAGAGCGTCTGCGATTGATTGTTCCTTCTGGAAATGCGGAATGAAATCGGGGTGTTCGACCCGTGACACCAGATTTTGGATCACGCCGGGGCCATATGTCTTGGACATCGCCACGCAGAACCGGGCGCCGGCACGCAGGAAATTCTGGGTCAGATCGGGCCGCAGCAATCCCGCCGACCACGAGATACAGTCGATCACGGATTCCGCATAAGGCCGAAAATCCGGCCAGGCCTCATTGACCGAGCGTTCGAGCAGCATGTGGAACATGTAAATCATGTAGAAGTGGCGCTCGTCCCCCTGCTTGATGTCCTGCGCCGGATGCTGGCGGTAATGGTATTTGTGCTCGGGCAGCATCAGGATGTCCCGCGCCGCCGTCAGCGAAAACATCTGGAAGATATAGTCGTCAAAGGCACGGACATTTTCCGGAAAATAGATGTTGCGGGCATCCAGAAAGGCGCGACGATAAACCCTGCGCCAGATCGAGGGCTGGCTTTTGATGATATCCCGCGCCTGCAGCCGGATGACCGGGTGATCCCCGAACCGCTCGCGCGAAATGGTCCGGAACAGATCTTCCTCGTAACTGGGATAGTAGGGTGCGTCGCGGCTTTCATCATAGAAATCGAAACCGGACTGCACCATCTCACAGCCGGAATAGAGCGCCAGATCATAGAGATCGGCAAACATGTTCCGCGTCACGAAATCGTCGGCATCGACAAAAGCGATATGGGTGGCGTCCGAGACCAGCCGGCCATAGTTGCGGGCCGAGGCGCAGCCGCCATTGGGTTTGCGTTCCACCCGTACCCGGGGTTCAGCCGCGAAATGCGCGGCCGCCGTCTCGCCCGAGCCATCAGTGGAGCCGTCATCGACGATGATCACCCGCACGTCGTCGCGCCCGTCACAGAGCAGGCTTTCGGCACAGTCGATCATATAGTCCCCGGCATTATAGGCCGCAATCGCGATATCGAGCCCGGGGCGCCGCCCGGGCAGAGCCACGTCGGAGCTTCGGTTCAGCGTCCATCCGGAAGGTATCCGGACCCGGGCACTGGCGCAGGGCAGGATACGGTTGCCGGGGATGATCCCGTCCGCGGCAGTCCAGAGCGACAACTGCGCCCGGCGCCCGGCCGGCAGGGCATCGATCTCGGCACCCAGCAGATCAAAGGCCCGCTCCCCCTGCAGCAACACCGGGCCGCCGGGTCCGGCCAGTTCGGCGGCAAGCCCGGCATGGGGCAGAATGTCGAACCCGGGCAAACCGTTGTGCCCGATCAGCGCGGCCAGGAATGCGTCCGCCTCGGCGCCACGCGTCAGGCGGCATATCCGGATCCCCGGCAGCAGTACCGCAGCAGTGAGCGCGAAAAGCGGCGAGGGATCGATATCCAGCACCGTCAGGGTCTCGCCGGATCGCATTGGGGCAAGTGTCGCAAGAAAGTGCAGATACGTCCCGTCATCGGCCTGAACAGCCTCCAGCAGCGCGTCCCGCTCAGCCTGCGGGGCGCCAGCGGGCACCTGCAGCATCCGGCCACCAATCCGGACCTCCTGTCCGGTCTCATTGCCGGTCTGAACACGCCACTGCACGTTGTGGCCCGTCGCCGAGAGGGTCAGGCCGGGCTGTGCGTTTTCCATCCTGTGATCCAGAATCCGGCCGCCGACCCGAACCCGCACCACGGCACCCAAGACGTCGACGACCAGATCGCCAGGGATGGTCTGGTACTCGGACAAATCCAGCGGACGCTCACACCCTTTCGTGCCGGCCACCAGGCTGACCGCCCCCGTAGCGCGCCGCAGGACGACGCGGAACGGATGGTCATGGTTGTCGGCGCGCAGTTCGAAATACGCTTCGGCCCAGTCGTCTTGGTCAGGGGTCAGGATGTATCTGGTGGCAATCATGATCTTCGGGCAGAATGATTAAAGGAGAGGTGGCCTCAGAGCGGAGACCGGACAAATGCAGGCATCGGCGTTCCTGCGGTCTCATGGGTCTGGAAGGCCCGCGCGGTGTCCAGTGCCTCGCGAATGGTGACATCCATGTCGAGATAGCGATAAGTCCCCAGCCGTCCCACAAAGGTCACGCCCGAGGTCGCTTCCGCCAGCGCCACATAATCGGTCAGCAGCGATTTTTCCTCGACCAGCCGGATCGGATAATAGGGGATGTCATCCGCTCCGCAGGCGCGCGAATATTCCCGGTAGCACACGGTGCCCTCGTGGCTTTCCCACGGGCTGAAATGTTTGTGCTCGGTAATCCGCGTCCAGGGCACGTCCCGGTCGCCGTAGTTCATCACCGCGCAGCCCTGATAGTCGCCGGTATCGCTGAACCGCTCGAAATCCAGCGTGCGATAGCCCAGCCGACCCAGCCGATAGCCAAAATAGCCATCCAGCGGCCCGGAATAGAACACGTGATCGTGACCGGCGGCGCTGCCAGGGTCGAAGACGGTCTCGAGATGCACGGTGATGTTGCCGTGATCCAGAATGGCCTCGATCATCGCGGTATAGCCATGTTCGGGCATGCCCTGAAAGCGGTGGAAGAAATAGTTGTCGTCATAGTTGAACCGCACCGGAAGGCGCTTGAGGATGCTCGCCGGCAACTCGGACGGGTGGCAGCCCCACTGCTTTTCGGTATAGCCCTTGAAGAAGGCACCATAGAGATCGGGGCCGACAAACCGCAGCGCCTGTTCCTCGAAACTCTGAGGATCGTCGATCGAGGTGTCGGCCTGCTCCTCGATGAAGGTGCGCGCCTCGTCCGGGCGCAGGGTCTTGCCATAGAACTGGTTGATCGTGTGCAGATTGACCGGCAGCGAATAGACGGCGCCCTGCGAAGTGGTCTTGACCCGGTTCCTGTAGGGCAGGAACCGGGCAAAGGAATTGACGTAGTTCCAGACCTCTTCGTCATCGGTATGAAAGATATGCGGGCCATAGACATGCACCAACACACCGGTTTCCGCGTCCCGTTCCGTATGGCAGTTGCCACCGACATGAGACCGCCCGTCAACAATAGTGATCTCGTGCCCCTGCTCGGCCAGATGTCGCCCGATGACCGCACCGGAAAGCCCGGCGCCGACAAGAAGTATTTTCATGAATTTACACAGCCTGATGGTTGCGTCGAATGGATTTGTCCGATTTCTCGCAGACCGGCGGACGGAATACAATGCGATATTCCGGGCCGGTGAAATGGCCTGCCACAGGGGTTTTCCGCGGGTGATCGCTTTTCCGGGTGCATGTCCCGGGCCAATACGGTTAGGGTGTCCCTGAAAAGCACGGGCAAAAAACTGACAGGACCTTGATTTGTTGCAGGAAACCGTTGTGAACGACCCCTCCCCGCTCTGGGATTCCACTCTCGAACGTTATGTGCTGCAGGAGGTGATCTTCAACTCCCGTGCGGTGGCTTTGGCGCCCAAGCTGTATATGAGTGAGTTGCTCGGCCCCATCCATCGACAGGCGGGCAGGCTGGCGCTTCCCGCCGGGGCGAAGGTCGGTTTCAACACCTATGCCAACAGCTTCTTTGCCAGCTACTGGGAAAAATACACCGATCTGCGCGTCATCAGCCTGAGCGGGAAATTGCAGGGCCGGGGGCTGTTGCATCTGTTCCATTCGACACCGACAGGGCAGACGATCAAGGTCGGGGAATACCCGGTCGAGGATCTGTTCCACATCCATTTCGACCTGTTCAGCTACCTGCCGGATGACGGCGCTTCGGGGCGGTTCTTCTTCGATCTCGAAGCGGTGACGGACGTCGCAGTCGAGCGGATCGCCTTTTCGACATTTCCGCCGCCACACCGGGCGGTGTCGTTTTCGCTGGGGGTCTGCACCTACCGCAAGGAACAGCATGTCACCAACCTGGTGCTGGGTCTTGAGGACTATGTCAAACGGGGCGGCACCGCCCTGTCCGAAGTGATTGTCGTCAACAATTCCGGAGACAATGCCGATCTGCCGGTGCTACAGATCCTCGCTGAACGCATGCCGGGTTTCACCCTGATCGCGCAGGACAATATCGGCGGTGCCGGCGGTTTTGCCCGCACGCTGCACGAGAGCCTGAAATCCGAGACATCGACCCATCACATCTTCATGGATGACGACGTCTTTCTCGACACACACATGCTCGACCGGCTGCGGGCCTTTGTCTCCTATTGCCTGGGGCCGCATGTAGTGGGCGGGCAGATGATGAACATGTCAGCGCCCTGCATGCTCTATGAAGGTGGAGCCCGGCTCGACTATTGGGGGTTTCTGGAGCAGGTCGGCTCGGAGATCGACGGGACCCGTGGCGACGAGGTGTCGTTTTTCGATCAGGTGCGCGAGGTCGACTATAATGCCTGGTGGTTCGCCTGCGTACCCAAGGCCGAGGCGGCACGGGCGGGTCTGCCTCTCAACATCTTCATCCGGGGCGACGATTTTGAATACGGGTTGCGGCTGGGAAAGGCCGGAATATCGACGGTGTCGCTGCCGGGGCTGTTCATCTGGCACGAGGCTTTCGACAACAAATCCTCGGCCTGGCTGGAATATTACAACTGGCGCAACCGGCTGATCGTTGCGGCGATCCACAACGACCCCGAGCGGATGGACATCCCTCCGGCGGACGTATTGCGGGACGCTTTCGCAGAAGCGCTAAAAAATGAACGCGCCCAGTATGTCCTCGCGCGCGCGCTGGCGGTGTTCAGCTTCCTTCGGGGTCCCGAGGCCGTTCTGAGCACCCATGCAGGAGAATTTCACACCGAATTGCAGCAATCGATCGCGGGTGTGGGTGAAGATCCCGATGCAGTGGCTACGCGGATATCCGAGGAACTGACCGCCATGGGCAAACCATTGGAAGGGCACCCGTTTCTACGGCTGCGCCACTCAGCGCGGCTGGGCCGTTTCCGGCGCGATGCCCAGACAGCGCCGTGGATCGACCGGTCGATCGCCGATATTCTGGAAGCCGTCCTTGCCTGCTATGCCACCGATGCTCCGGCGGCGGTGGCGAGTTGGAAGAACAAGGCGCACGAGCTTGCATTGCAGCAGAACTGGACCACGATCTATGGCTGGGAGGCTTAAAATTTCCGAAGCATATTCAAAGATACAAAAAAAGTGGGCGAAAGCCTTGAATGGAAAGCCGGATTTTTAAACAAGCCAAACAATCATGTCGGTTTACATCTACACTCTGCCCAAGGCCGGAACCTATTTTCTGGCGGCGCTTTTATCCAATCTCGGGCTGCATGACACCGGGTATCATATGAATGTTCACAACTATCTCGATACCCGGAAACATTCCCTGCAGCAGAATGCCGAGACACCCGGCGTCGCACATGTCAAGAAATTCTTCGTCCCGATCCTTCGCCAGATGGGGACGAATGATGTGGCCTTCGGGCATGCGCCGCTGCCCTTCAACCGCAGCGTCCTGCCGCCTCATATGCAGATCATCTGCGCCTATCGTCATCCCAGAAAGACCCTGGTGTCGGAATTCATCGATTTCCGGTTTCGCCGGCGGGACATCGCCTGGCTGTCAAGGGAACGGGTCCCGGACGACCGGGATGCCTTTGCCCAGTATCTCGAACGCCACGGCTTCGGGCCGCATCTGGACATCTTCCGGGAGATCACCCGGTATCATGCCCTGATCCATCACCCGCTGACCCGGGCCTCGGAAAAAGACAATGTGCTCTTCGTCAATTTCGAATCCGTCCTGTCCCAGCCCGGAATGACCCACCGCATCGCCGAATTCCTGAAGCTTCCGCTGCAGGTCGCCGAGACCCAGGCCGCGCACCGCAAAACCCTGTCCGACGAGACGAAAACCAAAGCGGTCGATATCCAGATAGACCGGGGAGCCTTGTGGAGCGATCTTGCCGAGGAACTCTACGCCGCATCGGGATTTCCGGACGCCGTTGCAATTGCGCAGAAACAGGGGCTTCAGCTTTGAACAAGTGCAGAGATGGAGCCGAAGAAAGAGCGGAAAACGCCTTTTGCGCGAGAGCAGGTCAACTAAAATTGAGAAAGAACTGCAAATGAAGAGAATCGTTTTTCATATAGGCACGCACAAAACAGCGACGACAACGATTCAGAACACGCTTGCAGCCAACCGAAATTTTCTGAAGACACAGGGGGTGTGGTATGCGACGACAGATCGCTCACCACACCCTCATCAAACAAAACATCTGGGGCTTCTTCGCGCGCTGCAATCCGGGGCGGAGGCAGTTATGGCTGAGCGGGACGCGCTTTGGGAAGAGTTCGAAGGCTCGGGGTGCGACACGCTATTGTTGAGCGAGGAGCACCTTTCATCCCTGCGCTGCCATAGGCTGTCTTGGATGGAATGTTTTGCGGAATTGGGGCGGGTTGAAGCCGTGTGTCTACTCCGGCGTCAGGACATCATGCTCGAATCCATGTGGGGTCAAGTGATCAAGAGCGGCAATAATGTTGGCGCCATCGACCAGTATTATCAGAAGCCACATGTCGCCCAGCAGCTCCGCTACAATCTGATGCTGCAGGAATGGGAAAAATTTTCTGATGTTTCGGTCCTGTCTTTCGACGAAGCGAAAGAGCTTGGGGTGATGAGGGCATTTTGTCAGGCAGCCAGTATACCAATCGTAGACGCGGAAAGATCACGGAATGTGTCCCCTTCGGTGAATTGCACACTCATGATGCTGGAAATCGTTCGGGCAGGCGTTCCGCTAAACAAGCACCGTATCATCAGGGCTTTCCAAGATGACAAAGCCCGGCATGTCTTGGGGCGGCGCCTGCGCCGGGAGGTGCTGAAGAGCATGGCTGAATGCAATCAATGGCTCGAGCACAAATATAACATCCGCTTCAGCGATAAAATTCCCGATGAGCCAGAAGAGCCGATAACCTACCCGGATCCAGAAGCGGTTGCCCGCGCTATGGCCAGGCTCTCGCTGAAACAGGGGGCGGCAAAGACACGAAAGCGTGCCGGGGCCGAAACCTCCGTCAAACCCTAGAACCAGCGCCCCGTAGCAGTGGCGTGCACTGGGGCCGGTACGGCCGCTCCCGTCGCACCCCAGACGTTCAGCGTGACACCGGTTGCGGTCAGATCATCGCCCTCGGTGACGATGCGCGGCTCGGTGCCATGCCGGGCCAGCGCCTGCAAGCTGAGACTATCGGTGAAAGCAAAGGCGGCAGGAAAGGCCCAGGCGTGGGTTTCGGCGGCGGTTTCGAAGCGCCGGGTACAAACCTGAGTTCCGTCGGCAAACCGAACGTAATCCCCGTCAGGTGTCGATCCCCGCTCGAAGATCGCCCCGGTGGGCTGACCGGCGCTTTGCGACACAGTACCGAGGATTGTCGACTGATCGTAGATCAACCGCCAAGCTTCCCACGTGTCGGAAAAATAGACCCGGGTCCAGATGCCATTGCTGAAATTGTTACGCCAGGCGGTCTGTCTGAGCAGCGACCCGTTATAGCGCTCGATCCGGATGAGACCGCTGCTGCTCTGCAATCCGGGCGGGAAACCATCCATACCGGGCGTGCCAGATGTATAGCGGTAGATGCCCGACGGCGTGTCCGGAGCATTGATATCCGCAATCAAAGTACCGGCGCCGGTTGCGCCCAGCCCGAAGGCACCGGTCACCATCAGCCGCCCCGCAGTGGCGTCCGCTTCATCCGCCTGGACTGCGCTGCCCGAAACATGGCCTGTCGCACCGTCCAGCCGCAACGCCTCAGTCCAGGCACCGCCATCACCGGAAACCTTGATCGAAAACGCGTTCTGTCCGGCCAACCCCATTTCCGCATACCCGGTCCAGCCGGATTGAAACAACAAACTCGCTGTATCCTCCTCGGAGGCCTTGTTCACCTTCAGCTGATGGCCCTGCCCCTCATGACTCAGCAACGTGGCCGGTGCGCGCACTGCCAGCCGATTGGTCGCATCCGCACTGGTGCCGATCCCGATACCATCGAGATGGTTCAGCTCGCGGCGCGGGGCGGTCCAGGCGTTTCCATCCCACACCACCATCTGGTCGGTCGCCACATCCCAGCCTCGCCACCCGGTCTGCGGCTCCACGAAATGCCAGGCCGCGTCGAGCCAGGCGGCCAGCATGCCATCCTGTCCGGCCCACGCCCCCGTCGCCCCGGCGCCAAGACCATGGATATCCCCCTCTTCGGCCACTGCCGGCGGAACAGTTGCGCCGGTTTGCTGCAGGCGGAGTTGCACCACAATATCGAGCCGTCGCAACGCCTCGTTATGGGTGACATGCTTCTGAGCCTGAGACGGCTGCAGGAAAGGAAGATTCAGGTTCGGTGAACTTTGGGACATGTGGGACTCCTCGGGTCTGAGCGGACCCGCGCACCCTGTCGCATCCCCGGTAAATCCCCTTCTACCCGGTCGAACGGGCCGGTCATGCCCGGTTTACCATTGCCCGGCAGCGGCAGGACGCCCCGGCGAAATCATGCTGAACCGACGTATTTGAGACGCATTCTAGGCAATCTCCCCAGTTCAGACAGAATTATGGCGCGGGCGAGCCCGATCACTGTGCCACCCCGAAAGCGGGTGAGATGAATTGGAGTGGGGCACGTGGGTCTTCAATTCGAGGGTCGATTAAGCACTGGTCAGGATGCATTGGACCGTGACCTGCAAGATTTGCATTTGGTTTCGAACCCCGAAGGGGTTTTTCTCTATGCGGGAACCGGCCGCAACGGCGGTTTGAGCGTCTATACCTTCGATTCAGGTGCTTCGGCCCAACTATTGGACACAACCTATTTTTCGGCTCTGCCCGCCGGGATCGAAGACATGCAAATCGGCATGCTGAGCATCAGCGGAGCCGAAGTGCTGATCGCTGGAACCAGCAGCAGCGGCAATCTGCTGTACTATGCGATCGAGCCGGACGGAGCACTGGGAAAAGCCAAATCTCTGGCCCTTCCCGGGACCGGGGACGCCATCTGGACCGGGAGCGAAGAAGAGCCGGATGAAATTTTTGTAATTGATCAGGGCACCGGCATCATCAGCGCCTACGATCTGGCCGGAACCGAGATAACGCCGGTCGCCTCAGGATCGGGATCAGCGGATTTGTCTCTGAACGGAGCGCTGATGACCTCGGTGTCAACGGAGATCGGGACAGTTCTGATTACCATGGATGGCGGCAGTGTCCCGGAATTGGTCAGCTATCACGTGCAAGTTTCCAACGGCGCACTGATACAGGCAGGCCAGGCCGGTGCCGCCGAAGGGCTGGGATTGTCCGCACCCACTGCGCTGGAAAGCGTTACGGCGTATGGTGCGTCCTGGAGCATCGTCGCGGCCGCCGGCAGCAGCACGTTCAGCGTTCTGCGGGTCGGGGCTGATGGCACATTGACGCCGACCGATCACGTTCTGGACACGCTGGACACACGGTTCGGCGGAGTGCAGGCGCTTTCCGTGGTCGAGGCCGAGGGCCATGTCTTCATCTTTGTCGGCGGGGCGGATGACGGGCTGGCGGTTTTCACCCTGCTGCCGAACGGCCGTCTGGTGCATCTGCAGAGTATCACCGAGATGCAGGGGCTGGGCCTGAGCGACGTCACCGTAATCGAAGCCGCACGCTTCGGTGACGAAATTCACGTCTTCGTGGCCTCCGAGGGTCTGCCGGGTTTGTCGCAGTTTTCGTGGAGCATAGCGGCGCTTGGCGAGGTGCGCACCGGGGGCGGGACGCCCCTGCTGGGCACCGCCGCAGACGATGTGCTTGTGGCCGAAGGAGCTGAAACGGTGACGATCCGCGGCGGGGCGGGGGATGACATTCTGGTCTCCGGAGACGGGGCCGGCTTGCTTTGGGGTGAGGCCGGGGCTGACATCTTTGTCGTTCCGTCAGTCGACAGCACCGTGCGGATTGCCGATTTCGAACCTGGCCAGGACAAGCTGGACCTGTCGCTGCTGCCGATGCTGCGCACACCTGACCAGCTGACCGTGACTGGCCGGCCCGGCGGGGTGCAGCTTGATTTCGGATCGACCCGGATCGTCATCGACAGCATATCCGGCGCCCCGCTGCAGATTCAGAATATATGGGACACCGGCCGGTTCAGTGTACCGGACCGGTTTCTGGTCGAATGGGCCACGCCGCCGCGGCTCTTGCACGGAAGCGATGCCGCGGAAACCCTGCTTGGCGACAAAGGGCAGGACACGGTTTATGCCGTTGGTGGCGACGATCTGGTCAATGGATATGGCGGCAGCGACGAACTCTGGGGTGGGGCGGGGCAAGACACCCTGCAAGGAGGATCCGGCAACGATACACTGCTGGGCGCGGGCGGGGCCGACGCGCTTTGGGGTGGCGACGACAACGATCACATCGAGGGCGGGAACGGCACAGATTCCATCGGAGGTGGCGCAGGCCAGGACCGGCTTCTTGGCGGGCTTGGCAGCGATACGCTTTGGGGCGGCGCTGCGGCCGACACACTGATGGGCGAGCAGGGTGACGACCGGCTGCTCGGTGAGGACGGTACCGACGAGCTCTGGGGAGGTGACGGTCACGACCATATCGCAGGCGGGGACGGGGCCGATTCCATGGGAGGCGGCAATGGCACGGACAGCCTTTTCGGCAGCTTTGGCAACGATACGATTTGGGGTGGCAACGGCTGGGATGAATTATGGGGCGGGGACGGGGCAGACCAACTGTACGGAAGCGAAGGGCAAGACACGATCCGGGCCGGGGAAGGCGCAGATTTGGTCGACGCGGGAAAGCATGACGATCTCGTCTGGGCAAATGCGGGCAATGACACAGTGTATGGCGGAGGTGGGCACGACAGGATCGACAGTGGCAAGGGAAACGATCTGATCTATGGTGGCAACGGACAGGACGCTGCGAACGGTCAGGCGGGCCGGGATACCATCTGGGGCGGGGACGGAGCGGATACCCTGTCAGGGGGGGCAGGCAAGGATATCCTGGGCGGTGGTGGCGGCGACGACACGCTGGATGGAGGTGCCGGAGACGACCTTCTGCACGGTATGTCGGGCGCGGACATCTTTGTCTTTGGAACAAGCCATGGCAATGACAGGATCTTGGATTTCATGCCGGGCGAGGATCTCATCCGGATAGAGGGCCTCAGTTTCGCTGATCTGACCTTTACTCAGCATGCCGACGGTGCTGAAATCACGAGTTTACTGGGAACCCTTCTCCTTGAAGGGCTGACCCCGGATCAATTGACTGCCGGAGATTTCCTGTTTGTTTGAAACAGACTACCCAGGCACATGACCAGGGTAGCCTTGTACCTGGCGGTCCCTCTTGCGTCAGAACAAAAAGTCGCCAGCATCCAGAGTAGCGGAATCCACCCCGATCAACGTCAACGTATTGCCAACACCATCATTGATCACCGCGTTCACACTGCCGGACAGGTGGCTGGCCTGCAGGTCGGCGAAATCGGTGATCCCGGCCACACCTCTCAGGTCCACCACGTCACCAGCACCGAAATCGGTCACCTGGTCGGCTCCGGGTGAGAATACAAAAATATCCGATCCCGCGCCGCCACGCAAAGTGTCGTTGCCAGCGCCGCCATCAAGCGTATCGGCCCCGTCGCCGCCCCACAGGTCGTCCTGTCCGGATCGTCCAAGCAAGAAATCGCTGTCTCCGCCTCCATAGGCGGTGTCATTGCCATTGCCACCCCATAGCTCGTCCTGCCCATCAAGCCCGATCAGAACATCGTTACCGTCACCAGCATAGACTGAGTCGGCACCAGCTCCGGCATTGATCATATCCACGCCATCTCCACCGCTCAGTTCGTCGTGGCCGTCACCGCCAAAGATAGTATCATCGCCCGCATTGCCGAAGACGGAGTCGTTGCCCGATCCGGCACCGATCACGTCGCTGCCTTCGCCGCCCGAAATAGTATCCTTTCCGATATCGCTCCATAGCGCATCATTGCCACCACCGCCATCGATCAGATCGGCACCCGCAGCTCCCCAGATCGTGTCGGCTCCAGCGCCGCCGAACAATTCGTCATTGTCCGCTCCACCACCGATCTGGTCGGCACCGTTGCCCCCCCAGATCGTATCGTTGCCGCCACCGCCCCACAGCCTGTCATCATTGTCTCCGCCACCGATCTGGTCGGAGCCCGCACCGCCCCATATCGTGTCGTTACCGCCTTCTCCCCATAACCGGTCATCACCATCGGAACCACCGATCAGATCGGCACCTGTGCCACCCCAAACCGTGTCGTTGCCAGCGTCCCCCCAAAGGGCATCTTTGCCACTGTCGCCGTACAGCACGTCTCTGCCAATCCTGCCATGGAGGATGTCCTGACCCTCATCCCCGCGCAGCGTGTCGTCACCACCGCCGCCGATCAGACTGTCATTGCCACCACGTCCATCAATAAATTCGCCAACGGCATTGCTGCCGACGATGGTGTCATTGCCCTCGTTCGAGCCGCGCACCTCCTCGAAATTGCTGATCGAATGGTTGAATGCCTCACCACGCCAGGTGCCGGTCGCAACCCCGGTCTGCAGGTTCACGCTCACCGCCTCGACCCCGGTCCGGTCATAGCGCAGCAGGTCGAACCCACCACCACCATCAGCAGTGTCATTGCCCGCCATCAGGATGATCTGATCGCGCCCGCCGCTACCCATGACATTGTCATCCATCATGGTCGTGCGCAGGCTGTCCAAATTGGCCACGCCATTGACCGTGTCCTCACCCCCAAAACCGTCTTCGCCGACAATCCCGGTGGCCAGATTGATCGTGGCGCCGCTGGAAATTTCCGAAGAGTGGTAGTCCAGCCTCACATGGCCGTCGCCGGCGTTGATGTTGAGCGTGTCATCACCACCGCGCCCCCTGACCGCGACAAAGCCGTCCTGCACCGGGGTGACATTGAACGTGTCATCGTGATCGCTGCCCTCCAAAGTCAGGCCATTCGCCTGCATCGCCTTCTGGACATTGAAGATCGTGGTCGTCCCATTGGCCCCCTTGTTGACCGAGCCGCTGTTGGTGGCCCCGTTCACAAAGGCCGTGATACCCGCATCAAGATCCCAGTGCTCCAGCCCGAACGAACCATTCGTCGCAGCCGAGAAATTCACTGTGTCCTGGCCGGCGCCCGCAGCGATGCCGTCATAGTCGAAATCATTGTCGCCGGGATTGATGAAATCGTCCCCGGCCCTGCCCCGCAACCTGTCGGAACCGGCACCCCCAAGCAGGGTGTCATTGCCTACACCACCGTCAAGACTGTCGTCACCGCCGCCGCCGATCAAACTGTCATTACCACCACGTCCATCAATAAATTCGCCAACGGCATTGCTGCCGACGATGGTGTCATTGCCCTCGTTCGAGCCGCGCACCTCCTCGAAATTGCTGATCGAATGGTTGAATGCCTCGCCACGCCAGGTGCCGGTCGCAACCCCGGTCTGCAGGTTCACGCTCACCGCCTCGACCCCGGTCCGGTCATAGCGCAGCAGGTCGAACCCACCACCACCATCAGCAGTGTCATTGCCCGCCATCAGGATGATCTGATCGCGTCCGCCGCTACCCATGACATTGTCATCCATCATGGTCGTGCGCAGGCTGCCCAAATTGGCCACGCCATTGACCGTGTCCTCGCCCCCAAAACCGTCTTCGCCGACAATCCCGGTGGCCAGATTGACCGTGGCGCCGCTGGAGATTTCCGACGAGTGGTAATCCAGCCGCACATGGCCGTCGCCGGCGTTGATGTTGAACGTGTCATCACCACCGCGCCCCTTGATCGCGACAAAGCCGTCCTGCACCGGGGTGACATTGAACGTGTCATCGTGATCGCTGCCCTCCAAAGTCAGGCCATTTGCCAGCATCGCCTTCTGGACATTGAAGATCGTGGTCGTTCCATTGGCCCCCTTGTTGATCGAGCCGCTGTTGGTGGCCCCGTTCACGAAGGTCGTGATACCCGCATCAAGATCCCAGTGCTCCAGCCCGAACGAACCATTCGTCGCAGCCGAGAAATTCACCGTGTCCTGACCGGCGCCCGCAGCGATGCCGTCATAGTCGAAATCATTGTCGCCGGGATTGATGAAATCGTCCCCGGCCCTGCCCCGCAACCTGTCGGAACCGGCACCCCCAAGCAGGGTGTCATTGCCTACACCACCGTCAAGACTGTCGTCACCGCCGCCGCCATCAAGTGAGTCATTGCCCTCATCGCCACGCAGCGTGTCGTCACCGCCAAAGCCCTGAATCGTGTCATTGCCCGCGCCACCGTCAAACTCATTGTCTCCCGCGTCGCCGACAATCAGCTCGCTTTCGCTGCTGGAGCCGGACAGCGACGCCAGGGCAATGTCCTTGTCCGGCCCAAAGGGACTGGCACCCGGGGGCACATCCAGCCCGGTAATCGAGTTGTTAAGGAAATTCGTCCATTGCGCCAGCGTATTGAACGTGGGCAGGGTATCACCGGACAGCAGAAAAATGTGCGAGATATCGACCAGACCATGCGGCGGCACGTTGGCGTCGGGCTCCTCCACGATCAGCACCACCGAACTGCGGGCCACACTCCCCGCATCAACCCAGTCAACCTGAAAGATCGAGGTATCGGGACCGGAATTCGACCCCTGAAAGAGGGTTCCGTCGAGGCGGACATTATACTCGTTCAGGTCGATATCGACATAGAGATCATCGGGTGCCGAATCCCCCGGAGCCAGCGGCAGAACGCTGTAACTGAACGTGGTCGTGCTGTCGGGAACAACAAACTGCAGTGTCGTGCTGGATTTCACGCCCACCTCAGTATCCGTTGCATTGCTGTAGTAGCTGGAAAAACCGTTCAATGTATACGTCGTCATTCTATTCTCCCTTGTTCAACAGCGTTTCGACCTGGCCTGAAGAGGCGTGCCGACTAAAACCATTTGGGCTTGAAAAATAACGCGCACGAAAATATTTGCGCCGTAGCCCCCCGTAGAAATTAGACCATCCATCCTTCGGTGAGGCAACAAAAAGGCTCAATTGGCTACCCCACCGCAAGATACGGCAGGGCCTATTCTGTTTGGAAGGAGCACCCCGACACACACACGTCCCGGGGTTTTTAGTTGCTTACCTGTTTTACTTTAGAACAGGAAATCGCCGGCATCCAAAGTGGCGGCATCCACCCCGATCAGCGTCAGCGTGTTGCCGGCACCGTCATCGATCACGGCATTCACACTGCCGGACAGATGGCTGACCTGCAGGTCGGCGAAATCGGTGATCCCGGCCACGCCCCTCAGATCGACCACATCACCGGCGCCGAAATCGATCACCTCGTCGGTGCCGGACGAGAATACGAAGACATCCGCATCCGTGCCGCCACGCAGGGTATCGTTGCCTGCACCACCATCCAGCGTATCGGCTCCGGCACCACCCCACAGGTCGTCCTGGCCATCCAGCCCCAGCACGATATCATTGCCGGTGCCGCCATAGGCGGTATCGTTGCCGCCGCCGCCCCACAGTTCGTCCTGACCGTCGAGCCCGATCAGCACGTCGTTGTCGTCACCGGCATAAACCGTATCGTCGCCGATCCCGGCATTGATCAGATCCATGCCGCTCCCGCCGACCAGTTCGTCATTGCCGGCATTACCATAGATCGTGTCGTCGCCCGCATCAGCTGAAACGGTATCGTTGCCGGTGCCGGCACCGATCACATCATTGCCGGCACCCCCCGAAACGGTGTCGTTGCCGATGTCGCTCCACAACGCGTCATTGCCACTGCCGCCACCGATCTGATCATCACCCGCAGCCCCCCAGATCGTGTCGGCTCCATCTCCGCCCCAAAGCGCGTCATTGTCAGCGCCGCCTCCGATTATGTCGATGTCAGCGCCACCCCAGATGGTATCGTTGCCCGCACCTCCCCAAAGCGTGTCATCACCAGCACCACCGCCCATCTCGTCCGCTCCCGCAGCACCGCTCAACAGGTCGTCGCCAGCACCGGTGTAGAGCGAGTCGTTCCCTGTGCCGCCATAGGCCATGTCGCGCCCCTCGTAGGCCACAAGATAGTCACTGCCATCACCGCCGAATATCAGGTTGTCTCCACCACCGGCATAGATGCTGTCATTGCCGCCCCGGCCAGCCAGCGTGTCGTTGCCGGCATACCCGTCAAAGAGGTCGTCGTAATCGGTACCTGCAAGATTGTCTGCCTGAGCGGTCCCCTCAAACCACCGCTCGGATATCAGGCCAACGGAGTCAAAGGTTCCATTGGCAAACTGGATGTTCTCGATCTCCATCAGGGTATCTGTACCCTGAGACGACCGGACCATCATCATGCCATTATACAGCGAAACCACCGCATCGGTGCTGAAAAGCGTCCCATAGTAGGCGACATCCAAGCCTGCCCCGCCCCGGAGGTCGTCATTGCCAGCCCCCCCGGCCAGCGTATCGTTGCCGTCGCCGCCCAAAAGGGTGTCGTCACCCCAATTCCCGATAATGTTATCGTTGCCGCCAAAACCGCTGACGAAATCATCCCCGGAGGACATATCCAGGATGTCATCTCCGGACAATGCGTCGATCAGAACTGCCGTGTCATCCGTGAGCGAACTGGTCAGGGCGGCATTATACAGCGCCCTGGCATCAATACTGATCCCTTCAAGCACCCAATCGTCATAGCCGTTGCCACCGCTCAGATACCCGTCGGCAATCAAGTTCACCTCGCCGCCGGTGACTGCGTTGGTGAATGAGTTGACCGAAATATTCGATCCGGCCACCACGGTGACCCTGGTATCGTTGAAATACAGATAGGCCAGCACATCCTCGTAGACGGTATTGCCCAAAAGCAAAAAGACATTATCCCCGAATCTAACGTCGGACTGATTCTGGATCACGGTGTTGAAATTGACATTGCCAAGGTCGAATGTCGTATAGGCTGTCAACTGAGCCATATGGATAATCTCCTGCCCCATATAGATTTTTAGTCAAAACAACGCTCGGCGGAATTCCCGCCGAGCGTTGGTCTAAACTAGGACAGAATGTGTGGCGCCAACATGCGACAGACAGCCCGGGCTGCACAATCCTGGCGAGTTGTGTCCAGAACAACTCGCTTTTTGCTTGCTTCAGAACAGGAAGTCGCCGGCATCCAAAGTGGCGGCATCCACCCCGATCAGCGTCAGCGTGTTGCCCACGCCATCGTTGATCACGGCGTTCACACTGCCGGACAGATGGCTGGCCTGCAGGTCGACGAAATCGGTGATCCCGGCCGCCCCCCTCAGGTCGATCACGTCACCGATACCGAAATCGATCACCCGGTCGGACCCGGACGAGAACACAAAAACATCGGAATCCGCGCCGCCCTGCATCGTATCGTTGCCGGCCCCACCGTTCAGCAGATCCTGGCCACTTCCCCCAATCAGCCGGTCATTCCCTTCATTGCCAAAGAGGGTATCGTTGTCAGCGCCGCCATTGAGCGTATCACTACCATTGTTGCCGTGGAGCATATCGCGCCCCTTGTGACCCCGGATCAGATCCCTGTCGTCGCCGCCCCAGATGGTATCGTCGCCGCCTCCACCCAGAAGCGTGTCGTTGCCAAAGCTGCCGCCGATCTGATCCGCGCCGCCACCGCCGGCGACATTGTCATCGCCACCCTGACCCCAGAGCTTGTCATTGCCACCCTTGCCGGTGATCGCATCGGCTTCGGTTCCACCCTGGATCAGATCCAGGCCGCTGCCGCCATCCAGCGTGTCGCGACCGCTGCCACCGGTCAGCGTGTCGTTGCCCGCATATCCGGCCAGAAAATCATCGCCGGCCTCCCCGGCCAGAGCGTCGTGGCCTGCAGTACCGTATAGCTGCAGATCCTGCGGGGGTGGAGGCGTACCGCCGCTGTCCAATTGCAGCGGCGCACTGGTGCGGGCGAAGTTCTGAGTGACGATCACCGCGTCAAAAACATTACCCTTACTGGTGGTGAAATCACCGGTCTCGATGCCGATACCCATAACTTCGAAATTCGGGTTGAGGATGTTGGCGCGGTGGCCGGAACTGTTCATCAACTGCTGATGCAGGGCCGCCACGTCATCCTCCAGCCCGGGCGCGCCCCCCACGCCCCGCAAGGCGAGGTTCTCGCCCCAGGTCCAGTTGCCAGAAAAAACGAAACCCGCATCCTCCATCCGGTCGTCCGGCTGCGAACCGTCCAGCCCGGTATGGGAAAAGAAATCCTGCTCCAGCATGTCCTGGCTGTAATCTTCCGTCGCATCGTTGAGACGCAGTTCCAGTTGAAGGGGTTGCAGACCGCGCGAGGTGCGTTCCTGATTGATGAGGTCCAGCATCAACCATTCAAGAGAGTTTGCCTGTGACATTCCAATGCTCCTGTGCCTACCGAGGGGATGGCATGGGCCGCCCGGTCGATGCAATCGGACAGGCATTGGCGGGAAGTATCCCGCTCATACTCGGCGTAAGCTTGGCGAAAATTTGCCGCAAATGCGGCCGGTCTTCGCTTCCCAAAGGCCCCATGATCAGCGAAATATCAAAGCAATATAAAGAGTTGTCGGTTCCCTGTCAGTTGTCGCCAAACAGATCGCGGGTAAAGACCTTGTGCACGACATTGGCTAGTTCCGGCGCGTGGCGGTTTGCGACAATCACGTCCGCTTCGGCCTTGAAGTGATTCAGGTCCCGGATCACTGTCGAGCCAAAGAAATCTCGCTCCTTGAGAGCCGGCTCATAGACGATCACCTCGATCCCCTTGGCCTTGATCCGTTTCATGATCCCCTGCACCGAACTTTGCCGGAAATTGTCGGAGCCCGACTTCATCACCAGGCGATAGATTCCCACCTTGCGCGGCGCGCGGGCGATGATCCGGTCGGCGATGAAATCCTTGCGAGTGCGGTTGGCCGCGACGATGGCCTGCATCAGGTTCTGCGGCACATTGGCGTAATTGGCCAGCAACTGCTTGCTGTCCTTGGGCAGGCAATACCCACCATAGCCGAAGGAGGGGTTGTTGTAATGAGCGCCGATGCGCGGATCGAGCCCGACCCCCTCGATGATCTGGCGGGAATCTAGATCATGGGCCAGCGCATAGCTGTCAAGCTCGTTGAAATAGGCGACCCGCATGGCGAGATAGGTATTGGCGAAAAGTTTGACTGCCTCGGCCTCGGAGGGTCCGGTCAGCAGGATGGGCACGTCCGCATCCAGGGCGCAATCCTGCAGCAGGTCGGCAAAGCGCTGACCGCGCTCCGAAGGTTCGCCAACCACGATACGCGAGGGGTGCAGGTTGTCGTAAAGCGCGCGGCCTTCACGCAGGAACTCGGGGCTGAACAGGATCCGGTCCGTACCCAGGCGCTCGGACAACGCGCGGGTGAAGCCCACCGGAATTGTGGACTTGATCACGATCGCCGCGTCCGAATTCAGCGCAAGCGCCTGTTCGATCACCGTCTCGACCGTTGATGTATCGAAGAAATTGGTTTGCGGGTCATAGTTGGTGGGCGTTGCGACAATGATGTAGTCGGCGCCATCGAAGGCTTCGCCCGGATCGGTGGTCGCCACCAGATCAAGGGCTTCCTCCGACAGGTAATGCTCCAGCTCAGGGTCGATGATCGGATTCTGGCGCGCATTAACCAGCGCCACCCGACCGGCGTCCACATCCAACGCGACCACCGTGTGTTTTCGCGCCAGCAGCACAGCGTTCGACAGGCCGACATACCCGATTCCGGCCACCGCGATTTTCAGCTTACCCATACCTATCTTTCACCATTTATGACCGTCCGGCCCCGGCAGTCAAAGCACAGAGAACGCCAGTGAACAAGAACTCTGCGCCGTTTCGGTTCGCCTGGGCGGATATTTCTGGCCGGCTGCCACGCGGTGGCCCATTCCTCAGAACACCACGCTAAGCCCGACGCCCGCGCGCAGGCCCTCTTTCATGTCGGCCGTGTTCAGATCGAACCCCTGATAGGCGATGATGCCGTCCACACGCACCCGGTCGAACTGTTTGCCGATCCCGATCGCCGCCAGCGGGCCGCTGACCCGGGTCGAACTGAGCCGGTGGTTCGGATCCGAGGTGTCGTTGACCAGATAGTGCCCCACGCTCCAGTCCAGCGTGAACTCGGCGAATTCGTGGCTGACATAGAGGTTCGTGGACTGCCCCTGCGTATCGACGGCAGCGCCCAGCACCACCCCTTTGTTGGCATAGGAATAGATGGGGTTGTTGTAGGCCTGGTTCGGACCGCAAAACCCGTTTTCCGAAGTATTCGTCCGGGTGTCCACGGTTTCCAGCGCCATATTGGTGGGGGTGCCGAACAGGCGGGTCTCAAATTCGACGCCGGCCATGTAGAACCGGCAGGATGGCCGCCCGCCCGCCTCGTCCTCGCCCGCGATCTGGCCATAGACGCGCAGCATGTTGTCGCCGATTGGCAAACCATAGGACAGGCTCATCCCCGCCAGCTGGTTGGCGTTGCTTGCCGATCCCTCGTTGGTGTTGCCGATCAGCACGTCCCAGAAAGTGCCAAGACTGTTCGAAAACCCCTGCCCGCCCCATTGCGCGGTGCGCAGAAACTCGATCTCAAGGCCCCGGACCGGCTCAAAGGCAAAGCGCATGCCCATGAACAGCGCATCCTCGGGCTGGCCCGCATCATCGGTGGTGCCGACGAAGAACTCGCCGTCCCAGGGGCCCAGCCATTCCAGCACCGGCACGTCAAAGGCCGTGGCCTCGGTCTTGGCGATATAGGCCGAATGCATGGCGGGCGCGTTGCGCGACAAGAACAGCGAGGTGTGGCGCGATGGCCCCCAGTTGCGCAACTTTTTGGCCACCCCAAGCTGCCAGGTGTCCTCGGCAAAGCTGTAGGACAGCTCATAGCGCGGGATGGTGCTGTCGCGTCCGTGCTGCAGCTCGGCAGCGGTGACATCAAAGGTGAACCGGCCAAAGTCCTGATGATAACGGGCCGCCACCGAATTGAACGCGAGATTGCCGTAACGCTCACTCAGCCCCAGGAACGGATCGCTGATCGCCCCGAGATAGAGTTCCACGTCCCCATCCTCGGCCTGTGCAGAGCCAGCCGGAGCCAGCGCCACCACCAGCGCCGCAAGGGATGGCCCCAACCAAAGGCGCGGGTTCCGGACAAGGGCAAGCGGGCCATTCCGGCGCAAAGGTCGGGTCAGCATGAAGAAACGGTTGGCATGGAAAGGGAACTGCCTTCTGTTCGTTGGCACAAAATCCGGGACATTAGATCACAGGCGCAAACAGGGAATCAATAGCGCCCCTGTTCCGGTGGGCATAATCAATTCCTGCAGGAAAATCCCCCCTTGGTTGCGGTTGCACGAAGAACAATCAACTTGCAAGGGTGCCCGGCAAGATAAACCGCACCGCAGCCCGCTGATAGCGGCCTTAACGGGTGTCCTCTGCCCTGCTTTCCTTGTCCGCGTTTCAGCATTTTGGTAACCTGACTCCCAGAATTTTAAGCGATTTTTCGCGACCACAAGACTTTTGTACGTAGTAATTGGTTTGAGAGGGCACGGGGGCAATGTGTGCGCTTCAAGTGGATTCCGGCGGGTGCGACAGCCGCCAGAAAATGGCTGAACAACTGGCTTTGGCCGCCGGATTTGGCGCAGCCTGTATCGGGATACTGAGCTGCTCCAAGCGGGACTTGGTGGATATCTGGGTCGGGCATGACAAAATCGACACCGACCTGACCCGGGCCAGGGTGATCGACATCGTCTCGCGCGCACTGGCGACATCGCTGGCGCTTGCTCAGCCCGATCCCGCAGTGAAACCCAAGCCGGAGGCGGACGATGCCGAAACCTGGCTTTGGTCCAGCAGCTATCTGATCGGCATCGGCGAGCGGATCGGCGATCTCGCGCCTGTCACCGCGCTGGTGAGCGACAAGCCCCGGCAGAGGATTTCAGTCGAACAGCAGAGCCTTGCGAATATCGGGCTGACCTATGCCGAACAACTGCTGCAGGAACGCCTCGGGATCACCGGCCGGGATGGAGGGAACCGAATACCGGAGATCATCCTGCGCAATCTTTCTTTCGGTTTTGCGGTAACCGATGCGGATGGAACCCTGAACTATATGACCAGCCTGGCAGAGGACTGGCTGGAGAACAGCAAAGAGCTGAATATCATCAACGGCCGGCTGACAGCGGTGACGCCGCAAAATAAACAGTTGCTGCTGGATGCGCTGGCCTCTGCCACGGGGAGGCGTGAAAGGGCCTCGGTTGTGCATCTCGGCGGACCCGAAGACCAGCCCCGAACCATCGTGGTTCTGCCGATCAGCCGCTCGCCCACCCTGGCGCTGGTGATCTTCGGTCAGGCGCAGGGCAACGCGGTTTTGTGCGAACGCCTCCTCAAGGCGTTGGGTCTGACCGTAGCCGAGCGGCGGCTGGCCCAGCAACTGCTCGACGGAAAATCCCTGGCGGATGCCGCCGCAGAGAACAATCTGACCATCGCCACCGCGCGCAGCTATCTCAAGCGGGTCTTCGCCAAAACCGGCGTTCACCGGCAAAGCCAGCTGATCTCGCTCTACCATACGCTGATCCCCCCGCTACTGACTGATTCAGAGCGGTGAGGGCGATCCTGCCCGGTCGGGATCCGGGGCGCGGCGGGCGGCACGGAACCTGTCGAGATGGGCGAAGGCGACAGTCGGCGTGGCCAGCAAGACCACTACATCGCGGGCTGTGGCGGAATTCAGCAACTCGTCGACCAGTGCGTCCCTATCAGGGCCGGTCAGAATCTGACCGTCTGCGGCCCCTTGTTCTGCCATAACGGTCCGGGCCAATTGGCGCATCTCCTCTTCCGGGTCGGCGCCGGTGAAATAGCGGTATTTCCGGATCGCTGCCGGGTTGTGCAGCACCGCGATCCGGTCAAAGGTCGACAGCATATGCGGTGCGGAGGCGATCAGTTTCTCCGGGCCGCTATTGCCCAGAACCTGCAGGGCCAGATACCGCCGCCCGGTCTCCGGCAGCGCCCGGACCACCCGGCACAATTCGGCGACGGCCTCGGGGGAATGAGCGTAGTCGACAATGGCCCGAAACGGGAACCCTTCGACCATGTTGTAGCGGCCGGGATTCATCTCGCGGCTGTTCTCGAACCCGGCCAGTGCCCGGCGAATAACATCGCCGGGCAGGTTCTGTGCATCCGCCAGCGCAATGGCGAACATGGCGTTCATGATATTGAACCGCAGCAACCCCTCCAGAGTGGCCGGAATCCGAGCCACGGCCATAACGGGAACGCGCCGTGCGCCGCGCGCCATCACGATCCAGTCCTCTCCCTCCTGCCGGGTGGTGAAGATCCCATCGCCCCCGGCCTCAAGATGCGCCATCAGAGCGGGATTGTCCGCCGACATTGCCACCAGGATGCGGCGCGGCGTTTCGATCCCGGCGGCCGCCTGCATGCACAAGGCATCGTCGGCATTGACCACGATCGCATTGCGGGCATGATGCAAAACCCCGACCTTGAGTTGCGCCATATCCTCAAGCGTTTTGATACCGTTCTGCCCCAGATGATCCTTCTGGACATTCAGAAACGCCGCCACGTCATAGCGGTCGCAGGCCTGGCCAAAACGGATCAGTCCCAGGCGCGGCATTTCCAGCACCGCCGCCTCGACCGCCGGATCGGCCAGCAGCAGTTCCGCCCCGGGGCGGCCGCTGAGGTTCTTCGGATCGACCCTGTCCGGGCCGATCCATGTCCCGGCCGTGGTGCAGACCCCGGCGGTTTTCCCGGCGGTCTGCCAGATGTGGTGCAGCATCATCGCGGTGGTGCTCTTGCCGTTGGTTCCGGTGATCGCGGCGGTCGGGATGCGGGCAGGACGGCCCGCGAACAGAACATCCAGAACCTCGCCATTGATGTCGCGGCCGGGATCGCTCAACCAATGCGGACGGAAACCCGGCTGGGCATTCACCTCGCAGATCGCGCCGCCGACATCGCGATAGGAAACCGAGATATCGGGACAGATGAAATCCACCCCGGCAATATCCAGACCGACGATCCGTGCGGCGCGGATCGCAGCCACGCGATTGTCAGGATGCACCCGGTCGGTGACATCGACCGCGGTGCCGCCGGTGCTGATATTGGCGGTCCGGCGCAGCGGCACGAAACGGCCTGCCTCAGGGATGCTATCCAGGGTCAGGCCGGCCTCCTCAAGGCAGGACTGCGCCTCGTCGTCACGCGGTATCCGGATCAGCAGGCTGCGGGGATCGTCACCGCGCCTGGGATCGGCATTGAGCCGGTCCAGCAACGCGCTCACCGTCCGCTGCCCGTCTCCGGTCACGCCACCCTGCACGCGCCACGCCGCCATCATCAACCGGCCGTTCACCACCAACAGCCGATGATCGTGCCCGGGCACAAACCGTTCGATCACGATCCCCTGGTCCTGCAGGCCAGAGGCCGCCTCATAGGCCCGGTCAAGCGCATCCTGAGAGGCAATCCCAACATGCACGCCGCGCCCCTGGTCCAGCCCGACCGGCTTCAGCACCACCGGCCAGCCAAAGGCCTCGGCCGCAAGGCGCGCCTGTTCCAGCGTGCGGACATACCGCTGCTCGGGCACCGGCAGGCGCGCGACTTTCAGTCTCTGGATACAGTAGACCTTGTCGCGGGCCAGCTTTTCCGCCAGCGAGCCGGTTCGGTCGGTGAAACTGCTGCGGAACAGGCGGGCATGTGCGCCCCAGCCGATCTGCAAGACCTGCTGGTTCAGCAGCGCTACCGGCATGTCCCGTGTACGGGCAGCCCGAGCGAACCGCATCGAATTGGGGGCCAGCCCGCCGTGCCGTTCACGGTCGAGAAAGGCGGCGATACGTGTGGTGATCTCATCGGACCCGGCGCCAGCCGCCGACACATAGGCAACCGCCAGATCGGTCGCCGCCCGGAACAGGCTCTGGCGGAACCAGGGCAGCGCAAGATCGATCCGGTGCGCATCTGCCGCGACCACTTGCGCCTGAAAGGCCGGCACCCGTGCTCCGATCTGCAGCACCGCAATCAGCGCCGCCAGCAGATCGGCCAGCCGGGACGCGCTGCGCCCGCCGATCAGAAGCGGCGCCACCCAATCGCCGCCGACAAGATCCGGCAAGGCCTCGGCGATGGGCAAACCGTCCCCCCTCTCCAATCGGTTCAGAACCGTATCCGGAACGGGTCCGGTCACCTCCAGGCGCAACAGGGCCGTGCGGTCCGCGATACCTTCCCGGCAGCCCTGTGAAAACCGCAGCGCCCGGACGTGCAGGAGCTCAATCATGGAAGGCCTCATCGATGGCTGCGTTTCGTTCAGAATAATGCAGAATACCGGCGGCAGAAGAGAGAAAAAGCACCGCCGGACACATGAACACCGCCCCTGAAACTCAGGGGCGGTGCCGGGGTACGAGTACCAAATCTGTCTAGAATGGACCGGGCACTCGGTCCCTTCTCCCGGTCCGAATTATTCGGCCAGAAGATCCCAGTACAGAGTATCGCCGGAGTTCCAGACGTTCTGGTCGTCGTCGAGATAGTTTTCGACGAATTCCGGAACAGTGGTGTTCGGCAGAGTGTCACCGGCAAAGCCATCCAGAGGCTTGGTGCCCGCCGGATATTTCGGCCGGGTGACATCCCAATCGATGACCGGTTCCATCGGATCGCATTCCACCACGTCGACGCATTTGTCCTCGAAGTAGATGACGCCCTTGCCCTCGCCGAAATCGGTCTTTTCGAGATAGGCCAGCAGGTCGGCGTTGAACTGGTTGATATCGTCAGGCAGATCCTCGGACGGGATCAGATCCAGACCCAGTTCCGAGAACAGATCCTCGACCAGAACCGTATCGCCGGTCAGGTTCGACATGATCTCGATATCATCGCCATTGACCACGCGGGCTTCCAGTTGGCCCTCATGTTCGGTGTTGAATACCAGCCGGTCGTTGTTGATGTAGCTGAAATCCGTCACCACGTTGCCGACGCCGAAGCTGGCATAGGTCACGATCGTTTCACCGCGTTCGCAGACCTCATAGCCGAAGACGAAATCGTCACCGTCATCGCCACCGGTCAGGGTGTCTGCGCCCTGGTCGGCGATCAGGCAGTCTTCACCCTTGTTGCCATAAAGCGAGTCGTCGCCGTCGCCGCCCAGCAGGACGTCGTCGTGCAAACCGCCATCAAGCGTGTCGTTGCCGCCACCGCCAAACAGCGTGTCCTCGCCGCTGCCGCCATACAGCCTGTCGTCGTATCCGACCTGCTGGCCAACGTTGAAGAACACGTTGTCATCATCGCCGAACAGCACATCGTGACCGGACTGACCTTCAAGCAGGTCTTCGTCCTCGCCACCGCATAGCGTGTCGTTACCGGTGCCGCCACGCATGTGATCCTGGCCGGAGCCGCCATCGGCCACGTCATGACCGGAGCCGCCGTGGATGTAGTCATTCCCGCCATCGCCGTGGATATGGTCGTTATCCTCGCCGCCATAGATCGAGTCGTTGCCCTCGCCACCGCGCAGCTTGTCATCGCCGCTCTGGCCAAAGATGACGTCATCGTCATAGCCGCCATCGACATGGTCGCCGTCATTGCCGGCCCAGATCGTGTCGTTGCCGAAGCCACCAAGAATCTGATCCGAAGCCAGGCTTACAGCGCCTTTTCCGCTGGCATTGTCACCCCAGATCTTGTCATCGCCGCTGCCGCCGTCGATGCAATCCTGGTTGTCGTTACCCTGGATATTGTCGTCGCCGGCTCCGCCGGTCAGGGTGTCGTCGCCGCTGTTGCCGCGGATGGCATCATTGCCGCTGCGCCCATGAATCTCGTCATGACCACGCTGACCAGCCAGGAAGTCGTCATCTTCGCCGCCATCCATCCAGTCGGCGCCGTCACCACCGCGGAGCGCATCCTTGCCGGAACCGCCCCACATGACGTCTGCGCCGCCGCCGCCGTTCATGGCGTCCATGCCCGCGTTACCGGCCATCACGTCTCCACCGGCCTCGCCATACATTTCGTCGTCGCCGGAGCCGCCCGACATATAATCTCTGTCGTTTCCGCCGAGCATGCGGTCATCACCGCTCTGGCCCAACATCAGGTCCGCGCCGTCACCACCAAGCATCCGGTCATCGTCAGCGCCACCAATCAGGCAATCGTTACCGGTACCGCCCTTGATGGTGTCGTTACCCGCGTTGCCCATCAGCAGATCGTTGCCTTCACCACCTTCAAGCGTATCGTTGCCGCCGTTGCCGGCGCCCACGTCATTGCCAGAACCACCAACGAGGCAGTCGTCACCGGCAATGGCGTCCGGAACATTGCCGTCGCCCAGCATCACGTCATCGCCCGAGCCGCCACCTATGGTGTCGTCACCGAGTTCACCGCGCAGATAATCGTTGCCGCCATTGCCCAGCAGCACGTTATCGTTGTGGTTGCCCAGGATGTAATCGTCGTCACCCAGGCCCTTGGCCTTGTTCAGGCCCGCATTGTCAGGGTGCTTTAGGTTGATGTTGTCCGATTGCGGCGTCCCGATGTAGGCCGCTCCGGGAATTGAATTCCACGCTTCTATTAGCTTGTTAGCCATATCATTTGCCCCCGTATAAAAAAGCACATATTACAAATGCACGCAGACCGGGCTAAATCGGCCCGAATGCAAATAGAGATCACGGCAGGTCGCTGCCGGACACCTTTCCACTGAGCCATTGAAGCGGGAATCTGCGCTACCCCCATATGGGGGTAATCCGTGTGTAAAATATGGAAACAGTTGCGGTTTATTGTTTCCGCGCAACTACCGATGATCCGGCGCGCTTCCGGTCTTCAAGGAGGATCCGCCTCTGGATCGGCCTGACGCTTTCTCGCAATCAGTCGGGTGAGCGCGACGTGTCTAGCGGTATCACCAAGGCCGACAACGTCAACCTACGGCGGGCGTTCGCCAAAATCGAAACTGCGACCGAGTTGCGGAAAACGGTCGTTTACCAAGGCCCTGTAGGATGCTGTTCCTTGGGAATCCAAGGCTCTCCCCAACGTGAAAGGTGTGGATGCTCGACGGATTTTTCGGGGCAATGTTCGGTGGATATTGCAGCTTTCGTATTTGTTAGGCAGTTACATATCACACAAATCTTTGCATTTTCTCCAACGACAATCTTTGCCCCGCGATAGATTAGAGAATTCGGCGCCGCAGCTTGATATTCACAAGAATTACAGGCCTCTAATCGACGTGCAATCACCCAAGGTTTCGCTGGTTTGAGACCTTCCATTCCCCATTTCAACAGACTGCCAACAGCATCTTTCATCATATGTGTTGTTGAGTTTTTAGGAGCAGACATCTTCACCGATGAAGGTTGGGCCAAGAGACGGTCACGCAGCCCAGGAACATTTCGGGAAAGCACCAGAGCACGGGCGTACAATGGGTCGCTTAGTGCACGTTCTGCGACCTCTTTGGGTGCGGGATTTTCTAGTCCAATTTCCTTTCCTAGTAGTTCTGCAACCTCTTCCAGCGTGTTCGCATTCTGTATCTCATCCAACACCTTTAAGTCCATTTCGAGTATAGGTCTCCGTGCGATCAAACTCACGCATGAATCATGATAGTGCGACACGAGACCTATTTTGTACGCGATTAGTAGCGAACCTATTTGAGGATACCAGCATTACAGGTTGCAAGTGTCGAGTATTATTATTGAATACCAACTATCCTGAAAATGCCACAACTAGTAAACGCACAATATGCCTTGAAGATGTGACTTGAAAGACCACTTTGATCTCCCTCTATCGCCATTTGACGGCTTTTATCTGATGACGGTTTCGTCCCAAACTTCGCACATCACCATCAAACCTTATGTGTCTCAGTCTTGCTATAGATGCCCCGTCACCGATCCCAGTCAGGCAAAATCACCCGTCCCGGAACGCCTTGCTGAAATAGCTGGAGAGCGGGGCCATGAGATAGGCCAGAGGGGTCTGATCCTCGGTGCGGATAAAGGCATCGACGGGCATACCTGGGATCAGGGTCTGATTTTCGCCCAGTTTGATCACTTCTTCCTCCGGCAACTGGATTTCGACCCGATACCAGGTTGCGCCCGTCTCGGGATCTGAAAATGCGTCAGGGGATACCTGGGTGACCGAACCGAACAGGTCGGGGGTGCTGCGCATGTCGAAGGCCGAGACCCGCACCACCACGCTCTGGCCGCGATAGACCTGATCCACATGGATCGGATCAAGCCGTGCCTCGATGATCAGTGGCCGGTCCTGCGGCACCAGGAACAGAACCGGATCCGCGGGCCGGACCACCGATTTGCGGCCAAAGACACGCAGATCATAGACCACGCCGGCGACCGGAGCACGGATATCCAGGCGTTCGAGCCGCCTCAAAAGCGACCGTCGCTGCTCGGCCAGTTCCATTTCGTTGAACTGCAGATCGCGCAGGCGCGAGATGGCGCCCTCGCGACGGGCAGTGTGAATCTGGAGCTCTTCGATTTCCAGTTCGGCGATGCGCTCCATGGTCTGGGCGCGCTGCGCCACGAGATTGCCCAGCGTTCCGGCCAGCCGCGCCTCTTCGCGCTGCAGGCCGAGAACCCGTGAGGCCTGGGCCAGCCCCTTTTCCAGCAGTGCCGACTGCCCTTCCAGCTCGCTTGCGATCAATGCCTGCTGCCGGGTGAGCGCGTCCATCTGCGCGTCGATACCCTCGACCTGGTTGTTCATCTGAACCCTTTGGGCGCGCAGCTGTTCGATTTCCTTGGCCTCGGCCTCGTTGCGCGCCTCGAACAGGCGCACCTGCCCAGCCGCGACGACGGCAATCTCGGGGTGTTGCTTGACATGATCCATCAGCATCGCGTCGAACCGGATCTCTTTCAGCCCGTCACTTTCGGCCTCAAGCCGCCCGCGGCGGGCGATGAGTTCGAAAAGCTGCCCCTCAATGATCGTCAGTTCCGATTGCAGCAGCGTCGGATCCAGCCGGATCAGCACGTCATCCTCGGCAATCACGTCGCCCTCCTGGACAAGCACCTGCTCGACCACGCCCCCGTCCGGGTGCTGAACGACCTGGCGGTTCTTGTCGACGACGACCCGGCCCGAGGCCACGACCGCCCCGGCGATCTCGGCCATCACGCCCCAGACGGCAAAGCCACCGATCAATATCACCATCATCACCCCACCCACAATCAGCGGGAAGGTCGGTGAAAAAGAGGGTTTCCGTCCGTTGCTCATGTCACACCAACCGGCTTGTTGGCCGCCTTTCGAAGTTCGGCATGGTTCTTGACCACCTCGGCCAGAACGCTGTCGCGCGGACCCCAGGCCTTGCGCATGCCGTCCTCAAGCATCAGCAGCATGTCGCATTCCTTGATGGCCGCCGGGCGGTGGGCCATGATCAACACTGCATTGCCGGCTTTTTTCATCTCCCGGATCGCCTCGTTGAGGGCATTCGAGCCTTCGTTGTCGAGATTGGAGTTGGGCTCGTCCAGCACCAGCAGTACCGGCTCGCCATAGATTGCCCGGGCCAGGCCGATGCGCTGGATCTGGCCGCCGCTGAGCTGGCTGCCCATCATGCTGACCTGGGTGTCATACCCTTCGGGAAGCCGCAGGATCATCTCGTGCGCCGCCGCCTTTCTGGCTGCCTCGACCACCCGGGCGTGATCCGGCGCGGTACTGAGCCGGGCGATGTTTTCGGCGATGGTGCCCTCAAAAAGCTGCACCCGTTGCGGCAGGTAACCGATATATTGCGCCAGTTTTTCCCGGTCGTAATGGTCGAGCGGGGCGCTATCCAGGCGGATCTTGCCACCGGCCGGACTCCAAGTCCCGGTCAGGGCCCGCGCCAGGGTCGACTTGCCCGAGCCGCTGGGTCCAATCACGCCAACCGCCTGTCCGGGCTGCACATCGAAATTGATCAGCCGCAGCGCCGCCTGCCGCGCATTGGGCGGCACCACGGTCAGCTGCTCCACCGACAGGCGTGCCCTGGGCTTGGGCAATTCGACGCGCAGCACATCGGGCTGCACTTCCGAAAGCAGTTCGACCAGATTGTCCCAACCGCGCCGCGCCCGCTGCACGATGGTCCACTGGCCAACCACCAGATCTATCGGAGCCAGCGCCCGGCCAAGCAGGATCGAACTGGCGATCATCGCCCCAGGCGTCATCTGCCCCTGCAGCACCAGGTAGGCGCCAAGCCCGAGCATCGCCGATTGCAGGAACAACCGGAACGTCTTGGTCGTCACCGAGAAGGTGCCGCCGACATCGCTGACATGCACACCCTGTTCCAGCGCTTTTCCCCGCGCCTTGTGCCAGCGCTCGAACGAGTTGCGCTGCATGCCGAGGCTGCGGATATGTTCGGCCTCGCTGTACAGGTGCTCGGCCATCCGGTCCGAACGATAGGTCGCCATGGTGGATTGCACCACCGCTCCCCTGGTGGCGAACTGGTTCAGGACGGTGGTCAGGATGATCAGGGTACCGCCGGTCACCGCCAATGCGCCGAGCCAGGGATGGAAGATGGTGATCCCCAGCAGAAAGACCGGCGTCCAGGGAATGTCGAACAGAGCGGCAAAGACCGGCGAGGCGTAGAATTTTTGCACCGCCTCAAGATCCTTGAGCTGGTTGTCGGACGGCTGCGCGTCCTGTTCCAGCGCTGCTTTCTGCAGCATCGCATCGAACACACGCCGGTCGAGCCCGGCCTGGAACCGCGCGCCCATCCGGGCCAGAACCCGCCCCCGGGCCCAGTCCAGAACCCCCATGGCGAGAAACAGGAACGCCATCAGTACGAACAACGCCACCAGTGTTTCCTCGGACCGGCTGCCCAGAACCCGGTCATAGATCTGCAACATGAACAGCGGGCCGGTCAGCATCAGCAGGTTCACGAATATGCTGAATATTCCCGCCGCCCAGAGCAGGCTGCGATTTTCGCGGCGCATATCGCGCAATTCCGTTTGCCCGGCTACAAGATCGGATTTCCGCATTTGCCCCCCATTTAACTATCCCGATGGAGCACGGCCCGCAGGCCCAGAAAAATCATGCTTCACGATGGGTCAATCAATAAACTTTCCCCGAAGATTAGCCGGAGACGGGCTGCACGTCACGCCCGGAGTGCCAAGAGCGTGCGGCTTTGGCGACCGGCGTCAACATGGAGTATGATCGCAATCGCCCCCCCCCGCATTTAGATCAACCCATGGCCATTCGGGCAAAAGATGCTGCAGCAATATTCGACCTATTGTTCCCCATGCCGAAACAAAGGAATGAATTCACAGACATTGCGGCATGATCAGTCGGCGCTGTTCAGGAAGTTTTCAACCCTGCCACATCTGCTGTCCCGCCTTCGACCCAACGCTGAATCAGAGCCCGGGCGCCGGTCGTGTCTCCGGCGGAGAGCACCTCGTGCAAGTTGCGGAGCATGCTGGCGACTTCGATTTCGGACAGGCTGTCCTCGCGGGCGCAAAAGATCTTTCGGTGGCGGGTACCGGTCAATTCTCCCGACAGGGTCAGCTCTTCCTCGATCTTTTCGCCGGGGCGCAGGCCGATCATCTTAATCTCGATATCGCCATCGGGCGTGTCGGCGTCGCGAACGCTGTAGCCCGCGCTTTCGATCACCTGGCGCGCCAGTTGCAGGATCGGAACCGGTGTGCCCATGTCGAGCACGAAGACCTCGCCACCCTGCGCGGTGCTGCCGGCCTCAAGCACCAATTGCACCGCCTCGTGGATGGTCATGAAATACCGCTTCACGTTCGGATCGGTCACCGTCACCGGTCCGCCCCGGCTGATCTGATCCTGAAACAGCGGAATGACGGAACCGCTCGATCCCAGCACATTGCCGAAACGCACCATGGCAAAGACCGTGCCATGAGAACGCGAGGCGAGATCCTGCACCACCAGCTCGGCCAGACGTTTCGAGGCGCCCATCACATTGGTCGGGCGCACCGCCTTGTCCGAAGAGATCAGGATGAACCGCTCCACCCCGGTATCGGCGGCTTCGCGCGCCAGCACCTGGGTGCCGAAGACGTTGTTGGCCAGCCCCGCCAGCGGATTGGCCTCGACCAGCGGTACATGTTTGTAGGCTGCGGCATGCAGCACCACCTGAACGCCGTGATCGGTCAGGACCTTTCGCACCTGGCGTGGATCGGTGACCGAGCCCAGAACGGGCACCACTTCGACACCGGTGCCTTCGACGCGCTGCTGGATTTCCTGATGCACGGTGTAAAGCGCCAGTTCGCTCAGTTCATAAAGCACCAGCCTGGCCGGACGGCAGGCCAGAACCTGGCGGCACAGTTCAGACCCGATCGATCCTCCCGCGCCCGAAACCAGCACAACCCGGCCGGCATAGCTGCCATGACTGCCGTCCAGCCTGACATCGCGGGCCTCGCGCCCCAGAAAGCTCTGCGGCGCGACCGGGGTCAGCTTGTCGACCAGCGCTTCTTCGCCGATGAGCTGCGCGAACGAGGGCAGCGCCTGAACCTCCAGCCCCATCTTCTGCAGCCGGGCGGTGATCTGCGCCTGCCTCGGCTGGCTTTGCGATGGCATCGCCAGCAGGACCCGGCTGATATCGTGTTCCCTGGCAATCTCGGCGATGCGGGCCGGCGGATAGACCGGCAGCCCCATCAGCTTGATCTTCTGCAACGAAGTGTTGTCGTCGACAAAAGCCACCGGGTCGATGGTTTCATGCGCCTTGAGCGCCTGGGCCAGCTGGGTGCCGGTGGTGCCGGCGCCATATATAAGCACCCGGCGGTTCGGCTGGGCCCGGCGATAGATCTCTACCACGATCTGATAAAGTGTGACCCGGGCCGCCACCATGAAGAGGAAATAGGTGATGCCGAACACCACATGGGTGCCCAGCGGCAAATCCACACCTCCAATCATGGCCGCAGCCGCAGAGGTTGCGGCCACTACAAACGCCAGCGCCGCGGTCAGCCCCACCGCATGGCGTTCATAGGCCTTGAGCTGGACCTGCGGCAGGCCCAGACGCAGCGATGTGCCCGCCGCGACCGCCAGCAGATAAGGCAAGACCGGAAGCACCAGCGCCAGCGTTTCCAACGGCGTGGTCGGCAGCGACTGAACGGTAAAGGTGAACAGCAGGGCAACAGGGAGCAGGAACAAATCCGCGGCCAGGAAGATGCACGCTTTCTGCTTGCGGCTCAAAGCCCGGATGAACTTGAACATCCCGTTTCTGTCCCGTTTTGGATGCCTGTCGTCCGGCAGATGAAACATCTTGGAACTTATTGACGAATAACCGAATCTGTCCGCCGACCCCGAAAGGCATCGCTGTATTGTTTCTCTACCTCTACCGCATATTTCAGCCGCGTCAAAACTCCGGTGGCAATATGCCGCCGCCGGTCAGGGCTGACGCATTACCGACCGGGGTTCGGCCCGACCGGGCGAAAGGGTCATTCCGCCGCCTTGGTCACCTGGGAGATGCCGTCGAGATAACGGGTCAGATCATCACGCAGGTCGTCGCGGGCCAGGGCAAAGGCCACGGTGGCCTGCAGGAAGCCCGCCTTGGAGCCGCAATCGAACCGCTGGCCGCGGAAGCGATAACCATAGACGGAACCGCCGCTGTCGATGTCCTCGGCAATGGCATCGGTCAGCTGGATCTCGCCGCCCGCGCCCTGTTTCATCTTGTTGAGATTCCTCAGCACTGATGGCGACAGGATATAACGCCCGATCACCGCAAGATTCGACGGGGCTTCGCTGGCCTCGGGCTTTTCCACCATGCCCTTGACCGAAACGACCGACCCCATGTCCTCGGCCACGTCCAGCACACCGTACGAGCTGGTTTTCTCGGGGGGCACTTCCATCGCGGCAACCATGTTGCCGCCGGTTTCGGCATAGGCCTCGACCATCTGCTGCAGGCAGGGTTTTTCGGCGGCGATCACGTCATCGGGCAGCATCACCGCGAAAGGCTCGTCCCCGATCAGCCGCCGTGCACACCAGACCGCATGCCCCAGGCCAAGCGCCCGGTGCTGGCGGATATAGGCGATGGCACCGCTTTCCATATTGGTGGCCTTGAGCGTTTCCAGCAGGTCCTTCTTGCCTTTCTTGCGCAATTCCTGCTCAAGCGTCGGGTTGTGATCAAAATAATCCTCAAGCGCGGATTTACCGCGCGAAGTGACAAAGATGAATTCCTTGATGCCGGCGGCGCGCGCCTCGTCGATGGCGTATTGCACCAGCGGGCGGTCTACCAGGGTCATGATCTCCTTGGGTACCGATTTCGTGGCAGGCAAAAAACGCGTCCCCAGACCCGCGACGGGAAAAATGGCTTTTGTCACCTTACGTGTCATGATCAATCCTCAAACAATCGAAAAACAGGACCGGAACCTGGTCATACACTACAAGGCCCTTTTAAATCCCGAAACATCGCCGGGTTCAATATCGCTCCGGGAAGGGACGGTAAAATCAGCAATATTGCGCATTATTGATGCTATTTGCGAAACAAATTGCCGATGGTCTGGAACACCAGATCAAAATCATAACACATGTTCTGGTTCCGCTGATAGATCAGGTCCAGCCGCGCCTTGGCCGGAACGCAGACCCGGGCATAGACCGCATCGGTTTCCTCCGGCGTATGGCAGCGCGACAAAAGGCCCGCCTCATGGCGGTGATAGACGATCGAGGCCAATCCGGTAACACCGGGGCGCGATTTCAGCACCTCTTTGTAGATGTCGGGATAACGTTCCACATATTCCCTGAGCGGCGGGCGCGGGCCAACGAAACTCAGATCCCCCTTCAGGATGTTCCACAGCTGCGGAAACTCGTCGAGCCGCTTCGAACGCAGCCAGGCGCCGGTGGGGGTAATGCGCGCCTGCTTGTCACCGCCCGACACGCCGGCATCGGCCTCGACCACGGTCATGGTGCGCAGCTTCCAGAGATTGAAGGGCTGATCCACCCCTTTCATCCGCTCGGCCACATAAAAGACAGGGCGCCCCTCGCGGATCAGCAGCCAGAGCAGTAGACCCAGCAGGATGGGGCCCAATACCACCACCAGCAGCAGGGCAAAGAACAGATCAAACAGACGCTTGTGCCAAGTCACACGAAAACCTCCCGCCATTGCCGTACCAGGGTTTGCGGCAAACTATCCGCCGCGCTGAACGAGGTGAAGGCCGCAAGCCGGGCCGTCGACAGATGCACCTCGGGAATGGCGCCTTCCTGCGCCGAGCGCGGGGTCCAGGCAAGGCCCGCAGCATCCAGCAGCGTGCCCATTTCGACCACACCCGGCGCGGCCACGTTCAGCACCGGCGGCAGGCTGGGTGCCTGCACCAGGTCCAGCAGCACCCGGGCCAATGTGGCCGGGCCGATATAGCTGCGCCGGGGTGTGGTTCCGTCCGCGAACCGGTCCAGTTCGAACCCCGGATGCCAGCCGCCGAGAACGGCATCGAGTCCGGAAATATTGCCGATTCTCAGCGATGTAACCGCTACATCCAGTTCGGCGGCCAGCTCGGCCCCGCGCGTCTCCATCGCCACCTTGGCCGCCCCATAGGGCGATTGCGGAGCAGGCCACGTGACTTCATCCAAACAACCGGGCTGATTGCCATAAACCGCTGCCGAGGATGTCAGCAATACCCGCGCGCCCACAGTCGCGCCGGCGCGAATCGCCGCTTCGGCCAGCCGGGCATTGTCATCCATATCCGCTCCGCGCCCTGCCCGCGCATTGGTGACCCCTGCCAGACACAGGATCACTGCACACCCCCGCGCGGCCCTGGCCCCCGCGGTCATATCGCACAGCGGGTCGAAGACCGCCCAGTCACCTGCGGCCCCGGCCGGGCGGTTGCGGCCCTGCCACAGGATTTCCCCTCCCTGCCCGGCCCAGCAACGCCGCAACATCTGGCCGATCCGGCCTGTCGCTCCGGTTACAAGTATTTTCGGAAATTGCATGAGACCGTTGCTTCAGGTTGACGCTTGATATGATACCGGTATCTTTCGGGCAGAAAAAAACAATACCCTTTCACCGGGCAGTTCAAATGCGGTTCCTGTTGCATATTCTCGTCTTGGCCGGCCTGGCCTTGTTGCCGGCGTCCTGCAGCCGCGGCCGCTTGCCCGGCGGCGCCCCCGCCAGCGAGGAAATCCTGAACCAGGCCAGCGAGGAGGCTCCGGGGTTCGCGCTGTATCCGATCAACCGCAGCTTTTTGCCGACAGTGGCAAACTGGCCGCCCACCGGAAAACAGGAAAATTTGAGATGGCTTGGCAAAAATGCCGGCGCCAAGACCCAAATCATCCAGCCCGGGGACAGGCTGACGCTGCAGATCTGGGATAGCGGCGAGAATTCGCTGCTGACTTCGATCGAGCAGAAAGCCGTGCAACTGCAGGATGTCACCGTCGCCGCCAATGGCGCGGTTTTCATGCCCTATGTGGGCAATATCAGCGTGATCGGCCTGACCCCGGACCTGGCCCGGGAAAAGCTGCAATCGGAACTTGAGGCGATCGTGCCCTCGGCGCAGTTGCAGATGGAAATGACCGAAGGGCGCAACAATTCGGTCGATCTGGTCAGCGGCGTGGCCCAGCCGGGAATCTATCCGATGCCCGATCGCAACTTTACCATTCTGGGCCTGATCTCGGCTGGCGGCGGCATCAGCGCCACGCTCAACAATCCGCAGATCCGGCTGATCCGCGGCGACTCGATCTATGGCACATCGGTCGACCGGCTGCTCAACGAACCGCGCCTCGATACGCTGCTGCGCGGTGGCGACCGTGTGTTCGTCGAAGAGGACGAACGTTATTTCCTGTCCTTTGGCGCGACGGGCCAGGAGGCGTTGCACCTGTTCACCAAGGACAGGGTTTCGGCCATGGACGCGGTCGCGATCATGGGCGGGCTACAGGACAACAGGGCCGACCCCAAAGGGTTGCTGATCCTGCGTGAATATTCCGAAACCGCGATACGCAGCGATGCCGCCGGACCAGAACAGGCCCGGGTGGTGTTTTCGGTCGATCTGACCAGCGCCGATGGGCTCTTTTCCGCGCGCCGGTTCCAGATCAATCCTGACGACCTGCTGATTGCCACGGAATCGCCGATCAACGATGTACTGACCGTCTCGAACATCATCGGCAACTTCGTCGGCGTATTCAACGCAACTCAGAATTTGGCGAACTGACACCCGCCCCCGGCCGACCTCCCTTAGCCCGGCGGCACAATCCGCCGGGCTAAGGGCACCAGATTGTTCATCTGCCGGATATGCTCGGGCAGGCAACGGGTCATGAAATCGTACCGCTCGACCACCGATCGCCGCGCGGCGGGACCCAGATGGGCGTAGGCGCGCGGATTGGCCAGCACGTCGATCACCTGATCGGCCAGTTGACCCGCATCGAAGAAATCGACCAGCATCCCGGTTTCGCCATGGCTGACCGCCTCACGCACCGGTGCCACGTCCGAACTGACCACTGTGGCCTGCATTGCCATCGCCTCCAGCAACGACCAACTGAGCACGAAAGGCATGGTCAGGTAGATGTGACAGCGCGACAGCTGCATGATCTCGCAAAACCTGGAATAAGGCACACGGCCCAGGAAATGGGTGCGGCTCCAGTCGATCTGATCGCCAACCTCCGCTTCCATCTCGGCGCGCAGGCCGCCGGGATTGGTGCTCTTGCGCCCATAAGAGACTTCGTTGCCCCCCAGAATCAGCACCCGTGCCTTCGGGCGTTCGCTTAAAATCCTGGGCAGGGCGCGCATGAAGATGTGAAAACCGCGCGCATGTTCCAGATTGCGGGCCATATAGGTGAAAATCTCGTCGTCCCGCGTCAGCAGACGGTCGAGTCGGCCCAGACCGAGACTGACATCGGGGTCGGGCCGCAGCAGGTCGGTGCGGATGCCGTCATGGCAGGTATAGAACTTGTCGTGAAAACTTTCGGGAAAGCGGTTCTTCTGCCATTCGGTCGGCACATGGCCCAGATCCACCGCATCGATGCTGGCATAGGGCACCGCGTTGCGGGCTCGCTGCAGGAAGGGGCTGTGCTCTGAGGGCGGCTCGGCGGGATCGAACCCCACCAGCCCGCCCGTGTTACGATAGAAATATTCGAAGAAGCCGATGACGGGCACATCCGGCCAGAGATCCTTGATGAACAAAAGCTCACCCCAGCCGACATGACCCACCACGATATCCGGCCTGAACCCCTGTTCCCGTTCCAGCCGCTGCGCGGCCATGGCGGCGCCAAAGCCCATGCCCGCGGCCTCTTCCCAGACCTTGCTGAGGCCATAGGCATCCTGGGCAGGCGTGTGATGTGGCCGGTAGATCACCGATGCTACACCCGATATTCGCGGTGCCGGATTGCGCTGGGTTAGAAACACCATCTGATGCCCACCCCGGGTCGCCAGCCACTGAATCAATTCCCGGTACTGGCCTGGCATGTTCTGGTGCACGAACAGGATCTTCACGTCAGCAGCCGTTCCAAGTAGGCGCCGTAGTCATTCTTTGCAAACAGACGCGCCCGCTGCAGCAGTTGATCGGCGTCGATCCAGCTGGCCTCAAAGGCGATTTCTTCTGGACAACCGGCCTGCAACCCTTGCCGTTTTTCAAGCGTGCGCACGAAATTACCCGCATCCAGCAACGAGGCGTGGGTGCCGGTGTCAAGCCAGGCATAGCCCCGCCCCATGGTTTCGACCCGCAGAATGTCTTCGTCGAGATATGTCTGCAAAAGATCTGTGATTTCCAGTTCTCCCCGCGCCGATGGTCTGATCCTGCGCGCGCGTTCGGGTGCGCTACCGTCGAGAAAATAGAGACCGGTGACGGCATAACTGGAGGGTGGTTCGTCGGGTTTCTCGATAATCGCGCGAGCCTTGCCCTGACCGTCGAAATCCACCACCCCATAGCGTCCGGGATCGGCCACGTGATAGCCAAAGACGGTGCCGCCCTTAACCCGCTCATCCGCCCCAGCCATCAGTTTCGGAAGCCCGTGGCCAAAGAAGATGTTATCACCAAGCACCAGCGCGCTGGCACCACCGTCCAGGAAATCTTCTGCCAGAAGATAGGCCTGCGCCAGGCCATCGGGGCTGGGCTGCACCACATAGGTGAGGTGAATCCCCCATTGGGTGCCATCGCCCAGGGTGCGGATGAACTGATCCTGATCCTGTGGCGTGGTGATGATACAGATATCGCGAATGCCCGCCAACATCAGCACACTGAGCGGATAATAGATCATCGGCTTGTCATAAAGCGGGAGCAATTGTTTCGAGACGGCCATGGTAATCGGGTAAAGCCGTGTACCGCTGCCACCGGCCAAAATGATGCCCTTGCGCCCGCTCATGCGAAGACCCCCGGGTTAATCAGTGTTCCACGCAATTCCTGCCGCAAATCGATGCAGGTAATGTTTGAAAAGTTCCGTTGCAAAGTCCCAATCCAATCCCTTCGCCCAAGAGCGCCACTTCCGCCAACCAGCTTTCCCATGCTGCCAGTCGAACAGCTTTTCTGAAAGATAAGAGTAAGATAAGAGTTTCAAAATAAAAAGCACCTGTGGATTGCCTGTACCACCGTGCCCATTGGGCAGGCTACGCGATTTCGCCACTTGACGGCAACAGCAAGGCCTGACATCGGGCATCCATATCGAAACGAAATGGCAAATGTTTCGCGCGCGAAACATTCTGGCACCCGCTCAAAGCCCTCGCAACCAGTCTTGTAGCGCCTCGGCCAGATGATCGGAGACCGCGGCGCCAACCAGTTCTATACGGCCCTGATCCGGGGTGAACCGCATCTCGATGCCTGCTGCCACACGGGTGACGATCCTCTCGCCGGGCGCCGCGACCTGGTCGGGGGCAGGCTGAGCGGCTCGTTCATTCAGGGCTGATGACAGGATCTGCATCTCGGCTTCGGCATTGTCGCGGGGGCTGTTTTTCAGCTTTTCTTTCAGCGCGTCCGCAAAGCTCGGATCGCGACCCATCTCGCGGGCCAGCGCCAAACCCAGCTTTTCGCTGATGGCAGAAGGAAAGTAGAGCACCGCATCAAAGGCCTCAACCAGCAGGATGAAAGTGCCGATCTTGGACCGCTTCGACCGTGTGGCATTACTGAACAGTCCCTGCAGCGCCGCCTTTTGGGTGGGATAAACCCCTTCCTTCATCGCCCGCACCGCGATGCGTGCGCGTTCGTAGTGTGACAGATTCACCCGGATCTCGTTTTCCTCGACCATCGCCACATAGGCATCCTGCGCGGTGTCAGGGGTGATCACCATCGCCCGTACGCTGGCGAATTTCGGGTCCAAGGTTTCCTTGTAGAGACGCCGCAGCGCCGTCAACCGCCGCCAGCCCGAGATCAATCCATGGCTGCGGCCACCCGCGGGGGAGGGTAGGACGACCACCTCGATGGGCATCTGTTGACCACGGGCGCGCAGACTGTCGACCAGTGAGGCCATCTCTTCTTCGTTTTGTTCCAGACGGTCGCGGACCAGGTGACGTTCGTCGATCGCCTCCAGCGGCAACAATTCGATCATCCGGCCCTCGGCGCGGGCGCTTTGCAGGGCCTGGGTGACCTCCTGCAGGGCTGCCGTAGCCGAGGCTTCGCCCGCCACCTGTGCGATCGGAGCCGCGTTCAGCCCCATCGGCATCGATTTGGTCTCGGGCGCAGCTCCCAGATAGGCCGGCTGCGCCGGGGTCAATCGCTTGCGTTTCGCCATCTCTGCTCTCCTCGTTGCCCCTGAGGGGTTATTCCGCCGCCTGCTGTGCTGCCAGTTCGTCGCGCCGCCACACACCCAGCAACAGCCGTTTGAACGCCGCATAGGTGGCGTCAAAGGTCTCGCGACCGCGCGCATAGGTCTCGCGGTTGAAATCGCGGTAATCGGCCTCGTAGATGCCACTCACCTGTTCACCCGCCTGCCCGATCAGCGCGGTAAAATCCTGCCGGTGGGGTGACAGCGTCTTGCCAAGATAGGCCTGCATCAGAGCCGAAAGCTCGCCCTGCTGCGCCCCGTCATAGCGAGTGATAACCGCGCGCACGGCATCCCATTCAAAGGCCATTTCGGGGCGTCCCAACGCGCGGGCGGCGGTATTCTCGCCCTCTTCGATACTGGCAAAGGTGGAATGCAGCATGTCGAAAAAACGCCCGGTGGAATCGAATTCCAGAAACGAGGCCCCCAGCGGCACCAAAAGGATATCCGCCGCCGCCAGACCGTTGATGGTGAGATAGCCGAGGGCGGGGGGCGTGTCGATGAACACAAGATCGTATTGATCCAGCACCCCATCCGCCTCCAGCCGGTCGGTCAGCGCATCCCACAGCTTCCAGCCGCGCGCCTGCATCCGCCAAACCGGGATCTGAAACTCGGCCCAGTAGAGGTTCAGCTGCGCGCCGATGAGATCGATATTGGGCCAGTGCGTGGTCTGGATCACATCGCCCGCCGTCATCCCCAGCGCCGCGCTCAGCGCCTCGTCCAGCGGTTGGGGCGGATCGCCCCGGTCCAGACGGCGCTGGTTCTCAATCCGCAGATATTCGCCATAGTGGCGTGCCAACAGGGGAAAAGCAGTCTGCCACTCATCCTCGACCGTTCCGCCAAAGATCGAGGTCATCGAGCCCTGGCTGTCGAGGTCGATCACCAGAACCTTGTAGCCGTCCAGCGCCGCCGACATCGCCAGATGCGCCGCCGTGCTGGTCTTGCCGACCCCGCCCTTGAAATTGGCCACCGCAACCATCTTGGCGGGTTGACCGGCGGGGCGGTAGGGCAGGTAGTTCTTGGCCTTCGATCCCTGCGCCCCGAAGAAGGCGCGCAGCCTCAGCACTTCATCGAGGGTGAACCACTTGGCGCCACCTTCGGTTTCGGAACGGCCCTGCGGCAGATCGGGATTCTGTTTCAGAACGCGGCGGAAATGGGCCTGGGCCACCGGGATCAGATAGCGGGTGATTTCCCAGGTCGAAAACAGCCGCAGGCTTTTGCGTCCCGTCTCGTCCATGCCCCGGCTGGCCAGATCGGCCCGGCCCTGGGCACAGGCCTGAGCAATGGCGGCAAAACCGTCAGAGCCTGTGGGTAAGTCGAGATCGGCGAGCGCCGCATCCACGTCGATATTGAAATAGGGAGGGAGGGGAGTGCCGTCCTTTGCCATGATGAAAACCGCTCGATGTGTTGTGTTTTCTCCATGATACGCAAAATCGCATCACATGGAAGGAAAAGCATCACAACACGTGATTTTCTTTGCAAAAATAAGGGGGTCGTGGTGCGAATTTAGCGCAAGATTCAGGGGAGCGCGATTTTTTTTATAGTGTTAGTTTTGTGTTATTTATTAGTTACAGGCTTAAGGATGTTCGCATTCTTGCTAATAAAATAAGGAATATAGGGTGTTTTTTTTGACCTTGCCCGACTCTGAAACCCCGATGAAACGACTCTGAACCCCCGATCATGTGACTCCGAACCCCCGATGGAAATCCGTTGTGCGGGCTTGTGGATAACTCTAGGGTGGGTGTCACTAAAACCACGAAAGAAAACGAGTCGGATACCGACCGCGAGCAGAGCCCCGGACAAGAGGGCAAACGAGGCAGAGGGCCATGGGCAGGGCAGTCACAGGCACGGCCGGAGCATTGCTTCCGGACCGCAGGCAGCAGGGCGATTTCTTCGTCTGCGATATTTTCGATGCGATCCCCAAGGACGATCTGGCGAGCATGGAGCATCCGCTTTTCTCGCTGGCAACCCGTCCGGACCGGCGCATTCTGGACTATGAACATAACGGGGTGCAGATCACGGTGACACCGTCGGTCAAGGGGCTGGCGACGATCCATGACAAGGACATCCTGATCTTTTGTATCAGCCAACTGATGGCGGCGATCAATGCCGGCCGGGCGGTCAGCCGCACATTGCAGCTCAAGGCGCATGATCTGCTGGTGGCGACCAATCGCGAAACTTCCGGCGACGCCTATCGCCGCCTGCGCGAATCCTTCGAGCGGCTGGCGGGCACCCGGATCACCACCAACATCGTCACCGGCGAGGAAGAGATCACCACCGGGTTCGGCTTGATCGAGCGCTGGGAGATTGTCCGGAAAACCCGGGGCGGGCGCATGGTCAGCGTGGCGGTGACGCTGTCGGACTGGCTTTACCGCGCGGTGCTGTCGAAATCGGTGCTGACGCTTTCGCGCGACTACTTCCGGCTGCGCAAGCCGCTGGAGCGGCGGATCTATGAACTGGCGCGCAAACATTGCGGGCGGCAGCCGGGCTGGACCGTGTCGGTGGAAACGCTGCTCAAGAAATCCGGCTCCGCCTCACCGCGGCGGGTGTTCCGAAAGATGCTGCGCGACATGATCGAGGCCGACCACTTGCCCGACTATGAGTTGCGCGAAGAACCGGGCGACCTGATCCGGTTCACGCCTCGCTCGGGCCTGATCGAACCGGACGCACCGCCGCCTAGCCTCAGCCCGGACGCGCTGGAGCAGGCGCGCCGGCTGATGCCGGGGGTGGATGTCTATGGGCTTGAGGCGGAATGGCGCGGCGTCTGGGTACGCTCGGGCGCGCCGAGGCTCAGGAAGCCCGACGCAGCCTTTCTGGGGTGGGTGCGAAAGCGGGCAGGGGAATAAGGCGCAGCAGGGGGGCCAAATTCCTGTGCCCGCAGCACAATTCGGCATGTGCTTGCGGGTGACGTCACGAACTGTGGCAGCCGCCATGCCGGACCGATTCGTGTATGTTGAGATATTTCCTGGAATCCCGGAGCGTTTGTTTTCAGTTTGGAAACATCCCCCGGACCTTGTCCAGAATATCAACCTTGAGGAGATTCACTCTCAGAAACCCCCGCATCCATTCAACTTATAAGGGTGCCGGCCGCATTGCCGCGGTCGACTAGGTCTTTCAGTGACGGCGAAAATATGACATTATTGTGGCAGATGTGCCTGTTTATTGCGGGACGTGTGTGTTTGGGTGGGTTCACTATGATCAGAAATATTAGAATATTAGCGATTGCAGCCGCCGCAGCGGTGTTGTCATTTTCTTTAACGACCGCGGCCGGTGCCGTGACCTATGGCTTTTCCACGATTACCAGTAACAATGCGCTGGATGTGGCCATTGGCGAGGCGCAGATTTCCATGGATGTGACAGATGCCGGTGCAGGACAGGTTTCGTTCAAGTTCACCAATACCGGACCCGAAGCGTCGTCCATTGCCGATATCTACTGGGAAGCCGGGAATCCGGCGATTCTGGATGGCATCGCCAGCGTGATTGACGGTGCGGGTGTAGATTTCGAAGAAAGCTCCCCGGGTAATTTGCCCGGCGGCAACACTGTCGCCTTTGTGGAAGCGTTCGAAGCGGATGCCGAAAATCCGAAACCCTCCTGGGGAATTAACCCCGGTGAGATGCTGACTGTGATCTTTGATCTGGTAGCCGGGTTCTCGTTTGCTGACCTGATCGCACAGCTCAACAATGGTGATCTTCGTGTCGGAATGCATGTCATCGCATTCGACAGCGGCGGTTCGGAATCCTTCGTGAACGTTTCCAAAGTTCCAATTCCGGCAAGCTTTACCCTGCTTCTCGCGGGTATCGGTGCCTTTGGTGCTTTCCGTCTGAAAGCCCGCAACAGCAAGGCGGCGGCGTAAGTCTTTTCAGCCTTTGTGCGAAACAAATTTCAGCCGGGATTCTCCCAAGAGCCCGGCTGTTGCGTTTTATAGCTCTCTCGTACCGAGCGCGTAATCATCAAAACAGATGAGGGACGCTGTCTTCATCACAAGGCAGTAAAAAGGACAGGCTGGAGTCGTATCATGGCGTGTTCCGGAGGGTTCTGAAGGTGTTATCTTCTCTATTCGGCATGTTGACGTCAAGCTCATTCTGACTGTCGGCTCCCCTGCTGATTAATGCCCTTCGCAGTATCGCGCTTCTCTCCGGGATCGGCACTGTGGCCCTCCCATGATGGGACCAGAAGGATGGGGCGGAACAATCTAATCGGCGAGCTGCGGGTCAGGATAACGGTGGCAGCCTCATAGAGAAGTCCTCGCAAATGACGGTCGCCGCGTCGGGATATGTGACCCTCATAATCGACTTCTCCGGATTGATAGCGTCAAGGTGTTAACCCAAGCCACGCGCCAACCGAGCGTGACTTTCGAAAGTTACTCGGCTCCTCAATTGTGGTGACGAAGGAGGTCGCCGTGATGGTGCCGACGCCAGGGATAGACATGAAAATTCGACAGGCCTGGCTTTGGCGCGCCATAGCAGCCAGTCGCCGGGTGAGTTCCGCGACACGGATGCGCACGCTGCTCCAGGTCTCCAGCATTGGAACAACAACGGTGGCGAGTTCGTCCTGATCTGAAAGAAGCTCCCTGACACTGTTTTCGAAACGGCTTCCCTTTCCCGCGCGAACAATCAACCCAAATGTCTTCATGATGCCCCGGATCTGGTTCGAAAGCTCAACAGAAATCCTGACCAACCGGGTGCGCACTGCTACAAGTGTGCGGGTCAGCATGCTGTCGAACCCTTTTACGCGCACCTCGCGAAAGAACCCGACTTCCGCAAGATGTGCCAAACTGTCAGCGTCATTCGCGTCAGTCTTGCTGGCTGCCATGTCGAGCGCCGCCTTGGCACGGCGGGCATCAATGCAGACCGCAGGAAGCCCCATGGTTGTCAGTGCATGGAAGAACCAAACCGACAGGGGACCTGTTTCGAAAACGACGCGTTCGGCAGCAGGTGCACGTTTTCGGATAAGATCGGCAATGGTCTTTGGATCAGAGGCGCATTTCCCGCGCCAGACACGTTTACCGTCGTGTCGGATTGAAACTGCCGTCTCTTTCAGCGACACATCGAGACCGATATACTCTGTCATAGCTGTTCTCCTATGATGCTTGGGCCCAGCGTGCAGTCGTGAGCCCGCACTTTCATCCTATCGGGGAACAGCCACTCTCCAATGCTAAGGCTGAACTTCGGGGCGACTCGCTCCCGCGATTACCCCATGTAGACGCCCCCGCTGGCCTCGATGTGCCAAACAGGGATGTGTTGCAAGTGCCTACCCGCATTACGCACATAACCTGGCCTTTTTGCTCGTTACCTTTAGAGCGCTTTCATTCTTCTATCATACTTGATAAGTACCGCTTATCAGGATTAATTGATCTTGCCGGGAATTCGACGCAGATTGTGTCTCATGAAGCCGCCTGCACCTTATCTCCCCGCTTCCACCCCTGCCCTTTCCGCAGCGGATCAGGAGGCGCTGACCGATCTCTATGTGCGCGGCACACCCGCCAACACGCTGCGCGCCTATGAGCGGGATCTGATCTATGTGACCGCGTGGAAGGCCGCGCGGTTTGGCACGGCGCTGGACTGGCCGGAAGCCGAGGCAACGGCATTGTCGTTTATTCTCGATCACGTGAGAACGGCGGTGAGAAAGTCGACCACGGTAGCGGCGGGATGAGCCTGCTGTGGGCGGCGTAAAAGCCGTCCATCTTTGCCCTTCCTTTTGACGGAGGGAGGGTGGGAGGATTTTCACCGTGGAATTATATCGCAAGGTTCGTCTGGCATGCTTTGAGGGCATGAACCAGCGAGAGGCGTCCCGGCATTTCGGGATATCTCGTGACAGCGTTCGCAAGATTTTGGCGTTTTCGGTCCCACCCGGCTATCGGCGGTCAGCACCGATCCGGCGGCCCAAGTTGGATAGGTTCGCCGGGATCATTGATCAATGGTTGTCGGAGGATCGGGAGCGACCACGCAAGCAACGGCATACAGCCAACCGACCTGCCCCAATGCGACAGCTCTCAGCCCTGTCACACCCGCCAAACAGTCGGCGGCAAATCGAGCGCGCTGAGGCGCGCGAAAAATGCCATAGTGACCTTGAACGTGCCGGAATGTGACGGGCGCCGTTCGGGCAACCCATGCGAAACATGATTGCCCTGCGCCGGTCCACCGGCACCCACGCCTGCTGGCTGGAAAAGGAGCGTGACCCTTTTACCGGCGTGGAGTTTGCCTCCAAGAGCAAAACTGTTCCGAGCGCAATTTGAGAAAATACGGATTTCTGAATTCACCCCCGGTTTCCTCTTGGAGCGTATGACAGGATAAGGTAGTTGTGTTACAAGCTCATAATGCAACCTGAGGTATGCATTGGGCAAGCCCGCTGACACCACCGTCTTTTCCGTGCGTTTGCCTTTGGATGCACTGGAGCGTTTGGAGACAGCCGTGACCGGGCTCAGGGCCAAGTTCGAGCAATGGTACCCAGGCATGAAATCAGGCGGGAACGGAAAAATGGCCGCCTGAGTGCCCCGCACTTTGCGGTACTCCCCACCTGTGCCGGAAGTTTCCGTCTTTGAAGCAGTGCCCGGGCAACCTAAGGAAGGTCGCGCCGGGCGGAATGCGGTCAGGCCTTTGTCACCAAGTCCATTGGCAGCCCGCGCGATGCGATAGCGTTTCGGGTATCGACGATGGGTAGTCCCAGACGGATCAGCCCTTCATAATCGATTGCATCATGGTCGGTTGAAATCAGGACGGCATCATAGTCGTCTGCCCTGATATCCGCGAGATGGACCCCTTTGCGATCCAGCAGATGCGGGAACTCGCGCATGCGGGGGATGCTGTCGATATGGGGATCGAGAAAATCCACCCGAGCTCCGGTCTTTTGCATCATGTCCATAAGCACCACCGACGGGCTTTCGCGCATATCCGGGACGTTTTTCTTATAACTGATACCGACTAGCAAAACGCGCGATTTCGACAGGCCTTTCCCGAGTTCACGGTCCAGAACCTCGCGCAATCTGGCGACGACGTAGTGCGGCATATTCACGTTGATCTCGCCTGCCAGTTCGATAAAGCGGGTGGCATGGCCGTATTCCCGGGCCTTCCAGGTCAGGTAAAACGGGTCGATCGGGATGCAGTGGCCACCAAGGCCGGGTCCGGGATAGAAGGGCATGAAGCCAAAGGGTTTGGTGGCCGCGCCATCGATTACCTCCCAGACATCGATCCCCATCGCGTCATAGATCACCTTCAGCTCGTTGACGAGCGCGATGTTGACCGCGCGAAAGATGTTTTCCGTGATCTTGACGGCCTCGGCCGTGCGCGAGGAGGAGACGGGCACCACCTGGTCGACGACCTTGCCATAGAAGGCGGTCGCCAACCGTCGGGCGGTATCGGAATCGCCGCCCACGATCTTGGGGATCGAATGGGTGCGGTAGGTCTTGTTGCCGGGATCTTCGCGTTCCGGGCTGAAAGCGACCCAGAAATCCGTACCCGCGCGCAGCCCGCATGTCTCAAGGATCGGGGTCAGAATGTCGTCCGTCGTACCCGGGAATGTCGTGGATTCAAGCACAACCAGTGTTCCGGCCCGCATGTGTCGGGCAATCACGCGCGCCGTCTCCTCGACAAAAGACAGATCCGGCTCGCGGTGGTAGGTCAGCGGGGTCGGGACGCAGATGACGATGACATCGCATTTCGAGATTTTCGAGAAATCCGCCGTCCACGAGGTCCGGCCCGCACGGCCCGCGTCGCGCAACATCTCGTCGGTTACGGCGTCGATGTAGCTCTTGCCAAGATCCAGGTGGCTGATTTTGTTTGTGTCGATGTCAAAGCCGGTTACGGCAAAACCGCGCAGCGCGGTCGTCACAGCCAGGGGCAGGCCAACATACCCCAGGCCGACAATGCCGACCCTGGCCGTTTGATTGTCCAAGGTTGCCAAAAGCCCGGCATCAATCGGATTATCCATGTCCATTTCAGATATTGTCCCAGAAAATGACCTCAGCGCTTTCGGCTGGGCGTGTGAATTACATTCTTAACGGCTTCGATCAATTGTGCATCGGCAAAGGCGGAAATCTCCTTCCCAACCGGGTTCTCTCCAGCGCAAACCCGGTTCAGTACTTCGACCAGTTCAGCCTCGTCCTGCGCTGCAAATACGCCCGGGCGTTTTCCGAACCGCTGGATTGTCGCGAATTGATGGTCATTGCGGGTTTCCTGTAAATGCCCGCGCCGGGGCAAGACGACAATTGGTTTCTTCATACTCAGGGCCATAATGATAGACCCCATCCCGGCATGGGACACAACAAATTCGGCCGTTCTGAAGCGTTCGGCATAATCGTCTGGATTCAGAGTGGGAACGGTTTCGAAGTTTCTCGGCCTATATCGCGCATTTTTCGTAATCTGTCCGAAAACGCGGTCTCCAGTTCCGCGGCCTTCACACCAATCGTCCATGCATTGCACCAGCCGATCAAAAGGTTCATGCGTTCCGACTGTCAGGAAGATCAAATCACCGCCCCTTTGTGCTGAGGTCCATCCGGGGTTGCCAGATGCTCCCACTGGGTCAGCCACAGATCGCAGTGTCTTCCGGCTTTCCGGCCAGCAAGAGAGAGTTCTTCGGCATTGGCAATGCTGTCGATCCATATCGTGCGGGCACCCATCATCGATGCAAGCCGAAGCGCAAAATAGCCAGGTGCCGCGCCTGTCGTGACGACGACGCCGGGCCGGACGCTCAGAAGAATGGCGGCGATCTGAACAAGCGACCGGATCAGTTTCAGCTTTTGCCACCGGTTGGCCTCGGCAACGACCCGGTAGTCGGGTTTCGGCTGGCCCCGCTCGGCGGCCAGGGCTTCCACCTTGGGTCTGAACCCGGGATCTGTTGTCACGTAAGTCACGTCACAACCGTCCCAGGCAGGGATCAGTCTGCAAAGCTGTATCCAATGGCCGCCGCCCGATGCGACGGCCAGAACCCGGGGAGGGGTCTCCGTCATGAGCGACCTCCGCGCAAGACATCACCTAGCCGCATCAAAGCATAGCCGTTTGTCTCGGCATATTCGATAACCCGCTTTGTCAGGGTCAGGACGTATTCGTCATGTGCCAATCCCTCAACGGGTCTGGTTGGCTTGTCAAAATCATGGGCCAGGACAACGCCGCCGCCCGATGCTTCAATCCGCCCGATGACGGTCTCGACCGGGCACCGGGTGAGATCGGGTCGGGCGTCTCGGGTATCTATGGTCCACCAGCCCATTCTCTGGCGGCGCAACAGGCAGTCGACGAGGGTTGCAAATGTCTGTTTGCCGAAGGGGGGGCGAAACAACCGCGCGTCTCCGCCAAGCGCACGCACGGCGTGTATACCGGCGGCGATGTCCCGGGACGCACGAACGGGCCAGACTTTCCAGGCATTGAGGTGGTCAAAACTGTGGCTGCCTATTTCATGACCGCTCTCGATGGCGCGGGTCACAATCTCCGGCTGGGCAGTGGTGTTGTTTCCGATCACGAAAAATGTCGCCTGAACTTCGCGCGTGGCCAGAAGATCAAGCAAATTTGGCGTCAGGACCGGGCTGGGGCCGTCATCATAGCTCAGAACAATTGCTCTGCGCTTCCTGCACTGGCGGTCCAACTGCTTTTCGCCGAGCTTGCGGATGAAAAATGGAAACAGAAACCAAAAAACTAAAAAAATGAAAATTGCCATTATGATCTGCACTATTGAAACCTTGTTCCCGCCGTATCTCGAATTGTGACCCCGGTTGCCCGGACTCTAGGAAGAATGACATTGTTGATCCACTTATTATTACATAGTGTACACCCTTGCGGGTAACGCAATCATCCGGTTGGACCGATCCGGGGATCGGCAATTGCGCAGCACGGGTGCTGTGTCCCCGGGCGGTGTGGTGAAAACCATGTGGGTTGGGGCCAATTGGCCCCGTGCTCGGAGGAAAGGTTTAATCAATATTGGGACATTGTCCAACCACCGCTGGCATGGGATGTTGTAAAAAGGCGGTAACGGCAGTAGTTTCCCGGCATAGGGTATGAGTTTTTTGTGTAGCTATGGAAAAGTTCCTTTTCTCTAAAATTGAAGCCTGGGTTGTTATCGTTCTGGCGGTATTCGGCCTTTTGGGGATGATCGTCTTCGGGGGCATCGTGCGCCACGTGGCAGTCGGGGGTGAGAAGCTTGGTGCCCTTGGCGATGGTATCTACCAGATCGCAAGCGGGCCGGATGTCATCGTGGATTTGCTCCGGGGAGACGCAGGCCAGCAGGATTTCGAAAGTGAGAGCAGCGCCCGAGCTTTTCCCGATACCGACTATGAGACGGTGTCCTTGTTCGGGGATCCCGCTCTCGATCATCGGCCGCTGATCTGGCGTGCGGAAAACCTGAACACGGCGCCGGCTGCAGTCATGGTCCGGCTCAACAAGCAGCAGCGGGATGAGCATCTGCTTATCCTCGATGGTGTGCGCAATGTGGTCCGGCACTTTCCGGTGACCGCCCCAAGCCTGAGCGGCCAGTTCAGCAGCCGCACCGGGAACGCCGCGCCGGTCATGCTGGATGACGGCAGCCTGATCGTTTTTGCAGGCGGGGCGGACGGGCTTTATCGCAAAACGCTTTGCGGGGACATCGTCTGGTCGTTGCCGGGGCTTTATCACCATTCCATTTCGGTGGCGGACGGGACCCTAGGCATTCTCGGTTTGCCCAAAGCGGAACTCACAGCTGAAGATCAGGGCGACCGCCGCTGGAATCATTCTGAAATCATCAATCTGATCGACGTCGAAAGTGGTGAAATCAAACGCTCCATCCGCTTTGACGAGATCGTGAAGGCGAATATCGACCGCTTCGATCCATTTTTATACAACCATTGGTACAAAAAGGTGACGGAGGACGGGGTTCTGCTTGAGGACCGCATACATCCCAACAAAGTGGAGCTTTTGCCGCAAGCCCTGGCTGATCAGTATCCCGATTTTCCGGCCGGCGCAATCATACTGTCGTCCAGAGCCATCAATCTTCTGGTGATCCTGGATCCGGAAACGCTTGAGATCCTGTGGTATTCGCAAGGACACACCCAGGGACAGCACGATCCTGAATTCATCGGCGACAACAAGATCATTGTTTTTGACAACGCCATCAGCGGGAACCTTGAGGATCCTGAGGCCCCGGCGAATTTCACGTCGATCAAACAATATGATTTCACGACCGGCGAGTGGAGCGTCATCTGGAATGGCGCCGACGTGGATGGTTATACTGAACACAGCGGGGAAGTCGATTTCCTAGATGACGGCAGTCTTCTGATCAATCTGACGGTTCAGGGCCGCTATCATGAGATCGGGCCTGAGGGGGACGTCGTGATGGAAATGGTCAATGCCGGCGAGAATGGTAATGTCTACTGGACCAAGCACGCCCAGTATCTGACACCCGGCCAGTTTGAGATAGCTAGGAGTATATCATGCAAAAACTAGCAACCTTCGTTGCCACGATGGTGGGCGCGACCGTCATGGCCTCTGCGGCACATGCCTATATCGGCCCCGGCATTGGTGCCGGTGTCATCGGGACTGTCCTGGGGGTGGTCGGCGCCATTTTTTTGGCGTTGTTTGCAATCGTCTATTACCCGGTCAAGCGGGCCCTCAAGAAACGCCGCGCCCCGACCCAGCCACAAGATCCCCAGATTGACTAGTAGTGGATTGGCTATTGCTCATACTTGGGACCTGTGCGGCGGCTGAGACCTTTGTGCATTTGCCGTTTCTGGCGCGGGTCCGTGAGCTTGGGACGCTGTTTCCGAAAACCCTGCGCACCCTGCGCTCTTCGAGAATTTCGGATCACTGGAAAGAGATGGTGCTGGTCGCCTATTCCGGGCAGTTGATCAAGCTGTCGCTTGGGATTCTGGTCCTGATCCTGCTCATCCTGCTGCCGGTTGTCGCCGTCTGTTTTCTGGGTGTGGTGGCCGGTGTGCCGGTGCTGGAACGTTTTGCCAGCGTTTATGGCACCGTTCTTTCCATTGGTGTCGCCTTTGCCTATTTCGCGTTGAGAAAGCGGTTGAGTACATGAGCGACTACGGCACCGCCTCGCGGTTTTTGCACCGTCTTGCGCTTGGCAACCGGGCGGTGGCTCAGATGAGCTTCGATATCGAACAGGCGGTTTATGGCCGCAGAGCTCCGACCGATGCCCAGGCAAGGCATGTCTTTGTGACCGGGTTGGCCCGGTCCGGGACGACCATCTTGATGCGCTCGCTGTTTGAAACGGGAACATTCTGTTCGCTCACCTATCGTGATATGCCGTTTGTTCTGGCTCCGGGAATGTGGGCCGCACTGAGTGGAAACAGCCAGCGCAACAAGGCCGCCGGCCAGCGGGCTCACGGCGATGGCATCCTGGTCGATTTCGACAGCCCCGAAGCTCTGGACGAGGTTTTCTGGCGGATCATGGCAGGGGGGAGCTATATTCATTCTGGCCATCTGAGCGCCATGGCGGCCGACCCTGAGCTTATCGAAAATTTCCGGGCCTATGTCGCACTTGTTCTGAGGCGGTATGGCCCCAGCCGGTATCTGTCGAAGAACAACAACAACATCCTTCGGATCGGCACCCTGGCCGAAGCCTTTCCGAACGCGGCCATCCTGGTGCCTTATCGCGACCCGGCGCAGCAGGCGCTGTCGTTGCTGCGCCAGCACGAGCGTTTCACTGAGCAGCAAAGATCCGATCCGTTTACGCGGAATTACATGACCTGGCTGGCGCATCATGAATTCGGGTCCGACCATCGTCCGTTCGAATGGGGGGCGGACGCACCCGTGTCGGCCGATACGCTGGATTACTGGGTGCTGCAATGGACCGGCGCCTATCGGCATCTGCTGTCCCAGGCGAAACTATTCGAAACCAATCTGGTCTTTGTCGGATACGAGCGGCTTTGCGATGGCCCCGCGCTCTATGATCGGATTCTGGAACGTCTCGACCTGCTTCCGGCAACGCCGCCCGATTTCCGGCGCAGCCATTCGAAAATCGACCGCCCCCTGGAGCCGGAGCATCTTGATGCGGCGATGGCGGTCTATGACGAGCTTGAGGCCACTTGTCTTTAGCGTGCCGGGTAAAGCGGTACGCCCGATGGCGGGCGGCCGGGGTTTTAGACAGTCCGAAGCAGTCGCTCCAAGCGGCGTACCCGTCTGCATCGGACTTCGATTGACAGGGGCGGTCTTGTTGCTGAAGCTGCCCTAGATGCCGGATTTGGACCGGGATGCGTTTGTTGGAGGGCATGAGCCAAAAGCAGATATGAGCGATGTTTTCAGCCATATTGTCTCTGATTGTGGATACGTGATTTGAAGTATCGTGCCGAAATAGATGGCCTGCGCGCCCTGGCCGTCCTGCCCGTCATCCTGTTCCATGCCGGGTTTGAGCTGTTCGGTGGTGGGTTTGTCGGGGTCGATGTCTTCTTTGTCATCAGCGGCTATCTGATAACGTCAATCTTGATCGAAGACATCGAAAACGGGCGGTTCAGCATCATCAAATTCTACGAGCGGCGGGCAAGGCGCATCCTGCCGGCGCTCTTCTTCGTGATGTTGTGCTGCATTCCGTTTGCCTGGATGTGGATGGTTCCGAGCCAGTTGGAGGAGTTTTCGAAAAGCCTTGTCGCGGTCAGCCTGTTCGTGTCGAACGTTCTGTTCTGGCGGGAGAGCGGTTATTTCGCCGCTGCCGCGGAGGAGAAACCTTTGCTGCACACATGGAGCCTAGCCGTGGAAGAGCAGTATTACCTGCTGTTTCCGCTTTTTCTTTTCGCGGTGTGGTGGTTCGGCCGGAACCGGGTGTTCTGGATGATTGCGGGCCTGGCCGCCGTCAGCCTTGTATTGAGCGAATGGGGATGGCGGAACAATGCGTCGGCGAATTTCTACCTTGCGCCGACACGGGCCTGGGAATTGTTTGCCGGATCCCTTGCGGCCTTCGTCGTGCAAAGGCGCGGGGTCAGGAAAAGCGAGGTGCTTTCACTTGTGGGTTTGGCCGCGGTTCTGTTCGCGATCTTCGCCTATGATGAAACGGTCCCGTTCCCAAGCGTCTATGCTTTGGTTCCGGTTGCCGGTGTCGTTCTGCTGGTGCTTTTTGCGGAAAAGGACACGTTGACCGCCAGGCTTCTGAGTACAAGGGTTTTCGTCGGCACCGGTCTGATCAGCTACAGCGCCTATCTGTGGCACCAACCCCTGTTCGCCTTTGCGCGGATCCGTTCCTTCGAGCCTCCGGGCGACCTGACGATGCTGGTGCTGAGCGCGACCTCAATCGTGCTGGCGGTGTTCAGCTGGAAATATGTAGAGCAGCCGTTCCGGCAGGCTGGGGGGCTGATGACGCGCCGGGCGTCCGTGTTCCTGTCCTCTGCTCTGGGCATGGCCGCCTTCCTTTCCCTTGGTCTGCTGGGATACACAAAAGATGGGTTCACTTCCAGAATGGAGGCCGGATACCTAAAACGGGAGGCCCACATGCTGTCCGTTTCTGACGAGCGGCAGGCGCAGATCCGTGCCGGCATCTGTCATTTCAACGGAAGGGGGGAACACGGCGAGCTTGAAGATTTCCTGAAACACTGGGAGTGCCGGACTACCACGCCGCCAACTTCCGGCGCGGCAAGGTTTGCGGTGTATGGGGACAGCCACTCTGCCGACAAGGCGGTTGCGCTGCGTCTCAACGGGGCTAATGTCACGCAGCTTGGCGGTTCGGGCTGTCCGCTGATCCCGCAATCCTACGGGGTGCCGGGCTACTGCGATGCGCTGCTTGAGAAATTTGTCGAGGAGGTGGCTGTACAGAATTATGACTACATCCTTCTGGCGAACCGTTTCAACGACGACAAACGCAGCAAGGATTATCTCCAGAGGATCGTCGACTATTGGAGTCGGTTTGACACCAGGGTGGTTCTGTTCACGCCAATGCCGGAATTTCCGAAATTCGACCGGGTCTATGCCGTTGAGCCCTACAGCGCCGAGACGATGCAATACGACCAGCAGATGTTGCAGGGGTTCGACGAGAACCTGAAGCACGTGGTGCTGACGCAGAATATCCGCATCGTCGATACGGAAAGCCTTTTTTGCTCCATTGGGGATGAGAGCTGCTCTCCTTTGTATCAGGGAGATGTTCTGCTCGCGGATTATGGGCATCTGAGCCTGAATGGCGCCAGATTGTTCGGTAAAAAACTGATCGAGGAACTGGGGCGTATTGAATGAGGGCATTCGCTTGAAGGTGCAATTCTTTCGTGCGCCTTGTGCATAATGCACGCAATTTGCGAACATTGGTGCCGCTCAGGATATTGTACCGGGTTTCCCCTTTGAAATGTGGTGGGAATCAGGTAAAACTTTGACCGAGGGTAAACCGAAAGCCTTATAGTTGGGGCTGGTTATGTGTCGGGCCACGCGACGGAGAATCGCAAGGTCCAGGTAATGAGGATGGGCAGGCCACATTTTTCGTGGCGATGTTTGTGCCGGAGTATGATTGATTATGACGAGTTATGTTAAGGGTGTGGGGACAACTGGCGCGGCAACTTCGGTTCGATCTGAATGGAGACCCGTCTCTTTGTATTCCCGGGGGGGCAAGAGAGCATTCGATATTCTTTTCGTTCTGCTGACTGCTCCGATCTCGCTTCTTCTGGTCGCTGTTATGGCCGTTCTGGTCATGCGCGACGGTGGCAATCCGTTTTATACGCAGGAACGAGTGGGCCGGGGCGGTCGGGTGTTCCGCATGCTCAAGATGCGCACCATGGAGCCTGATGCCGAGGCGCGCCTGGCGGATTATCTGGCCAGAAATCCGGGCGCGCGCGCCGAATGGACTAGTGATCAGAAACTCAAGAACGATCCGCGGATCACGGTCGTGGGTAAGCTGCTGCGCCGCACGTCGCTGGATGAATTGCCTCAGCTGTGGAATGTGCTGCGGGGGGATATGTCCATTGTCGGACCTCGCCCGATGATGACCGAACAGCAGGGGATGTATCCGGGTTCGGCTTATTTTGCACTGCGCCCCGGCATTACCGGCCCTTGGCAGGTGTCTGACCGCAACATGACCAGCTTTGCCGCCCGTGCGGAATATGACTCGCATTATCTGGCTGAACTGTCGCCGGGAATGGATATGTCCATTCTGTTGCGCACCATCGGGGTTGTCCTGCGCTGCACCGGGTATTGATCATTTGTTTTCCTTGAATGATTTGTGATCGGACCGCATCTTGGCAGACAAGATGTTAGGATAGCAGAGATGATCAGCAATATTTCAAAAGGCCTTGCTCTGGGGGCGGCCCTCTTATTTCTGGCCGCTTGTGACTCTGCCGAGGAACGGGCAGAGAAACATTTCCAGACGGCCCTGCGGCATTTAGAAAATGGCGATCACGCCCGGGCCACCATTGAGTTCCGAAATGTGTTCGAACTGAATGCAAAGCATAAAGAAGCCCGGCTGGCTTACGCCAGGATGCGTATGGATGAAGGCAATACCGCCTTGGCCTATGGACAGTATCTGTACCTTGTTGAACAATATCCCAACAATCTCGAAGGCCGCCGCGCCCTAGCCCGGTTGGCCACGCTGGGCGGGAATTGGGAAGAAGCCGAGCGCCACGTCGGACCGGCTGCTGCTCTGGCACCGCAGGATCCGGTCGTGCGGGCGGTTCTGGCCAGCATCGCCTATCGCGATGCCATAGGTTCAGGGGATGAGGCCGCCATCGGCGAGGCTACCGGACGGGCGCGCATGCTGGTTGATGAAGCGCCCGAGATGGTGATCCCGCATTATATCGTCGCCAGCGAAGCGATCCGCAGACAGGATTGGCCCACCGCGCTGACAGCGCTCGACGCTGCGATTGCGGCGTCTCCGGATACACGCAGGTTTCATGATCTCAGGATCGGGGTGCTGAGCCAGATGGGGCAGGTCGATGAGATGGGCCCGGCGCTGGAAGAGATGGTGCGTCGTTTTCCCGAAGACGAAAATATCCAAAGCGGCCTGATCGCCTGGTATATGTCGCGAAACGATCTTAAGGCGGCCGAAGCCTTTCTGCGCCAACGCATCGATCCGGAGGAGGACGATCCTAAAACCCGGATTGACTTGCTACAGTTTCTCACGAATTCGAAAGGCGCCGAGGCGGCCATCGCCGAGATCGACGAGTTGCTGGCCGGAGAGGTGGCGCGCCGGGCGAAATATCAGACGTTGCGGGCGGGTCTGGTCTTTCAGTCGGGCGACGCCGATGCGGCAATTGCCGAGTTGCAGGCTGTCATCATGGATTCCGAACCTTCGACCGATCTGAACGATGCCAAGGTGGTGTTGTCTCAGATGCTGATTGAGACGGGAAAGGAGGCTGCGGCCCAGGCCCTTATCGATGCAGTGCTGGCCGAGGATGGTGGCCAGTTGGGTGCGGTCAAGATCAAGGCGGCCTGGTTGATCGAGGATGATCGCACCGGCGATGCCATTGTGTTGCTGCGCGAGACCTTGGGGGACAGCCCTCGCGATGCCGAATTGATGACTTTGCTGGCCCGCGCGCATGAGCGTGAAGGAAACCAGGATCTGATGGCGGACATGCTCGCCCGAGCGGTCGAAGCGTCGGGACAGGCGCCCGGCGAATCCCAGCGCTATGCTGCCTACCTGTCGGGCAGCGGCCGCAATAGCGCCGCGGCGGACGTTCTGATCGATGCTGTTGGCAACCATCCGGACAATGTTCAGTTGCTGGCCCGCCTGGGGCAGATCCATATTCGGGAGCGCAACTGGCGGAGCGCGCAGGAGGTCATCGCCAAGCTGAAGACGCTTGGCGGAGCCGCCGCCGCGGCGCAGTTTCAGATGCTGACAGCCAATTTGATCGCGGCACAGGGACAAAGCAGCGTTCTGCTGAAATATCTCGAAACCTTGCCCGAGGGGGAGAATGGTGCCGAATATATCGCCGAAATTGGTATCGTCCGCATCCATGTCCGCAATAACGATTTGCAGGCCGCGCTGGATTATCTTGACCGGTCGCTGGAGGAGGCTCCAGAAGATTTCGTGCTGAGATTCCTGCGCGCTTCGGTTCTTGCCGGCATGGGTGGACAGAATGAGGCCGCCGGGATCTATCGGGTGTTGCTGGAAGAGCGACCGGAGAACGAGCGGGTCTGGATGGCATATTACCTTCTGTTCAACACCACTGACCCGGAGCAGGCCGCCCCGATACTGGATCAGGCGCTTGCGGCCTTGCCGGAAAGCACCAATCTGAAATGGCTGCGGGCGGGGACTCTGGAGGCTGCCGGGGATGTCGAGGGGGCCATCGGGATCTATGAAGAGCTTTATGCCGCAAACAGCGATTCACCAGTTATCGCCAACAATCTTGCCAGTCTGCTGACCACGGCGCGCAATGATCCCGACAGCCTCGACCGGGCCTTCAGCATCGCCCGTCGCCTGCGCAACAATCCTGTGCCGCATTTCAGCGACACCTACGGCTGGATTGCTTATCGCCGGGGGGATTTCGAAGACGCGCGGACACATCTCGAGGTTGCGGCCCGCGGTTTGCCGAACGACCCGGTGGTGCTTTTTCATCTGGGTGCCACCTATGCCGCGCTCGAGCGCACCGAAGATGCACGCGCAACCCTGCTCAAGGCGGCTGAATTGGAAGCGCCGGAAGGTCTGGCGCAGAAAGTGCAGCAGGCGATCGAGGAATTGCCGGCCCCGGCTGAAAGCGGCAATTGAGTCCGGTGGCGGCGCAATTTCACCACAGCCGGGGGCGGATGCGCGGCAGAAGGCTTACATGGTGTTCGCTTCCGCGCTAATCTCTGCAGGACACTCAATTTTTCGAGGGCGCAAAAGATGTTGAGAACTTTGATAGGTCTGCTCGGCCTGATCCTTTCGGCGACCATTGCTCAGGCGCAGAGCGGGTATCGGGTCGCGCCGGGGGATACGCTCCAGATTGAGGTGCTGGAGGATGCCAGCCTCAATCGGTCGGTTCTGGTGCTGCCGGACGGATCTTTCAGCTTTCCTTTCGTTGGCCCAGTTCAGGCGGGTGGGCGTACAATCGGATCCATCCAGGACACGATCACATCGGGTCTTGCGCCGCAATTTGCGACCAGACCCAACGTCTTTGTCGCCGTCGCGGCAACCACGCCACCTGCGGCACAGATTTCCGAACCTGTCACTCGCAACATCTATGTCACCGGTGAGGTCAACAGCCCCGGCCTGCTTGGTGCGAAACCGGGGACAACACTGCTGCAGGCCATTGCTCAGGCGGGAGGGTTAACCAGATTTGCCGCAGGCAAGCGCATTCAGCTGCGCCGACAGGATCAGATATTCTATTATGATTACTTCCGCACCGGCAAAAAGCCGAGCATTGGCGGTCACACCGTTCTGTCGCCCGGTGATGTGATCGTGGTGCCGCAACGGCGCCTGTTCGAATAAACCCCGCACGCAGTTGCGGGAAACATACAGCGTCCGCGGTCAGCGCACCGGGTCGCTGCATGCGATCATCGGATTTCTCCGAGATCCCTCAATATATCACTGAGCCCGTGCCGCCAGTCCGGCCGGGAAATGCCGAAGGCAGTCTCTAACGTGGTGCAATCCAGCCGCGAATTCAGAGGCCGCCGGGCCGGGGTCGGATAATCCGAACTGGGGATATCGGCCACCGCGCAGGGGCTGCCCGTTTGCGCGAATATCTCACGCGCGAAACCGGCCCAGCTGACATCCGGAACCCCGGCAAAATGATAGAGGCCCGTCTTGCCCGGTACCGCCGTCAGTTGCATGGCTATCTCCAGACAGGCTGCTGCGATATCCGCAGCCGGGGTCGGCCCGCCAATCTGATCTGCGACAATGGTCAGCCGGTCGCGCTCGCGGCCCAGCCGCAGCATGGCTTTGACGAAATTGGCACCATGGGCCGAAACCACCCACGATGTGCGCAGGATGGCATAGGTGCCACCGGCCTGCGCCACGGCCTGTTCGCCCACCAGTTTCGAGCGACCATAGGCCCCAAGCGGCCCGGTGGCATCGGCAGGGTGCCACGGGCTGGATCCACTGCCGTCAAAGACATAGTCGGTTGAGATATGAACCAGCGGAATGTTCAGCCCCGCGCAGGCCTCTGCCATTGCGGCAGGCGTGGCACCGTTGATGATCGTGGCGAGGTCTTCTTCATCTTCCGCCTTGTCTACGGCGGTATAGGCGGCGGCGTTGATCACCGCTGCTGGCCGTGCCTTTCGGATCACCATTGCGCACGCCTCAGGATTCGAAAGGTCGGCCTGATCGCGTCCAAGGCAGGTTACATTTTTTTTTATGGCCAGTTCATGCGCGACCTGACCGGTTTTTCCAAAGGCCAGGATCATGTTGACGTTTGACGACGGCGCAACCAAATGCTGCCGGCTGTTCCGTCGCGTTGAAACGGGGCGAAGCCGCCAACTGCTTGGGCCACGTCCTGTTCCATCCGGGCCGTGACAAAGTAGGTAGGCAGAACGATTTCAAAATAGCCGGAGACAATCCAGCCAATCAGAGCGTTCTGTTCTGAATAGTTTCTCACGCGCCATGTGTCAGGATAATCGTCTGGCAGAAAAATATCATGCACATGAACCAGTACCCCCGGTGCCAACCTTGGGAACATGCGATTGAACTGAAGATCGACGTCCATCCCGGGCAACATGATGTGGCTTGAATCGATAAACAATATGTCGTCCGCTTCAAAATCGTCGACCAGTTCCACATCTTCCAACGAAAGCACGCGCTGATGAAGATCAACATCAAGCGCGGCGATGTCACGCCGGGGTGCCGGGTCAATACATGTGACGCGCCCGCTGCTGCCGGAATCCGCAACGGCGCGGGCAAGGGCAAGTGTCGAAGATCCGGACCCGATTTCCAGAACCCGTGATGGGGCCGCGGCGCGGACAACCGAATAGGCCGCCATTGTGTCGAAAGGCGAGAACATGCCACTTTGCCAGTCGAAGCTGCTCGACGCCAATGTCTCTTCGAAGATAGGAAGATGGCCCGCTATCTCCGCAAGATGAGATTTGAATTCAGGGCGGCTCTGGTCAAAAAGTGAGCTGATTTCAGGATAGGTGGGTACAGGCTGTACGCCCGTTTCTACGTAGTCGTACTGGATAAAAAAACCGGCCTCTCGCAACCGTGTCATTGTCAGCATTTGCGCTTTCAGAAGTGAAAGCTTTTCTCGTATCGCTTGCGTTTGAATGCTTGTCATCGTCCCCCGCTTTCGTGTCTCAAAATCAATTCGGGAAGGCCACATGCCGAAAAATCAAATTCTTAAGCCCCGACCCCTAACCGTTCTCCCACCCCGTCACGGTTCTGCAACACCCGCCACCAGTCCTCGTTGTCGAGATACCATTGCACCGTCTTCTCCAGTCCCTGCTCCAGCGTTACCGAGGGCCGCCAGCCCAGTTCCTCGCGGATACGGGTAGGGTCGATCGCATAGCGCAGATCATGGCCCGGGCGGTCCGAAACAAAGGTGATCTGTTCGGAATAGGGTCTGTTTCGGGGACGTTTCCTGTCAAGGATGGCGCAGATCATATGCACGAGGTCGATATTGCGGGCCTCATTTTCGCCGCCGATATTATAGGACCGTCCCACCCGGCCCTTTTGCAGCACGCACAGCAGCGCATCGGCGTGATCCTCGACATAAAGCCAGTCGCGTACGTTCAGGCCCTGCCCGTAGACCGGGATGTCCTTGCCCGCCAGCGCGTTCAGGATCACCACCGGGATCAGCTTTTCCGGGAAATGGTAGGGGCCGTAATTGTTGGAACAGTTGCTCAGCACCACCGGCAGGCCATAGGTCTCGTGCCAGGCCCGCACCAGATGGTCGCTGGCGGCCTTGGAGGCCGAATAGGGCGAGCGCGGATCGTAAGGCGTGTCCTCGGTGAACTGACCGGTCTCGCCCAGAGAGCCAAAGACCTCATCTGTCGAGATGTGGTGAAAGCGGAACGTCTCCGGCTTTCCCGACCGGATCCAATGGGCCCGCGCCGCCTCCAGCAGGGTGTAGGTGCCGGTGATGTTGGTGTTGATGAATGTGTCCGGCCCGTCGATCGAGCGGTCTACATGGGATTCGGCGGCCAGATGCATCACCGCGTCCGGCGCGTGTCCGGCAAACACCCGGTCGAGCGCCGCGCGGTCGCGAATATCAGCCTCTATAAAGGCATAATCAGGTGAACCCGCCACGCCCGCCACATTGTCGAGGCAGGCCGCATAGGTCAGCGCATCAAGATTGATCACCTGGTGTCCGTCCGCGATCGCATGGCGCACCACTGCCGAGCCGATGAAGCCCGCGCCGCCCGTGACAAGGATCTTCATGCCGGACCCTCCCAGACAAAGGGGCTGTCAAAATTGGCAAGGATCGGGGCGCTCGCATCCTTGTCCGACAACACAGGCTCGTCCGTCAATCCCCAGTCGATGCCACAGCTGTCCCAGCGCACCGCGCCGTCACAGTCGGGAGCGTAATAGTCAGTGCATTTGTAACAGACTTCGGTCTCGGGCGCACGTGTGACGAAACCATGCAGGAACCCTTTGGACACCAGAAGCTGACGGCCGTTCTCGGCGCTGAGCTCGGCCCCCACCCATTGCCCGTAGGTGGGCGAGCCCTTGCGGATGTCGACGGCCACATCGAAAAGCCGTCCGCGCCCGCAACGCACCAGCTTGTCCTGAGCATGCGGCGGGGACTGAAAATGCAGACCCCGGATCGTGCCTGTGGCCATGGAAAGCGAATGGTTGTCCTGTACGAAATCCATCTCGATGCCGTGTTCCACCAGCACCCGGCGGTTCCAGCTTTCGCTGAAAAATCCGCGCTGATCACCGAACCGGTTCGGCGTTAATATGCAGACGCCTGGTAAATGCGTATCTTCGATATGCATGAAACCCCTTACTTTTGCTCGTCTGCGACGTAACCGGAACGATCGGAAACCCGCTTTCCATGATTACATCGGTGGACGGTTTCTTCAAAATCGTTACTTTGCAAGCCTCGCTTCACTCACGGTCATTTAGCCTCAGCCGGGTCTGAGTTTTTTCGAAAGCCCCGGAGCTGAGGCCTTGGGAATACGAATGATGGCGCTCCAACATGTTTCGTCTATCCGGGGGGTCCTGTCTGATCTGGTTCTCTGAAATAAAGCAGTCAATGACCGCCTGTCAAAGGCATCCTGAACCGCAATTTGATTTAGAACAGGGCTATCAATACTTTGCTGAAAAGTCACTCTATTAATAGGACGGTTCCGGCCTAGGAGTTTGATCCCAGGTTTTGATGGTGCGATCCATTCGATGAAATGGAAGGAAGCACTATGGGACAAGTTCGTCATGGCAGCGCCACGACCACGCACGCCATCCGAGCAGCAATACAGCGATCGCAGGCTTCGATCGCGGAGCTGAGCAGGGAACTAGGGATCAATCCCAAGACGGTTGCGAAGGGGCGCAAGCGGCAGTCAGTTCAAGATCTGAAGACCGGCCCCAAGGAGCCACGCTCAACTGTTCTCAGTGAAGCAGAGGAAGCGATGGTCGTTGCGTTTCGTCGACATACACTGCCGCCGCTGAATGACTGTCTCTATGCCTTACAGCCGACGATCCCGCATCTGACCCGCTCATCTCTGCACCGCTGTCTGCAGCGCCACGGTATCTCGCGTCTTCCCGACATGGATGGTGGCAAACCCAAGCGCCAGAAGTTCAAGCGATACCCCATTGGCTATTTCCACATCGACATCGCCGAGGTTAGAACCGAGGAAGGCAAGCTCCATCTCTTTGTTGCCATTGACCGAACCAGCAAGTTCGCTGTGGCGCAACTGGTCGACAAAGCAAACCGCAAGACGGCATGGGAATTCCTTGAACTCCTTCTGGAGAGCGTGCCCTACCGCGTCCACACGGTTCTGACAGACAAAGGTATTCAGTTTGCCGAACAACCCCGGAACAGGAACACCATCTACTCTCGGCCAATGCGGTTCGACATGATCTGTGAAGCAAGCGGTATCGAGCATCGTCTGACAAAACCGAACCATTCCTGGACCAACGGCCAAGTCGAGCGCATGAACCGCACAATCAAGGATGCAACGGTGAAGCGCTATCACTACGACAGCCACGATCAGTTGCGCAGCCACCTCACCGACTTTCTGGATGCCTACAATTACGCCCGTCGTCTCAAAACACTCAGTGGCCTCACGCCATACGAATACATCTGCAAAATCTGGACATCAGACCCAGATCGATTCATCTTAAATCCGACCCACCAGATGCCGGGATTAAACACCTTGGGCGCGATTTACGGAAGTTTTCGCAAGGAGATACTGGAAAAAGGTGGGCAGGTGGGGTTGTTTTGGAATGCCGGGTCTTGCCCGGAATGTCGGGATTGTTTCGAAAAGGTTGGTTTGTGTGTCGCCGCGCTTGTTGAATAGGGTGCTGCTGAACGATCTGGGCCCGAAAAATGTTTTCATGGAGTACCGGTTGTGTGTTTGAGTTCCGAGAACAAAGAGGCGCTACGGGTTGGATCGTGGCCGGGTTATGGTGCCCGGCACAATCAGTTCATCGAATTGTTCCTGGATGGCTTGAGCGCGAATGGGTGCGCCACGATCAGTCTGGAAACGATTGACGATTTTGCCATCCGGGACCTGGATGTCCTGGTGCTGCACTGGGCCGAGCGAGTCTTTTTCGCAGCCAGAAACCGATGGGAGATCCTTGGCCGCATTGCCCGCATGATCGGGGCCTTGCGCGCGATGTCGCCGCGCACGAAAATCGTCTGGCTGGTGCACAATCTTGAGCCGCATGACCCAACGCGCATGCAACGGTTGATCTGGCGGCCATATACCCGTTTGCTGGCGCATTACACGGATGCGGTTCTGACGCTGTCGCCGGGCACGCAGGAGGGAGTCAGATCCGCAGTTCCCCGCTTTGACCGGTTGCCTATGGGGTGGGTTTGGCATCCCGCCTATCCGGATGCCGTTCTGCCTGATCTTCAGACGCAGATTGCCCGCCAAGAGCGTGGCTGGACGGAAGGTGAGATTGTCATCGGCTATTGCGGGCAAATCCGGGCCTATAAGGGCGTCGAGGAGCTGGTCGAGGCATTTAGCCAGACCAAAAACCCATCCTTGCGCCTGTTAGTTGCGGGTATGGTGCAGCCGGAAGGTCTGGCCGGTAATTTGCGAGACCTGTCTCAGAATGACGAGCGCATCCATTTCGAATTCGGAAACCTTCACCCGGGTGCTTTCAGAGAAGCGTTGAATTGCTGCGATATCATAGCGGCGCCTTTCCGGAAGTACCTGCATTCGGGCTCTCTTATCCACGCGCTGAGTGCGGGACGGCCGGTGCTGACGCCGTCCACCCCGTTCTCCTGTGCTTTGCGGGATAAGCTGGGCGCCGACTGGGTGCGGCTTTACGAGGGGGATGTGACGGCGGAAATCATCAATCGCATGGCCAGCGACCGCGCGCGCGCGGCAGGGCCGGACATGGCGGATTTCAGCGCCACCGCCACGGGGGCGAATTGCGCGGCCTTTCTGCGCGCCCTTTGCGACTGAAGGGCGGACAGGTTATTTCCGCAGAAGACGCCACAGCAGTTTCGGAGCTTTTTGCGTAATGGCCGCCGCTGTTTTCAGGGGGTGAACACGAAATGCTTCACCTACCAATTTTCGGGCAATCTGTTGGTGTCCTGTCTGTCTCAGCGCTTGAGCGAGAGAGAGCAGCATATGAGCCTGGATGTCAGGATAGGCATCCAGGATTTTTCGGTTCTTCTTGAGAATCCGGAGTATCCCGAGCGTTTTCTTGCGTGAATTGAGCGAGATGCTGTCCTTGGAAATGAAGCTGAGAACAACCGGTTCGAGATCTTCATAGACTTTTGTGTGCTGCACCAGCCGGACAGTGAATTCCCAGTCCGCATTCGCCTTTGCACAAGGATCGAACCATTTCACGTCGGGAAAGCAGCCGCGCCGGAAAACCGTGTTCTGCAGGCTGATCCGGTTGCTTAGAAAAAAGCCCTTAACCTGATCCTCTTCCAGCGTGATCTTTTGAGCCGGCGGCGGGGCAACGGCGACCTTGCCGGGGCCGTAATTGTGAAATTCGTCGCGCCCGTAAAGGATCTTGGATCCTGTCACGACGCCAATGTTTTCGGGCAGGGATTCAAGTATCTCGATCTGTCGGGCCAGCTTGCCCGGGAGCCACATATCATCGCTGTCCTGGAAGGCGATGAAGCGGCCACGAGCCATTTCCAGACCGGTATTGCGCGCCTTGGAGGCGCCGCCATTGACCTGATGCCTGACATAGCGTACCCGGTCATCGGCAAGCGCCTCGACAACCGGCCGCAGGTCGCCTTCCGATGCATCATCGACAACGATCAGCTCCAGATCCCGGTAACTTTGCGACAGCACGCTTTCGCAGGCCACTTTCAGGCTGTCAGGGCGTCCATATGACGGGAGGATGACGGAAACGGAAACACTCATGATCTTTACCTACAAAAGAACGGTGGCATTTTTGTGCTCGAAATATCCGGACTATCGGGCTCGAAGCGGCCAGCTACCTTTTACCCTTACACCTGTTGTGAAGGAACAGTAACCTTCGGGGGCTCTTGCGCAGTTGCCAATTGCTTCAGTCATTGTGGCTTTGGCGTTACGTCTGGAACGGCTGGTGCGGGCAGGCGCTCTTCTTGCATGATTTCCTTGCGCAACAGCGTTAGTGAATGGTCAGGCAGAGCAGGTGGATCATCAGGATGAAAATCAGCAACAGCAGGACAGTCGGCGCCTTCGTGGCGGTCTGTGCCAGTGTTGTGTCTGTCCGCCCCGCCGCCCCGCAGGAGGTCGAGGCCAGCGGGTTGACCCAGAGTTTCGGCATCTCCTCGTCCTTGCGGGTCAATGACAATTTCGGGCTGGATGACCCGTCGCCGGGCACCAGCACGCTCTGGGACAACACGCTGACCTATGATTTGCGGAAGGAAACCCCGCTGGACCGGCTGTCGCTTGGGCTGAGCGGTATCCTGCGGTTTTCGGACATCCCCCTCCGGTCCAGCGGGTTCGAATTCGATTCCCCATCGGCCATTGCCGGTTACGGCCGCACCGGTGCCAACAGCCTGCTGGATTTCCAGCTGCGTTACAGCCAAATCGATCTGAATTTCGAGGATCCGCTCCGCCGGATCGAAGAGGATCTGGACGATGTCGCCGATGACGAGCTAATCTTGGACGAAGGCACGCGGGCAACCACCAATGCAGGGCTTGGGTTCGAAACCGGGACCAGCGATCCCTTTGGGGCCGGTTTTTCGGCAAATTATTCCCGCGTCGAATATGACGACACCACGGATCCCGACCTCTTTGACCGCGAGACCACCTATAATGAGGTTTTTGGCCGCTTCAGCTTTTCTCCCGTTCTGGAGGGGCGGCTGAGCTATGCGCAGGAGGACTATAAGGCCGATGATGCGGAAGGCACGGATCGTGTCAGCCGCTTCACCGCCTTCTCGCTGACCTATGACGTTGATCCCGCAACCCTGCTGGAGGTGACGCTCGGGTATGCCGATATCGACGAAACCCAAGAGTTCGGGAGCGATACCAGAGAGCGCGGCGTGACCGGCAGCCTGGACCTGACCCGCGAACTACCCAATGGCACCGCCGGGCTTGAGCTGGACTCGGACCTGAGCGTCAACGGCCGCCGTGACACGATCCTGCTTAACCGCGCGCTCGAATTGCCGCTTGGCGAACTTGAGGCCGGCTTTGGCCTGACTCGCGGGCCATTGGGCGAAACCAACCCGATTGGCAACCTGCGCTACGTGCACGAAGGCCCGCGTACACGGCTGACAGCCGGGTTCGATCGCAGCTTCAGAACCAATGACCGCAGCGAGGAAACCCGCCGCACCCGGGCGGTGCTGGGGTATGAGGTGACGATCAACACGCTGTCATCGATGAATTTCACGCTTGATTATGCCAGCGTGTCGTCGATTGGCGACGGCAGCGCGCAGAACAACAAGATCGGAACCTTCCGGGCCGCCTATGTGCGTGAAATCACCAACGACTGGGACCTCTCGGTCGGGTATGAATACATCAACTATGAGACCGACACCGATCCACGCACGGATTCCAACGAGGTTTTCTTCACCCTGTCACGGCGGTTCACGACACGCTGATCCCTGCGGGGACTCGCTTTTGCCCGGCGCGCTGCTATGATACGATTTCCAAAAGCCGAAATACGTATGTTCCCAAGTTGTTTTTCTGTCAGTTCAAGAACGGCTAAATTTCGATGTCCGCCACACATGAAACACACGCACTTGCCCGCAGTTTGCCCACCATAAACCCGGCGGGGCTGGCATGGTTTTTGCTGCTTCTGGCCGGGTCGGTGCCGATCTTCTGGATCGGGCTGGTGTCGCTGGCCCAGGCCTGGACCACGCCGGAATACAGCCACGGCCCCCTGATCCCGGTGATCTCGCTTTATCTTTTCCTGCGCGAGTTGCGCCGGATGCCGCCGCCCGAAAACCATGTCACTGACCGCTGGCCGGGCATTATCGTCGTAACGCTGGCACTGGTGCTGGCCATCTTCGGCAACCTGACCCGTATTCCCGATATCGTCACCTATGCGATGATCATCTGGGTAGGGGGCGTGGTTCTGACCGTTTTCGGCTGGACGCGCGGGCGGCATCACCAGTTGCCCGTGATCCACCTGGTCTTCATGCTGCCGCTGCCGCAATTCATCTACTGGAAACTGACGATTTTCCTGCAATGGGTGTCGTCGGTGATCGGCGTCTGGTTCGTGAGCCAAGCGGGCGTTTCGGTCTATCTCGAAGGCAACGTGATCGATCTGGGGGTCTACAAGCTGCAGGTGGCCGAAGCCTGTTCCGGGCTGCGCTACCTGTTCCCGATCCTCAGCTTTTCCTATCTTTTCGCTCTGCTCTATCGCGGGCCGCTCTGGCACAAACTGGTGCTGCTCTTGTCCGCTGTACCGCTGACCATCCTGATGAACTCGATCCGGATCGGAATCATTGGTGTGCTGGTCGACAGCTACGGGATCGAAGCCGCCGAAGGCTTCCTGCATTTCTTCGAAGGCTGGGTGGTCTTTCTGATCTGCATCGCCATCCTTTTTGCCATGGCCGTAGTTCTGCAGCGACTGGGGCCGGACCCCAGGCCGCTCGCGGACGCGATCGATCTGGACACGCAGGGCTTCGGCCCGATCGCGGCGCGGATTTTCGCGATCCGCCCCTCACCCGCGCTGGCCATGGCGGCACTGCTGACGCTGGCCGTGTCGACGATCTGGGCGTTGCAGCCGGAGCCCGACGCGGAGCCGGTCGACCGTGACCCGTTTTCGTACTTTCCGCGTCAGTTCGGAGACTGGTCCGGTTCCGGCGCACGGCTGGATCCGGCTGTCGAACGGGTGCTGGGAGCCACCGACTATCTCAACACCACCTATGCCCGTCCCGGAGAGCCGGGATACATCAACATGTTCGCGGCCTTCTATGACAAGCAGACCGAAGGGTCGGGCATCCATTCCCCCGAGGTCTGTCTGCCCGTGGGCGGCTGGGAGATTTTCAGCCTTGAAGCCTTTGAGGTCTCGCCCGGCGTGGATACCTATGGCGCGTTCACGGTGAACCGCGCGGTGATCCAGAAAGGGCTAAGCAAACAGCTTGTCTACTACTGGTTCGAACAGCGCGGCAAGCGCCAGATCAACGATTTCAAGGCCAAGATCGGCGTGGTCATGGACAGTATCACCATGGGTCGCACCGATGGCGCGCTGATCCGCTATGCCACCCCGATCGCGGCGGGTGAGACCGAAGCCGATGCCGATGCCCGCCTGCTTGGTTTCATGGGGCTGAGCATGGAAAAACTGCCGCGTTTTATCCCGCTTTAGAGGGCAGCCGCCTTGTTGTTGTCAAAACGCGCGGCCGATCCGGAAACTGGCCGGAGGACGGAATTCTGAATACCTGGCTTTCTGGATTGTGGTGGCAGCCTGGGCCAATCGCCCCGCCGGCCCCGTTTTACGTCATCGGGGATATTCATGGTCGGCTGGACCTGCTAGAGCAGTTGCTGGAGCGGCTTCCCGACGGTGATCCGGTGATCTGTCTGGGCGACTACATCGATCGCGGTAAGGACAGCGCCGGAGTCGTGCGGTATTTGCGGGCGCGATCCGATATCCTGTGTGTAAAAGGCAATCACGAAGCCATGCTTCTGGCGTTTCTCGACGCCCCCGATCTGAATGAGGCGATATGGCTGCACAATGGCGGTCTGCAGACTTTGGAAAGTTTCGGGGCTTTCCCGGATGCGCCGCCCAGGCATCTGCGCGATGCGCTGGTCCGAGCCATGGGGCAGGAGCTGATCGCTTGGCTGCGCGCTGCATCTGTCGGGGAATGTTGCAGTGACCCATGCCGGAGCAAATCCGCGCCTTGCGATAGACAGGCAGAAGGAGCGGGACCTGCTGTGGGGGCATCCCGATTTTGGCCGCAAGCGCCGCAAGGACGGGATTTGGGTTGTGTACGGGCCTGGATTACCGCTGCACCCTTTGCTGTGCGGGGCGTTGTCGCGGTGGATACGGGCGCATTCAGGAGCGGCTGCCTGACCGCCGCACGGATCGAAAGGGGCGGAGTTTCCTTTTTCCAGGCTCGGGATATCTGACGCGGGCAGCCTTGGAGAAGCTATGTGGATTGGCAATGATTGTATCCATAACGGAAACACAGAGGATTGACTGATTCAACCTTTGAACTCAGGGCATGAGCGAATATTGGCGGCTTGCCCGATTCGGACGACATGGGCAGACGTCACCTTGACAGGGATAATCGCCCCGCATACGCGCAATTGTGTCCGAAAAGTGATGTATTTACTTACTTGCGACACAAATTTACCGATTCTCCCAAAAAACTTTCCTACCTAAGGCTGAACAAGGTATGATGGTTTTGTAAGGGGTACGAACAACTCATCCGGTCGTTTCCAAATCGGCAGCAATCGGTGTATGATTACGAGGCATTTCGATGATGAATTTCAAAAAACTCATAGCAATCGCAACTGTTGTCTCGGTGGTGGCAAGCGGGTCGGCAATGGCCCTGACCATGGACATGCACGGTTCGGCGGCAGGCGGCTATAAACGAGCCTACATAACCGCGCCTCAGGCCGGAATATACAACTCTCGTGTCAGGACCGGCGGATACGCCATGACAGATACGACACCGGCGCCCAATAACGTCTTTGGCGATTTTGTTGCGTTCTGTGTAGATCTGAGCGCCCGGATAAAGCGGAACACCGGGTATCAGTACAAAGTTTCCGATGGAGCTTTTTCGAACAGTCTGAACCTGGTTGCCAACGGGGCGGTCGAACGCATCCAGACGATTTTTGATGCTGCCTATGATCGGGCCGGCAAGAATCGCCGCAGCTCAGCAGCGTTCCAATTGGCGCTGTGGAATGCCGTTTACGACAATGATTGGAGCGTCAGCAGCGGCCCCGGATTTGCGGCTTCAGGCAACTGGCGCTTAATTCGGAAAGCTAACAAATATCTGGCCGCGGCGGAAAAGTATCAGGGCGAAAAGAAATGGGATCTGAGCTTTCTGGAAAGCGCCGACAGACCGCGCCACCAGAATCTGGTAACCGCGTCAGCAGTGCCGCTTCCGGCAGCAGGTCTGATGCTGTTGGGCGCCCTGGGAGGTCTGGGCATGTTGCGTAGACGTCGCAAAGTCGCCTGATATCAATATTTTCCGATATTTCTGAGGGGGTCCTTCGAAAGGAGGATCCCTTTTTCAATCTCTTGGCAATTCTCCGGAACAGGCTTTTGATCATTAATCCGCCCAATTTAGCACTGTAACGATTTTTTAATGGACCCTATTCAAGGGAACTCTACCCTAGGGTGAGCGGATTCGATTTGAGCCAAGGAGCATCGCGATGGGGATTTTGATGCTAGCCGTTCTGACGGGTAGTATGGGTGCACTTGCAACTCTTCTCGCCGGGTATGGGCTGGTGATGGCTTTGGCTGTCTATGTTCTGGCCGGGTTGGCCAGCGTGCCGGTTCTGGTCCTGCCCGTGCTGGGATTCTGCGCCCTGCGCAAACGTCTGGGTTTACACGGTTCAACCTGATCCCGAATCAACCCTGACGGCGTGGCTTTTCCAGTTGAATGAATTCTGACCGAAAAACGAACAAGCCGCCAAAGCATGCTCTGGCGGCCTATATCATTCATGACAGATAGGATCTTTTAGGGTCAGGCAATCAGATCCACAGTTTCAATCGACAGGGCCTGATCAAGGATCACCACATCCGAAATGGTTCCGTCAAAGGCGTGATTGACATGATCGTCTTTGTCGGGGCTTGACCATCCAAGTCCCCCGATCTGCATGTATTGTTTGTTCACGCTCAGATCGAAATCGAACTCCTGGACACCAATCAGTTGGCCGTCCACGGCTAGGCCGATTTCGCCGTCGCCAAACCAGGTTTGTATCTCATAGTCCCTGTTTGCATCGATGTTTTCGATGGTGAAATAGGCATCGCTGTCCGCATCCTGAAAGCGCAGGACCAGATCGTCCTTCTCCAGCATGATCGACAAATGATTGCCGTCGCCGCTGTAATAGCGAGCGTCCTTGGAGAACAAGCCCTGTCGGCCATTCAGATTGTCAGCATTGAACGTGAAGGCGATCGTGCCCTCCTGCAACTCCAAGGCGGCATCGTGTTCGAGATTGACGATGCTGCTGGTCCGGCCATCGAAGTTGACCGTTTCGATCTGCTCGAAAACGGTATTCGCATCGATGTCATCTGGCAGTGTGGGGACGGAGTTGACGGTAATGTTTACGGTCGCGGTGTTGAAATTTTCACCATCCGTTATCGTGTAGGTAAAGCTGTCGACACCCGTAAACCCGGCGTTCGGCGCATAGGTATAGGTGCCGTCACCATTGTCGGTCAGGGTACCATTTCCTGGTTGGGTCAGGCCCACCAGACTGATGGCATCGCCGTCGGGATCGTTGTCATTGGCCAGCAGATCCGAAGCCGCATCGACCGTCAGATCCAATCCGGCATCCGTGGTCAGTGTGTCGTCCACAGCGTCCGGGTTATCGTTGCTCGGCAATGGATCAGAACCATAGATCAGCTCCTGCATCTGCTCCGGGGTCCATTTGCCCTCGACGATCACGGCATCGGAAATCGTCCCGTTGAACACGTCCCCGAAGCCGGATTGACCGGATTTGCTTGACCATCCCCGGGCGCCGATTTGCAAATACTCGGCATTGGTTTCCCAGGTCATCGCGAAATTGGCGGAGTGCGCCTGTTCCCCGTCCAGCCAGACGCCGACCTGATTATCACCAAAGGTGATCTGCAGGTCGTAGTCCGTATTTGCCTGAATGCCGCTGATCCGGACAATCTCATCTCCGGAGCCATCCTGGAAACGCACGATCAGGGTGCCATTTTCGATATAGCTGACCAAATGGTTGCCGCCGCCGGTATAGTAGCTGGCATCCTTCGAAATCAGCCCCATCACCCCCGACACTGTATCAGCGTTGAAGCTGAGCGAGATGGTTCCGCTGCTTAAGGCCAGATCGCTGCGATGGGCCACTTCGATCACGTCCGTCGAACTGCTGATTTCCTGAGTGCCCAACATGGAGAACGCTGCCCCCTCGAGCGTGGGCGCAGTCGGGTTCTGGTCGGTGTCGCCGCCGCTATCCGCATCGTTTCCGTCGTCTGGAGTGGTATTTCCGCTATCGGATCCGCTATCGGGAAGGGGTGTCGGGGCGGGGTCTACCGGGTCGTAGGATGTCCCGTCAAGCAGTTCCATGAGCCGTTCGTTGGCGCCGTATTGCTCGGCCACGCTGCCCTCGACGGGACGCAGGTCCTCAAGTGTCATGCCATAGCCGATATCGCCCTGGAAATATTTGCTGTATTCGCCTGAATCGGCAAAGTAATTAGTGGTCGTCTTCTGCTCGTACGAGCCGATGAAGTTCCCCGAGTTGGAATTTGCGCCGATGACCAGGGTTGCCTTGCTGCCGGTGCCATCAAGGTGGATTAGGGTGTTGTCGCGCACGGTGATACCGGACGTGGTGGTGCCGTAGATAGCAACACCGTTGACCA
>NZ_JBQFYW010000012.1:0-143807 GCF_056541825.1 Ruegeria sp. AF8 | reverse complement strand
CGATCCAGCACCTGGCGGGCATGAAGGACTCCAAGGTCATCGTTGCGATCAACAAGGACGAAGAAGCGCCGATCTTCCAGGTCGCCGATTTTGGCCTGGTCGCCGACCTGTTCGACGCTGTGCCTGAGCTAACCGGGAAAGTCGGCTGATTACCGGACAAGATTTTTCGACGAAAAATCTCAACAGGCCCGCCGCAACCCGGCGGGCCTTTTTCATTGCAGATCCCTGACGGCCCGGAACAGCCTGTCGGCGATTGCCTGATGGGTCGCCGGACCGATCAGATGCTCGGCCATGGGTTGTTGCAAGGTCCCGAACAGAACGTCGGCCAGATCCTCGGACTCGCCGCAGGCCCGCACCGGCACACAGATCACACTGGCGCAGAGCGTCGCCAACCGATCCACCATGTCCCGGGTCACCAGATAAGGCTCCGGCCCGGGCGGACCGCCATGTTCTTCGGCCAGCGGCTCGTGATAGCGCAACCAGAGCAAAATGACCGGCGTCTCGATCCCGATCAGAAAGGCCTGCATCCGTGCGACCCAGCCCTCCCGCAGTTCCTGTTTAACCAATTCGAACCTCGCATCATCCATCCCCTGCAAAGTGCACAGCAGATGCCGGGTGAAATGGATCTCGGTAAAATCCACCTCCGGATACAGCGTCCGCAGCGCTTCCATTGGCTCGAGGAAGCGGTCATTGCGACGCGGATGCACGCGATATAGATGGTTGGGCAGGTTCTGAACGCCAGGCAATTGGACCACGCAGAATTCCGCCGCATTGACCCGCGACCGCACGAACCGGCTGGCCGCCAGCGCTTCGAACCCGCAACTGGCGCTGCCTAGGTTGACGCAGGGCTGACCCAGCCGTTTTTCCAACAAGGCGGGATACGGTTCTTGCACAAAACGGCCAAATGTCTCGGCCCCGCCGATGCAGATCGCGCAATTCGCGCCGAACTCACGCGGCGGCCCGCGAAATACCGGCCCCTCCGGCTCATACCGGCAAATCGGATCTTCGGGGGCGCTCACACCCATTCTGTCAAAGCTCATGGCCATCACCCAAGTTTATTCACCCGACCGACACCTTGGCGCCACAGACCTTGCAAAACTTTTAATGCGCGCATTTGAAGCAAAACCTGCCATTCGCCACCTCTTGCCGCCGCCCCCACCCTACCGGTAATGTCCCGGTAACCCGCGAGAAAGGCACCACAGAGATGGACATCAAAACGGTCGGAGTGATTGGCGCAGGCCAGATGGGAAACGGCATCGCGCATGTCATGGCGCTTGCCGAGTATGAGGTGTTGCTGACCGATGTCAGCCAGCAGGCTCTGGATCAGGCCCTCGGAACCATCGAGACGAACATGGCCCGACAGGCATCGCGCGGCAAAATCACCGACGCCAACATGCAGGCGGCGATGAACCGAATCCAAACGACGCTGAACCTGCCCGATCTGGGGAATACCGATCTGGTGATCGAGGCCGCAACCGAGCGCGAAGCGATCAAGCAGGCGATCTTCGAAGACTTGCAACCGCATCTTCTGCCCCACACGATTCTGACTTCGAACACCTCGTCGATCTCGATTACCCGGCTGGCCAGCCGTACCGACCGGCCAGAACGGTTCATGGGTTTCCATTTCATGAACCCGGTACCAGTGATGCAACTGGTCGAACTGATTCGGGGCATCGCCACCGACGAGGAAACCTTCAAGGCCTGCAAAACCGTTGTGGACAAGCTGGGCAAGACCGCCGCCAGCGCCGAGGATTTCCCCGCATTCATCGTCAACCGCATCCTGATGCCGATGATCAACGAGGCGGTCTATACGCTGTACGAAGGCGTGGGCAGCGTCCAATCCATCGACCAATCGATGAAGCTGGGCGCAAACCATCCGATGGGGCCGCTGGAACTGGCCGATTTCATCGGGCTGGACACTTGCCTTGCGATCATGAACGTGCTGCACGAGGGGCTGGCGGACACCAAATACCGGCCTTGTCCCTTGCTCACGAAATATGTCGAGGCCGGATGGCTCGGTCGCAAGACCGAACGCGGGTTTTACGATTATCGCGGGGAGGTTCCGGTTCCGACTCGATAGTCGAAACCGATCAACCGCCTTTCACCAGCGCCATTGTGTGATCCCGCAACCAGGCCATGAAACCGCGCGGGTCTTTGTCCAGCCGGGCCATATCCTTCTCCGAAACCGGATGACCGATAACCGGCGCCTGCGGCTTTTTGCAGGACCGTACGATTTCGTGCAGCAACAGCCCTTGTCGCAGGATTGGCGATACCTGGCAGGCGATCTGATAGGCGCGCGAGTTACGCCCCGGGAAATAGATCGGCACGACACGCGCCTTCGAACGGCGGATCATCTGTGCGGTAAAGACATTCCATTCCCGTTCGATCGCCGGGCCGAACCAACTGTCCGACGACATCACCACACCCGACGGGAACAGCGCCACAACGCCGCCGGCCTTGAGATGGGACATCGCCTTGGCGCGCATCTCGATCATCTTGGATTGCGCTTCGGGATCGTGCGGGAATGGCACCGGGATCATGAACGAGGTCGCCGCCTCGTCCAGCCCTGTCAGGACCGACCGGGTCAGAATGCGATAATCCTGCCGGACCCGTCCGATCAGCTCGGCAAGTATCATTCCATCGACCATGCCATGCGGGTGATTGGCGACGACGACGACCGGCCCATTTTTCGGGATGCGCGCCATCTGTTCGTCCGGGGTCAGCAGGTCAATGCCCATAACCTCCAGAGCACCGCCCCAGAACTTTTGCCCGCGATACAGCTCGTTCTTCTTTTCGAACTTGCTGACCATTCGCAGAATCGTCAACTTACCTGTGAACCATTCGATGGTGCGGATGGCGGTCGACGTCCAGAAATCGTCAAAGGAATTGGCATAGGTCAGGGTTCTACGGTCGTAGACTTCACCCTGTTCTCCGGTCCCATCAACCACAGGGTCAACTTTGCCATTGTGCGCGGTTTCCGCCAAGTCTTGGTCTTCCCGTTCTTCACGTCGAAAAGGACAGCGCGCCTAGTATCCTTCGCCGAACTTGTCGTTCACCAGAGATTCCAACGCTTCCGCCAACGCCTCAGCATCCGGGCCGGACGTCTCGACGTCAATAGTTGTTCCACGCGACGCTGCCAACATCAAAAGGCCCATAATGCTGTCGCCTGAGGCGGAAAGTCCCTCTCTGGACACCTCTGCCGTCGCGTCAAACCCTTCGACAACCTCGACCAGCTTTGCCGAGGCGCGGGCGTGCAGGCCCTTTTCATTGACTATTTTCAAACTTCGCATCGTCATTTCAATCTGTCCAGATTCAATCAAGGGTCACATTCTTCGCGTTTATATACTTTCTGCCCGCCTCCATGGACTGCCGGACAGCATCCGCCACCGGCAAATGGCGGCTTTTGGCAAGTTTGATCAGCATCGGCAGGTTTGCACCATACAGGATACGCCGGTCATGCGGGGCACAGGCCCGAAGGCTCAGATTCGAAGGGCTGCCTCCGAACAGGTCCGTTACGACCACGACACCGTCGCCCGTGTCCACCTCGTCGGCTGCGGCGCAGATCTCACACTGTTTTTCTTCACGGTCATGATCCGCCTCGATCGAAACCGCCGCCAAGCCTGGTTGCCTGCCCACGACATGCTGCATCGCGGCCAGATATTCCTTGGCCAACCCCCCGTGTGCTACGATTACGATCCCGATCAACCCGGTTTTACCTTCGATGCGCGGCGTTCCATTTCGCGATGCCTTATTGACACCTGCTGACCCTTTTCTGCAAGGGCCTTTGCGATCGCTTCCGCTAGGGCGACCGAACGATGCTGCCCGCCGGTGCAGCCGAAAGCAACCGACAGATGCGCCTTGCCCTCGGCCCGATAGGCCGGAAGCAGCATCCAGAGCAGGTCGAACACGCGGTCGAAGAACGGTGCAAAGTTCGGGTCGGTCGCAACATAAGCGGCAACGTCGGGGCTGCGCCCGTCCGCTGCCCTCAGTTCAGGTTTCCAATAGGGATTGGCCAGAAACCGGCAATCGAACACCATATCCAACCCGCGCGGCAGGCCGCGTTTATAGGAGAATGATTCGATGGAAACCGCCAGATGCCGCCCACCTTCGGGGGCGAACCACCGCTCGACCTCTTCGCGCAGTTGATGGATATTCAGGTTGCTCGTGTCGATCAGCGTGTCGGCAATCTCGCGGATGGGTTGCAGCGCCTCCATCTCTTGCAGGATGCCCGCCTCGGGGCTGGCTCCGGGCGCAAGCGGGTGGCGGCGGCGCGTCTCGGAAAACCGGCGCAGCAGAACCTCTTCGCTGCAATCCAGATAAAGCGTTGTCAGATCGATGCTTTCCATCCGACCAAGCCGGGCCACCAGTTCCAGAAATCCGATGGTCGAGAAATCGCGGTTTCGCGCATCAATCCCCAGCGCCATCGGGCGCGGCTGTTCGCCCCCGTCCAGAAGCCGCATCAGCAACCCCATGGGCAGGTTGTCGATGGCCTCGAACCCAAGATCTTCCAACACATGAATAGCCGTTGATCGGCCCGCACCGGACGGCCCGGTGATCAATACGATACGTTTCTGCGGGTTCATTTGTTGGGCCACTCCGGATCGACTCGACCCGCTTTCAGGAATTGCATCAACGATGGTGCGAAATGTGGGGCCTTGACGACGCGAAGCAATGGCACAGATTGCCTCAGCACCCGGATCCTTCGTTGTTCAGGGAAACGGACCTCTTCGACCCGGTCCAAATCGACCACACAGGTCAATGGAACCGGCCCCACCGCCTCGCATCGGATCAGACCGACACCGCGCGATTCGATCAGGCCCGCAATTGCGGCAGGGGATTGCATCAGAGCCAGGTCGTTTTCCATCCACAGTTCGACCCGATCGTCGGCGACCAGTTTCGCACCGTACCCGATGAGCATCAGCGCCAGCGACGATTTACCGGCCCCTGAGGCCCCGACGATCAGCACCCCCTTGCCGTCGATTGCCACGCAACTGGCGTGGATCGTTGCATTCCGGCGATCGGCCACGCGGGTCAGCGCCTCGGTACTCATATCCTAGATCGGCAGCGCCACGACAAATCGTGCGCCCAGCGGGTCCGAGGTGACATCAGCATCGGTGGGGCGGATGTTCTCGGCCCAGATGACGCCGCCATGGGCTTCGACGATCTGTTTCGATATGGCCAGACCCAGCCCTGAATTGTTGCCGAAATGCTCTTCGGGACGTTCGGAGTAGAAGCGTTTGAAAACCTTCGCCAGCGCCTGATCGGGTATCCCCGGCCCGGTATCCTCGACCACGATCAGCACCCGGCCATCGCGCCGCCGTGCCCAGACGCGGATGGCGTCACCTTCGCCGCAGAAGGAAATCGCGTTGGTGATCAGGTTGACGAACACCTGCGCCAACCGGGCCTCCAGCCCTTTGATGGTGACAGGCCCGGCGGGCATGTCGGTGATGTAGTCGATGCCCTTGGAACGTGCGTCCTCACCCAGAAACTGACCCAAATTTCCAAGCATGGCCAAAACGTCGAATGGTTGTTCCTCTTCTTTGACGAGTTCCGCATCCAGCCGCGATGCGTTCGAAATGTCACTGACCAGACGATCCAGACGGCGCACATCGTGCTCGATGATTTCCAACAGTTTTTCGCGCTGCTCATCTTTTTTGACCACACGCAGAGTTCCGACCGCCGATTGCAGGCTGGCCAACGGGTTCTTGATTTCATGCGCGACATCCGCCGCGAATTGCTCATTGCCCTCGATCCGGTTGTAAAGCGCCGCCACCATGCCGCGCAGCGCCCGGCTCAGCCGGCCAATTTCATCCGGCCGCGCGCTCAGATCCGGGATTCGGATGCGACCGGGATTGATACGCTGATTGTGGTGGTCGTTGCCCATCTCTGCCGCCTCGGCCAAATCGGCCAACGGGTTGGCGATGGTCGAGGCCAGCACCAGGCTGAGGCCCACCGAGACCAGCAGCGCCACGACGAACATCTGCAGGACGCGCTCCTGCTCCTGTCGGGCCAGCGCGTCGATCTCACCCGCTGGACCCGCCATCGCCAGAACCGCGATGGTCTGCCCCCCGCGCTGGATCGGGGTAGTGGCCACGATGACTGTCCCCCCCCGTGCATCGGTCAGCGCCCGAACCTGCGAACCGGTTTCAACCGTTGCGGGCACCATCGCGCCAACCTGATCGGCCAGATCAGGGGAAGGCTTTGACCGGTTGCCGTTCAGGATCGACGACATCCCGTTCCAGACGGCATTCAGGCCGTCGCTGATGATGGTTGGACCGGTGTCCGAACGGCTGCTCAGGACAGTCGCGGGCAATTGAGTCGCCCCACGTACCCATCCCGCCAGATCGCCAATCGGGTCGAACACGAAAACCTCGACCCCATTGCGAAGGCTGAGCCCTGCCAGGGTGGCTTCAACATCGAGCTCTTCGCTACCAGTCACCTCGGTCGGGTTGCTGACGATTCTCGCTTCGAAAACGTCCCCTGCCAGTTCCGCTTCGCTGATCAGCGCACTGGCGCGCTGCAGTACCTGATCTTTGCGGGTATCGTCCAACCAAAGCAGACCCGCGACCAGTATGATCAGGGCGATCAGGTTGAACGTAATGATCTTGCGCGCAAGGGTCGAACTATGCAGCGCCAGCAGACGCCGCCGGGGCCGGACAAAACGCATATCCGGAGATTCGGGGTCAAGCGGGATAACCCAATCGTCCCCCAGAACCACATCACCGTCGCGTGGCCCGTTCGCTGATCCTGTGTCGCGCACGAGAATCCCTTCGCCTTCCCCCCAAAAAGGGCGATTATTCTTCGTTGTATCTGTACCCTATTCCATACAGCGTTTCGATCGCCGAGAAATCCGGATCGGCCATACGCATCTTTTTACGCAACCGTTTGATGTGGCTGTCGATTGTGCGGTCATCAACATAGACCTGGTCGTCATAGGCAACGTCCATCAGCTGATCGCGGCTTTTCACGAAACCCGGGCGCTGCGCCAACGCCTGCAACAGCAGGAATTCCGTAACCGTCAGCGAAACATCCGTTCCTTTCCAGCTCACGGAATGACGCAGCGGATCCATTCTCAGATGACCGCGCTCCATGACTTTGGCGTCGCCACCAGAAATCTCTACCGCGTCTCCGGAATTCGCTTCCTGCCTGCGTAACAGAGCGCGAATCCGTTCCACCAGCAGACGCTGCGAAAACGGCTTTTTCACATAGTCGTCCGCCCCCATCCGGAGGCCCAGAACCTCGTCGATCTCGTCGTCTTTCGATGTTAGAAAGATCACCGGCATCTGGGTTTTTTGGCGCAACCGCTGAAGCAGGTCCATCCCGTCCATTCTGGGCATCTTGATGTCCAGAACTGCCATATCCGGCAATTTCTTGTTAAAGGCATCCAGCGCCGCCTGCCCATCGTTATATGTTTCGACCTCGAACCCCTCGGCTTCGAGTGTCATGGAGACAGACGTCAGAATATTCCTGTCGTCATCCACCAGTGCAATCTTTGACATTTGGAATGCCCCTGCTGCTGTACTGCTCAATCCACGTATGTTTTCACGCATTTTTGGCGTTTTTATGACCTCGAATCAATGCATATCTGCGAATCACTACAAAACTGTTGCCCATTTGGAGACAAATGACCCCTATCCCAAGTGAATCCGTGCCAGCTATTTGGGCGCTGAATACATGGTTGCGCTAAACCTTGCCTTGGTGGCGCTAACTGCGCCAAACCGTCCTGTTCATGCTCTAAACTTGCGTGATAAGACGCCGGCGACCGCCGGCCATTTCTACCGGCAAACTGCCCCAAGAGCGCAATCGGCCAAACCGCCGTCGCGCCGCCACAGGAGAAGAAACGCATGACATCTGGACGGGTTAACCCGCAATTCCGCCTCGAGGATCAGGGCATCGAGGGTCTGGGCAATGTCTACTACAACTTCATGGAACCGGCGTTGATCGAAGAGGCGCTGAAGCGCGGCGAAGGCACCCTTGGCAATGGCGGCGCCTTTCTGGTGACCACCGGCAAGTTCACCGGTCGGTCCCCCAAGGACAAGCACGTGGTCAAAACCGACAGCGTTGCCGACACCATCTGGTGGGAAAACAACGCCGAGATGAGCCCAGAAGGGTTCGATGCGCTGTACAAGGACATGCTGGCGCATATGAAGGGCCGCGACTATTTCGTGCAGGATCTCGTGGGCGGGTCCGATCCGGCCTATTCGATCAATGTGCGCATGGTCACCGAAATGGCCTGGCACAACCTGTTCATCCGCCACTTGTTGCGCCGCCCGGATCGTGAGGATCTGGACGAGTTCACCGCCGATTTCACCGTCATCAACTGCCCCAGTTTCCAGGCCAACCCGGCCAAGCACGGATGTCGCAGCGAAACGGTGATCGCGCTGAATTTCGACCGCAAGCTGATCCTGATCGGTGGCACCGAATACGCGGGCGAGAACAAGAAATCCGTGTTCACCCTGCTGAACTATATGTTGCCGGAAAAGCGTGTGATGCCGATGCACTGCTCGGCCAATCACGCGGTCGGCAACCCGGTCGACACCGCCGTCTTCTTTGGCCTTTCAGGTACCGGCAAGACCACTCTGTCTGCCGACCCGTCCCGGGTGCTGATCGGTGATGACGAACATGGCTGGTCGGATCGCGGCACCTTCAACTTCGAGGGCGGCTGCTATGCCAAAACCATCAACCTGAACGCCGAGGCCGAGCCGGAAATTTATGCCACCACCAGCAAGTTCGGCACCGTGATCGAGAACATGGTGTTCGATCCCGAGACCAAAAAGCTGGATTTCAATGACGACAGCCTGACCGCAAACATGCGCTGTGCCTATCCGTTGGAATATATCTCGAACGCCTCGCAGTCGGCCTTGGGCGGGCATCCCAAGAACATCATCATGCTGACCTGCGACGCCTTTGGCGTGCTGCCGCCGATCTCGCGGCTGACCCCGGCGCAGGCGATGTATCACTTCCTGTCGGGCTTTACCTCCAAAGTGGCCGGAACGGAACGTGGCGTGACCGAACCGCAGCCGACCTTCTCGACCTGCTTCGGCGCCCCGTTCATGCCGCGCCGCCCCGAGGTTTATGGCAACCTGTTGCGCGACAAGATCGCTCAGCACGGCGCCACCTGCTGGCTGGTCAACACCGGCTGGACCGGCGGCGCTTACGGTGTTGGCAGCCGGATGCCGATCAAGGCCACCCGCGCCCTGCTGACTGCTGCGCTCGATGGCTCTCTGGCCGAAGCCGAGTTCCGCAAGGACGCCAATTTCGGCTTTGACGTGCCGGTTTCAGTACCCGGCGTTGCCGAAGTATTGCTGGACCCGCGCCGCACCTGGGACGATCAGGCCGCCTTTGACAAGCAGGCCGAAAAACTGGTTCAGATGTTCGCCGAGAATTTCGAACAGTACCTGCCCTTCATCGACGAGGACGTCAAAGCCGTCGCAATCGGCTGACATTCGGACGCACAAATCTGCAACGCCTCCTGTTCCGGACCGGAGGCGTTGCACGTACAAAGCGAATTCGCTGCTGCGGATCTCCCGCAAATCTAGAAAGCGTGCCATCAACGCTTCTACGCTGGTTCAAATTTTTCACCCTTCGGAAAAAATGGCCCGGCGCAATTGCACCGGGCCATGACTGAAAGTACCTTGGGGCTGCGAATGCGCCGCTCACTCACACTCGCGATATAAGCAGCCTAATGAAATCCTGATCAAAATGAACAACACGCCTTATGTCAATATGAGACTTCTGCAGCAGAATAAAAAATGCAGACTTGCGCGCATCGGCCTCATCAAAGTGCAACAAGATTAAGCAACCCGGAATTCATACCCTATGCTGGAAGTCTCAAAACTTGCCGAACTCCGCAAACTGATGCAAAGCATGGAACAGACCCTGGGTCTGGAAGAGCTTTCACCGGCCGAGCGCGATATCTATTACGCCGCCGGAGAGTTGTCCAAGGCGGGTCATGAGGTCCGTACTTTCGGTCTGATTGAACACACCCTCGTACGGCCGATTTCGCGCCCGACCTTTTTCCGGGCCCTGAAATCCCTGGTCGAAAAAGGGTATCTGTCGCAATGCGAGACCGCCAACCGCGGTCGATATATCGTGCACGCGCCGCGGCACTAGGTCCACGTCGCTGGTCAAGTGCGCTTTTCGGTTCAGGAAACGTTTTTTGCCTCGCTCGCCTATGTGGCGGCATCCGTTGTAACGTTCGACGTCCTGATGCCGCTGCAAAGCATGTTTTTCCCGGACTATCCTAGCCGGGCAAGCCTGTTGTTTTTACCCCATGGCGTCAGGGTTTTAACGGCGTGGCTGCTGGGATGGCGCGCGATACCAGCCCTGTTGCCCGGTGTTTTTCTGGTCTTCGTTTACCTTGGCGGGGCCGATGTGTTCTTGCTCAGCCGCCTGTGGGCCATCCTTGTCGCAATCACCGCCGCACCTGTGGTGTTCCAGATTTTCAAAACCTTCGGCTGGGACATATTTCCAAATCCCGACCGTCCCGCCTGCTGGAGTTGCGTCATGTTCGCGGGCGTACTTACCTCGGTTCTGTCGTCCTTGCTGACGAATTTCGCGTTCGGCAGTTCCGCCGTCGAGTATATCGCCTTTCTGATTGGAGATGTTTTTGGGCTGTTCTTTCTGATGCTCGGTCTGCTTTTCGTGTTCCGGTTCATGCGGGGCAAAGGCTAGTCCGGCATCATCCCGTCAACCCCCGGCGCAAAAGGTTGAAGCCGGCGACCAGCAACACCAGCAACGTCGCCTTGCGAAAAGTGGCCTGATCGATCCGGTCGTGAAATTTCATCCCCATCCACATACCCAAAACGGCCGGAACGACGAGCGCAAAGGACAACCCGACCGTATCCTTGCGCAGGATGCCTGACCCGATATGCGCGCCCAGCAACGCCAAGGCACCAAGCCCATAGATCACACCCTGAATGCGGATCTGGTCACGTTTCGGCGTGTTCAGGGCGGTCAGATAGGCCACCGTAGGTGGGCCCCATACGCCGGACATCCCGCCAATAAACCCCGCGACCGCGCCAGCTGTTGCTTGGCTGCGGGCGGTATCCCGCTTGAGCGTGAGTGTCACGCCCAGCAACTGGATTATGGCAAAGAAACAGACCGGGGCTCCGATCATCACAAGGAATGTCGAGACCGGTATCCGCACAACCAGCTGCGCGCTGACAAGCAAACAGATCAATCCGACGCTCAGGAATACACGGAACCGCTTTACCGTCATGATGGCCGCCCTTGGCCCCTGCCAAAAGGCCTGCATAGAATTTGTGACCAGCGTCGGCAGAATCAGCCCGGCCAGGGCCACATCCGGCGGCAATATCAGGCTCAACCCCGAAACCATGATCATCGGCATGGCAAAGCCCACCATCCCCTTGACCAGCCCCGCCAGTACCGCAACCGCACAGGCCAGCGCCAGGTTTATGGGGGTAATGAGAATCAAATCCGTCATGCCCTTTTGATATCACCGCGTTTTTCTCTGCACCGCAAAAATCATTACGTAATTTTTGAACTTTTTCAGGCCTTATTGTGTATTTTTGTTGCGCTGCATGTGCGAAATGATATGACCAGACAACTCAGAAAGAGGACGTGATTCATGGCCCATGACGGACAGGATGTAACGACTATGACCAATCCCGTGATATTGCCCGATCTTCTGCGACTGACCGGTGCGGCGCTGGCCCCGGTCGAAACCGTGTTCACCCGCGCGCTGGAATCGGTGCGTGCCATGGTGACGGCGGATGGCAGAATTTCGGGTGCATTGATCGAAGCCAACCAGACCGCGGCGCATGGCTTGTCATGGCTGGCGACCTATCACCAGTCGCTGCGCCAGATGCAGCGCTGGGCCGAAGCGCTTGAGGCTGACGGCAGGTTCGGCGAGATGGAACAGCTGATCCACCAGATTGCATTCGGCGAGTACCTCCACCAGATTGCCGGCGGCATTCCCATGAACCAGGCCGAAGTCGTACGCCTGCAGGAGCTTGGCCTCGGCTGGGACGCCTTGTCCGGCTTTCAGTGCGAAGAGGTTCAGACCCTGATGCGTGCAGGTAACAGTCAGGCCGCGCGCACCCGTCTGGTCGAATTGATGGAGGCACAGGCCGGCGCCACCATGTTCGGGGCTTCGGGCCTTGAGGAAGAACTGGAGATGATCCGCGATCAGTTCCGGCGTTATGCGCAGGACAAGGTTGAACCGAACGCACATGACTGGCATCTCAAAGACGAATTGATTCCCCTTGAAATCATTGAAGAATTGGCCGAAATGGGTGTTTTCGGCCTGACCATCCCCGAAGAGTTCGGCGGTTTCGGCCTGAGCAAGGCATCGATGTGCGTGGTGTCCGAGGAACTGTCGCGCGGCTATATCGGCGTGGGGTCGCTGGGCACCCGATCCGAGATCGCCGCCGAACTGATCATGGCGGGCGGCACCGACGCGCAGAAAGCGAACTGGCTGCCCAAGATCGCCAGCGCCGAAATCCTGCCGACGGCGGTGTTTACCGAGCCCAATACCGGATCGGATCTGGGCTCGCTACGGACCCGCGCGACAAAAGACGAGAACGGCGACTACAGGATTACCGGCAACAAGACCTGGATCACCCATGCCGCGCGGACCCACGTGATGACGTTGCTCGCGCGCACCGATCCGGCCACCACGGATCATCGTGGATTGTCCATGTTCCTTGCCGAAAAGACGCCGGGAACCGACGATAACCCCTTCCCCACTCCGGGCATGACCGGCGGAGAGATCGAGGTGCTGGGCTATCGCGGGATGAAGGAATATGAGCTGGGATTCGACGGCTTCCACGTCAAGGGCGAGAACCTGCTGGGCGGCGAAGAAGGCAAAGGATTCAAGCAGTTGATGCAGACTTTCGAGTCGGCCCGCATCCAGACCGCGGCCCGCGCCATCGGTGTGGCGCAATCGGCGCTGGACATCGCCATGCAATACGCGGTCGAACGCAAGCAGTTCGGCAAGACCCTGATCAACTTTCCGCGCGTGTCCGGAAAACTGGCGATGATGGCGGTCGAAATCATGATCGCGCGACAGCTGACCTATTTCTCTGCCTGGGAAAAAGATCACGACCGCCGCTGCGATCTTGAGGCCGGAATGGCCAAGCTGCTGGGCGCGCGGGTGGCCTGGGCGGCGGCGGATAACGGGCTGCAGATCCATGGTGGCAACGGCTTTGCGCTGGAATACAAGATCAGCCGCGTTTTGTGCGATGCGCGTATCCTCAACATCTTCGAGGGCGCTGCTGAAATTCAGGCGCAGGTGATCGCGCGCCGCCTGCTTGGGTAACCCTCGGGAGATCATTTGCATCCCCCCACTCGACCCGGCCCCGCGCCGGGTCTTTTGTGCCTGTACCGCCGAACTGTGCGAATTGTACCGGCCTGCACCCCCCGCCTGTCCAATTTGTACAAGCCTGCAAACCCGGTGTTCGCCCTGCGACAGGAGGAGTCCCGCGCGCAAGATGTTTCCAAACCGTTAACCTTTGGCGGGTTCGAAAAATTGCTCAAGTCGGCGCCTAATGGGAGAGTTTCCGACCCGCCGGGCTTGACCCGACCCCGGTTTGCTGGTTCTGCCCCTGGCACCGGTGCGCACAGAGAGGTCATCACATGCTGCGTCTTGTCCTGATTTTGCCCTTTCTGGGTCTTTGGCAATGCCAGCGCGACGAATCCGTCGCCGCCTATGGCGCGGCGGATCACACCTGGGCTTTGCAGGAAATCGACGGCCGGGCATTTTCCGCCACCGCGACTCTGACCTTTCCCGAGCCGGGGCAGATTACCGGGCAGGCCCCGTGCAACTCTTATACCGGCGTGCTGGATGCGCCCTATCCCTGGTTCGAGGTCACGGACATCGCGGCGACGCGCAGGGACTGCCCCGATCTGGAGACCGAGGGCACCTATTTCGCGGCGCTGATGGCGATGACCCAGTCCGAAGTGTCGGGCGATGTGCTGATTCTTCGCAATGATTCGGGGCACGAAATGGTGTTCACAGCGACCGAGTGAAAAGGTCCACGAAACGCCCCCGCGCCTGGGGCAGCGGATGGTGGCCCAGCGCGGGCGCGACCCGGTGTTCGAAGAAATGACCGGTGGTTGTCAGCGCCTGCGCCACCTCGGCGTCGGGCGACGGCCCCTGTCCGCGCAGACATGGCGGCAGGGGCAGCATGCGGTCGGCCCATTCGCCCGCCCCCTGCGCGGTCACGGCCCGGCCCGATCTGGGCGAGACATAGACCAGCCCCTCGGTCGCGCCGGTCACGGCGCAGCGGCTGAGATCGAGGCCGAAGCCCAGCTCTTCGAGCAGCGCCAGTTCCCAGCGCAGATAGGCCAGCGGCCAGACCTCATCCTGCCCCAGCAGGTCCATCAGCTGCTCGGTGCGTTTGTAGATGGCCGGGTGCGGTTCGCGTTCCGGCAGGCAAAAGGACAACAGCGCCACCACCGCGTTGAGCCCCGCCAGCGCCAGACGCCCCGAAAACGCCGCCGCCGCGCGCGAGCGCAGGGGTTCGACGTGAAAGGTGCCCAGATGCTCTTCGAGCCGGGCGCGCCAGGCCACGTCGAGCTGCGCGCCGGGCTGCAGGATGGGCGCAACCTTGCGGCTGGCGCCGCCCCGCACCACGCCTGCGTGGCGGCCATGGGTTTCGGTGAAGACCTCGATGATGGCCGAGGTTTCGCCGTGGCGGCGGGAGGTCAGAAGTATGCCGTGGTCGCGCCAATCCATCGCCTATGCCTGCCCCTTGCCGCCATGGCCACCTTGCCCTCAAATGCCGTGGGGCGGCAAGGGACAGGTTCAGGCGGTGTCCAGCCGGAATTTGCGGAACCGGGCACCGGCATGGTCGACCTCGCCCACATAGGTCGCCCCCAACCGTCGCAATGCGCCAAGGTGCCGCCGCGAGGGCGGCAGCAGGAAGGTGACATGGGAAATGCGCGGGTCCTGCCGGGCAAAGGCGAGCATATGGGATGTGACCGCAAGACCAAGCCCGAAATGGTCTGGCCGGAGCACCAGACCGAAATCCCATTCCCCTGCCTCCATCTGAAACCCGCCCCAGCCGGCATAGGCCCCATCCAGCAGGATCGCCCAATGCCCCAGCCCGTCACGCTGCCAGCAGGCCTCTTTGGTGGCCACAAATTCCTGCGCCACCCCGGCATCCCATGCGAATGTCAGTAACGGCATGTGTTCGGCCATGCGGGGATCGGACATATGCGCCACGATTTCGGAGAGAGGAACCTCGGTCAGCCTTGCAAATGAGATCGATTGATCGCGCGCCATCGAATACCGGTGTCCTCGCCGTTGAACAGGATATGGGATTGCGTGCCCGATTGCATCGGCCACGGCATTCACATTTGCATCACTTGCACTTTTCCCTGATCGCGGCGATCCGAGCCTCGAGCTTTTGCTGATATTCGCCGGTCAGCATTTCGAAGCGCTTTTGCTCGGTCCCCGTCACGAGACCGATCAGTGCACCTGCGGGCGTGATCGCCGCGATGTCGAGGGCCTGCTGCTTGTTGACATGATCAAGCTCCGAGTTGAGCGCGCGAATATCGCCGTCGGCCGTGGCGCAGTTGATCGGCTGCGCGGGCGTGTCGGATTGGGCAAAAACGGCCCCGGCGCAAAAGATCAGGATGGCGCCAAGGCCCGCGGTTGCCGGTGTTACGTGATGTTTCAGCGTCATCTCAGCCTCCGTTGATCATGGCCCCAGCTAGGCAGGTCGCAAGAGATTTGGCAAGCCTTGGGGTCAGTCCAGCCCCTCATCGCCCAAAAGATGCCGGCCCTGCCGGTCTTCGACCTCGATCACCCAGAGATCCGGGTCAAAGCCGCACTGGCGCTGGATGGCATCGTCAACCTTGGTCTCGACCCCGCTGGAAAGTTCGACCCACTTGCGTTCGCCGCTCATCAGATCAAAGCTGCGCTGGAACGCCACAGCCTGCCCGTCGAGCGTGTTGAGCTTGATCAGAACCGCGCCGGCGGTGTCGTCGCCATGGGCCACCACAAAGGCGGGTATTTCCTGAAACCGCAGGCGCGCCAGATAGGCATGCACCCAGAATTCGGCGGTCAGGCGGGTCATGCGTTGCCGTCTTTGAAATCCAGTCCCATCTCGGAATAGCGCTCGGCCTCTTCCAGCCAGTTGGGCCGTACCTTGACCTGCAGAAAAAGGTGCACCTTGCGGTCCAGAAACGCCTCCAGTTCCGCACGCGCGGCCTGACTGACGGCCTTGATGGTCTCGCCCCGTTTGCCGAGCACGATGCCCTTGTGCCCGTCGCGCATCACATAGATCACCTGATCGACGCGGGCCGAGCCGTCCTTGCGCTCCTGCCAGTTTTCGGTTTCGACGGTCAGCTGATAGGGCAGTTCCTGATGCAGGCGCAGGGTCAGCTTTTCGCGGGTCATCTCAGCGGCGATCATCCGCATCGGCAGATCGGCGATCTGATCTTCGGGGTACAGCCACGGCCCCTCGGGCAACTGCCACGCCAGCCATTTGCGCAGGTCATCCACACCATAGCCGCGCTCGGCCGAGATCATGAAGGTTTCCGCAAAGGGATAACGCGTGTTCAGATCGCTGGTCAGGGCCAGCAGCTTTTCGGAAGGCACCTTGTCGATCTTGTTGATCGCCAGCGCAACCTTGCGGCCCTGACCGATCTCGGCCAGCCCTTCGAGGATACGTTCGACGCCTTCGGTGATGCCGCGATGCGCCTCGACCATCAGCACCACGACATCGGCGTCCGCCGCCCCACCCCAGGCCGCCGCCACCATCGCCCGGTCGAGCCTGCGGCGCGGTTTGAACAGACCCGGCGTGTCGACAAAGACCAACTGCGCGTCGTCCTCCATCGCCACGCCGCGAATGCGCGCGCGGGTCGTCTGCACCTTATGCGTCACGATCGAGACCTTGGCCCCGACCATGCGGTTCAACAGAGTGGACTTGCCCGCATTGGGCTCACCGATCAGGGCAATAAATCCGGCGCGTGTGGTCATCAGTTTTCAATCCTGCTTGCAGGGCGGCACCCCTACAGGAGTTTGACGCGCCGGACCAGAGGGCAAATGAACCAGATAAAGGATGACAGGCGCCAGAGGGTCATCCCAGCCGGGACAACAACGCCTTGGCCGCCGCCTGTTCCGCCTGGCGTTTCGAGCCTGCGGTGGCCTGCGCCTCGGTGCCGTCCTGCAGGCGGGCGGCGATGGTGAAGACCGGCGCGTGGTCGGGGCCTGAGCGCGAAACCTCGACATAGCTCGGCGGTTGCTGACGACGGGCCTGGGCCCATTCCTGAAGCGCGGTCTTGGCGTCGCGGGCGTCGGCCTCGACCTGGCGGATGCGCTCGCCCCACAGGCGCAGGATCATGTCCTGCGCGGCCTCGAACCCGGCATCGCGATAGACGGCGGCGATCACCGCTTCCATCGCGTCGCCCAGCAGCGCCTGTTTGCGGCGCCCGCCCGACAGCATTTCAGAGCGGCCCAGTTTCAGCACCGAGCCCAGATCGACCTGACGCGCGACATCGGCGCAGGTTTCCTTGCGCACCAGCGCGTTGAATCGGGGCGCAAGCTGGCCCTCGGATGCCCCCTTGTCCGCTTCCAGCAGAGCGGTGGCCATCACCAGCCCCAGCACCCGGTCGCCCAGAAACTCGAGCCGCTGGTTATCAGGCCGGGTCGACGAGGACACCGAACCGTGCGTCAGCGCACGCAGCAAAATCTCGGGGCGCTCGAACTCATATCCGATGCGTCGTTCGAACGCCCTTATTTCGGCGGACAGTTTCACTGCACGCCCTTGAAGAACCGGTCGCCGCGCCAGGTCCAGAAGAACAGCATCGACCGGCCCGCCGACGAGAACATGATCCGGTCGGCGCGGCCGATCAGGTTTTCATAAGGTACGAAACCCACGCCACCGGCGGATTGCGGCAGGCGGCTGTCGCTGGAATTGTCGCGGTTGTCACCCATGAAGAAATAATGCCCCTCGGGCACCAAGTAGATGCCGGTATGGTCCGAGGCCTGGTCACCGATATTCAGGATCGTATGCGAAACGCCGTTCGGCAGGGTTTCGATCTTGCGCGACTTGATGCAGATGCCCCCGGTGCCGACCGGGCCGTTTTCGCAGCGCGGACGCAGGCCTTGCGGCCCCTGCGGCTCTTCGATCTCTTCGAAGACGCCGTCATCCTGCAGTTCGACCGGCGCGCCGTTGATGTTCAGGACACCGTCGCGCACCTGGATCTTGTCGCCCGGCAATCCGATCAGCCGCTTGATATAGTCGCGCCCGGAAACCGGGTGGCGAAAGACAATCACGTCGCCGCGTTCCGGTTCGCCGCCGAGGATGCGGGAATTGTCGCCCTTCATCCAGCCGCAGATGTCCCCGGCATCGATATTGATGCCGAAACGCGGCAGGATCAGGCTGGGGCAGGAAGCGTAGGAATAGCCGTAGGCCATCTTGTTGACGAACAGGAAATCCCCGATCAGCAGCGTCTGTTTCATCGAGCCGGACGGGATCCAGAACGGCTGGAAGAACAGCGTGCGGAAGACACCCGCGATCAACAGGGCATAGACGATGGTCTTGATCGTCTCCCACACGGTGCTGCCGGTCTTGGCTTTCTCGGCCATTCTGCTCTCCAGTCCTTGTCTGATTGGGTGCTACATGCGGGGCCGGTGGAGCCAAGTCAAGGCCGCGCGGCGGCTTCGTGAACCGGCCGCGCTTCGATCACCACAAAGGCCTGCGCCCATGGGTGATCGTCGGTCAGGGTGACGTGGATGATCGCCTCGTGGCCCTCGGGCGTCATTTCCTTCAGACGGCTCGCCGCCCAACCGGTGACATGCATGACGGGCTGACCTGTCGCCAGGTTGCTCACCGCCATATCCTTCCAGGCGATGCCCATGCGCAGACCGGTGCCCAGCGCCTTGGAACACGCCTCTTTCGCGGCCCAGCGCTTGGCATAGGTGCCGGCGGTATCGGCGCGGCGTTCGGCCTTGCGCTGTTCGGTTTCGGTAAACACCCGGTCGCGGAACCGGTCGCCGAACCGATCAAGCGTTCCCTGAATGCGGTCGATATTGGCGAGGTCTGTGCCAATGCCCAGGATCATGCGGCCCCCTTGGAATCTGTCGGCACAATCAACGTCAATCCGTCCCGCATGGCAAGCAGTTGCCCGCAATAATTCCGTGCTACACTCTGACCAAGGGAGGGACACGGAATGCGGATCACGATGCGGGCCCTGATTTTGCTGATTTTTTCAAACGCGCTTCTGTCCGGCGCCCTGGCGCAGGAGAACGGTTGCGGCGGGCCAGACACCCCGTGCATCGCTGGCGAGGCCGAATATCTGCTCGCCCTGCCACCGGCCCCGGACGGCGCGCCGGTCATCATCTTCCTGCACGGATATGCGGCTACACCCAAGGCGGTTATCAAGAACACCGAACTGGTCGAGGCGTTCACCTCGCGCGGCTTTGCCTTTGTGGCCCCGACAGGGCAGGTCGATATCGGTAACCCTAAAGCGCTGGACTGGGGCGTGCATGACGGGCATCGCTGGCCGCGCGACGATGCAGCTGTGCTGGAGGCGGTCAAGGCCGACGCGCTGGCGCGGTTCGGGTTCGATGCGAACCGGGTCTTTCTGGCCGGATACTCGCGCGGCGGCTCGCTGGTCTGGGACATTGCCTGCCGGAACCCTGATTTCGCGCTTGGTTATGCCTCCGCCTCGGGCGCGTTCTGGGAGCCGATGTGGCGGCGCTGCAAGGGTCCGGTTCACATGCGCCACTCGCATGGTTTCGCCGACCGCACCGTCCCGCTGGAAGGCCGAGAAGTCACCTTTGGCGGCTTCGAATTCGAACAGGGCAGCGTTCTGAAATCGCTGCATATCCTTGCAGAAACCAATGGCTGCGGTCAGATGGCCGACACGGTTTCGACAAAGGGCGCGCGCTGGAACAAGGCATGGACCAAATGCAGCGGCGGATCGCTTGTTTTCTCGCTTGGGCCCAACGGCCACGGACGTCAGCCGGGATGGGCCGACAATGTGGCGGAATGGTTCACGACCCTGCCCGCCACCGGGACCAATCCCGACTGACGATCGTTTTCAGTTCACAAGCCCCGCATTGGTGAGATAGGTGGCCATGCCCTCGATATTGAGCGGGCGCCATGCCTCGTACTGGCCCCAATCCTTGTAATCCTCCAGCGTCAGTTCGGCCTGAATCTCCTGAACCGATTTGCCCGCCTTGAGGCCGTCGAGCACACCGGCGCGCAGAGCCTGGAAATAACTCAGATGCTCGGCCAGATCATCATGGGTCCCGATCTTGCCGTGACCCGGGGCGAACACTTCGAAATCGAGCGCCATGGCGTTTTCGATCTGGTTCATCCAGTCATCCGCATTGGCTCCTCCCAGCGTCTGATAGGGCAGACGGTCGGGGGCGGCCACATCGACGATGAACCCCACGTTTTCGGGGCGGACGACAACGGCCAGCATGTCTTCGCCATGGCCCGGCCCCAGATAGGTCAGCTCGAGCGTCTTGCCGCCCAGTTCCAGCGTGTGGCTGTCGCCGACGCGGATCTCGGGGGCCACGCCGTCGATGGCATCGGGCGCGTTTTCATGGGCGATGACCTGCGCGCCGTCATGGGCGGCACCGCCGGAGGCGTGGTCCAGATGGCTGTGCGAATAGATCAGATGCGTCACCGGCTGATCGGTGATCTGGCCCAGGTTCTCGTTCAGCCATGCGCCCGCTTCGGCGTTGATGGGATCGACGCGGATGGTGCCGTCGGGCGTGGCGACGATCAGGGATAGATGGAAATTGTTGCGGAACAGATAGACATCGCCCTTGACCGGGATCAGTTCACGCTGTGCGTCCTGCGCCAGCGCCGCGCCAGCGGTTGTCAAAAGGAAAACGGAAACGAGGGTTCTTGCGATCATCGAAATATCCTCCGTGCAATGGATAACCGAGGATGACACCTGACCTGCCCCCACGGCAACTTGCCAAATCTCACATGATTGTGAACCGGATCGGGCCGGCCGGGCGGAAAGCAATTTCTGCGATACCACGCCGAATGGCAGGCCGGTGCCAAGAATTATTTGGAAAATGCCGATCTGATCAGGCCGAACCCGCCCAAGGCGAACAGCCCGGCGGCCGCGCCGTCGATCCAGCGGCGGCAACGACGGTATCCCTGCATCATGCCTTCAAAGGAAAAGAGTATCGAATAAAGCGCATTGTTGAAAAAGCCGACGCCAATGCAAACCAACGTGGCCGCGGCAAGGTTTATCAGCCCGTCATTCGGGCCCAGCCCGACGGACAACGCCGCCATCCAGGCAATGACGGACTTGGGGTTCGACATGTTGAGGACCAGCCCCCGCAGAAACCAGCGACCGCCAGCCGCTGCGGTGGCACGCGCCTCGCTGACGGGTTGAACCGCGGATTTCAGGGATTGCCATGCCAGCCACAGCAGATAGAGCCCGCCGAGAATTTTCAATGTCGTCAACAGGTAGAGCGACGCCTGTAGCACCGCCCCCATGCCACTGGCCGCGACCAGACCCCAAAAGACCAACCCGCAGGACAGGCCTGCGCCATAAATCAGGCTCGTCCTGCGTCCATATTTCATCGCAACCGCCGCATTCGAGATATTCGCCGGGCCGGGTGAGATCGCGACGATCAGGAACGCCAACGCGGTGGCCAAAAGGGTGGTGATATCCATCACGTCAACCTTACGGTCAAAATCTTGTAACTCGCCAGCCCAAAGAACCCGGCAAATGCGAAATCGAACCAGCGGCGCGCGCGGCGGTAGGCGTTTACCATGCGTTCGGACGAAAACAAAAAGGCATAGCCAATGAAGATCAGCAACGACCCAGCATAGAGCATCCCGAAATAGCCCAGCAACATCGCCAGGCTGGCATCGTTGGGCGCGACGATGGCATAGATCGACCCCCAGCTAAGGATCGCCTTGGGATTGGTCAGGTGAATGGCCGCACCCTTGGCAAAGATGGTGGTCAGCGACCCTCTGACCGGCTTGCCCAATGCCACCTCGTCCGAGGTCACGGCTCGGCGCAGAGCTTTCAGCGCCAGCCAGCCCAGATAGGCCACGCCGACATAGCGGATCACCTCGAACACCCAGACATTGGCCAGCATGATCGCCGACAGCCCCAGCGCCGCCGCAATGCCCCAGGCGGCGGAGCCCGCGCAAATGCCCAGCGCAAAGGCCAGCCCGGCGCGGCGGCCTTCGTTCATCGCGGTTCCCGCAATCCCCATGGTTGCCGGCCCCGGCGAGCCCCCGGCGAAAAGCCAGGCAAGCCAGATAGCAGCAAACCCTGTGGTGATCATGTCCGCGCCTCGTCCATCAGTATGCGCATTTCCCTGATGGCGGGGGTCAGGCCGCGGAAGATCGCCTCGCCGATCAGGAAATGGCCGATGTTCAGCTCGCGCACCTCGGGGAAGGCCGCCACCGGTTTCACCGTGTCGTATGTCAGACCGTGGCCTGCGTGGACCTCTAGACCCAGCGAATGGGCATAGGCAGACATCTCGCGCAAGCTATCCAGTTCGCGCGCGGCTTCGTCCAGTTTGCCTTCGGCGTGGAAATCGCAATAGGCGCCGGTGTGCAGCTCGATCACCTCGGCCCCGATGCGGTGGGCGGCGTCGATCTGGCGCTGGTCGGCGGTGATGAAGATCGACACCCGGCAACCCGCCTCGCGCAGGGGCGCGATGAAATGGGCCAGTTTGTTTTCCTCGCGCGCGACTTCGAGCCCGCCCTCGGTGGTGCGTTCCTCGCGCTTTTCGGGGACGATGCAGACCGCATGCGGCTTGTGGCGCAGGGCGATCTGCTGCATCTCGGGCGTTGCCGCCATCTCGAAATTCAGAGGCACCGACAACACCTCCATCAGCCCGTCGATATCGGCGTCCGAGATGTGGCGGCGGTCCTCGCGCAGATGCGCGGTGATGCCGTCGGCGCCCGCCTCTTCGGCCAGTTTGGCGGCGCGCAGCGGATCGGGATAGCCGCCGCCGCGCGCGTTGCGCACGGTCGCCACATGGTCGATATTCACGCCAAGACGCAGATGGGTGTCAGACATCGTTCGAATCCTTCTCCTGCCCTGAGAGCGAGCCTAGAGGTTTTGGCGGCGCACTGGCAGCCCTGACCTGAGCCAAACGTTTGATTTCGTCAAATTTCTTTTTGATCCGCGCGCGGCGGCGCTGCTGATATGTGCGAACCAGCGGCAGGCTGAGATAATAGCAGACGACCCCGGCGACGATGCCCGGCAGAACGCCCCCCACCAGGTAGGGAAAGAACACTTCGTCATAAAACACACCCAGCCCCCGCCAGTCGGCATCCCGATCGGTGAACAGCGCGATGAAATTGTCCTTGAGATCCGCCATGGCGTTGGCGAATTTGCCCATCAGCCCCTGCGTGTCGCCCTTTTCGAACTTGGTGCCCAGGATGAAATGACCGGTCTGAAGGCTGATCACCCCGATCGGGACATAGGTGAGAGGGTTGCCAAAGAAGGTGCCGCTGAGCGAGGCCAGAAAGTTGCCGTTGATCAGGCGGGCCAGCACGGCGGCGATGACGAAATGCATCCCGTAAAACGGCGTGAACGAAGCGAATACCCCGGCGCCGACACCGCGGGCGATGCGTTCGGGCGAATCCGGCAACCGGCGGACGCGGTGCTTGACATAGTGGAAGGCGCGGGTCCAGCCGCCGCGCGGATAAACGAACTCAGATGCGATCTGGACGGGCGAGCGGCGATCTCGGCGCTTGAAAACCACTCCTGATCGTCCTCTCTCAAGCCGTTTCCGTCGTTGCCAGATCGGAATCGCGGTACCGCTCGACGGCGGCGACGTCGCTTTCCGCCTCAAGTGTCAACATCAACGAATGCAACTGTTCGACGTCGCGCAGTTCCACGTTGATCAGCAGGCGATAGAAATCCGGTTTCCGATCCACGAATTCAAGGTTCGAGATATTGGCCTTTTTCTCGCCGATCAATGTGCAAATACGTCCCAGCACACCGGCATCGTTGCCGATGGTCAGATCGAGCGTCGCGCCATAGACCGCCGGATGGGTGCCGGAATGCCAGTGCAGGTCGACCCAGCGCTCGGGCTGATTTTCGTAGTCGCTGAGCCGCGCGCAGTCGATGGCGTGCACGATCACGCCTTTGCCGCGATAGGTGATGCCGACGATGCGTTCGCCCGGCAGCGGCTGGCAGCAGGGTGCGCGCTCGAAGCTTTGCCCCGCCTCCAGACCGATCACCGCCCGGCGCAGGGGAATGGTTTCGCCCTCGTCACGGGTAAGTTCGGGATAGACCGCCTCGATCACGTCATGGGCGGTCAGCTCGGCGCTGCCCAGACGGGCCAGCAACTCGCTGCGGTCCTTGAGGCGCAGGTGCCTGGCCGCCGTATCCAGAACCTTGTCGGTGGCCTTGCGCCCGACATGTTCGAATGCGGCCCGCGCCAGTTCATGGCCAAGTTTGACAAAGCGTTCGCGATCCACCTCGCGCAGGGCGCGGCGGATGGCGGTGCGGGCCTTGCCGGTCACGGCGATTTCGAGCCAGGTGACCTGCGGTGTCTGGCCGTCGGCGGTGATGACATCCACCGACTGCCCGTTCTTGAGCCGGGTCCACAGCGGCACCCGGATGCCGTCGACCTTGGCGCCGACACAGGCATGGCCGATGCGGGTGTGGATGGCATAGGCGAAATCGATCGGCGTCGCCCCGCGCGGCAGTTTCACCACGTCGCCCTTCGGGGTGAAGCAGAACACCTGGTCGGAATACATTTCCAGTTTGACCGCTTCGAGGAAATCCTCGTGATCCTCTTCGGTGTCGAACTGTTCGGTCAGGCTGGCGATCCATTTGGCCGGGTCCACCGCAAAGGGGTTTTCCGAGCGCACCCCGTCGCGATACGACCAATGCGCCGCGACCCCGGTTTCAGCCACGTCGTGCATCTGGCGGGTGCGGATCTGCACCTCGACCCGCTTGCCGTCGCGCCCCGACACGGTGGTGTGGATCGAGCGGTAGCCGTTCGATTTCGGCTGGCTGATATAGTCCTTGAACCGCCCCGGCACGGCGCGCCAGCGCTGGTGGATCGCGCCAAGCGTGCGATAGCAATCCTCTTCCGACTGGGTGATGATGCGAAAGCCGTAGATGTCGGACAGGCGCGAGAAGCCCTGATCCTTTTCCTGCATCTTGCGCCAGATCGAATAGGGTTTCTTGGCGCGGCCAAAGACCTCGGCCTCGATCCCGGCCTTTTCCAGTTCATGACGCATGTCGCCGGTGATGCGGTGGATCACGTCGCCGGTTTCGCGCTGCAGGGTGATGAAGCGGCGGATGATCGACTGGCGGCCTTCGGGGTTGAGGACACGGAAGGCGAGATCTTCCAGTTCCTCGCGCATCCACTGCATGCCCATGCGACCGGCAAGCGGCGCGTAGATATCCATCGTCTCGCGCGCCTTGACGACCTGTTTCTCGGGCCGCATCGCCTTGATGGTGCGCATGTTGTGCAGCCGGTCGGCCAGCTTGACCAGAATGACCCGCAGATCCTTGGACATGGCCATGAACAGCTTGCGGAAGTTTTCCGCCTGCTTGGTCTCGTGGCTGGACAGTTGCAGGTTGGTCAGCTTGGTGACGCCGTCGACCAGCTTGGCGACCTCATCCCCGAACATCTCGGCGACCTGGCCATAATTGGCTTTGGTGTCCTCGATGGTGTCATGCAGCAGCGCGGTGATGATGGTGGCGTCATCCAGCCGCTGTTCGGTCAGGATGGCGGCAACGGCGACCGGATGGGTGAAATAGGGCTCGCCCGAATGGCGGAACTGCCCTTCGTGCATCTTTTCGCCGTAGTCGTAGGCCCGTTCCAGACGGTCGGAATTGGTTTTCGGATTGTAATTGCGGACCAGCGCAATCAGGTCTTCAGCAGAAATCATCCGGTCCGCACCTTCCCGTGTCCGGGTTACCCCTGGCCCTGAGCCTCCATCAGGGCGCGCAGGAGCTTTTCTTCGGACATGTCGTCAGCGGCGGGCTTGTCCGACTCGGCGCCCATCAGCAGTGCCATCTGGTCTTCTTCGGGCTCGTCGACCTCGATCTGGGTCTGGTTGGCCTCGATCAGACGTTCGCGCAGTTCGTCCGCCGTCTGGGTTTCGTCGGCGATCTCGCGCAGGGACACGACCGGGTTCTTGTCATTGTCGCGGTCCACGGTGATCGCGGCGCCGGCGGAAATCTCGCGCGCGCGATGAGCGGCGAGCATCACCAGCTCGAAGCGGTTCGGAACCTTGTCTACGCAATCTTCTACCGTCACGCGGGCCATGAGGCACTCTCCAATCAGAAACCGTGTCAGGAAGGGGCTTATCTAAGCGGGAATCTCTGGCTTGACAAGCGCGAAATACCAACAGTCCGGCAATCAGAGCGGTCTGACCGCCGCGACGTCGCTCTCGGGCAGGTCCGCCAGCATTTCGGTGACCGTCCGGCCCAGAACCGGATGGCGCCAGCCGGGGGCCACGTCGGCCATCGGCACCAGCACGAAGGCGCGGTCCTGAAGGCGGGGATGCGGCAGAATCAGCTGCCCGGGCGCGGCTCTGATCTGATCCTCAGGGGGCAGGTTGCGCCAGCGGTCATATTCAGGAAGGTCGGGCAGCACCCTGTCCTGCCAGCAGACGATATCCAGATCCAGCGTGCGCATCCCCCAGCGCTGCGCGCGCGCGCGCCCGAACCGGTGTTCCACACGGTGCAGAAGGTCAAGCAGCGCCCCGGGCACAAGCCCGGTCTTTAGCAGCGCCGCCGCGTTCACATAGTCGGGACCCGCCCCCGCCGGAAAGCAGGGCGTGGCAAAAAACCGGCTGACGGCGCGAACCTGCACCCCCTCCCCGGCCAGCGCATCCAGCGCATGCCGCAGGGTCACCTGCGGGCCGGAGCCGGAAAAATCGAGGTTCGCCCCCAGCGCGATGACGACCTCTTGTGCAGTATTGTTCATCAAATACTCCATATTCGGCGCACAGAATGCTTGCGATAAATCGCAAATTTCTTACATTAGAACCATCATTTCGCCCACCACTCACCACTCACTCACGGAAATACAAGGCGAAATGGTTGCACCGGAAGGAAAAAAGTTAATGTTTTATAAGGACGAACGGCTGGCGCTGTTCATCGACGGCTCGAATCTTTACGCCGCCGCAAAAGCTCTGGGATTTGACATCGACTACAAACTGCTCCGTCAGGAGTTCATGCGTCGTGGCAAACTGTTGCGGGCCTTCTACTATACAGCGCTGCTTGAAAACGATGAGTATTCTCCGATCAGACCTTTGGTGGACTGGCTGCACTATAACGGCTTCACCATGGTCACCAAGCCGGCGAAGGAATACACCGACAGCATGGGCCGCCGCAAGGTCAAGGGAAACATGGATATCGAACTGACGGTCGATGCCATGGAACTGGCGCCGCGCGTGGATCATATCGTGCTGTTTTCGGGCGACGGGGATTTCCGCCCGCTGATTGCCAGCCTGCAACGTCAGGGCGTGCGCGTTTCGGTGGTCTCGACCATCCGCAGCCAGCCGCCGATGATTTCGGACGAGTTGCGCCGCCAGGCCGACAATTTCATCGAGTTGGAAGAGCTGCGCGACGTGATCGGGCGCCCGCCGCGTGAAATTCCGACCGAAGACCGGAGCTATGCTGCGGCTGGCGGGCGCTGAACCGCTTCTGCCAGCCAGGGCGTCCCGGAATTCGATTTCTGAAAAGCGCGGCCAGGTTCGAATGATCCTGGCCGCGTTGCTTTAAATAATGGCTCATACTGAAACGAGTCACTTTGTACCCGGCAAAGATGACGCCAGCATGACAAAAACATGATTACTGGACGTGCCCGGTGAAATCTCCTACGTGTCGCGGCAAGGAGATGCTGACCATGACCAAACCGCCGCTTTCCCTGTATCTGGCCGCGCCGCGCGGGTTTTGCGCGGGGGTGGACCGCGCCATCAAGATCGTCGAGATGGCCCTGGAGAAATGGGGCGCGCCGGTCTATGTGCGCCATGAAATCGTGCACAACAAATACGTCGTGGACGGATTGCGCGAAAAAGGCGCGGTGTTCGTCGAGGAACTGGAGGAATGCCCGAATGACCGCCCGGTGATCTTTTCGGCGCATGGGGTGCCAAAATCGGTGCCCGCCGATGCCGAGCGGCGCAACATGGTTTACGTCGATGCCACCTGTCCTCTGGTCTCGAAAGTTCATGTCGAGGCACAGCGCCACGCGGATGCCGGTTTGCAGATGATCATGATCGGTCACAAGGGCCACCCCGAGACGGTCGGCACCATGGGGCAGTTGCCCGATGGCGAGGTGCTGCTGGTGGAAACGGTCGAGGATGTGGCGCAGGTGCGGGTGCGCGACCCCGACAAACTGGCCTTTGTCACCCAGACCACCCTGTCGGTGGATGACACCAAGGATATCATCGCCGCCCTCAGACAACGGTTCCCCGCCATCGTCAGTCCGCACAAGGAAGACATCTGTTACGCCACCACCAACCGGCAGGAGGCGGTCAAGGCCATCGCACCGAAATCGGATGCGCTGCTGGTGGTGGGGGCGCCGAACTCGTCCAATTCGCGCCGTCTGGTCGAGGTCGCCTCAAAAGCCGGGTGCGGATATGCCCAGCTGGTGCAGCGCGCCATCGATATCGACTGGCGCGCGCTGGAGGGCATCGCCTCGGTCGGGATCACCGCCGGGGCCTCGGCGCCGGAAGAGCTGATCAACGAAGTGATCGACGCTTTTCACCATCGCTTTGCGGTGACGGTGGAGATTGTCGAGACCGCCACCGAGAACGTGGAATTCAAGGTCCCGCGCGTGTTACGGGAACTCGCCTGATGCCGGATCAGAAAACTATCGACGTCTATACGGCGCGGGTGGCGCAGTATATGGAAATCCCGTTGCCAAAGGAACAGCTTGAGGCGCGACAGGATTTTGCCGACATGCTTGCCCCGGGCAGCTATGTGCTGGATCTGGGCTCGGGGCCCGGATCGGACAGCGCGTTTCTGATACGGCAGGGGTTGAAGGTTCGGGCAATTGACGCGACACCGGCCTTTGTCGACCGGGCGCGGGAACACGGCGTAGACGCGCATCTGGGCACCTTCGACGATGTGACCGAACAGGCCGAGTATGATGGCATCTATGCCAGCTTTTGCCTGCTGCACGCCCCCCGCGCCGACTTGCCCCGCCATCTGGCCGCGATCCACCGGGCGCTGAAACCCGGCGGGGTGTTGTTTCTGGGTCTCAAACTGGGGACCGGTGAACACCGCGACGAGTTGGGCCGGTTTTACACCTATTTCTCTCAGGCCGAGATCGAAGAGGCGCTGACCGGAGCCGGGTTCGCAATTGACCGGCATGTGACCGGGATGGGCCAGGGGCTGGCCGGGTCTTATGACGGATTCATTCTGGTATTCGCCCATGCCTGATCTGTTTGCCTATACCGATGGCGCCTGTTCCGGCAATCCCGGCCCCGGTGGCTGGGGCGTATTGCTGCGCGCCGTCGACGGCGAACGCATCCTGAAGGAACGCGAACTGAACGGCGGCGAGGCCGGGACCACCAACAACCGGATGGAATTGCTGGCGGCGATCAACGCGCTGGAGGCGCTGGAACGGCCGACCAAAATCACCGTCGTGACCGACAGCGCCTATGTCAAGAACGGGGTCACCGGCTGGATCTTCGGGTGGAAGCGGAACGGCTGGAAGACCTCGAACAAAAAGCCGGTCAAGAATGTGGAACTGTGGCAGCGGCTGGATGAGGCGCAGGCCCGCCATGAGGTGACCTGGGAATGGGTCAAGGGCCATGCCGGGCATCCGGAAAACGAACGCGCCGATGAGCTGGCGCGCGCGGGCATGAAGCCGTTCAAGAAAACCACTCAGTCGCAGTCGTAGAACTTTTTTCGCCCGCCGATGCAGTCGGATGGGCGGATGGGAACCATTTTGGTGGCGTCCTTGCGGGTGACCAGACCCGGAACGCCGGTGATCGGCTGCGTATCGCTGTTGCTTTCAGCGGCTTTCGGGGCGGGCTTGGCAGTCTTGGTGGTCGTCTGCCGCGTGGTCGTCTGCCGCGTGGTCGACTGTGATTTTGGCTTGGTCGTCTTGGCCGGGGTCGTCCTGCGGGCTACCTTGGGACAGGAGACATCGGGGTTGGCGTCCAGCGTGGCCACGAGTTCCTGATACCCGCGCACCCCGTCCTGGTACCGGTCCGTCAAAGGCAATCCCGCCTGTTTGAGAAACGCTGCCGTGGCCGCCTTTGAGCGCCGCCCGAAATCGCCGTCGATCGCGCCGAGATAGCATCCCCGTTCCTTCAGCCCTGTCTGCGCCAGCCGCGCCGCCTGATCGAGGGTCATCTCGGGTTCCTCCGCAACCGCCGGCTCGGACATCTGGTCCGGTTCGGTTTCCGGCTCCGGGCGGGCCAATGCGGGCTTTGCCGCCGGTTCGGCGGCGGGCAGTGCGGCAATCACATCGTTTTTGGGGGCCGGCCTGGGTGACGTCGCGGTCCGGTTGACGGGCCTGAGTTCCTCGCGTTTTTCCAGCGCGAAGGCATAGAGCGGGTGGGTGCTCTGATCTTCGAACCGGATCAGGAAGGCGTCCCAGGCTTCGAAACTGCCCGCGCGGTCAGCAGCGATGAAATCCTGCGAAATGGACGCTACGGTTTTCGGCATGGCGCGCGGTTCGGGCTGCGGCTGCACGAGGCCTGTGGCGCTTTCGGGATTGATCACATATTCGCCGCCGCCCAGTGAGGAATAGACAAACGGTGCCGCCCCCGGCACCGACAGGCGCATGCGGTCCCGGACCCGGCCCAGCAGTTGGCGCACATCCGTCGGCGGGCCTTCCATCGCCTCAAGGAACGCGGCGGTGAAGGGCGAGTTGGCCCCGGCAATGCCGTCGGGCGTGATTTCACCGGCGGCGGCGGCATAGGCGATCAGCGTATCGGATTCGTTGGTCTGGATATCGGCCAGACCCTGACGGGCGCTGCGGCTGCCGCCCTGCTGTTTCATCCGGGCAAGAAAGGGATTGTTGCGGCAGGCGTCAAGAACCACCATCTTCATCCGCCGCGCGCCCGAGATCTGGCGCAGGATCAGATCCATCTCGACCATTTCCAGCCCGGCATCGCGCACATCCTCGAGCCGGGCATCTACCGGCATCAGATAGTTGGTGCCGCCGATCTCGATCCCGTGCCCGGCATAATAGACCATGGCGATTTCCGACCGGTCCGCCATCGACCGAAAATTGCGCAGCGTCTCGCGCATTTGCGTGCGGTTGAGGTTGTCGGCCCGGACGACCTCGAACCCCTGTTTCTCAAGCAGATCGGAGACGTCGGCGGAATCGTTTGCCGGGTTGTCCAGCGGTGCGACCGCCCGATAATCCGAGTTTCCGATGACCAGAGCCACCCGGTCGGCCAGAGCGCAGACCGGCAGGGCGAGGACAATCAGAAACAAGGCGAGAATTCGCATCGGCACCTCCGCTTTTCACAGTTTAGCCGAGATTTGCCGCCGCTCAAACCACCAGCGCGGCGAAAAGGCTATTTGGACAACAGGCGCGCACCGATTTCCTTGACAAATTTCGCCGCCACCATGGCGGTCATGCCGTAAGGGTCGCGATGCGGGTTCAGCTCGACGATATCGGCGCCGACCAGCTGGCCGCGGAATCGGTGGATCAGGCCAATCACGTCGCGGGTGCTGAGCCCGCCGGGTTCGTGATGCGACACGCCGGGGGCGAAAGCGGGGTCGAGCGAATCGAGATCGAGCGACAGATAGACCGGGCCGTCGAATTCAATCTCAAGATCGGAACGCCAGTTCAGCATATCGATCACCTCGACCCCGAACCGGTCGGCCTGGGCACGCTGATGCGCGTTCATGGTACGGATGCCCACTTGCACCAGACGGTCGATGTCGCATTCCTCCATCACCCGGGCGAAGGGACAGCCGTGGCCGAGCCGGCCGATATCCTGGGTGTCATAGAGGTCGGGATGTGCGTCGACATGCAGGATGTTCAGGTTCGGATAGCGCGCGGCATGGGCCTTGATCAGCGGAAAGGCGACCGAGTGATCGCCGCCCAGCGACAACAGCCGCGCGCCGGTGGCGATGCGTTCCGCCGCGCCTGCTTCGATCCGGTCGATGGGAACCTGCCCGCGCATCTCGAACACGTCGAGATCGCCGGTATCCTTGAAACGCGGCGTCGCGCCGAGATCGGTGCCATCCTCGGCGGTGAGGTTGGCCGCACCACTATGGAGCGCCTCGCGGATGCGGTTGGGGGCAAAGGCCGGGCCCTGCAGAAAGGACGAGTGCAGGTCCAGCGGCACTCCCATGAGGGCGACATCGCCCGGTTCAAGATCCTGATTCATTGCCACGCCCTCGTTGTAGATCCGCCCGATCTGGACCGTATCCGCGCCGAAGGTCAAGCGCGCCTAGCGGCGGAAGTATTTCTGCCAGATCCAGATCACCAACAGCGCCCCCAGAACCGCGCCGACAAAACCCGACAGCCAGCCCATCACCGTCGCCAGCATGCGCAGGGTCAGCCCGCCGATCAGCGCGCCGACAATGCCGATGGCCATTGTGGTGGGAATGTCAGCCTCAATCCGCATCAGGCGTGTGGCCAGAAATCCGGCGGCGGCACCGATGACGATCAGGGCGACAACGGGCATGTCATTTTCTCCAGTGGGTGGGCACGATGATCAGCGCCCCGATGGAAGAGATCACCGCGTTCAGGCCCGGAGAGCCGAAACCGATCCCGAACATGATGCGAAAGAAATGGAAGATGAAAGCGCCGCCGACGCAGATGATGATGGATTGCAGATAACCGTTGCGGGTAAAGCCGGTCGTCTCGGACAGGTAGCCGACGATCCCGGCGATAATGACTGTTCCCATCAGAATCATGAACATCCCGGAGTCTCCTCAGTCGAACCGATCAGGCGGGTTCCAGCCGCGCATGACTTCCGAGACATGTGCAGCTTTCTTACCCTCTCTTTGTAGTTCGAGAATTTCGACCGCGCCATCCTTGGTCCCGATATTGAGCGCGCGGTCAGGTGCACGAACCTCGCCCGGAGGGGACCGCAGGGTCGCAGGTGTCGCGCGCAGGAACTTTATGCGTTCTCCACCCGCCATGGACCATGCGCCGGGAAAAGGGGACAATCCGTTGATCTGGCGCACAATCTCGACAGTGCCCTTTGTCCAGTCCACGCGCGCCTCGGCCTTGTCGATTTTGGCGGCATAGGTGATACCGGTTTCGTCCTGCGGGACGGCGGTGAGTTCCGGCAGACGGGCGAGCGCCTCGACGATCAGGGAGGCACCCATTTCGGAAAGGCGGTCGTGCAGGTCGGCGACGGTCTCCTCGGCCCGGATGGGCGTCGTCGATCTCAGAAGAACCGGGCCCGTGTCCAGCCCCGCCTCCATCTGCATGATGCAGATGCCGGTTTCGGCATCGCCCGCCATGATCGCGCGGTGGATCGGCGCGGCCCCGCGCCAGCGCGGCAACAGGCTGGCATGGATGTTGAGGCAGCCCTGCGCCGGCGCGTCCAGAATGGCCTGCGGCAGGATCAGCCCATAGGCCACCACCACCGCCACATCGGCCCCCAGCGCGGCAAAGGCGGCCTGGTCTTCGGGCGATTTCAGCGTGACCGGGTGGCGCACCTCGAGCCCCAGCGCTTCGGCGCGGGCATGGACGGGCGTAGGGCGGTCCTTCTTGCCGCGGCCCGCAGGGCGCGGCGGCTGGCAATAGACGGCGGCGATATCGTGGCCCGCATGAACCAGCGCGTCGAGCACCGGAACCGAGAAATCAGGCGTGCCCATGAAGATTATTCGCATGTCTGCCGTCTCCGTCGGATGGGGTTTCAATCCATCACACGTTTGTGGCGGAGCAAACCCCGCCTAGCCCAGTTTCTTTGCCTTGCGCAGCAGCATGTCGCGTTTGACCTTGCTGAGGTTGTCGAAATACATCCGGCCGTTGAGGTGGTCGATCTGGTGCTGCACGCTGGTCGCCTCGATACCGACGAAATCGCGCCGGTCCACCATGCCGTGCTCGTTGACAAACCGCACCGTCACAGCGCGCGGCCGTTTGATCGTGGCGGATACACCGGGCAGGTTCGGGCTGGCCTCTTCATGCTCGCGCAGCTCGACCGAGCGATGCAGGATTTCCGGGTTCGCCAGACGCACCGCCCGGCCCCGTTCGGCCGAACCGTCCACCACCGCCAGACGCAGCATCACGCCGATCTGCGGCGCGGCGAGGCCGACGCCGGGCATCGCCTCCATCGTGTCAATCATGTCGTCCCAGATCGCGCGGATCTCGTCGGTGATCTCATCCACCTGTTCGGCGCGGGTCTTCAGCCGTTTGTCCGGCCAGGGCAGGCAGGGGCGCACAGTCATCTCTGGGTCTCCATGTATTCGGCCTCGGCGGCACGGCGGGCATCCGCGTCGAGATGATCGAGCGTCACCACCCCGTTCAGGTGGTCGAATTCGTGCTGGATGCAGCGCGCCTCGAACCCGTCGAAATCGGCCATGTGAATGTCGCCCTCGGGCGCGGTCCACTGCACAGTGACCGCCTTGGGACGTTCGACCGCAACCATGATGCCGGGAATTGATAGGCAGCCCTCTTCCATCACCGCTGGCACCCGTTCGGCGGCCATGATCACCGGATTGATCATCGCCATCGGAGCGGGCTCGCCCTCTTTCCAGCCGCAATCCATGACAAAGAACCGTTGCATCACGCCCACCTGCGGTGCGGCCAGCCCGCGGCCCTGCGCGGCATACATGGTGTCGAACATCGACCGGATCAGATCCTGCGGCACGATGGTGTCGACCGGGTCGCATTTCTGCGACAGCCGGGGGTCGGGCCATGTCAGGATCGGCAGGACACTCACAAACGGGCCTTCTCGCGCTTGAGCTTCTGCATCTTGCGGGTGATCATCTGGCGCTTGAGCGGCTTGAGATAATCGATGAAAAGCTTGCCGTTAAGGTGGTCGATCTCGTGCTGGACGCAGGTCGCCCACAGCCCGTCGAACACTTCGGTTTGCGCGCTGCCGTTCTGGTCCATCCACGCGACCTCGACCTCGCTGGGGCGGGACACCTCGGCATATTGGTCGGGGATCGACAGGCAGCCTTCCTCATAGACATTGGTGTCTTCCGAGGCCGCTATAACCTGCGGATTGAACATCACCAGTGGGCGCGGCGCCTCACCCTCTTCCTTGACGCAATCCAGCACGATCAGCCGGTTCAGCACGCCGATCTGCGGCGCGGCCAGCCCGATGCCCGGCGCGTCATACATTGTCTCAAGCATGTCGTCGGCCAGCTTGCGCAGGTCGTCGGTGATGTCGGTCACCGGCGCGCAGACCTTTTTCAGGCGCGGATCGGGATGGATCAGAATAGTACGTTTCATGAGGGTGATTTAGGTCATTCGGCGACGCGCCGCAACGCCCCCCTTGCAACCGTCGGCAATCAGGTTAGCTTTCCCGCGATCAAACGGAGCAGACATGACTTTCAACGACCCGACCGACCGCCGCGGCACCCACAGTTCGAAATGGGACAAGATGCAGAAACTCTATGGCGTCTCGCCCGACGACGGGCTGGCGATGTGGACAGCGGATTCCGACTACAAGACCGCGCCCTGCGTTATCGAAGCGGTGCAAAAGGCGGCAGAGCACGGCGTGTTCGGATATTCGTGGGAGCATCCCGAATACCTGCAGGCGGTGCAGTGGTGGATGAAGAACCGGCACGGCTGGGACATCGACACCGACTGGGTGCTGACCTCGCAGGGTCTGGGCAATGCGATTGCGCTGTGTCTGGATGTGTGGAGCGAACCGGGCGACGGGGTGGTGATTTTCACCCCCGTCTATCACGAATTCGCCCACAAGGTGAACAAATCGGGCCGCCGGGTCGTGGAGTGCCCGCTGGTGCGCGAAGGCGACAGCTATGGTCTTGATCTCGACGATGCGCAGGCGCGGCTGGATGGGTCGGAAAAGCTGCTGTTGTGGTGTTCGCCGCAGAACCCTTCGGGGCGGGTGTGGACACCGGACGAGTTGCGCGCGGTGGCGGCGTTCGCCGAGCGCAACGGGCTGACCCTGGTCTCGGACGAAATCCACCACGATCTGGTCTATCCGGGGCACAAATTCGTGCCGATGGATGTGGCAGCACCGGAGGCGCGGGCATGGACGGTGACGCTGACGGCGGCATCCAAAACGTTCAACATCGCCGGACAGCGGACCGGGAACATGATCATTCCCGACCCCGAGCTGCGCAAGGCTATGCGGCACCGGCTGGCAACGCTGGACTATTATCCAAGCGCCCTTGGCGTGGCGATGATCACCGCCGCCTATTCGCCCGCCGGGGCCGAATGGGTCGACGCGCAGGTCGCGCATCTGGACGGCAACCGCAGGCTGTTCGACGAAACCATCGCCGCAATCCCGGGCCTGTGGTCAATGCCGTTGCAGGCGACCTTTCTGGCCTGGGTCGATTTCTCGGGGGCGGGCATGAACCATGACGAATTCGTGCGCCGCGTGCGGCAGGATGCGCGGATTGCCACCTCTTCAGGTCCCGGTTTCGGCACAGGGGGGGAAACATTCGAGCGGTTCAACCTGGCGACCCAGCGCGCGCGCGTCGAGGAGGCCTGTACCCGGCTGCGGGACACCTTCGCCGATCTGCAATAGCCATGCTGCGCCGCCTGTCCACCCTTATGGTTCTGTGTCTTGTGGCCGGGGCTGTCTGGATCGGGTGGGCGCGCTTTGGCCCGCGCCCCGCGCCGCCGCCGATGGCACCCGGGGCCGAGCGGGTCGATCACATCCTGATCGAGAAATCCGCCCGCCGCCTGACCGCGTCGCTGGACGGCGCGGTGGTGATGCGGGCCGATATCGCGCTGGGGTTCAGCCCCCGGGGCGACAAACGGGTCGAAGGCGATGGCCGCACGCCCGAGGGCATATTCACCATCGACCGGCGCAATCCGCAAAGCGCCTTTCACCTGTCGCTGGGCATCGACTATCCGCAGCCCGACGACCTGAGACGGGCGCGCGCGGACGGGACCGATCCGGGCGGCGATATCTTCATTCACGGCCAGCCCAACGGCGTGGTCGGATTGACCCTGCCCGGCGACTGGACGGCAGGATGCATCGCGGTTTCGAACGCCGAGATCGCCCGACTGTGGAGTCTGGCGGATGTCGGCACGACAGTCGAAATCAAGCCCTGAGCCTCAGTCTTCCTTACCCAGAAGAGCGATTGGCGCGTCGGGCGCGCGATAGAAATCCAGCGGCGCCTTGTCGGCGGCGAGCGTGTTGCGCTTGAATTCGTAGCGCATCTCTCCGGCTTCTTCCTCTGCGGCAACAATCAGGCACTGATAGAGGTGATTGGTTCCATCGTAGAGATCAACGAGCCCGCGCAGACGCGGCGTGGTCTCGGCCTCGACCGCGAATCCATCCGCCCAAAGACGCAGGACGCGGAAATACTCCTCTCCGGCTTCGACCCGCAAACGGCTTGTTTTCTTTAAAATAGCAATGCGCGCGGCATCCAGTTCCTTGCGCATGTCGTCGGAAATATAGGTCGTCATAAATGTCTTTCCCCCTCACGTAAGCTTAAGTGTGCGCCTGGATTTGCAAAATTCCAATGAAAGATATCCGCCGTGGTGACGGCGCGGCGGGCCTGTTGCAACAAAATCCCGCTGCGCTGTGCGCAAACGCAGGGCGGGTGCGCGGAGCCGGTGGTGGGCAGGCAGGCGACGCGGCCCTATTCTTTCAGGGAGATCCCGAAAGGAGGACAAGCGCATGGGTTTGCTTGTGGACGGCAAATGGCAGGACAAGTGGTATGACACGGAATCGACCGGTGGAGCGTTCAAGCGCTCGGCGGCGCAGTTTCGCAACTGGATCACCGCCGACGGATCGCCGGGGCTTTCCGGCACCGGCGGGTTTCAGGCCGCGTCGGGCCGGTATCACCTCTATGTCAGCAATGCCTGCCCCTGGGCGCACCGGACGCTGATCTTCCGCCAACTCAAGGGGCTGACAGATCATATCGGTGTGTCGGTGGTGCACCCGGACATGCTGGATCAGGGCTGGACCTTTGAGACGGACGCGCATGGAGCGACCGGAGACCGGCTCTATGGCCTCACCCACGCGCACCAGATCTATACCAGGGCCGATCCCGGCTATTCCGGGCGGGTGACGGTGCCGATCCTGTGGGACAGCGAGCGCGAGACGATCGTGTCCAACGAAAGCTCGGAAATCATCCGCATGTTCAACTCGGCCTTCGACGGCCTCACGGGGAACACCGACGATTACTGGCCCGAACCGATGCGCGACGAGATCGAGGCGGTGAATGCCCGCATCTATGGCAGGCTGAACAACGGCGTCTACAAATGCGGTTTCGCCACCACGCAAGAGGCCTATGACGCCGCCGTGCATCCGCTGTTCGACACCCTCGACTGGCTGGAGGAACGGCTGTCAGCCAGCCGTTACCTGATGGGCACGCGCGTGACCGAGGCCGACTGGCGGCTGTTCACCACGCTGGTGCGGTTCGATCCGGTCTATCACCTGCATTTCAAGTGCAACCGCAAGCGGGTGATCGATTACCCCAACCTCTGGGCCTATCTTCGGGAACTATATCAATGGCCGGGCGTGGCCGGCACGGTGAACATGGAACATATCGTGCGCCACTATCACTACAGCCACAACTCCATCAATCCGTACCGCATCGTCCCGATCAATCCGGTGCTGGATTATTGGCAGCCGCACCGGCGCGATCAGCGGCCCGCGGCGTAATGTTCGACCATCGCCGCCAGATCCTCTGGCGGCGTTCCGCTTTGCACGTAGGCGCAGGCATTGGGGCTGTGGGCAAAGATCGAGCCGTCCGAAAAGAAGGTGGTGTTGGTGACAAAGATCACCCGCGCGTTGGGACGGCGGTAGCTGGCGAAATCGGCCACCGCCAGCGCGCTGCCCTTTTCCAGCACCAGATCCAGGACGATGATCTCGAAGGCGCAGCCGTAAAGCGCCAGAATGGCGTCTTCCTGCGTCGGCACCAGCGTGACCTCGGCCCCCTGCCGCTGCAGGTGACGCTGCCAGACCCGGCCCAGATCCGGGTTGCTTTCAACAATCAGAACCTTCATTTGCGACATCCTCGGCACGTAATACGTTCATCATGCGTTAGTCTGTGCCTTCCCCCTTGTTCCGTGATCCGGCCAATTTCTTAACAAAATGTTAACGTGGCCGAAGCGGTCCTTGTTTCGGCCGGTTTTGCTTGTGCAAGCGGCAAGAATCCGCTTGAAGCGGGCAAATCGCAGCTTTTTCAGGCAGAGACCCGCAATGGCCGAACTGCAGGACATGGAACAGAATACAGTCGACCCCCGCGCCCGGCGCGACCACGGAGGGGGGCTGGACGGGGCGATGAAACGCTATGGCGGAGCGCGGGCGGACTGGATCGACCTGTCGACGGGCATCAACCCCGCGCCCTATCCGGTTTCCGGGCTGCAGGCCTCGGATTGGGCGGAACTGCCCGATCACGGCGCGTTCGAGGCGCTGGTGGCGGCAGCGCGCGCATTCTGGGCGGTACCCGAGGGGGCGGCGATTCTGCCGACGCCGGGCGCGTCGGCGGTGATTGCCCGCCTGCCCGCGCTGGCTGACGGCGGCACGGTGCGGATCACCCGCCCCACCTATAACGAGCATGCGGCCGCCTTTGCCGCGCAGAGCTGGCAGGTGCGCGACTGCGGGCCGGCGCAAGCGCGGGTCATCGTGCATCCCAACAACCCCGACGGCCGCCTGTGGACCGAGGCCGATGCCGACGCACCGCTGACCGTCATCGACGAGAGCTTTTGCGACGTGACGCCCGAGGCATCGCTGGTCCGTCTGGCGGAACGCCCCGGCACGGTAGTTCTGAAAAGCTTCGGCAAGTTCTGGGGACTGGCCGGCCTTCGGCTCGGCTTTGCCATTGCCCGGCCCGAGATCATCGCCCGGCTGAACGATCTGACCGGCCCCTGGGCGGTCTCGGGTCCGGCGCTGCGGATCGGGGCGCAGGCCCTGGCGGATCCTGCCTGGGCCGACGAAACCCGCGCGAAGCTGACGCGCGAGGCTGACCGGCTGGACGCGCTTGTCACCGCCAGAGGCGCGGCGATTGTCGGCGGCACCACCCTGTTCCGCCTCTACGAGGTCGATGACGCCGCCGCCTGGCAGGACCGTCTGGCGCGCGCCCATATCTGGAGCCGGGTCTTTCCCTATTCCCGAACCTATCTGCGGCTGGGGCTGCCGCCCGCCCGGGGCTGGGTCCGGCTGGAGGCGGCGCTGTGAGCACCGCGTTGCTGCTGGCTGTGGCGATGGCTCTGGATGCCGCGCTGGGAGAGCCCCGGTGGCTCTGGTCGCGGGTCCGGCATCCGGCGGTGCTGACCGGCAACCTGATCGCGGCTCTGGACAGGCGGCTGAACCGGGGCGGCAACCGGCGGCTCAGGGGCGTGGCGATCGCCGCGATTCTGGTGGTGGCGGCGATCGGTGCGGGCAAGGTACTGGCCGCGTTCGGGCCGGTGGCCGAAATCGTGGTCTGCGCCATCCTGCTGGCGCAGAAGTCGCTTGTGTCCCATGTGTCCGATGTGGCGGACGCCCTGCGCCGGTCATTGCCCGAGGGGCGGGCGATGGTGGCGCGGATCGTGTCGCGCGACACGTCGGCGATGGATCAGGCGCAGGTGGCCCGCTCGGCCATCGAAAGCGCGTCGGAAAACCTCAGCGACGGGGTGATCGCGCCAGCCTTCTGGTTTCTGGTCGGCGGCCTGCCGGGGCTGCTGGTTTACAAGGCTATCAACACGGCGGACAGCATGATCGGGTATCGCAATGAAAAATACCTGGAATTCGGCTGGGCTTCGGCACGGCTGGACGACCTGCTGAACCTGATCCCGGCGCGGCTGACCGGACTGATGATCATGGCCCTGTCCCGGCGCTTTGGCCAATGGCGCGATATTACCGCCGATGCCCGCCGCCATATCTCGCCCAACGCGGGTTGGCCCGAGGCGGCGATGGCCCGCGCGCTGGATGTGGCGCTTGCCGGGCCACGCAGCTATCACGGCCAGATTCGCGATCTGGCCTGGGTCAATGGCGGGGCGCGCAGAACCATCGGCGCATTCGAGATCACACGCGCCGTCGATATGTTGTGGCGCGTGTGGGGCCTTGTATTTGCCCTCGTTCTGCTGTGGTTTGTGCTGGCACTGATTTTCTGACCAGACAAGATGGATTGACCTGAAAGATGCGCCTGATCCCTGCCGCCTTCGCCGCCCTGCTGCTGTCCGCCCCGGCCCATGCCCAGTGCGGCGGCGGTTTCAGCGATTTCGTGGGTGGCCTGAAACGCGAGGCCGCAGCCAAAGGCCATGACACAACCACGGTGGATGCATTTTTTCAGGGCGTGCGGCAGGACGGCAAGGTTTTGAAAGCCGACCGGGCGCAGGGGGTGTTTCAGAAACCCTTCATCGAATTCTCGCGCCACCTGATCTCGCAGAACCGGATCGATCGGGGGCGGATGATGTCGGGGAAATACGATGCGGTTTTTGATCGGATCGAGGCGGAATACGGGGTGTCTCGCGGGGTGCTGCTGGCCTTCTGGGCTTTCGAGACCGATTACGGCGGCTATCAGGGTGATTTCAACACCCGCGACGCGCTGGTGACGCTGGCCCATGACTGCCGCCGCCCCGATCTGTTCCGGCCACAGATTTTTGCCGCCATCGAGCTTTATGAACAGGGCGATTTCGACCCGCAGCGCACCACCGGCGCCTGGGCGGGCGAGATCGGCATGGTGCAGATGCTGCCGCAGGACATTCTGGACAATGGGGTCGATGCCGACGGCGACGGTAAGGTGTCGCTCAAGACCTCGGCTCCCGACGCGCTGATGTCTGGGGCAAAGATGCTGTCGCATCTGGGCTGGCAGGCGGGCGAGCCGTGGCTGCAGGAGGTGACGGTGCCCGCACGAATGGACTGGTCGCTGTCGGGCCCCGGTCGCAGCCGTCCGGTGGCGGACTGGCAACAGATGGGCGTTCGCGCGCGCAACGGGGCGTTGCCGGGCGGGGGAATGCGGGCGTCGCTGATCCTGCCGCAGGGCCATCGCGGCCCGGCCTTCCTCGCCTATCCGAATTTCGACGTCTATTTCGAATGGAACCAGAGCTTTGTCTATGTCTTGACCGCCGCCTATTTCGCCACCCGTCTGGAAGGCGGCGCAATCTATGACGCGGGCAATCCGCAGGCCGGTCTGTCGGGACCGCAAATGAAGGAACTGCAGGCCAAATTGCAGGCGCGCGGTCACGATGTCGGCAAGATCGACGGAATTCTAGGCGCCGGCACCCGCGCCGCCGTACAGACGGAACAGGCGCGGCTTGGCCTGCCGGCGGATGCCTGGCCCACAGCGGCGCTGCTGAACGGTCTGTAGTTGCGTGGACGCCCGAGCGAAACCGGTTACCACATGGTGCGCGCGGCCCGCGCCGGCCACGCCAAATCATAGGCTTCTCCGCCTTCTTCTCCGCCGGTCAGTTCTGCCAGGATCTGACCCATGGTGGGAAGGCCCGCGCTTTCGTCCTGCCCCTGCCAAGTTCCGGCCCGCAACAGGGCGCGGGCGCATTGGATGTAGATTTCGTCGATTTCAATCACGATGACGGTGGCAGGCAGGATGCCCTTTTTTTCGAAGCGTGCGCGCAACCCCTCGTCGGCGGCCACGCGGGCCTGGCCGTTCACCCGCACCACGGTGTTTGAACCGGGGACGAGAAACATCAGCGACACGCGCGGGTCGGCGACGATATTGCGCAAACTGTCCAGCCGGTTGTTGCCGCGCCAGTCGGGCATCGCCAGCGTGCCCGGATCCAGTTCCAGCACCGCCGGTCCGTCATCCCCGCGCGGGCTGCCATCGGTGCCTTCCGGCCCCACCGTGCTGAGCACGCACAGGCGTGAGGCCATGATCCACTTGCGATAAAGCGGCGTCATGCGCCGCGCCACCTTCCTCAGCGAAGGGGCGGCAGGGGTGCCGTAAAGCGCTTCAAGCGCCGCGATATCTTCAATGAACCGCATCGGGATTGAACCCCACTTCCCGCATCAACGCATTCGACCGGCTTTCGACATCCTGTTCCAGCCGCGCCATGAAATCCCCGCGCTCGACGCCGGGCTGGATCGGATCGAGGAATTCCACGATTGCGTGACCGGGTTTGCGCAGGATGCCGGTGCGCGGCCAGAACACGCCGACATTGGTGGCGGCGGGCACGCATGGGTTGTTCAGCCCTTCGTACAGCACCGCCGTACCGACCTTGTAGGGCTTGTGCGCGCCGGGCGCGACGCGGGTGCCCTGAGGGTAGATGATCAGCTGCCCCGGTTCTTCGAATTCCCTGGCCACATCCTTGACCATCCTGGCGATGGCGGCGCCCTTCTTGCCCCGGTTCACCGGAATGCAGCCCAGCCGCTTGGCGTAAAGCCCGATCACGGGCGTCCAAAGCAATTCACGTTTCATGATGAACTTGGCGTGCGGAACCGCGTCGAATATCAGCAGGATATCGAAAAAGGACTGATGCTTGGCGGCGATCATCACCTCGCCGGTCGGCACCGTCCCGCGCACCTCGCCGCGCAGGCCCAGCATCCAGCGCGCCAGCCAGATCGTCGAACGCGCATACAGCTTGCAGGCGCGCAGCGCGCCGCGTTTCGAAAACAGGGCATAGGGCGCAAACAGGATGCCCAGAACACCCATCCAGCCATAGATCACGATCACGAAGACCAAAGAGCGAAGCCATTGGAACGCAATTGCCACTATGATAGCTCCTTCAATCTGCGATGCGCCGCAGCCCAGGTGGCGGCAAAGGCGACAATCGCGCCCAAAGGCGGGATCAGCAAGGGGAATAACCATCCCGCCCCCTGAAAGCCCAGCCCGGTCAGGAACCCTCCGGCGTCCGAGGCGTCCGGCAAAAGCAGCACCCCCGCTATGCCGAAAAGAACACCGGCGGCAGACCCGATCAGGGCGCGCACCGAAAAGCGGCGCACGAATGCGCCGGCGATGAACCGGTCGCGGGCGCCGATCAGGCGCAGCACCTCGATCACCTGGGCGTTGGCCGACAGCGCCGCGTTGGCCGCCAGCGTGATCATCGCCGCCGTCGCCCCGCCGATCAGCAGAACGGAAATCAGCGCCAGCCGCCGCAGCGCCTGCGCCGCATCGACCAAAGGCTGTCGCCAACGGGTGTGATCGTCCAGCACCGCGCCGGGAACCTCGGCGCTGAGCCGCAGGCGCAGGCCAGCCGCGTCATAGCCATTCTCGTCTTTCAGAATCTCGATCAGCTGCGGCACGGGCAGGCTGTCCAGCGGCAGATCCGGCCCGAACCACGGCGACAGGAGCGCCGCCTGCTCTTCGCTCGACAGCGCCCGCGCCGAGGCGATGCCTGGGGTTTGCCGCAACACCTTCAGCGCCACGTCCGTCTGGGCAGCGCGCTGTTCCGCCGGGGCGCTGATGCGCAGCGTGGCCGCGCTGGCCAGTTCCGAGGCCCACCGGTCGGCCAGCCGCCCTGCCGCCAGCGACAGCGCCAGCGCGAACACCGCAAGAAAAGCCATCGCGGCGGACACGAACACTGTCAGCCGGGCGGTGATGCCGGTCGGCGGCACGACACGGTCCGCCCGCTTGTCGCCGCGCAGCATATTGCGGACCACTTCCCTGTTCACAGATCCGCCCCCGCAAGTTGCAGCCGCCGTTGGGATATCCGCAGAACCCGCGCCTGTATCTGGTTCTTGACGGCCCGGATCAGGCTCATGTCATGGGTTGCGACAACCACCGTCTTTCCCATCCGGTTCAACTCGATCAGCAGATGCAACAGCCGCTGCGACATGTCCCAGTCGACATTGCCGGTCGGCTCGTCCGCCAGCACCACGTCGGGCGACATGATCACCGCCCTTGCCAGCGCCACACGCTGCCGCTCACCCCCCGACAGTTCCTGCGGATGGGCGTCGGCGTGATCGCCCAGGCCGACCCATTGCAGCAATTCGCGCAAGTTGGTTTCGTCGTCCTTGGGATCGCGGCCGGACACCAGCAGCGGAAGCGAGACATTCTCGGTCACCGACAGATGATCCAGAAAGCGGCAGTCCTGATGGACCACGCCGATCCGCCGGCGCAGCACTGCCAACTGGTCACGGTCCAAACCCCGCATGTTTTGGCCAAAGGCGCTGAGCGAGCCGGACGTCGGAACCAGCGCGCCATAGCAGAGTTTCAGAAAGGTCGTCTTTCCCGACCCGGACGGTCCGGTGAGAAAATGAAACGAGCCCGGCGACAGTTGCACGGAAACATCGCACAACAACTCGCGTCCACCGTAGCCGCAGCTTACATTGTCCAGCTCGATCAATTCCCGCTCCCGTTGGTATTTTGGCCTTCTTGCCTCAGGCGGGTGTCGGTTTCAATGCCCGCACCTGCCCAGGATATGGCGCAGTTGTGGAATGATTTTGAAAACGCCCTTTGCCTACTGGTTGTAAACGATTATCATTCAGCAAAAAACCACACACACGCCGCGAGCAAGGCCTGGAGGCAGTATGCGTCTGACATGTCCGAAATGCAGTGCCAAATATGAGGTGCCGGACGAAGTTATCCCGACAAACGGTCGCGATGTGCAATGCTCGAATTGCGACGAGATCTGGTTTCAGAATCATCCGGATCATCCCAGGGTTGAAATTCCGGGTGGCCCGCCGGAACCGGCAAAACAAGAGGAGTCGGCACCTTCCCCGGTGGAAATCGCCTTGCAGAAAAATATGCGGGCGGCGCCGGAAACGGCACAGACCCCGGAGCCTGAACCAGAACCCGCCGCCGCACCGGCCCCCGAGCCAAAGCGCGAGCGCAGCCTGGATCCCGCTGTCGCCAACATCCTGCGCGAGGAGGCCGCGCGGGAATCAGAGCTTCGCGCCAAAGAGGCCGACTCACTGGAAAGCCAGCCAGAGCTTGGGCTGGAGACGGCCTCCGTCAGCAACGCGCCGCCAAAGCCCGAACCCGAAAAACCGGCATCCACGATGCCGCGCAGCAATGCGCTGCCGGATGTCGACGAGATCAACTCTTCGCTACGTGGTAGAGACAACGGCAGAACCAGCGGCGCGGCTTCGCGGAGCAGCACCAGCCGCGGGTCCACCGGATTTTTGCGCGGTTTCGCGCTGATCGTCATTCTGGGCGTCGGGCTGATGATGGTATACGGCAACGCCGCGCAGATATCGCATTCGATTCCGCAGGCCGATCCGATGCTTCAGGCCTATGTCACCATGGTCGATCAGGCGCGCGTCTGGCTCGAGGCCAAGGCCGCCGCCATTCAGCCCTGACGATCCGGGATCAGAACCGTTCCAGCAACCGCTTGAGGTAGTCCAGTTCGATTTTCGGACGGTCGGTTTCGCCGCTGCGCCTGCGAATCTCATCCAGCAGCTCGCGGGCGCGGCGATAGACATCATCGCCCCGCAAAAGGTTTTCGTCGGTTTCGATCGAACCGACAGCTCCCTGATTGCGCCCCAGCGGGTCGCGCCTGCGGGCCTGCATATCGCCCGCTTCAGTGCCCTGTCCCGGCTGGCCCTGCTGTTGCGCCAGAGCTTCGCCCAGCGCCCGCATGCCCTCGCGCAGCGCGTCGATGGCCTCGGACTGGCGGTCGATGGCATCCGCCAGATCGTCGTTGCGCAGCGCCTCTTCGGCGCCTTCCATCGCCCGCCCCGCACGGCCAAGCGCATCCCGCGCCTCGTCACCTTCGGGCGTGCCCTGCCCCGGCAAGTTCTGCTGCTGCCGGCGAAGCTCGTCACGCAACGCCTGCTGCCGGTCCGCCAGCGTACCCTGGCCCTGCTGGCCCTCTCCGGGCTGGTCGCCCGGGTTCTGCCCGCCCTGGCCTTCGTGGCTTTGGCCGCGGCCCTGGCCGCCCGAGCGGCCTTCGTTGTTCTGGCTTTCACCGGACCGGGCGCCGGGGTTGAACTGTTCCTGCAAATCGCGGAACGCCTGATCGCTCAGCCCCTGCTGGTTGCGCAGGGTCTCGGCCAGCCCTTCCATCGCCTGCTGGCCTTCGGACTGACCGTTCTGGCCCTGGCTTTGGGTGACGCGCATGTTCTCCATCATCTGCTGGAACTCCTGCAGCGCCTGCTGCGCCTCGGCCATCCGGCCCTGTTCCATCAGTTCCTGAATGCGGTCCATCATGCGCTGCAGATCATCCTGAGTCATCTGCATGGATTCGCCGTTGGGGCCTTGCGGTTGTTGCGTGCCGTCCTGCTGCGCCTGCCGCTGCAGCTGTCGCAGATAGTCGTCGGTGGCCTCGCGCAGTTCCTGCATCAGTTCCGCGATCTCTTCATCCGAAGCCCCGTTCTTCATCGCTTCGGTCAGGCGTTCCTGCGCCCGGCGCAGCCGTTCCAGCGCATCGCTCAGGGTGCCTTCCTCGATGAGGATCGCCAGATCCCACAGCGCCTGCGCGATTTCGGCCTGCTGTTCGGGCTTCAGGCCGAATTCGGTAAAGGTTTCCAGCCGCCGCAGAATCACACGCAGCCGCAGATAGGCGGTTTCCGAGCGGAAAACATCCTCGGGCCGGTGCGAGACCGCGCGCAACAGTTGCGCCACCCGCACAGCGTTCGACTTTGCCCACAGCAGATCGCGCCGCTGTTCGATCACCGCGGCCGCCAGCGGGTCGAAAAAGCGCCGGGCGGGCAGATCGGTGGCATAGGGCGCGGCATCGGTTCGCTGCTCGGGGGCATCCAGCGCCGACAGAGTGATCCTGACCGGCAGATGCGCCCATGGATGCTGCGAGAAATCCTCGATCAGGTCCTCTTCGAAATCGCTGCGGTCCCCGGCGATCGGCAGGGGCAGTTGCACCGTGATCCTGTCGCGGGTATCGGGATCGGCAGCCAGCCCGTGCCGGCGGTCAACCGCGGCCAGGTCAAGTTCGATGACGGCCTCGCCGCCGGTGATGCCATAGTCATCCCTGGCGGCAAAGGGCAGGATCATCTGGCCGCCGGGTTCCGCCTCGGCCGCGCCCGTCACCTTGATCCATGGCGGCTGGTCCGGCACGACGTCGAGCGTCCATGCCCGCCCGCCCGGCCCGTCGATCCTGAGGACACCGGACCTGTCCGACCGGAACTCCTGTTCGGTCGCGGTCGCATCCTGCGTTCCCGCTTGCGAAACGGTCTCGGTCAGGGACAGCGCGCCCACCTGCCCGTAAAACCGCAATGTCACACGGCTGCCCCCGGGCACCTCGATCGGGTCAATGGGCAGATCGGCCAGGTACAGCGTCGGCCGCCCGGTATAGCGCGGCGGCTCGATCCAGCCCTCCCAGGTCGGCCCCTGCGCCGCCGTGGCCGCGCCGGGCGCCATTTCGGCAACCGAGCCGATCCGCCACAGCGATCCGAACAGCACGGCGACCACCAGCGTCATCAGTGCGGAATACCTCAGGCCAAACGGATCGCGCGCCGCCAGATTGAGGTCGGGCCTGGCGGGGCGTGCCCGCGATGCGCGCGCCGCCATCCTATGCTGATGCGCCTGCCACAGGGCGACTGAGGCCCGGTCCATCGTCCCGATGGCCTGATCATCCAGAAGCGCCTGAATCGGGCGACCCGGCAGGGTTTCGTCCAGTCGCGCCAGCACATCGGCGTATCGCGGCCAGTGAAACCGCCTGATGCCCAGGCCCAGCGTCACCAGCAGGCCAAGACCGGCAATTGCGCCGACGGCCCATACCGCCTCGGTCGGGACAAGGTCGTGCAGGCCCAGCATCAGCAATGCGAGCGTCGCCATCAGGATGGAAATTGCGGGCCAGAACGACCGCAGCACCTGTTCGGCCAACAGACCCGCGCGCGTCAGCCACAGGGTGAGTCTGGGAACCGGAAGTGGTGTCTTGACGTTCACAGCGGGCCTCCTGCCGGGGCCCGCGCGGTCATCGCGTCAGAGCCACTCGGGTATGGTATCGCGGATTATGATTTCGTCAAAGGTCGGACGTTTGCGAATAACCGCGAATTGATCCCCATTGACCAGAACTTCGGGAATCATCGGGCGGGTGTTGTATTCGCTGGCCATCACCGCGCCATAGGCCCCGGCGCTGCGAAACGCGATCAGGTCGCCGGCGGATAGCGGGGGCATGTCGCGCTGCTTGGCAAAAGTGTCGCCGGTTTCGCAGACCGGCCCGACGATGTCATAACTGCGCGCCTCCTGTCCCGGCTCGGGTTCCGTCACCGGGACGATATCGTGATATGCCTCGTACATCGCCGGGCGGATCAGGTCGTTCATCGCACCGTCCACGATCAGGAAATCGCGCCCCTCGCCTGATTTCACATAGATCACCTTGCTGACCATCAGCCCGGCATTGCCTGCGATCAGGCGGCCCGGCTCGATCTCGATCTCGCAGCCCAGATGACCAAGGGTTTTCTTGATCAATTCCCCATATTCGACCGGCAGCGGCGGCGCCTCGTTCGAGCGGGTATAGGGAATGCCCAGCCCCCCGCCCAGATCGAGGCGGCGGATGTCATGCCCTTCGGCGCGGAGCTGTCCGGTCAGTTCGGCGACTTTCCGGTAGGCCAGTGCGAACGGTTCCAGCTCGGTCAGTTGCGAGCCGATATGGACGTCGATGCCGATCACTTCCAATCCCGGCAGCCTGGCGGCATGGGCATAGACCTGCGAGGCGCGGGCGATGGGGATGCCGAACTTGTTCTCGGACTTGCCGGTCGCAATCTTGGCATGGGTCTTGGCATCCACATCCGGGTTCACCCGCACGGTGATGGGGGCGACGGTGCCCAATTCCAGTGCGATGGCGTTGATCACTTCCATCTCGGGCTCGGATTCGACGTTGAACTGCCGGATGCCGCCGGTCAGAGCGGTGCGAATCTCATCCGCCGTCTTGCCGACACCCGAGAACACGATCCGCTCTCCCGGCACGCCTGCGGCTTTGGCGCGCAGGTATTCACCGACCGAAACCACGTCCATCCCCGCCCCGGCCTGCGCCAACGTCCTTAGGATGGCCTGGTTGCTGGCCGCCTTCATCGCATAGCAGACAAGGTGATCGGTGCCTTCCAGCGCCTCGTCGAACAGCCGGAAATGCCGCAGCAGCGTGGCCGTCGAATAGACATAGAACGGGGTCCCCACCGAAGCGGCGATCTCGGTTATCGGAACGTCTTCGGCGAAAAGCGCGCCGTCGCGATAGATGAAGTGATCCATGCGCCCGCGCTTAGACCAAAAGAGGCATACGGATCAAATGATTCCGCGTGGCTGCCTCAAAACCTGCTGGAAACCCCGACACGGGCATAACCCGAAACCCGGATGCCGGGCTCCGCTGGTTCGGACTGCCATCGTGGCTCTGCCGGCGCCGACGACGTACCTGTCTCGCAGGCCGCCAGAACAAGGATGGGCAGGATCAGAACGGCAATTTTCATTCGAGCGCCTTCAGCTTTCAAAATCACAGCCGGACAGGCTGCTGCGATCTCAAAATGGTGACCGCTGGTGATGGATCAACCGTCAGGCCGTTCAGAATCCGAAAAAGACGCCGACCGGCCCCTTTTGCAGGCCAACGGCGCCGGCGGTGTGGATACCGCTGCTCGAAACGCCGACGCCTGCGCTCACTGTCGGCTGTATCGGTTCGCCATCCGCACCACACCCGGCCAGCAGCAAGGCCACTACGAGAATCGAAATGGTTCGAATCAGGGTCATCCGAGAGTCGCCTTCCACCGCTCGATCTGTTGCCGCACCTGCGACGGGGCGGTGCCGCCATAGGACTGGCGCGAGTTTACAGAATTTTCCACGCCAAGGACAGAATAGACATCTGCGGTGATCCCGGCATGGGCCGACTGCATCTCGTCCAGCGACAGGTCCGGCAGGTCACAGCCCTTCTTCTCGGCCAGCGCCACCAGCGCACCGGTAACGTGGTGGGCGTCGCGGAATGGCAGGCCCGGCACCCGCACCAGCCAGTCGGCCAGATCGGTGGCGGTGGAGAAGCCCGAGCCGGCTGCGGCGGCCAGACTTTCGCGGTTGGCGGTCATGTCGCGGACCATGCCCTCCATCGCCGCCAGCGCCAGCATCCAGTTGTCGGCGGCGTCAAACACCTGCTCCTTGTCTTCCTGCATGTCCTTGGAATAGGCCAGCGGCAGACCCTTCATCACCATCATCAGCGCGGTGTTGGCCCCAAAGATCCGCCCCACCTTGGCGCGGATCAGTTCGGCGGCATCGGGGTTCTTTTTCTGCGGCATGATCGACGAGCCGGTCGAGAACCGGTCGCTGAGCGTCACGAACCGGAACTGGGCCGAGGACCAGATCACCAGCTCTTCGGCAAAGCGCGACAGATGCACGGCGCTGATCGAGGCCGTCGAAAGGAATTCCAGCGCGAAATCACGGTCGCTGACGGCGTCCAGCGAGTTGGCGGCGGGACGGTCAAAGCCCAGCGCCTCGGCTGTCATATGGCGGTCAATCGGAAAGGACGTCCCCGCCAGCGCCGCAGCACCCAGCGGCGATTCGTTCATCCGGGCGCGGGCGTCGCGGACGCGGGACAGATCGCGGCCGAACATCTCGACATAGGCCATCATATGGTGGCCCCAGGTCACCGGCTGCGCGGTCTGCAGATGGGTAAAGCCGGGCATGACCCAATCGGCCCCCGCCTCGGCCTGGCCGAGGAGCGCGCGCAAGAGCGCAACGAGACCGCTTTCCGCCGCATCCAGCTGGTCGCGCACCCAGAGTTTGAAATCCGTCGCCACCTGGTCATTGCGCGAACGGCCCGTGTGCAGGCGGCCCGCCGGTTCTCCGATGATCTCCTTCAGCCGCGCCTCGACATTCATGTGAATGTCCTCCAGTGCGGTCGAAAATTGGAACTCTCCCCGCTCGATCTCTGACAAGACTGTGAGCAGCCCTTTCCGAATGGCCTCGGCATCGCTATCAGTTATGACACCCGTGGCGGCCAGCATGGCGGCATGGGCCCGCGAGCCTGCAATGTCTTGCGCCGCCATCCGCTTGTCGAACCCGATCGAAGCATTTATTGCCTCCATGATCGCGTCTGGCCCGGCGGCAAAGCGGCCGCCCCACATCTGGTTCGAGGATTGATCGGTCATGTTGGAAAACCCGGAGTTGATATGCGCCTGTTTCGTCTGATCCCCCTTTATATGGCCCTCGCGTTGGGTGCAAACACCGCGATGGGCGCGGATGTCGCAACCCTCGAATCGCTTAGGGACGGCAGCCTGAAGCGGCTGATCCTGCATTCCGAGCCGAAACCCGTCGAAGTGGTCGAGTTCGAGCTCGAGGATGACAAGGGTACCGGATCGCTTGCAGATTACCGGGGCAAGTACGTGTTGCTGAACTTCTGGGCCACCTGGTGCGCGCCCTGCCGCAAGGAAATGCCGCAGATCGCCGAATTGCAGGCAGAATTCGGCGGCGACAAGTTTCAGGTTCTGACCCTGGCGACCGGGCGCAACACACCCGCCGGGATCAAGAAGTTTTTCGAAGAAAACGGTATCACCAACCTGCCACGCCATCAGGACCCGAAACAGGCCGTAGCGCGCGAGATGGGCGTAATCGGTCTGCCGATTACCGTAATCATCGACCCTGAGGGCCGCGAAATCGCCCGCCTGATCGGAGATGCCGAGTGGAATTCCGACAGCGCCAAAGCCATCATTTCAACCCTGCTCAGCGCGGAAAGCTGACCAGACAGAGACACAATCGCCGAATCATGCTACTGTTTCATCCTTTGATTAGGGGGGATTAGCTATGAAATTGACTGCCTTACTGGCGGCTGTGGTCGGCGTGTTCCTGATGGCGGCAACTGGCGCCGAAGCAAAGGACATCCGCAAAAAGCAGCAGTTCCTGGAGTCTGTGGCCGGCAAGAAACTGGTCAGTGGAGAGACTTGGTTCGTAATATCAGCGGACGGAAAAATCTCGGGCGTCGGCCGGAACAAAGCCAAGGTGGTCGGCGCATGGGCCTGGAACAGAAGGTACTGGTGCCGCAATGTCGTTGTTGGTGACAAGGCCTTGCCGGAAGACTGCCAGAAGGTTGCGATTGAAGGCAATCAGGTCACGTTCACCCGCGACAAGGGAAAAGGTGAATCGGCGACTTTCACGATTTCCAATTAGAACCACGTCGTCTTTTCCATTTTATGCTACACTGAACCCGGCTCGTTACGAGCCGGTTCTCATGCGCAGCCGGGGAAAGGAGGCCGCAATGAAACCTGTGGTTCTGCTGATTGGGCGCCTGCCGAACGTGATCGGAGATGTGGCGCAGAAACTCGAACATCTGCCGATCGAGTGGCTGGGCGCGCATGATCAGGAAGAAGTGAAGCGCCAGCTGGAGACCGAGCCGCGCATCGCCTGCGCCATCATGGGCGCGGGGCTGGACGACACGGTTCGCGGTGCGCTGGTCGGCATCATCGCGTCGCGGCGCCCGGATATCTGTATCCACCTGAAAGACCGGCAATCCGGCCCCGAGGGGCTGGTGCCCTTTGTCGAACGGGTGGTCCGGCACGAGGTTCTGGGCCAGATGCAGCCGGGCTGACGCGACGCCACCTTTGACAGCGTCCTGCCGTCTTTGCAGATTGGCGGCAGGAGGGTCCGATGCCGCTGGAAATTCTGCTGCTCTTGGTTGTCGGCGGCATTGCCGGGATTGCCCTGCTTTTGCACCTGAACGGACGGTCAGGACTGCGTATCCTGACCCCGGAAAGCGTGCGTGCCGAATGGGCCCGCCACTTTCCCGAAGATCACGTAATCGACGCAACGCTCAGCCATTGCGGCCATGCCGCGCTGGTGCGGACCGACATGGGCGCGGGCCTGCTGTGGTCGTTTGGCGCCGACACCGTGGGCCGGCACCTGTCCGACTATGACTGGCTGGATCATCCGCAGGGGCTGCAGATCTTTTTCCACGATTTCGGAGCGCCGCATGCCCTCGTCCGGCTGGACGAAACCGAGCGTCCGCACTGGCGAAACCTGCTGAGGCGGCCATGAGCGACCAGATCACCTATCCCGATGTCGTCCAGTGGGCGGTGCCGTTCTTCATCGCCGCGATTCTGGCTGAATTCCTGTGGATCGCCCTGAGGGGCCGGGGCGGACGGTATGAAACCCGCGATGCGGTGACCTCGCTGATCATGGGGGCGGGCAACGTGGCCTCGGGCCTGCTGCTGGGCTTTGTCGCCTGGGCCTTCTTCATGTGGCTGTGGCGGCTGACGCCGCTGGATCTGGGCACTTCCATTCCGGTGGTGGTATTGTGCTTTGTTCTCGACGACCTGCGGTACTATTGGGTGCACCGGTTCGGTCACCGCATCCGCTGGGTCTGGGCCAGCCACGTGAACCATCATTCCAGCCAGCACTACAACCTGACCACCGCCCTGCGACAGACCTGGACCTATACGTTCACCTTCATGATGGTGGTGCGCGCGCCGCTGATCCTGTTGGGCTTTCACCCGGCCATGGTGCTGTTTGCCGGAGGGTTGAACCTGATCTATCAGTTCTGGATTCACACCGAGGCCATCGGCCGGATGCCCCGCTGGTTCGAGGCGGTGATGAACACGCCCAGCCATCATCGGGCGCATCATGGGCGCAATGCGCGCTATCTGGATTGCAACTATGCCGGGGTTTTCATCGTCTGGGACCGGATGTTCGGAACCTTCGTGCCCGAGCAGGCGAATGACAAGGTCGATTACGGACTGGTCCATAACATTGCCACGTTCAATCCGCTGCGCGTGGCCTTTCACGAATGGGTGGCCATTTTCCGGGACATCGCACAGCCGGGGCTGACGGCCCGGCAGCGCCTGGCCTATGCCTTTGGCCCACCGGGTTACAGCCATGATGGCAGCCGCGACACTTCGGACCGGATCAAGGCCAGACATCTGACCCTCCACCCCGAGCTGAGGGGCACGCCGGGCTTTGAACGAACCGGCCGTGCCGGGGCTGTTTCAGGCGGCAAACCGGCCTCGTGACAGGCGACGGTTCGCCGGTGCGCTTGAAATTCCGATCTTTGCCCCCATATGCAGGCAATCCGTTTCAGGGTTTTTTGTCGGAGGCCAGTATGAGCAGCACCACGGTTTATTCGGTCGCAATCGGTCTGATCGGACTGGTTCTGGCGATGATTGCTGCCCTGAGCGCGGCACTTCCCGCCGTGGTGATCGTGGCCGGGTACGGCCTGATGGGCGCGGGCACGGTCGGAGCGCTGACCGGCGCGGTTCTGGCCCGGCTGTCGGCGCGCTGAAACTCCGGGGCATTTTCTCAAAATACCGCAGTTAACCGAAGCTTCACCCTTCGGCCACCAAACTGATTCCGTATGGCGGCAGGAATCGGTTGGCGGGATGCGAAGGCGCAAAATCAAACAGGCAGCAATATCGGAAGGGGCGGACAACCCGCTGAGTGCGGCGGTAACCGGTCGGGATCGTTCCGCACTCCGGATGGCGACCGAGGCGGTCAGGCACAAGCAGTGCATGCTCGCTTTTCAGCCCGTCGTGCAGGCATCCCCTCCGTATGCGCCCGCATTTTATGAAGCGTTCATAAGGGTTCTGGATGAAACCGGCCGGATCATCCCCGCGCGGGAGTTCATGTCGCACGTCGAAGACACCGAAATCGGCCGAGAACTGGATTGCATCGCACTGGAAATCGGCCTGCGTCAGATGGCGCACAACCCCGATATCCGCCTGTCGATCAACATGTCGGCCCGCTCTATCGGGTATTCCCGCTGGTCGGCGGTGCTGGACAGGTTTCTGGCCAAAAACCCGACACTGGGCGAACGCCTGATTTTGGAGATCACGGAAAAGTCGGCAATGCAGGTGCCCGAACTGGTCATCGACTTCATGGATCGGTTGCAGGCCCGCGGCATCGCTTTTGCGCTGGATGACTATGGGTCCAGCAGCTTCAGCTTTCGCCATTTCCGCGATTTCCTGTTCGACGCGGCCAAGATCGACGGCCAGTTCGTGCGCGGCGTTGATCGGAATCCCGACAATCAGGCGCTGATCCGCGCCCTGGTCGCCGTCGCCCGCGAGTTCGATATTCTCGTCACCGCCGAATCGGTCGAAACCCGCGAGGAGGCCGAGTTTCTGCTTAACTACGGCGTCGACTGCCTGCAGGGGTTCCTGTTCGGCGCGCCCTCGATCGCACCGCCCTGGAAAGCAAAAAAGCAAGACCGGGCCAGCGCTTAGCCCGCGCCCGAAAAGCGGCGCACCGCCCGGACGGATCAGGTGAGACAAGCTGACCGTTGCTGCAACTGCAGCATTACGTTATGGCAATGGGTGTTAGAGCGGGGGATAGCGAGGCGCTCTGCATGTCGAGGGATGCGCTCCCGATGACCTGCGCCGTCACATTTCCCGAAAGACTATGACGGTAAAGGATTGACTGTATGACCAACGTAGTAATCGCATCCGCCGCACGGACCGGTGTCGGCAGTTTTGGCGGCTCATTTGCGAATACCCCCGCACATGATCTGGGCGCAGCCGTTCTCGAAGCGGTCGTCGAACGCGCAGGCATCGAAAAAGGCGAAGTCAGCGAAACCATCATGGGTCAGGTCCTGACCGCTGCCCAAGGCCAGAACCCCGCGCGTCAGGCGCATATAAACGCCGGTCTGCCGCAGGAAAGCGCGGCCTGGGGCATCAACCAGGTCTGCGGCTCGGGTCTGCGCGCCGTGGCACTGGGCGCTCAGCACATTCAGCTGGGCGATGCCGAGATCGTGGCCGCCGGTGGCCAGGAAAACATGACCCTGTCGCCCCACGCCGCCGCCCTGCGCGCCGGTCACAAGATGGGCGACATGAAATATATCGACACGATGATCCGTGACGGTTTGTGGGATGCCTTCAACGGCTATCACATGGGCCAGACGGCCGAGAACGTGGCCGAGAAATGGCAGATCAGCCGCGACATGCAGGACGAATTCGCCGTCGCCTCACAGAACAAGGCCGAAGCCGCACAGAACGCGGGCAAATTCGTTGACGAAATCGTCCCCTTTACCATCAAGACCCGCAAGGGCGACATCGTGATGGACAAGGACGAATACATCCGCCACGGCGCCACCATGGAAGCCATGGCCAAACTGCGCCCGGCCTTCACCAAGGACGGCTCGGTCACGGCCGCCAACGCGAGCGGACTGAACGATGGTGCCGCCGCAACCCTGCTGATGAGCGCCGAAAACGCCGAAAAGCGCGGGATTGAGCCTCTGGCCCGCATCGCATCCTATGCGACCGCCGGTCTTGACCCGTCGATCATGGGCGTCGGCCCGATCTATGCCTCGCGCAAGGCGCTGGAAAAGGCGGGCTGGTCGGTTGACGATCTGGACCTGGTCGAGGCCAACGAAGCCTTTGCCGCGCAGGCCTGCGCGGTGAACAAGGACATGGGCTGGGACCCGGCCATCGTGAACGTGAACGGCGGCGCGATTGCCATCGGTCACCCGATCGGTGCCTCCGGCTGCCGTGTTCTGAACACGCTGCTGTTCGAAATGAAGCGCCGCGATGCGAAAAAAGGTCTGGCGACCCTGTGCATCGGTGGTGGCATGGGCGTCGCCCTGTGTGTGGAGCGCGACTGAGAGGTCCGCAATCAAAGATAGTCAAAGGCGCTTTCGGGCGCCTTTTCTTTGACACCATGTTTTTTCTGCACCTGCGACAATATTTGCACGAAAGCCCTGAATTTCTTCGCGAAACAATATTGCGCATCTGCGGCATAGTTTGTAGCAAGATTACCAAGACAATTCAAATCGGAGGACTCCTCAATGGCACGTACAGCACTCGTCACCGGCGGATCCCGCGGCATCGGCGCGGCAATTTCCAAAGCCCTCAAGGCCGAAGGCTATAACGTCGCCGCCACATATGCGGGCAATGACGAAGCTGCGGCGAAATTCACCGGGGAAACCGGTATCGCGACCTATAAATGGAACGTCGCCGACTATGAGGAATCCGCTGCGGGCATCGCCAAGGTCGAGGCCGAGGTCGGCCCCATCGACATCGTGGTGGCAAACGCGGGCATCACCCGCGACGCGCCGTTCCACAAGATGACGCCGGAACAGTGGCATCAGGTGATCGACACCAACCTCACCGGCGTGTTCAACACCGTACATCCGGTCTGGCCGGGCATGCGCGAGCGCAAGTTTGGCCGCATCATCGTGATCAGTTCGATCAACGGCCAGAAAGGGCAGTTCGCGCAGGTGAATTATGCCGCGACAAAGGCGGGCGATCTGGGCATCGTCAAATCGCTGGCGCAGGAAGGCGCGCGCGCGGGCATCACCGCCAACGCCATCTGCCCCGGCTATATCGCCACTGAAATGGTGATGGCGGTGCCCGAGAAGGTGCGCGAATCGATCATCGGCCAGATCCCCGCAGGCCGCCTGGGCGAACCCGAGGAAATCGCCCGTTGCGTCGCCTTCCTGGCGTCGGACGATTCGCAGTTCATCAACGGCTCGACCATCTCGGCCAACGGCGCTCAGTTCTTCGTCTGATCCCACGCCGGTCACAAAACAGGGCCGGTCCGATGGGACCGGCCCTTCTTTCATCCCGTAAGAACGCGCGCGCTGCGCTCAGCGGGAACCCAGTATCCACAAAATCACCTGCCTGAGGGCTTTGCCCCGCTCGTCATGCGCGCGCCGAAAGGCGCATCGCGTTGCGGCATTGGTCGGTGCTTCAAACATATCAGCTTCCCTCTGCATCAGTTTGATTTGATCTGACGACAGCATGGTTTCTTTTTTACATGACCACAAACGAGACTTTTCAATCATTCAGTTTAGTTTTACTTAACTGACCATGAGTGACCGCCTGCCTCCGCTGACCGCCCTGCGCGCCTTTGACGCCGCCGCGCGCCATATGTCGTTCGCCCGCGCGGCGGAAGAGCTGAACGTCACCCCGGCGGCGCTGTCCTTTCAGATAAAGTCGCTGGAAGAACATCTGGGACGGCCACTTTTCCGCCGCCTCAACCGCGCCGTGGAACTGACCGACGCGGGCAAAGCCCTTGCCCCAGGCGCGGCAGACGGGTTTGCCGGCCTGCAAGCCGCGTGGTCGTCCGCCCGGCGGCTTTCGGATAACACAACGCTCACCGTTACCGCGGGCCCGGCGCTGACTGCGAAGTGGCTTGCGCCACGGCTTTATGACTTTGCCCGCGCCCACCCCGAGATCGACCTGCGGTTCTCGGCCACCTTGCGCAACATGGATCTGCAAAGGGATGAGGTCGATGTCGCGATCCGCTTTGGCTATGGACAGGATGACGATCTGTATTCGGTGCCGGTGAGGAAGGAATGGCTGACGCCGGTCATGACCCCGGAACTGGCAGAACGCTTTCCGACGCCGCAAAGCTTGACTCAGGCGCCGTTGATCCACGACGAATCCACCGAATTTCTGCGACCGCCGTGCGACTGGCCCACTTGGTTTCGCGCCGTGGGTATCGATTTCGTCCCGACGCATGGCGCACATTTTTCACATGCGGATCACGCCATCGACGCGGCGGTCGCGGGTCTGGGTGTGGCGCTGGGGCGGCGTCCGATGATCATCAAGGACTTGATCGAGGGGCGGCTGGTCGCGCCATTCAGGATCGCCATCGAGACCAGGGCACGGTTTCGGTTTCTGTGCCTGAAAGGCGCAGAAACCCGGCCGCAGATCGCCGCCTTTCGCGACTGGTTTCTTGCCGAGATCGAAAAGACCGCGCATATCTCGGACGATTTCGAAATCATCCCGGTCGAGGACATCCCGCAAAAATGACCCGAAACCGCGCCACCGCCATCGGATTTGCCGCCGTCCTGCTCTGGTCGCTGCTGGCGCTGTTCACCGTCGGCTCGGCCCCGACGCCACCGCTTCTTTTGAACGCGGTCTGCTTCAGCATTGGCGGCACTCTGGGCCTGATCTGGACGGTGCGGACGGGTGGATTGGCGCAACTGAAGGATGTGCGCCCCTCGGTGTTCCTGTTCGGCGCTCTGGGCCTGTTCGGGTATCACGCGCTGTATTTTTCCGCCCTCCGCATGGCCCCAGCGGCCGAGGCCGGCCTGATCGCCTATCTCTGGCCGCTTCTCATCGTCCTGTTTTCCGGGTTGCTGCCCGGAGAGCGCCTGCGTGCCGGGCATCTGATCGGTGCCGTTCTGGGCTTTTCCGGCGCCGCCCTGATCATCACCGGCGGCGGCAGCGCCGGGTTTCAGGCGCAATACCTTCCCGGCTATGCGTTGGCACTGCTCTGCGCACTAACCTGGACGGGCTATTCCGTATTGTCGCGGCGGCTGGGCAAAGTGCCGACAAGCTCGGTCGCCGTGTTCTGCGTTTTGACGGCGATCGCGTCGTGGGCGCTTCATTTTGCGGTCGAAGAAACGGTCTGGCCACCGACAACACTGGCCTGGGCCGCGACCGTGGCGCTGGGACTAGGGCCAGTGGGACTGGCCTTTTATGTCTGGGATATAGGGGTCAAGCACGGCGACATTCAGATTCTCGGCACCAGCTCATACGCCGCGCCGTTGCTGTCTACCGTTGTGCTGGTTCTGGCCGGTATCGCCGCCCCGACCTGGGGTCTGGCAATTGCGGCCCTGTTCATCACCGGCGGTGCCGCCATCGCGGCACGCGCCAGCCTCAAACCTTAGCTCGAAAGCCGTTCGATCTCTTCTTTCAGTTTGAGTTTTTGCTTCTTGAGTTGAGCAATATGGAGATCATCGATACCTGGGGAGCGCTGGGCTTCTTCTACTTCGAGACTGAGGTTAGCATGCTTCCGTTTCAGTTCGGTCAGATGTGCGCTCACGCTCATGGCGATCCTCCTTCTCAGTGATTTGTACAGTACGAGTTGAGCATATCGGTTTCGGACTGTCACGCGGGTTCAGCACGGAATCTGTCACAAATTCTTCAAATTCGGCCATTGGCCGCCTATCGGTTCGCGGGCCAGGGCATCGGCGCCGCGTCCCGCTGAACCGCAGCGATTTCCGGGCGGCAATGGTCTTCGTCGCGCAGGTGCTTCTCGCCGATGTGGAGAATCACCGGCGCGTGCAGTCTGAACGCCGCCTGCCCACCCTTTCTGGCCCGCAGAATCAGCAACTCGGGCGCCCTGCCGGCACGCGCCGACAGAGGCAGCACCTCGACCGACCCCAACCGGCCCATACAGGCGGCCAGCATTTCCGGCAAACGGTCGGCACGCTGGATCATGTGCAGATATCCGCGTGGCGCAAGCCGCTTGGCCGCAACCGATATCCAGGTTTCCAGCGGGGTCTGCCCGCCCAGCGCGACGCGGCGGCCCGAATCCTGCGAGGGGCTGTGCGCACCGGCGCGGAAATAGGGCGGATTGGCGATGACTTGATCGAACTGGCGCTGACGCAATTCGGCGGGCAACGCGGAAATATCGGCCTCGACGACCTCCAGACCGGCATCGTTTTCCGCGCCGTTGCGACGTGCCAGCGCCGCATAGGCCGTTTGCAGCTCCACACCGGTCAGGACCAGCCCGTCCACCCGCGCGGCAAGGCACAGGATCGCCGCCCCCGCACCGCATCCAAGCTCCAGAATCGATTGGCCCGCCCGCGCCGGAACGGAGGCGGCCAGATAGACCGGATCGACACCGGCGCGATATCCCCTGCGTGGCTGCCACAAGCGAATCCGGCCGCCCAGAAAGTTGTCGCAGGTCAGATCCTGTTCCGCAAACCCGGTCATCGGCCCAGCGGAATTTCGTTGTCTTTCATCACCCGCACCGCGCGGTCGAAATCGTCGACGCGCACCATCAGCCGCCGCGGAAAGATTCCGATCCCGCCTTCGAGAACGCTCATGTTTACGTCCATCTCAAAGCAGTCTATATCCTCGCCCCTAAGAAGAGCGGATGCAAAGGCCATGACGGTTGGATCGGTGCTGCGCAGAAGTTCTTTCATAGGGACGGATGTAAGGGCAAGGTGGGACGAAAGTCGAGCCTTGTATCAGGAGTGTGATGGACATCGGGACAATCTCGAAACCGCATGAAAGGCTGGCCGAACTTCTGGCTGCAGAGATGGAGGCCGTGAACGACCTGATCCGCGTTCGCATGGTTTCGAAACATGCGCCCCGCATCCCCGAGGTCACCGCGCATCTGGTCGAAGCGGGTGGCAAACGGCTGCGACCGATGCTGACGTTGGCCGCCGCGCGGCTGTTCGGCTATCCGGGCGAGCATCACATCCGGCTGGCCGCCACGGTCGAGTTCATCCACACCGCCACCCTGTTGCATGACGATGTGGTGGACGAAAGCGCCCAGCGGCGCGGGAGGCCCACCGCCAACCTGCTGTGGGACAACAAGTCCAGCGTGCTGGTGGGTGACTATCTGTTTTCGCGCAGCTTTCAGTTGATGGTCGAAACCGGGTCGCTGCGGGTGCTCGACATCCTCGCCAACGCCTCGGCCACCATTGCCGAGGGCGAGGTGCTGCAGATGACGGCGGCGACCGATCTGCGCACCGACGAAAGCGTCTATCTGCAGGTGGTGCGCGGCAAGACGGCGGCGCTGTTTTCGGCGGCAACCGAGGTGGGCGGCGTCATCGCGGGCGCAACCGGGGCCCAGGTGCAGGCGCTTTACGATTATGGCGACGCCCTGGGGATCGCCTTTCAGATCGCGGACGATCTGCTGGACTATCAGGGTGACAGCAAGGCCACCGGCAAGAACGTGGGCGACGATTTTCGCGAACGCAAGCTGACGCTGCCGGTGATCAAGGCTGTGGCGCAGGCAACAGCGGACGAGCGCGCCTTCTGGCAGCGCACGATCGAAAAGGGCCGCCAGCAAGAAGGCGATCTGGAGCAGGCGCTGGAGCTGATGCGCAAGTACCAGACGCTGGAGGAAACCCGCGCCGATGCCAATCGCTGGGCGGCCAAGGCCAAAGCTGCGCTGGATGTGCTGCCGGATCACGAGATCCGCACCCTGCTGCGCGATCTGGCCGATTACGTGGTTTCACGCCTCAATTGAGCTGCACCGCGCGGCACCACCATTCGGGATGGGCCGCGCCAATCTCGTAGGCGGCGAAATGCGCGGCCTTCATGGTGGGATACAGCGCAAAACAGGTTGAGCCTGAACCGGACATCCGCGCCATCAGGGCATTGGACGTCGCCCTCAGATCGTCGAGGACTCGCTCGATCTCACGCGCGACACCCATGGCCGGAATTTCCAGGTCATTGCGCTGATCTTTCAGCCAGGCGGCGCAATCGGCGGGGTCGATTAATGGCGGAATATCCTCTGCCATCGCAGGATTTTCGCGTGCGCCCAGCGCCTTGAACACCGCCCCTGTCGGCACCGCCACACCGGGATTGACCAGCAGCGCGGGCAGATGCGGCAGATCCACCGGCGTCACACGTTCGCCAATGCCCTGCATCCGCGCGGCACGGGCGGCCATGCAGACAGGCACATCCGCACCCAGAGACAGCGGCAAATCCTTTGGGATTTCGAAACCCTGCCCCGCCAGCGTCCATAGTGTTGCAGCAGCATCCGAAGACCCGCCACCGATCCCGGCTCCGTGCGGCAGGGTTTTGCGCAGATTGATATGCCCGCTCCACCCCATCGCCTCGGCCGCCTGCCAGACCAGATTGCGGCCATCGACCGGCACGCCGCCGGCATGTTCGCCGGTAACATCCATCGACAGACCCGTTCCGGGAGTGAAATCCAGACGATCGCCCAGATCGGCAAAGACAACCAGCGAATCCAGCAGGTGGTAGCCATCGTCGCGCTGGCCGGTCACATGCAGGGTCAGGTTGATCTTGGCGGGCGCAAAGGCCTCAACCGTCATTGGCCACCTTCAGCGGAGTCGCACCCTCTTCCTGCAGCACCGCATCCAGCCCGATTTCCAACTTGCGGCGGATACGGTCGGGATCGGCCTCGCCATCGGTGTCTTCCAGATCGATAAAGGACAGCGCGCGCTTCCACTGGAACTCGGCCTCGCGGGCGCGGCCCACGGCCCAGTACACATCGCCCAGATGATCGTTCACCACCGGGTCGATGGGCATCAGCTCAACCGCGCGTTCCATATGCCCGACCGCCTCGTCATAGCGCCCCAGGCGGAACAGGACCCAGCCCAGGCTGTCCACGATATAGCCGCTGTCGGGTCGCGCCTTCACCGCGCGCTGGATCATCTCAAGCGCCTCGTCCAGCTTTTCCTGACGCTCAACCAGCGAGTAGCCCAGATAGTTCAGCACCTGCGGCTGATCCGGGCTGAGTTCCAGCGCGGTGCGGAAATCGGCCTCTGCCGCGTCCCACTGCTTGAGGCGTTCGTAGCAAATTCCACGTGCATAGCGCAGAAACCACTGCCCGCCCGATCCCTCTTCAAGCAGATCCAGCGCCAAATCATAGGCCGCCACGGCCTCGGCGTATTTTTCCTGCTGCCGAAACAGATCGCCCAGCGCACTGTGAACGACCGGCAGTTGCGGATGGTCCTGCGCCAGCTTCTCCAGCACCTCGATGGCCGCATCCGGTTTGGCCGAGCGGCGCAGGGCTTCGGCCCGGCCCAGTTCGGCGGCGTGATAATCCGGCCCGTCCGGCGGGACCATCTTGTAGGTCGCCACCGACAGCTCGTACTGGCCCAGCCCGTCCAGTAGTTCGGCGCTCAGCAGCAGCGCGTCGATATGGTCGGGGCGCAGGAAACTGGCGGTGCGGGAATAGACCAGAACATAGTCGTTCGCCGCCTCGTTATTGAGCGCCGTTCCGATGGAAAAGAAAACCTCGGCCAAGCCATCAAGCGCGGATCGCGCATGGGTGAATGGCAGCTTTTCACCGGCCGCAAGTTTGTCCGACACGGCTTGTAGCGCCGGATCGGCGCGGCCTCCGAACACCTCGTTCAGATTTGCCAGGGCCTGTTCGTTCCGGTCCAGCTGTGACAGGATTTCGGCGCGCGACAGCACCGCGCGGCGGGATGCGCGCGCGACCCGGCCGTCATCGGCGGCAAAAATCTCTTCCGCGCCTTCATAATCGCCGACAGAGGCCAGTGCCAAAGCCTTGTGATAGCGCGCAAAATCTCGCAGTCCGTTTTCATTGGACACCTTGTCGAACTGCTCCAGCGCCTTGGAAACGGCCCCGTCGCCCATATAGGCCCAAGCCTTCACCAGACCGTCGACCAGCGGACCGATACCCAGGGTTTCGGGGTCGCGAGCCAGAATGTCCTTGTACCGCTCCTCGGCGATCAGATTGGCAACGACCACCATATGGGCGACCTGGCTGCGCAGTCCCAGCGCCTCCATCTCGCGTGCCACGACATTTGCGCGCTTCAACTCGCCCAAGGACAGCTGCGCCAGCACCACGTTTTCCATAAGGGCGGGATTGGCAGGGTCGGATGCAAGCGCCCGAATATAGAACCGCGCCGCTTCCGCATAGTCGCTGCGATACACGGCCTGACGCCCCGCTAAATAGGCCCCCGCCCCGGATTCGGCCGAAACCGCCGTCGGGAAAGCCATCGCAACCGCAAGCGCGGCACCTGCCGCATGTCGTACCAGGGAGAGCACCGATTTCCTGCCTTTTCTCGTTTTTCGGAGAACAAGCTAGGGCTTCGGCGATGAAGAGGCAATGGCAGAGCTTTCACGTCCCCGCCATTGCCCGGTTTCTTGCTTACATATTGGGATAGTTGGGGCCATCCCCGCCCTGCGGCGTGGTCCAGGTGATGTTCTGGCTCGGGTCCTTGATGTCGCAGGTCTTGCAGTGGACGCAGTTCTGGAAGTTGATCACGAACCGCGGTTCGCCGTCCTCCTCGACCATCTCGTAAACGCCTGCCGGGCAATAGCGCTGCGCCGGTTCGGCGAATTTCGGCAGGTTGACCTTGACCGGAATGTCCGGGTCGGTCAGCCGCAGATGACAGGGCTGGCTTTCCTCGTGGTTGGTCATCGCGAACGAGACGTTGGTCAGACGGTCAAACGACAGCGTGCCATCAGGCTTGGGATAGTCGATCGGCTTGTGTTTGCTGGCCTCTTCGGTCGATTGGGCGTCGTTCTTGCCATGGCCCAGCGTACCGAAAAGGGAAAAGCCCAGCGTGTTGGTCCACATGTCCAGACCGCCCAGAACCAGCGAGGGGATCATGCCCCACTTGGACCACATCGGCTTGACGTTGCGCACCTTTTTCAGGTCGCTGCCGATGGGGCCTTCGCGGACATCAACCTCGTACGCTGTAAGCTCATCACCCGAACGCTCGGCCTTGATGGCGTCATAGGCGGCCTCAGCCGCGGCCTTGCCCGACAGCATCGCGTTGTGGTTGCCCTTGATGCGCGGCACGTTGACCATGCCCGCAGAACAGCCCAGCAGCGCCACGCCGGGCGCCACCAGTTTCGGCATCGACTGAAGGCCACCCTCGGTGATCGCACGGGCGCCGTATGCGACGCGCTTGCCGCCCTTCAGCAGTTCGGCAACCATCGGGTGGTGCTTGAAGCGCTGGAATTCCATGTAGGGGTACAGGTGCGGATTCTTGTAGTTCAGGTGAACCACGAAGCCCACGTAGACCTGATTGTTCTCCAGGTGATAGATGAACGAGCCACCCCCGGCATTGCCGCCCAGCGGCCAGCCCATGGTGTGCGTGACCGTGCCTTCCTTGTGCTTGGCCGGGTCGATCTCCCAGATCTCTTTCATGCCAATGCCGTATTTCTGCGGCTCTTTGCCGGCGGACAGGTCGTATTTGGCAATCACTTCCTTGGACAGCGAACCGCGCACGCCTTCCGACAGGAAGACATATTTGCCGTGCAGTTCCATCCCCGGCTCGGTGCCGGGGCCGTAGGACCCATCGGGCTCAAGGCCGAAGACGCCGGCGACAACACCCTTGACTTCGCCATTGTCGCCATAAACCAGTTCCGAACACGCCATGCCGGGGAAGATTTCAACGCCCATCTCTTCGGCCTGTTCCGCCATCCAGCGGCAGACATTGCCCATCGAAACGATATAATTGCCGTGGTTGTTCATCAGCGGCGGCATCGGGAAGTTGGGAATGCGGATCTTGCCCGCCTCACCCAGCATATAGAAGTTGTCTTCCTCGACCGGCACGTTCAGTGGTGCGCCTTTCTCTTTCCAGTCGGGGATCAGAGCGTCCAGACCGCAGGGATCAAGAACCGCACCTGACAGGATATGCGCGCCCACTTCCGAACCCTTTTCAAGAACGACAACGTTCAGGTCGGCATCCAGTTGCTTGAGACGAATGGCCGCCGACAGGCCCGCAGGGCCCGCGCCCACGATCACCACGTCATATTCCATCGCTTCGCGTTCAATTTCGGCCATCGTGGGCTCCTTCGCTAACTTTCCGAATTGGCGCTCTCAACGCGTGATCTGCGCAATTTTGTTTCACGCGTGATTACCCGTTGTGAAAGTCCCTGGTCAATCGAAACACGGCGTAAATTCGCTGCAATGCGGCAGTTCATGCCTCTGGCGCGTCGCCCATGAGGTATCTGGGACCGCTGCCGCGTGATTTTGCCCGGTCATCGGGGTTGTACAGCCTGCATTTCGGCAGACTCAGACAGCCGCAGCCAATGCAGCCGTCCAGATTGTCACGCAATCGGATCAGTGTATCGATTCGGCTGTCCAGATGCGCGCGCAATCCCTTGCTGATCCGTTTCCAGTCTTGTGGTGTCGGAGTCCGGTTGCCGGGCAGATCGGCCAGAACCTCGCGGATTTCCGGCAACGACAGGCCGAATTGCTGCGCGATCATCACGAAACTCAACCGCCGGATATCGGCGCGCTGATAGCGCCGCTGCCCGCCGGTGTTGCGCCAGGGCGAGATCAGCCCCTGCGCCTCGTAGTACCGGATCGCCGAAACCGCCAGACCGGTGCGCCGCGCCAGCGCCCCTATGGAAAGCCCCTCTGATACCGCCATTCGCTTTTCCCGAACAAAACTCTTGACCTAAAGTTAGGTTTAGAAATTACGGTGAGTCGTATCAAGACCCGAATTCAAGAAGGAGCGATCATGCCTGCATCATTGGAACATACGAATTTCACCGTCAGCGACCCAAAATCGACCGCCGCCTGGATGCAGGATGTGTTCGGCTGGAAAACCCGCTGGGAAGGCTCTGCGATTGCCGGGGGCTATACCGTTCACGTCGGCAATGCACATACCTACCTTGCGCTTTATGCCCCCGAAAACCCCAGACCGACGACCGAAAGCAGCTACAACACCGTCGGCGGCCTTAATCACGTCGGTGTCGTTGTCGAAGACCTCGACGCGACCGAACAAAAAGTCCGCGCCGCCGGGTTCAAACCGCACAACCACGCCGACTATGAACCGGGGCGGCGGTTTTATTTCGACGATGACAACGGTATCGAATTCGAGGTGGTCGCCTACGACTAGGCTGTATTCCGCGTCAGCAGGCGTTGACCTCTTGCAATTCACGCCTCATTTGGGTCAGGTATTCCTAAATCAATCAGTCGCCCCGGCGCATCGCGCGGCGGGGCGACGCAATTTATGCGTGGAACAGTAACGATGGAAAAAATTCCGATGACGCCTGCGGGCTATGCCGCGCTTGAGACCGAATTGAAAAAGCTCAAGTCCGAAGAGCGCCCCGCCATCATCAAGGCCATTGCCGAAGCGCGCGAGCATGGCGACCTGTCCGAAAACGCCGAATATCACTCGGCGCGTGAAAAGCAGTCGTTCATCGAGGGCCGCATCAAGGAACTGGAAGGCGTCCTGTCACTGGCCGATGTCATCAACCCGGCAAAACTGTCCGGCGCAATCAAGTTCGGCGCGCGTGTCACGCTGGTGGACGAGGACACGGACGAGGAAAAGACCTGGCAGATCGTGGGCGAACACGAGGCCAATATCGAAGGCGGTCTTCTGAACATCAAATCCCCTATCGCCCGCGCCCTGATCGGCAAGGACGAAGGCGACAGTGTCGAGGTGCGCACGCCGGGCGGCCTGCGGTCCTATGAAATTCTGACCATCCAGTATTCCTGACGGGGGCACGGCCATGTCGGGCACCCCAACGGACAACGAATCGGACCGCCCGACTTCGCTTGGCATCTACGACCGGCCGCACAGGCAGGCCATCACCGGCATTGAAATCGCGGCTATCATCCTCAGCCTGATGTGGCTGGCTTTTGCGGTGGTCTTTATCGCCGTGCCGCGCGACGCGGCCTCCAGCGGACCGCTGGTCGTCATGCTGGCGGTGTTTATGCCGGTGGCGATGATCTGGGTGGCGGCCACCGCCATGCGGGCCAGCCGCGTCATGCGCGAGGAAAGCCAGCGCCTGCAAACCGCGATCGACGCGATCCGTAATGCCTATGTCCTGCAACAGCAGCGCGCCGCGATCATTCAGGAACCTGCCGTTACCCAGAAACTCGATGAAATCGCCGCGTCGGCAAAAAAGGCGGAATCGGCCCTTGCGACTTTCTCGACATCGCGGCCGGCGGTTATGGTCAAGCCGGCGGTACCCGCCCGGAAGAAACCAGCCAACGGCCAGACCTCGCTGGAGCTTGGCACCTCCGCCGAAGAGATTGCGCCCCCGCTCGCGACCGAAGATTTTATCCGCGCCCTGAATTTCCCGGAAACCGCCGAGGATACCCAGGGCTTTGCCGCCCTGCGCCGCGCGCTGAAAGACCGCAAGGCCGCGCAGCTTGTGCAGGCCGCGCAGGATGTACTGACCCTGCTCAGTCAGGAGGGCATCTATATGGATGATCTCAAACCCGACATGGCGCGCCCCGAAATCTGGCGTCAGTTCGCGCAGGGTACCCGCGGCCGCGCGGTCGCGGCACTGGGCGGGGTTCGGGACCGTTCCTCGCTGGCGCTGACCTCGGGGCGCATGAAACAGGACCCGATCTTTCGGGATGCGGCGCACCATTTCCTTCGCCGCTTCGATCACATGTTCATCGATTTCGAGACCGAGGCCACCGACGCCGAAATCGCGGCCCTGAGCGATACCCGCACCGCGCGCGCGTTCATGCTGCTGGGGCGGGTGGCCGGCACCTTCGACTGAACGGCACGCTCAGACCGCGTTGCCTTTGCCGACGGACCACCTCATGCGGGTTGACTTTCTGAAACCCAGAATGGGTCGAAACATCCCCGTCCCGGTGTCCCCCATGGCCACGAATCCCACCCGCTCGTAAAGCGCGCGGGCACGCGGGTTCGTGTCAATGACGTCCAGGTGCACTTCACGCATTCCCGATGCTGCGGCTTCGGCCATGATCGCCTTCAGCAGCGCCGTTCCCACGCCCTGCCTGCGCGCCGCCGCGGCGACACAAATTCCGTCCATCTGGAAAACTCCGGGTTGCAGATCCCGTTCCAGCAGGCTCAGCAAAAGCCCGCGCCAGACGGCGCCGAACCGGCCATAAACCCGCGCAAGATCGCTCAGGCCGCCGCCGGCGAACGCCCCCTTGTCCGTCTTGTATCCGGCAAGGCCCAGCACGTTCCCCGCGTCATCACGCGCCACAAGCGCAAAATCGGGGCTCAGGGTCGCGGCGAAAAAGGCCTGCGCCCGCGTGCCGCGTCCCATGATCCGGGTCAGCTTGCGAGAGAACGCCTGCCAGAACAATGCCGCCGCAATCGGGCGCTCGGACTCATCGAAGCCTTTGGAAATCTCGACCTTCACAGCCCGAAGCTGCCATAGGGGATGAAGCGAACCGGATCGCCGGGGCGGATGTGCCGCTCGCCATCCCCGATCTCGACCAGCCCGTCGGCCCAGCTCAGCCCGCTGATCCGGCCCGAGCCTTCCGAGCGGAACACTTCGACCCGGCCATCGCGCACCCGTGCGCGCAGGTATTCCCGCCGGCCCGGCTTCTTGCGCTTCTCGAACGCGGCGGGCAGGTCGAATCCCTGCGGCCGCTGCCAGTCCTCGCCCGACAGCAGCCCCATCGCGGGCCGCGCAAAGATCAGCGTGCACACCATCGCCGCCACCGGATTGCCGGGCAGGCCGAATATCGGCGTTCCGTTCCAGATGCCCAAAGCCAGCGGTCGGCCCGGTTTCAGCGCGATGCGCCATTCCTGCATCGCGCCCGCCTCGCGCAACAGCGCCGACATGTGGTCCTCGTCCCCGGCAGAGGCGCCGCCGCTGGTCAGGATCACATCCGCCTGTCCCGCCGCCTCGTCCAGCCTGGCCCTCAGCGTGGCACGGTCGTCGGGCACCCGACCGATATCCACCGTTTCGAACCCGAACCGCTGGGCCATCGCCAAAAGCATCGGCCGGTTGGCATCGAAGATCTGGCCCGGCCCTGCGTCATCCCCGGCTTCGACCAGTTCGTCACCGGTCGACACGACCGCCACACGCAGCGGCAGATGCACCGGTATCCCGGCCACGCCGACCGCCGACAACAGCGCCAGATCCGCCGGGGTCAGTCTGCGACCCCGGTGCAGGGCGATATCCCCCGCCGCCACATCCTCGCCCGCGTTTCGCGTGTTGGCCCCCTGTTTCAACGGCCCGTGAAAGGCGACATGGCCATCCTGCACGGTCACGTCCTCTTCGAGGATGACCGTATCGACACCTTCGGGCAGTGCCGCCCCGGTCAGGATACGCAGCGCCTTGCCTTGCGGCAGAACCCCGTCGAACGGCACCCCGGCCGCTGCCCGGCCCTCGGCCAGCGGCACCACATGCGCGCCTTCGGGATAACCTCCGGCAAAGCCATAGCCATCCACCGCCGAATTCGGCAGCGGCGGGTTAGAACGGCGCGCAGCAACGTCTTCGGCCAGCACCCGGCCCAGCGCCCCCGCCACCGGCACGTGTTCGATGCCGGTCACCGGATGCATCCGGTCGCGCAACATCGCCAGCGCGTCGTCCACCGGCGTCCAGCTGACGCCTGCGGGCAAGGCGAAACAGTCGTTCTTCAGGGGGGGCGGCGCGATATCCGGCTTGTTCTGTGTCACACCCATGATCCACCCTTCCTCTGCAGCGCTGACATTCAAAAGTTGCGCCAAGTCTTGCCGCGAAAGACCCGCCAGATTCAATGCGACTTGTTCGACCTGCCAGGCGTCCCTGATACGGCCTGTCGGTTCCGCGCCCAGTGTCAGCGACGGCCAGACCTCGACAAAGGCCACCGCCCTGTCCAGCCGCTCAAAGGGCCAGACAGCGACCTGCCCCCCGAACCTCCGGCGCAGGCGTGCCAGAACCGGCAACCCCATCATCACCTGTCCGCCCACCGCGCCCGCGCCGCCCATCTGCCAGCAGGTGAAACTGCCCCTGGCAAGGGTTTCCACCTGACGGCGCTCGGGGAACGGGTTGTAATAGTCATCCTTGCGGCGCGGCAGCCCGTCGATATCGCGCCGCAGCCCGTTCATCCAGAACGGGCCTCTGGCCCCGAATTCACGGTTGATCTCGCCAGCCAGATCAAAGCGGTTGTTGGCTGCCGGGCTGTCCCATATCCGCGCTTCGAACCAGTCCCACAAGACCAGCGGATCATCGGTTCCGGTGAGCGCACGCGCGAACCCGCGCGGATAGCCAAAGGGAAAATCGAACCCCAGAAACAGATCGCGGCCGGCCGTGATCTCCGCCGTCATCAGGTCCGCCAGCCAGTCCTCGGCCAGTTGCCGGTTGCGCAGATAGATCGGGTCTTCGGCGCATCCATCCCGCACCACGCATGCCCAGATCGCATCCCTTCGCGGGCGCGGTCCGGTGTCATTGCCTCCGGACCAGTCCACCATTGCGAAGGTCCGGAACGGGGTCACAAACCGACCTCGGCAAGGATGAAATCGGCGATGGCGCCCGTGTCGTTCAGATCGAACACCGGACGGTCCAGATCCAGCGGCGTGTCGCTTGCCACCGCCCGGATACTCGCATCCCCCGGCGCGATCAGATCATTGCCCGGCTCGGCGCGATAGGCTTCGATCTTGGGATGGCCCTCGCGCTTGTAACCCTCGATCAGCACCAGATCGACGGGCGACAGACGGGTCAGCAGGTCCGACAGCCGTGGCTCGGGCGCACCGCGCAGTTCCTGCATATGGGCCACCCGGTATTGCGAGGCCAACAGCACCTCGGCCGCCCCCGCCTGCCGGTGGCGCCAGCTGTCGCGGCCCGGATGGTCCACGTCAAAGGAATGATGCGCGTGCTTGACGGTCGAGACACTGAAACCGCGCCCGGTGATCTCGGCCACCAGCCGCTCCATCAACCCGGTCTTGCCCGCATTCTTCCAGCCGGTGACGCCATAGATCCTCATGCCTGCTCCAGCAGTTTTTCCGCCCGCGCCAGATCGTCAGGCGTGTTGACGTTGAAGAACGGATCGAAGCCGTCTACCGGAAACAACGCCTCGCGCCCGTCATGTTTGTCGGTCCACAGCACCACCTTGCGCAAGCCCTCGTTCAGCTCCGCGCGCAGATCGTCGCGCAAGGCGACGGGCCACAGGCCAAAGGTCGGATGACGGTTCACCTTGCCCCTGCCACCCGATTTCAACTCTGCCCCCGTACGTGGCGTGGTTGCCAACACCAATGGGTGCGCCTGCCCATGGGCAGCGGCCATCAGCCGCGTCACCAGATCACGCGGAAAGAATGGCGTGTCGGCAGCGGCAGTGACGATGCAGTCGGCACCTTGTTCGGCGGCCCAGTCCAGCCCCGCCAGAACTCCGGCCAAGGGCCCGGCGAACCCTTCGATGGAATCGGCAATCACCGGCAGGCCCAGATCGGCAAACCGCCCCGCATCGCCGTTGGCGTTTAGCGCCATTGCCCCCACCTGCGGCCCCAGCCGGTCGATGACACGAGACAGCAACGGTTTGCCACCCAGCAACAGCCGCCCCTTGTCGCCACCGCCCATCCGGGTGGCAAGACCGCCAGCCAAAATGACACCCATAGGTTCTTTCATTGGCTTATCCATCCGCACTCTTCCGCCGATGTTTCCTGTCCTCGACCGGCACCGTTGCCGGGTCCACGTCGCGCACCAGCCGATCCTCACCCGACAGACAGACAAACCGTTGCCCGCGCATACGACCGATCAGGGTCAGGCCGACCTCGCGCGCGATCTCGACGCCCCATGCGGTGAATCCCGATCGCGATGCCAGCACCGGGATGCCCATCATCGCGGTCTTGATCACCATTTCGGACGTCAGCCGCCCGGTGGTGTAAAGGATCTTGTCCGCCGCCGCCGCGTTCTCGGACAGCATCCAGCCCGCGATCTTGTCAACCGCGTTGTGGCGGCCCACATCCTCCATATAGACCAGCGGGCGATTTTCACGGCACAGGACCGTGCCGTGAATCGCACCGGCTTCCAGATAGAGTGACGGTGTTCGGTTGATTTTTGCCGCCAGATCATAAAGCCACGAGGTCCGCACCGTCACCTGCGGCAGCGTCACGCCCTCCAGCCCCTCCATCATGTCGCCGAATACCGTGCCCACGGCACAGCCGCTGGTACGCGTTTTCTTCTTCAGCTTGTCCTCATACGAGGTCTCAAGCGCAGTGCGCACCACGACTGTTTCCAGATCGTCGTCATAGTCGACGCGCACGATTTCGTCATCCGGGCGCAGCATCCCCTGATTGCGCAGAAAGCCCAGCGCCAGGTACTCGGGATAATCCCCGATGGTCATCGCGGTGACGATTTCTTGTGAGTTGAGAAAGATCGTCAGGGGACGTTCCTCAACCACCGAGATGCGGCTGGCCTTACCATTCTGATCGACGCCATCGACGGCGCGCGTCAGCCGTGCCGCACTCGGGTCGGGCGCGATTATGTAGTCCGACAGGTCCGTTTCTGTGGCCAATTGCATCCCTTTCCCAAGCCCGCTACTGCTGTCGCGGTCACCATAGGATCTAGGCATGGCATTCACCACATCCAAATCCTACTACTGGAAGGGTTTTCGCGACGGATTTCCCTTTGTCTTCGTGGCAATCCCGTTCGGCACCCTGTTCGGCGTGTTCGCAACCGAGGCCGGGCTGAACATCGTCCAGACCATGACCTTTACCGCGACGGTGTTTGCCGGCGCGGCGCAGTTCGCCGCGCTGCAGCTGCTACAGGACAATGCGCCGACCGTGATCGTGCTTGCCTCGGCGTTGGCGGTGAACCTGCGGGTGGCGATGTACTCGGCCTCTCTGACCCCCTATCTCGGGGCAGCGCCGCTGTGGCAGCGCGCCTGCGCGGCGTATTTCGTCGTCGATCAGTCCTATGCCTGTAGCATCGTCCGGTTCGAGCGCGAGCCTGACCTGTCCGTTCGGGACAGGATGGCCTATTTCTTCGGTACAATTTCGCCAATTGCGCCGCTTTGGTATCTGTGCACCTATCTCGGCGCGGTTCTGGGCACGCAGATTCCGGAAAGCTGGGCGCTGGATTTCGCCCTTCCGATCACCTTCCTGTCGATGATCGGCCCCATGCTGCGCACCCTGCCCCACGTCATCGCCGCCCTCGTCGCGATCACCGTTTCTCTGCTCACGGTCTGGGTGCCGTTCAACCTCGGCCTGCTGATTGCCGGTTGCGCCGGGATGATGGCGGGGGCTCAGGCCGAATTGGCGCTGAAGCATCGAAAGGTCCGGTCATGACCCAGATCGACGCCACCACCATGTGGATCGTGATCGTCGGCCTCGCGGTGGGCAGCTTTGCCTTGCGGTTCGTCTTTATCGGGCTGGTCGGAAACCGGCCGATGCCGGAATGGCTGTTGCGGCATCTGCGCTATACCGCCGTGGCAATCCTGCCCGCGCTCATTGCTCCGCTGGTGGTCTGGCCATCGGCCACCGATGGCCAACCCGACCTGCCCCGGATGAGCGCCGCCACCATGGCGATCATTGTCGGATTGCTGACCAAGAATGTGCTGGCCGCGATCTTTGCGGGCGCGACGACATTGTATGGCTTGCTCTATCTGCTGGGCTGAGCGTCAGTACTGGGAAGTGGCCTGCTCGTTGAGCTTTGCGTTGTTGGCCGCGATGCCTTTTTGCAGATCCTCGTCGTCATACTCATAGTAGCGCTCGGTCACCGCGCCCGGCAAATCGCCGAACTGATCGGCCAGCCTCACCGGCTGCAGCACCGGTCTGATGTCTTCGAACCCGGGCACCTGCCTGAGCAGACGTCCCGTGTAATTGGCGCAGAAGGCCCCCGGCACCGGCCCCATTTGTTTGGCCAACAGATAGGCCGCTTCGGCCTGTTCCTGTGTCACTTCCAGTTCCTGAACGATCACATGAAAGGTCGAGCGCGCATGCGATCCGCGATAGGCTTTTTCCACGGCAGGCGTGATGCCGTAAAGCACATCGTCCCGCTCGGGCACGCTGTCGGCGCGAAACGAACCTGCAGGGTCAAAAATCACCCTTTCGGAGGCGTTGATCATCAGTGATGCATGCCCGCCCGAACCGGTACGGTTGTTCACCATGGTGTACAATGTCAGCTTTGCCGGCCCAGGAGCGCGATAACGAACGGCTGCAATGGTCTCGTAATCCGCCTGCGGCGCGCTTTGTCTGGAACACGCCGCCGCCAAAAGCAACAAAGCGCATGCCGTCACGATCCGACGCATGAGATATTTGCCCGATCAGGAGGCGAAAACCGCCAGGAAAAGCAGGACGAAGAGAATGACCGCGACCGTCCAGATCATGAACTTGACGAAGCCGTTGAAGGTTTCGTTCTGAACCTTGATGTCCATTTCGCCTTGTTTGTATTCAGCCATGTTTTCAATTCCTATTCGCGTGTTTAACGCTGGATAGTGGATTCTTTCGCCTGTGTCACGACGTCAATCGCGCGCAGGGGCCAAAGTGTCGAACGGAGTACAGCCGGGATAGCCGTACCCCCAACGCCATGGAGTGCCGGTGCAGGGGCCGCCACCGAAGCGAACGGCCAGGTACATGGCCTGGGCAATGGCGTCATAGGCCAGGCGCACCTGCTCGGGCTCGGCATTCAGACGAGCGGCAATTTCCTCCGCCCTGTCTTCGCCATTCTGCAACACGCAGGCTTTCAACTCGGCATCTGCCGCCAGCCGGGCCTCAAAGCTGGCACTGGCCTGATCGGCCCCGCCTGCATCATGATAGGCCTTGTCATGCGTGACGCAGCAATCTTCCCATGGCGGCGCCGCCTGATATGTTCTGGCGAAGTCCGGAAAGACATCCGCCGCAAACCCCCAGACCGACGACATGCCGCCCGAGCACCCGTCCGTTTCGAAGGGGCGCAATTCCGCAGAGGCCCGCGTCAGCATCAAAGCGCGATGAGACGGCAGTTCGACGGTCCGGATCAGGTCCTGCGCGCTTGCCGGCGCCGCCAGACAGCACAGCACCGCGAAAAGTTTAAGGGCTGTCATCGCGCATCTGCTTTGCATCAATCTCCATCCCCAGTTCGCCCGCGAGCCAGAGCATCAGCCGTTCCGCCGGACCAAGCTCTGCGCGGGTTTTCAGCACCTGCCGGGCCAGGGCCGGTTTGTCGGTGATCAGGCCATCAACCCCCATCGACGCCATTTGCGACATCTGAATCGGATCATTGACCGTCCAGACATAAAAATCCTTGCCCGCGTCATGGACCGACCGGATCAGCCCAGGCGACGCCATGTTCGCATTCACGGCGATGAAATCAGCGTCCAGCCCCGCAATGTTGCCCACGGCGGTCGCCGCCAGAACTCCGGTACGCCAATCGGGGCGCAGCGCGCGCATCTTCTGCACGGCAGGGTATTTCAGCGACATGGTGGCCACGTCGTTTTCCATCCCCAGATCCTCGACAATCCCAACAACCCGGTTTTCCAGGTCCTCGTCGTGGCCATAGTATTTCAGTTCGATGATGACCTTGGATTTCCCGCGCGCCGCCGCCAGAACATCGCGCAGGGTGGGGGTGCGCTCATCGGCGAATTCCGGATCAAACCAACTGCCGATGTCGATGTCATCCAGATCAGACATGGTGGCGTCCCACACTTTCAGATTGGTCTGCGCCAGTTTCATGAAATCGCTGTCATGTGCCACCACGACGATACCGTCCGCTGTCTCCTGCACGTCGATCTCGACCCAGTCGGCGCCGTCATCGATGGCCTTCAATACCGATGCCATGGTGTTTTCCGGCCGCAGCGCCGCAGCGCCGCGGTGACCGATGACGTCAACCGAGTCGGTTGCCTGAACTTTCTCCAGCAGGTTGTTGCTCAGCCAGAAACCCGACAGAACCGCGATACCGGAAAGGGCGACCAGCCCGATCAACCCTGCCCGGATACTTCCACTTGCGACGGGTGCCTGCAGCTTGACCTCACCCTGATAAAACCCGTCCAGCACCGCAGCCAGAGCCCCCAGGACAATCGCCGCCAAAACCAGACCGGCCAGGGACCAAAGCCCCGCGACCGCCAGAGATATCGACAGAGCAAGGCGCAAGTTCGTACCCTGATTCAGCGGGATCAGACCCAGAACGCCGCTTGCCACCGCGCCGATCAGCGCCGCGATGGCAACCCGTACGGCAAGCCACAATACGAGCTTGATTTTCAGGCGACCCTGATGCCCGGCCATCCTGCGCGCACTTTCTGCGAATGCGGCCTTGGGGGCAATCCGCTCGAACAGAACCAGATGCAGGGAAAGCGCCCATGCGGACAAACGCCAGATTAGTAACCACGTCATGACCAGCAGAACCGCACCGATCAGCGCCACGGCGGCCCAGAACGCGGGCGGGTGAAAGGTCAGGTAATAGTTGATGTCGTACTCGGTAAGCGTCCACCACGCGATCAGCGCACCAAGCGCGGCAAACGGCAGGACGAACAGCAACACACGCAGCACGAATCGCAGCGCAAATTCCAGCAGACGCGGCAGGCGCGCAATCACCAGCGCCAGTGCCGAACGGCCCGCGCTCCACAGGTCGGCCTTGCCCATGCGCAGGCAGGCGGCCATGACTGCAAAGCCGAGAACCTCGGCCACCAGCAACAGGCTGAGGAGAGCCAGCGTGACCAGAAACCCCACCGGCGTCAGAATGAACATCGCGATGTCCTGATCCGTCAGCGCCGACTGATCGGACAACAAAACCGCCAGATTGACAACAACCGCCAGCGCCGGAGCAATCACCGCCAGCACCATCAGGCGTAAAATCAGATAAAGCGGTACGAATATCCGCTTACGGGACCAGGCCGCCCGGTAGGCGTTTGTTACTGTTGCAAAATGCGTCACGCGTTGAACTCCTGAACAATGCAGTCATTCAATGCCGTGCCCGCCCGAAATGCAAGTAAGGTCAGTCGCCTTCGAGATCGGCCGCCAGACGGAATCCGATGCGTTGGGCCGGTTCGTCCTCGACCGTCTTGGGCAGCGCCCGCAGCATCACGTTCAATTGGCTGACATGCTGGACAAGCTGGGTCTTGGCCCCGGTGGCGTCCGAGCCATAGAACGTCACGATGTCGGGATCGAAATAGCCCATCCCTTCGATCCGCAGCACGCCCGCATCGCCGCCGGTATAGCCCATCGCCACCTCCTGGCTGTTGTCGAGCTGCTTTTCGAAGTTCTGGATATACAGGATCAGCCGTTCATAGGCCCATTGCGCCGGGCTTTTGGTTTCGACCGGCGCCTGCAGCGGCTTGGGCAGATCCTTGGGGCCGTTACCCTCGGCCGGGTCCGTGTGTACCTCGTAGCAACGCGGTATGGCCGCGGCTTCGGCGGCCTCGGCGGAAGTTTCGATCTTGTCGTCCATCTCTCACCCGTTGCGTTGGTACAGCCAGGCCCCGTCGGCGCGTCGCGTCCGGGTCACAGCCCCAATGTGGTAGAGATGGTTCACATGCGCAACCGCTTCGACCAGTGCCAGGCCATATTCGCCTTCGCCGATGTTTCGCTTGAACAGCGGTGCAAAACAGTCAGCGGCCGGTTTCGGCGCGTCCAGATGATCCAAAAGGCGTTCCAGCGCACCGTGATGATTGTCGATCAATTGCCGCATTCGCGTGGGCAGACCGGTGAACGGCAGCTTGTGTCCGCCCAGCGTAAGGTGCTCGGGCCGGGCCAGAGGTTCCAGCCGTTCGCAGGCTTCCAGCCATTCCGCCACCGGATCGGCCAGTGGTTCAGTGGCATAGACGCCGATGTTGGGGCTGATCGAACTGAGGATCTGATCGCCGGTAATTACCAGGTTGTCGTTCCGGCTCCAGAATGTGGCATGCTCGGGGGCGTGGCCGTTGCCCATGTGCACATCCCAGTCGCGCCCGCCCATGCGGAGCACATCGCCCTGCCGTATGCGCGTGAAGCCGAGCGGCATCGAGTGAACCATGTCGGCGAAATTGAACGGTCGCTCGGACATCCGCTTTTCCAGAATCTCCGGCACCATGCCCGCGCTGCGGTAATAGTCCAGCGTTTCAGCGGGCCAGTTTTCCTGCACATCCAGCGTCAGCATCCGCGCGAACAGCCAGGCCGTTCGCGTGGTGACGAGTTCCGCCCCGTGAACGGATTGAAACCAGCCCGCATTGCCGATGTGATCGGGATGATGATGCGTGACCACGACACGCCGGACCGGCCTGCCGCCCAGCGGCCCGGCCATCACCTGTTCCCAGATGTTGCGTGATTTTCGCGAGGAAAACCCGGTATCGATGATCGTCCAGCCGTCACCGTCATCCAGCGCATAGACGTTGACGTGATCCAGCTTCATCGGCAGTGGCAGGCGCATCCAAAGAACGCCCTGAGCCACTTCGATGGCTTCTCCGGTCCGGGGTGGTTCTGTCCAGGGATACCGCATGGCAATCGACTGCGTCCCGTCCATCAGGCCACCAACTCGTCAGCGCTGAGCGCATAGAGGTCGGTCGCCCCGTTCTGCGCCTGCGCCAGCAAGCCCGCATGCTCGGGCAGCAATGCGTTGATATAAAACCGGGCCAGCCTGGCGCGCGGGCCATCGGGATCGGCCAGCGCCGCCGACAGGTGATAGTGCCCGCCCAACACCCGCGCAAAGGCGCGCAGGTACGGCAGTGCCCCGGCAAAGCGTTCGGTCATGTCTTCCTGCCCCACCAGCCATTCGGTTGCTTCGCGCAGCGACTCGGTCGCCTCCCACACAGGCCCCGCCAGGTCCGGCAAGGTCGCGCGGGCCGCTTCGGCCTGTGCCTCGATCTCGTCGAGCAGGCGCGAGGCCGCCTCACCGCCGTCCATCATCTTGCGTCCGACGAGGTCCATCGCCTGAATGCCATTGGTGCCTTCATAAATCGCGGTCACGCGCACATCACGGTAATACTGCGCGGCACCGGTTTCTTCGATGAACCCCATGCCGCCATGCACCTGCACCCCGGTTTCGGCGACCCGGATGCCGGTTTCGGTGCCAAAAACCTTGGCGATCGGCGTCAGCAGCGCCGCGCGCGCCGTCCATTCGGCGTCACCGCTGGCCTTGGCCATGTCCAGTGCGACCGCAGTGTCCAAAAGGATCGCGCGCGCGGCGAATATGTCCGCCCGCATCTCCATCAGCATACGGCGCACATCCGCGTGGTCGATGATCGTGCCCGAGGGTGTCTTGCCCTGTCTGCGCTCTTGCGCATAGGCCAACGCATGCTGATAGGCCCCTTCGGCCGCACCGACGCCCTGCCCGCCGACACCCAAACGCGCGTTGTTCATCATCGTGAACATTGCCGCCATGCCGCCATGTTCGGCACCGACGAGCCAGCCCGTAGCCCCGTCATACTGCATCACGCAGGTGGGCGAGCCGTGCAGGCCCAGCTTGTGTTCCAGCGACACTACCTTGAGGCTGTTCGCGACGCCGGGGTTTCCGTTTTCGTCCGGAATGAATTTGGGCACCAGAAACAGTGATATCCCCTTGGTGCCCGGCACCCCATCCGGCAGGCGCGCCAGGACCAGATGGCACACGTTTTCGCAAAAGTCGTTGTCGCCCCAGGAAATAAAGATCTTTTGCCCGCTTATGGCATAGGTTCCGTCGCCATTGGGTTCGGCTTTGGATGACAGTGCGCCCACGTCCGATCCGGCCTGTGCCTCGGTCAGGTTCATCGTCCCCGACCATTCACCCGAGATCAGCTTGGGCAGGTAAAGCGCCTTCAGCTCACCACTCGCGTGATGTTCCAGCGCCTCGATCTGGCCCTGGCTCATCAGCGGGGCGAGTTGCAGCGACAGGCAGGCCGCGCTCATCATCTCGTTGACGGCGGTCGCCACCGTCGTGGGCAGTCCCATACCGCCGAACTCCGGGTCGCTGCTCATCCCGATCCAGCCGCCTTCGGCAATCGCCCGCCATCCGTCGGCATAACCCGGCGAGGTGCGCAGCACGCCGTTTTCCAGCCGGGCGGGTTCCAGATCGCCGGGGCGCTGCAGGGGCGACATGACCTCTTCGCACATTTTCCCGGCTTCGGTCAGAATGGCACCGACCACATCCGGGCTGGCCTCGGCAAACAATTCGCTCGTGGCCACCTGATCGAAACCGACCACGTGTTCGAACAGAAATGCATAGTCGGTGGTCGGGGCGCGATACGGCATGGCTTTCCTCGGAACTTTTCTCGGCTTTCACAAGCGCGGGCTTGGATTCTGCCGCCCGCGTCAGTAAGGATCGGAGCTTGATCGATTACCTATCTATCGTGATCTTGCAAGCAACTAAAACGCCGCGTCATTGCCCATGAACCCCTGCGTCACCGAATATCTGACCGCCGATCCTGCGGGGCTGAGCCGCGCTGCCGAACTGCTGCGCGACGGGCGGCTGGTCGCGTTTCCCACGGAAACGGTCTATGGGCTGGGCGGCGACGCGCGCAACGGAGAGGCGGTCGCGGCAATCTATGCCGCCAAGGGACGGCCCAGTTTCAACCCGCTGATTGCGCATGTGGCATCGGTCGAAGCGGCGCGGCGCTATGTGGATTGGAGCGAGGGCGCACAGCGGCTGGCCGATGCGTTCTGGCCCGGCCCCCTGACGCTGGTCCTGCCGTTGCGTCCGGGGCACGGAATTTCCTCGCTGGTGACCGCCGGGCTGGGCACGCTGGCGGTTCGGGTTCCCGCCCATGCGACAGCGCATGCGTTGTTGGCGGCCTTCGATGGCCCGGTCGCGGCACCCTCGGCCAACCCTTCGGGGCGGATCAGCCCGACCACCGCCGGGCACGTCTGCGCCGGTCTGGATGGCCGGATTGCTGCGGTTCTGGATGACGGACCCTGCGGCGTGGGGCTGGAATCAACCATCGTCGGTCTGGCCGGAGAGCCATCACTATTGCGACCCGGCGGCATCGCGGCGGAACGGGTTGAAGCGGTTCTCGGCGCACCGCTGCATCACTATGAAGCCGGTGATGCGCTTACGGCGCCGGGCCAGCTTTTGTCACACTATGCGCCGGACGCACCGGTACGCCTGAATGCGCGCAACCGGCGGGGCGAGGAAATCCTGCTGGGGTTCGGACCTGTCGATTGCGATCTGAATCTGTCGGAAACCGGCAACCTGGCCGAGGCGGCGGCCAATCTGTTTTCGGCCCTGCATCGGCTGAACGCGACAAGCCGTCCGATCGCGGTTACGGCAATTCCCGAATCCGGGCTGGGCGCCGCGATCAACGACCGCCTGCGCCGCGCCGCCGCGCCCAGACAGACCTGATCAGGCGTGGCCCGCACTGGCCGATAGCGTCAGGGGGTCCACGCCAAGCGTGGCGAGGGCCGCTTCCCACTTTTCCTCATCGGCAGTCTGAAACACCAATTCGGGCGAGGCATCGGTCGTGAGCCAGCCGTTCATCGAAATCTCATCTTCCAGCTGGCCCGGCCCCCAGCCGGAATATCCCAGCATCAGCATCGCCTCCTCCGGCCCTCTTCCAGAGGCGATGTCTTCGAGAATGTCCAAGGTGGCGGTCATGCTGAAACCTGCCTTGACCGGCATCGAGTGCAGGTTCGCTTCGTAATCCGAACTGTGCAGCACAAAACCGCGAGAGGTTTCCACAGGTCCGCCAAACCGCACCAGACGTTCGCCCACCACAGGGACTTCGCAAGGAATGTTCAGCTGCGACAGAAGCGCTTTGATGCGCAGGTCGGCGGGTTTGTTGACGATAAGCCCCATCGCCCCGTCATCGCCGTGGCTGCACAGATAGACCACCGAATGGTCGAAGCGCGGATCTCCCATTCCGGGCATCGCGATCAACAGTTTCCCCGTCAAATCCATCCGAACAATCTCTCACTGCTTACTTCTAGACAATGGCCCCGCTCCCCCCGGATTTGCAAGGCATGGACCCCGAATTTTCTAAGATTTCACAATCATGACCGGAACGTGACTTGGCATTTCCCGATTCAGGGCGCATGTAGTCCTTATGTCGAAACTGATGAAACTGGCATCCTGCGCCCTGACCGCCTGCCTGTCGTTTGCCTCGCCCGTGTTTTCCGGCGGGCTTGATGATGTCGTGCGGCTTGAAATCCTCGACGGTGGCGCCACCGGGAAAGGCACCTATCTGGGCGCCATCCGGCTGACGCTTGCGGAGGGCTGGAAGACCTATTGGCGCGCACCCGGCGACGCGGGCATTCCGCCTCAGTTCGACTGGCGGGGCTCCGACAATATCGGCGAAATCTCGATTACATGGCCGACACCGCATGTGTTCGATCAGAATGGGCTGCGGTCGATCGGCTACAAGGATCAGCTGGTACTGCCAATCGAGATCACGCCAGCCAGACCGGGCCGTCCGGTTCGCCTGAAGGGCGAGATGGATTTCGGTGTTTGCAGGGAGGTCTGCGTCCCCGGCAACCTCGGCTTCGATCATACGCTTACCGGCGAGGCCGGGCGCAATCCGGCAATTGCCGCGGCGATGGCGCAGCGCCCGTATTCCGAGCGCGAGGCCGGTGTTCAATCCGCCAGTTGCCGCCTGAAACCGACACAGAACGGAATGCAGATCGAGGCGAATATCGCGATGCCTTCGGCCGGTGGTGAGGAAATCGCAATTATCGAGCCGGGCGACCCGTCCCTTTGGGCGTCGGAAACCCGAACGAACCGGCAGGGAAACAGGCTGATCGCCAGTTCGGAACTGATCAGCAATTCCGGCAGCGCCTTTGCGCTGGACCGGTCGGAAGTCCGGATCACCGTGCTTGGGTCCAATCATGCAGTCGATATTCAGGGCTGTACCGCCGGGTAGCGTATGAACCGAACCCCTTCCATCGGCGCGCTGGCGGTCGTCATTCGTGACGATCATGTTCTTCTGGTGCAGCGCAGCAAGCAACCCGACGCGGGATTGTGGGGGTTTCCGGGCGGCCATGTGGAATGGGGCGAAACCGCGATGCAGGCCGCCGCGCGCGAGTTGCTGGAGGAGACCGGGGTCGTCGCGGAGCCGACCTCGTATCTCGACAATCTCGATCTGCTGCGGCATGACGACAGCGGCGATGTCACCAGCCACTATCTGCTGGTCGGGGTCGCCTGCCGGTATGTCAGCGGATCACCCGTCGCCGGGGACGACGCACTGGACGCCGCCTGGTTTCGCATCGAAGAGATTCGTCGCAATGCCCTGCCGATGAGCGCTCGCGTTCCCGATCTTTTGCTCACTGCGCTGGCGCGGAATTAGCCCACGCGCCTCAGACTTTTGTCCGCGCGGCCAGTCGTGGATAAAACAGCGCCGAAATCAGCACTACAGCCACGAGAATGACCAGCGCGCCGATCAGGAACAATCCTAATCCCGCCTGCGCGACGGTGGCCGTTTCCAGGGCCGGAGCAAGCCGGAGCAGCAATCCGGGCAGACCGCCATAAACCAGCGGCCACACCATTGTAGCGCCCAGCCAAACAAGCATGAGAGCCCCGGTTCCGGCCACAGTGGCACGCACCAGCGGGTCGGGACCACGAAGAGCCCGGCGCAGGGCCGTTAGCGGTCGGGCGAAATCGCGCTGTATCGCCAGAAGCGCCGGAACGACGATCAGGACCAGTATCATGCCAAAGCCCAAACCATAGACCAGCGTGATCACCGTGGGTTTGAGGAATTGGGCCTGTTGTGATTTTTCGTACAGCAGTGGCGCAAGGCCCAGGACCGTCGTCATCGTGGTCAGCATGACAGGGCGCAGACGATCCGCCGCGCCGTCGATGATCGACGGGATCAGCCCGCGTTCCTGCTGATATTCGTCAATCGTTGTCACCAGAACGATCGAGTCGTTGATGACGATGCCGGTCATGCCAAGCAATCCGACGACCGTGAACATGCTGAGCGGAACGTCCCAGATGTAGTGGCCCCAGATGGTTCCCACCAGCCCGAACGGAATGATCGCCATCACCACCAAAGGCCGGGTCCAGCTTGCGAAGACCCACGCCAGCACAAGATAAATCCCCGTCAGGCACAGGATCAGGCCCGTGCGCGCCTCGTTGAGGAACTCGTCCTCCTGCTCGCTCAGCCCGGCCATGCGCCATTCGACCTGACGCTCACTGGCGATTTTCGGCAGGATTTCATTTTCCAGGGCTGCGGTGATTTCCACTGCGCGGGCCGGATCGTCTTCGGCGATATCGCCAATCACCGAAATGACGCGCAGCCCGTTTTCGCGGCGGACCGTCGAAAACCCAACCCTGCGTTGCACCGAAACCACATCGGCCAACGGCACATAGACCCCCTCCGGCGTGCGCATGAGCGTGCGTTCGAGGAAGTCGGCCGACAGTTCATCCCGGGGCAGTTCCACCCGTATCTCGGAGCTGCGTGGTCCGTCCGGGAAGGTTGCCGCCTCGATCCCGTTCAGGCGGTTGCGCAGTGCGCGCCCAAGGGTTTCGATGGTAAAGCCCAACGCCTGTCCCTGGGGGGTCAGATCCAGAATGAATTCTTCCTTGTCATAGGCGAGGTTGTCCTCGAGCGCCGAAACTTCGGGGTATTTTATCAGCGCCGTCTGCAAGTCCTCGGAAGCGGCCTTGAGCGCGCTCACTTCCGCCCCCGAAAACTGCACGTCGATCGCATCGCCACCAGGACCCGAACGGTAGCCCCGGAAACTCAGGAATTCGGTCATGGGGTGGCGGTTCACGAAGTCCTGCAGCTCTCCGACGAACTCGAAGCTGGAATAAGGGCGCAAGTCGGCGTCGATCAGTTCGATCGAAATCCCGCCCAACAGATCGATGTCCTTGCCTTCGGCGGCGGACAGGCCCCACCCCGCGTTACCGCCGATTTCCGCCAGTACATAGTCGATGGGGTTTCGCCCGTGCCGCTCTTCATAGATTTTTCCAAGCTCTTCGGTCGCGCGTTGCAATTCGTGCATCATCGCCAGCGTGTCGGCGCGGGTGGCGCCTTCGACCATGATGAAATTGCCGGTAACCGATCCCCGTTCGGGGGCATTGAAAAAGCGCCAGTTCACGTCTCCCTGAATGAACAGCGCAAGCTGGCTAGCAAGGATGGCAACCACGCTTGCGAGTACCACATACCGCGCCCAGATGACCCATGCGATCAGAGGGCGGAACAGGTGGTCACGCATCCACCGGAAACCCCGGTTGACGACACGGTTCGGCAGGTCATACCAGTGCTCTTTCGCGGAATGGGCGATGGCATGGGACAGGTGGTTCGGCAAAATCAGGAAACATTCCACCAACGATGCCAGCAGCACCGCAATCACCGTAAAGGGAATGTCATAGATCAGTTCGCCGAACCGGCCGCCGATGGCGGTCAGGCCAAAGAAAGCGATAACGGTGGTGATTGTCGCGGCAAAGACCGGCATCGCCATGCGCGCGGCCGCGCGTTCGGAGGCGACGACCGGGTCTTCGCCCAGCCGGCGCGCCCGAAAATCGGCGTGTTCACCCACTACGATGGCGTCATCCACCACGATGCCCAATGTAATGATCAGCCCGAACAGCGACACCATGTTCAGCGAAATTCCGGCAATATACATGAACGAAATTGCCGCGAACATCGCGACCGGAATGCCGGCCGCCACCCAGAACGCGATGCGGGCGTTAAGGAACAGAAACAGCAAACACACGACCAGGGCCAGCCCCATGAGACCGTTGTCGACAAGGATATTGAGGCGGTCGGTGATCGCCTGCGCGCGGGTCCGTATCAGCTCGACCGTGACCCCATCCGGAAGACTGGCCTGCAACTGTGCCACGACATCTTCGACGGTGCGCTGAATCGCGATGGCATCGCCACGATCGGAGCGGTCCACGCGGATCGACATGGCGGGGTTTTCGCCCACATAGTAGCTGCGGTTGCGGGTCACGCCCTCGACCCGCACGGTGGCGACATCCTCGATCGTCAGAGTGGAGCCATCCGCAAAGGTGCGCAGCGCAATGCCGCGGATCTCTTCGGGCGTGCGTTTTTCGACGCCGGTTCGGATGCGCGCGTTGGCCCCGCTCACGTCTCCGGCGGGGTTCGCATCGACTTCGGCGGCGATGGCCGAAGCGATCCCGGCCATGCTGACATCATTGGCGATCAGCTGCGCGGTCGGCACCTCGACCACGATACGCGGCGCGGCGATCCCCCGGATCGTGGTCCGCGTCACGCCTGCATTGAAAAGCCGGGTGATCAGTTCGTCGGTGAACAGGGCAAGCTGTTCGGTCTCGACCGGCCCGGTGATGACGACATCGGTGACCCTGTCGCGCCATCCCCCGCGCCGGACGCCGGGCTCTTCAGCCTCTTCCGGCAGGTTGGTCACGCCGTCGATGACCGCCTGAACCTCGTCAACGGCACGGGACATGTCCCAACCCGGTTCGAATTCCAGCCGGATTCTCGCATCCCCCTCGCGCGATCTGGATTCCGAGCTTTGCACCCCGTCAACCGCCAGTAAGGCGGGTTCCAGTACCTGCACGATGGCATTGTCGACATCCTCGGGCCCGGCCCCTTCCCATTCGACAGTGACATCGACCCGCTCGGTGACGACATCGGGGAAAAACTGCGCCCGCATGTTCGGGATCGCCGCCGCCCCCATCACCAGCATGACGAGCAACAGCAGATTCGCAATCGTGCGGTGGCGTGTGAAATAGCTCAGAAGTCCGCCGGCCGCGCTTGGGATTTCGCGGATCATCGCGCCTACCCCCCAAACCGGGCTTCGATGCGATGCACCAGCTGCGCGGGCACGCGGGCCTCTGCCAACTGGCTCAGAACGCGCGCCTTGTCGTCGGGTGTGAGGCCGTCATTGGCCTGGACCGCAGCGACCAGAAACGCGCGGCGCTCATCCGTCAGCTCGACCATACCGGGATCGAGTGCCGTGCTGGCCTCGGTCCGCAGAGGGCGCACGCGCACCCCGGTTCCCAGCAGAGGCGTTCTGCCGATGACGACCTCGCGCCCTTCCAGCCCCTCGCCGCGCAGGAGAACCTCGTCTCCCTGACGGCGCACGAGCTGCACCGGTAGCGCTTCAAGGCGTTCGTCGGTGCCAAGAACCAATACGGTGCCCGACGCGTCAAGCGCCGAGGCCGGCAGGCGGGCCACCTGATCGACCGGTTTTTCCTGAACCGAGACCGTCACGAAATCCCCGGGCTTGAAGCCCGGAGCCGCACCGAGGCGAGCAAAGATCAGGCGCCCTGTTTGCCCCTCGCCGGCCGAGCCGCTGTCGCGGCTGATCCACCCCGCGGACGTCAGATCGGTTCCGGTCACTTCCAAAGAGACCGTCACGGGGGCGTTGATCAGAGCGCCGTTTTCGTCAAGCAACCGCACATATTGCGCGGTCGACACCCGAAAGGCGACTTCCAGCGCGTATGGATCGACCAGTTCAGCCAGCTTTTCGTTGGCCGCCACCAGCCGCCCCTCGACCAGTGTCACACCGTTGAGCGTACCGTCATAGCGGGCACGGACGGTCAGATCTGCCAAATCGCGCTTTGCGGCATCCAACGCGATGCGGGCGCGGGCCAGTCGCGTTGCCGTCTGATCGACGCGGGCCTCAGCCTGCGCGACGGCAATCCGGCGGGCCAGCGTTGCCTGACGCGCCGACGCCGCTGCCAGTTCGGCAGTTTCCACCGCCGAGGCAGTGCCGACGCCGCGCTCTTCCAGATCGCGCTGGCGCTGGAGCGCGCGTTCGCGCAAAACGGATTGATCCGCCGTGGCTTTCAACTCGTCCTGGGCCAGCAACAGGGACCGTTCGGCGTCCCGCTCTTCGACCTGTGCATCCAAAAGATCGGATTCGGCCCGGTCCAGCGCCGATTGCGCATCTGCCGGGTCCAGTTCGACCAGTACCTGCCCTGCGATGACGGCGCCGCCTTCTTCGAAATTGTCCGAAAGCCAGACCACCCGGCCACCGGCAGCAGCCCGCAATTCAAGCCTGCGCCGGCTCTGCACTTCGCCGAAAACGTCCAGGTAAGGGGTCACGGTTTCCATTTCCGCCGTCCGGACGTTGACGGCAAAGATCCGTTCCCGGGACGGGGGCGCCTGTTTTTCCTTGTTGACGAAATCCTGCACCGCCCCGGTCACCAGTTGCGCGGCATAGATCAGCAGGGCCAGCGTCAGCGAGGCCAGAAATACCCCAACAAGGCTCTGCCGCAGGAATCGCATTGGTCACTGTGCTCCGGTCATTTCCAAATGCCCTCACAAGTAAGTAGCCGGACTATGAAAAATGCCAAGCCACAAAGCGGTTACAGGCAATGATACGTCCGACCAGTCTACTTCCGTCGCTGGTGTTCGTCCAATCGTGGCATGATCTCGACGAAATTGCAGGGCATTTGGCGATAGTCGAGCTGTTTTTCCAGTATCCCGTCCCAGGCATCCTTGCAGGCACCTGGGCTTCCTGGCAGAGCAAACAGATAGGTTCCGCCTGCGACGCCGCCGGTGGCGCGGGACTGTACGGCAGAGGTGCCAATCTTTTCCATCGAAATCATCGTGAAGACGGTGCCAAAGGCCTCGATCTCTTTTTCGTATACGTCCCTGTGCGCCTCGACCGTCACGTCTCGTCCGGTCAACCCGGTGCCGCCGGTCGAAATCACCACATCAACGCCGGGATCGGCGACCCAGGCGCGCAGTTGATCTGCGATCTCGGCGCGTTCGTCCTTCAGTATCCTGCGGTCGGCAACACGGTGCCCGGCCTTTTCGATGCGGTCGACCAATGTCTGGCCCGACCGGTCCTCATCGGCGGAACGGGTGTCCGAAACCGTGAGTACGGCGATGCGGACGGGAATGAACTCTTTGCTTTCGTCGATGCGGGACATCGGATCAGGACCTTTCCAGAAAAGCCAAACGCATGGCAAGCGCAGTGAACAGACATCCTGTAACCCAGCCCAAACCGCGGGATATCGCCGGGTTGCCGATCAGTTTGCGGCGCGCGGCACCGGCAAAAAGGCCAACCCCGGCATTTATGAAAAAGCCGCCGATCGCAAGGATCGCGCCGAAGACCAGAAACTGGGGCAGGATCGGCCCGGCTTGCGGGGTCACGAACTGAGGGATGAATGCAAGAACGAACAGGATGACCTTGGGGTTTGTGAGATTGATCAGCAAACCCTCGCGAAACGAGTGCTTGGCGCAGGGCGCAGCGACTTCCGGTGGAACGGCGCCTGATCGAATGGCTCCCCAGGCCAGAAACAGCAAATAGGCGACGCCGACCCAGCGAATGATATCAAACAGGACCGGTGCCGCTGAAACAACAGCCCCCAGACCAAGCCCCGCAAGCGTCACATGTACCATCGAACCGGTCGAGATACCGGCACTTGCAGCCGCCGCGGCGCGTGGACCTGACCGCAGGCCCTGCCCAAGGCAGAACATCATGTCTGCCCCGGGCGTCAGATTGAGGGCCAGCGCCGCGGGCACAAAGGCCCATAGAACATAAGGATCAATCATTTCAGGGAGAACCAGTTGATGGTGGGGCCCAGATTGGCAATTTCGGTGCGCCCCATTTTTCCCCTGACCCCCCAACTGTCGTGGATATGCCCGCAAAAGGCCAATGCGGGCTGGATGCGTTCGATCGCGTCGCGGACCGCGACCGATCCGACGGATACCCCTTGCGAGGTTTTGTCCCCGAGTCCCTTGGGCGGCGAGTGGGTGATCAGGATATCGGCATCGTTGCACCGGTCCAGCAACTCTGTCGCCTCGGCCTCAGTCAGATCACAGGACCAGTCGCCGAAAGGCGTAACCGGCACGCCGCAGCCAAGACCGAAGAGGCGCACGCCATCCACGGTCATCCCGTTCCCGTGCAGGACATGCGCGCCTTCCCGCGCCGCCTCTTTCAACTCTTCCGCACTTTCTGCGTTTCCCGGCACCAGAACGAGCGGCGCGGAAATCCTCGACAGCATTTCCATCGCCTCGTCCAGCCCATGACGCATGTTGCAATAATCCCCGGCGCCTATCACCAGATCGGCATCGCCGCTTGCAGCCACCAGATCGGCGGCGCGCGCCCGCGCCATATGAAGGTCAGAGAATGCAAGGATTTTCATGACGCCCCCTCAAGCCGGGCCTTGAGTTCCAGCAGGTCTGCCCAGGCCTGCCGTTTCATGGAAGGCTGCCGCAGTAGGTATGCCGGATGAAACATCGGAATGACCGGCAGGTTCAATGCCTGTTCCCACTGCCCCCTCAGCCGGGTGATACCACGTTTTCCCAGCACCGCCTGACAGCTGATATTGCCCATGAGAACCAGAACCTCGGGCTTGGCAAGGGCAACGTGTCGTTCAAGGAAAGGCTTCATCATGCCAATCTCTTCCGGCCTGGGGTCACGGTTCTGCGGCGGCCGCCACGGCAGGACATTGGTGATATAGACGTTTTGAGAACGATCCAGATCAATCGCTGCCAGCATCCGGTCCAGCAACTGCCCGGCGCGCCCGACAAAGGGTCGCCCTTCGCGATCCTCGTCTCGCCCCGGCGCTTCGCCAATGATCATCACGCGGGCACCGGGTGTCCCGTCGGCGAACACCAGTTGCCGGGCACCGCGTTTGAGCTCGCACAGATCGAACCCATCCATCGCGGCACGCAATTCGGGCAGGGAATTCGCCGCCTTCGCGGATCTTCCGGCTGCTTCGGAAGGGTCGGTTTTCTTAGCTTTTGCCGGTGAAACCGGAGCGGGCTCTGGTTTTTTCGGCTTTGGCGCATTGTCCGGCAAGGCGTACCGGTCCACTGGATGATCTCCGATGGCTTCGGTCGCACCCAATTCGATCTGCCATTCCAGCAGAGCGCGGGCGGTGTGATGATCCAGGGCCGATTCCATACCCATCAATCTAACCGCCTGAACGGAGAGGGAAAGCAAATTGCCCTTGTCAGCGCCCCGCCTTCGGCCAAACTATTCCTCTATCATGCTGTTCTGGCCGCGATTCCTTGTACTTGTTGCCGCTTTTGTTCTTTCAAGCGGCATTCCGGCATCTTCGGACGCCCTCAACCAATGCGCACCGGGAAAGCTGCAATGCGGCCGAACAAGTTGCTGTGGCCCGGCCCAGCGATGCAGCTGGGACGGCCACTGCATTCCCCTGGGTGGCACCTATTGCGGCGGCGGCCGGTCCTGTGGCCCGTTCGAAGACTGTGTCGCGGGCGGAACACGCTGCGCGCCCAAAGGACCCGGCAAGTGCACGTCGGGCCTGACCTGCGGACCGGGCATGATCTGCACGGCGAGCGGAAAATGCGTGCGCCACGACGAACCGGAACTTGAGGTCGCGCCCAAATCCGCCTGCAAGGATGGCCGGGTTTGCCCCGGCGGTTCGACCTGCCTTCCGAATGGCGGCTGTTCACGGCCGGGCTGGTTTCTATGCGCCGAAACCGGTTCGCAATGCCGGCCCGGTTTCAAGTGTTCGGCCCACCAGGGTTGCGTGCCCGTCCTTGCGGTCGATTGCGGCTATGGGAAATGGTGTAACCCGGGGTTTGCCTGCACCCCGGACGGCGGCTGCGAGAAACTGCCGCAAAAGGAAAACACGAAGGAACCCTAGATCATGTTGCCCGCCCGCCGTGTCCTTTCTATAAGCGGCCCGACTGTCAGACCGGAGTTCGGCCCATGCGTTTCGCCCATCGTCACCTTCTTGGCATCGAACAGCTTTCGCCCGCTGACATCACCGCCATCCTCGATCTGGCCGAGAAATACGTCGAGCTGAACCGACAACCGGCCAAACGCGCCGATGTGCTTGCAGGTCTCACCCAGATCAACATGTTCTTTGAAAACTCCACCCGCACGCAGGCCAGCTTCGAACTGGCGGGAAAGCGGCTGGGCGCGGATGTGATGAACATGGCGATGCAGGCCAGCTCGATCAAAAAGGGCGAAACGCTGATCGACACGGCAATGACGCTGAACGCCATGCATCCCGATCTGCTGGTGGTGCGCCATCCGCATTCCGGCGCGGTGGACCTGCTGTCGCAGAAGGTCAACTGCGCTGTTCTGAACGCAGGCGACGGACGGCACGAGCATCCGACGCAGGCGCTGCTCGATGCTTTGACCATCCGCCGCGCCAAGGGGCGGCTGCACCGGCTGAACGTGGCGATCTGCGGCGACATTGCCCATTCCCGCGTGGCCCGGTCGAACCTGATCCTGCTGGGCAAGATGGAAAACCGCATCCGCCTGATCGGCCCGCCGACACTGGTTCCCGCCCATTTCGCCGAATTCGGGGCCGAAGTGTATGACGACATGCGTGAAGGCCTTCAGGATGTGGACGTCGTGATGATGCTGCGGCTTCAGAAAGAGCGGATGGATGGCGGGTTCATCCCATCAGAGAGAGAGTACTATCACCGCTACGGCCTTGATGTCGAAAAACTCTCGCTCGCGAAACCGGACGCCATCGTGATGCATCCAGGCCCGATGAATCGGGGAGTCGAGATCGACGGCACTCTGGCCGACGACATCAACCGATCGGTCATTCAGGAACAGGTGGAGATGGGCGTCGCCGTGCGCATGGCCGCAATGGAACTGCTGGCCCGCAATCTGGACGAGGCCGCATGACCGGATTGTCCGTCATCCCCGGCGAACGCGGTGTTCTGCGCCTGTTCACGCTGGACATGCGCCCGGAAGAGGCAAAGTTCCTGCGTGAGCCGGGCGCTGCGGCGCAGGTTCTGGGGATCGGCGAAATGGATCATACGCAGGTCGAGGTGTTTCCGGTCTCGGATCTGGAGGATCTGGGCCTCTCCGGCTATCTGACCGAAGGTTGCGGCATCGCCCAGGATCAGCTTGACCCGGAAATGCTCGATGCCATCACGGGCTGGGTCATGGTCGTGCGCAGCAAGGCGTTCGGCGGGCGCGCCGTGACATTGCAGCCCGATCCTCGCGTCAGACTTGCGGGTCTCTACACTGAAGAGACGACAAGCTGGACCGGGCCTCGCATCGAAACGGAAAGCGCCAGACCATATTCGGCCCCCCGCGTCGCACCCCGTCAGGCCCGTTCCCAGGCCCGGCGGATCGGATTTGCGCTGTTCGCCGTGATCATGGCGCTCATTATCGGAGGTGTTCTGTGGCTGGTGATGTGATCCGCTTTCCCGCCGACAAACAAGCCTATATCCGCACCAATGCGTGGCTGGCCGCCTTTGCAATGGCTGTGGCGATGGCGGTGCTTTGGTTGATCGGAAACCCCTATGTCTGGACCGGCGCGCCGGCCGGACTTGCCGCAATCGTCGTGCGCGCCTGGTATCTGGCCTCCGAGGAACTGGCCGCCATCTGGGAAATCCGGGACGGTGCCCTCGTCGGACCCGGCCAGCGCAGGGTGCCGCTCAACCAGATCGAAACCGTGCGCACCATGGGAAGCTTCGTTCAGATCATCACCCGAAACGGCGACAAGCATCTGATCAAATATCAATCAGACCCAATAGCCACCAAGGCCGTCATCGAAAGGGCGATGCTATGAGCGAGATACTCTTTACCAATGCCCGGCTGATCGACCCCGAGGCGGGAACCGACACGATCGGTTGGCTGCGCGTCGCCGAAGGACGCATCGCTGGGCATGGCGAAGGCAGCCCGCCCAGGCTGGATGAGCCGCACGGTGAGCGCATCGACTGCGGCGGCAAATGCCTCGCCCCCGGTATCGTCGATATCGGCGTCAAGGTCTGCGAACCGGGGGAGCGGCACAAGGAAAGCTACAGGTCCGCCGGCCAGGCGGCGGCGGCGGGCGGTGTGACCACGATCGTCACACGCCCGGACACGACGCCCGCCATCGACACGCCGGAGACGCTGGAATTCGTCACCCGCCGGGCGCAGGCTGACACGCCGGTGAATGTCCTGCCCATGGCGGCGCTGACCAAGGGGCGCGAGGGCCGTGAGATGACCGAGATCGGGTTTTTGCTCGACGCGGGTGCCGTGGCCTTTACCGATTGCGACCATGTGATCGTCAATACCAAGGTCTTTTCACGCGCCCTGACCTATGCCCGTTCCTGTGGCGCCCTGGTTATCGCCCATCCGCAGGAACCGGGCCTGAGCAATGGCGCCGCCGCGACCAGCGGCAAGTTCGCCACGCTTTATGGCCTGCCCTCGGTCTCGCCGATGGCGGAACGCATGGGACTGGACCGCGACATTGCCCTGCTGGAGATGACCGGGGCGGCCTATCATGCCGACCAGATCACCACCGCCCGCGCCCTGCCCGCGCTGGAACGGGCCAAGCGCAACGGGCTGGACATCACCGCCGGAACCTCGATCCATCATCTGACCCTGAACGAGCTGGACGTGGCCGACTATCGCACCTTCTTCAAGGTCAAGCCGCCGCTGCGCTCGGAAGACGACAGGCAGGCGGTGATCGAGGCGGTGCGGACCGGCCTGATAGACATCATCAGTTCGATGCACACACCGCAGGACGAGGAAAGCAAGCGCCTTCCCTTAGAAGAGGCCGCCTCGGGCGCGGTGGCGCTGGAAACCCTGTTGCCCGCGGCCTTGCGCCTTTATCATTCCGAACAGCTGAACCTGCCGACCCTGTTCCGCGCCATGGCGCTGAATCCGGCAAAGCGGTTGGGGCTGGACTGCGGGCGGCTGTCCGCGGGGGCACCCGCCGATCTGGTACTGTTCGACCCTGATGTGCCTTTCGTGCTGGACCGGTTCACCCTGAAGTCGAAATCGCAGAACACGCCGTTTGACGGCCAGCGTTTGCAAGGTAGGGTGACAGCGACGTATATCGCAGGCAAAGAAATATTCCGGAGAATGTGATGCCGCCCATCGAAAGCTCGATGCTCCAAATTCTGATCTGGGGCCTGATCGGATATGGTTTGGGGTCCATTCCGTTCGGCATGATCGTGGCCCGGCTCATGGGTTTGGGAAACCTGCGCCAGATCGGATCGGGTAATATCGGCGCAACCAATGTTCTGCGCACCGGCAACAAGGCGGCGGCGGCCCTGACGTTGCTGTTCGATGCCGGAAAAGGTGCGGTGGCGGTTCTGCTTGCCCGGGCCCTTGCGGGCGAGGACGCGGTGCAACTGGCCGCCCTGGGCGCGCTTGTCGGGCATTGCTTCCCGGTCTGGCTTGGCTTCAGAGGCGGCAAGGGGGTGGCGACCTTTCTGGGAATATGGCTTGCGCTCGCATGGCCCGTGGGAATTGCCTGCTGTCTGACCTGGCTTGCGGCTGCGGTCATAACACGGATTTCGTCGATGGGTGCCCTTGCGGCGGCGGCTTCGTCAACGGTGTGGGTGCTGATCCTAGATCATGGCGCGGCCTTTTTGCTGGGTGTTCTTCTTACTCTTCTGGTCTTTTGGCGTCACTCCGCGAATATCGCCCGTATCAAGGCCGGAACCGAGCCGAAGATCGGGCGCTCTTGAAAGCACCGGAAACTTTTCTGCACGCCTTCTTTGCCTTGCCGTCAGGTACCTTTCACGGGCATTTTCGGGACCGCAGCTATGTGGCGAGCCGGACCGAAATGGCCGGAAAACGATCCCACAAGCTGGTGGCACACGAGCTTGGAGGCACCGATTATATCAGCCTGAACCTGTATCTGTTGTCAGATGGCACCGCCTTGCTGCGTCCCTGCGAAATGCCGCCCGCCAAGGTTGTGGATTTCGTGACGGGTCTGCGCCCCAAGCGGTGACCACGCAACTTTGTCCGCGGTTTGCGCACAGTCACCTTTCGCTGCCGCACATACACAATTGATTGTTTTGAACGTGAGCGGCGCATGCCCCAACTCGGGAGTTGTGCCGCAGATTTCGCGGCATCATTTATCTAAAACTGCTGGCTGGGCGCAATTTCGGCGGATCGGTTGGTGCTGTGAAAAGGTAGAACCATGAACAAGATCAAAACAATCCTGAGCGGTGTAGCTCTGTCCGTCGCACTGGCAAGTTCGACGCTGGCGGCGGGCGTGGAAATCAACGCATCCTCTACCGGTCTGGCAATGCAGGGTTATGACCCGGTGGCCTATTTCACCGAAGGCGAAGCGACCAAGGGTAGCTACAAGATCACCACGTTGCACAACGAGGCGCTGTACCGCTTTGCGTCGGAAGAGAACAAAGCCGCATTCGAGGCCAATCCGGAAGCGTACCTGCCCGCTTATGGCGGCTATTGCGCCTTCGGTACCGCGATGGGCTTCAAGTTCGACGGCGACCCGAATTACTGGAAAATCGTCGACAACAAGCTTTACCTGAACCTGTCGCAGGACATTCAGGAACGCTGGGAAGGCGATATCCCCGGCTTTGTCGAAAAAGCCAGCGCCAACTGGGAAGATATCGCCGACAAAGACCCGGCGGCATTGCAGCAGCAATAATTCGCCGAACCCACCGGATATTCGGCGGCGGATCTTTCCGCCGCCGTTTTGCTGTTTGCACCCTATGATTGAGATCGCTAGTCTATGGGTTGCGCAAGAGTTCAGCATCAATGGACCTGAAGGGTCGGTACGACCCGCATTGCACATTGCTCGTTCGGAATAAGTGGGAACCGATGATCCGTTTTGCGGATCGTTATGTACCGGGTTGCACATGCATCGCCTTATGTGCGCCCAACGCAATGGATTTGAACGAAAGGACAATGAGATGACAAGAATATTGGCACTTGTATCCGCTTTCGCAATTTTGAGTACAGGGCCCGCAATGGCGCAGTCCTCCGGCGATTGGAGCGGATTTTATGCGGGGGCACAGATCGGGTATGCCGACATTGACACCAGTGCTTCCGGCGTCGACGGCGACGGAGTCATTGGCGGCATCATCCTTGGATATGACCACGATTTCGGCACCTGGGTTGCGGGTGCCGGGTTTGATTACGACTGGACGGATGTCAATTTGCCCGGCGCCGCCACGGTCGAGGATATCTGGCGTCTGAAGGCGCGCGCGGGCTACAAGGTCAGCCCTGACGGCCTTTTGTACGGTGTCGCAGGCTATGCCGAAGCGGGGACTGACAACTTTGGAAGCGATGACGGCTGGTTCATCGGAGCCGGCTATGAACAGATCATCGTGCCGAATATCAGTCTGGCCGGCGAGTTGCTGTATCACGAGTTCGACGATTTCAACTCGACCGGCGTCGACGTTGACGCAACCACGATCCAGATTCGCCTGGCCTACCGGTTCTGACCGCGCCAGGGCCGCACCCCATGATCCCGGCGGTGCGGCCGTTGCCTCATTCAGGCTCGCGGCCAAGCACGCGACGCTGGTACAGTTCCTGGATTTCAATCTTGCGCGCAACCTCCATCGCCTTTTTCTCCTCATCGGATTTTTCAAAGAGCACCGCATACGCAGCCAGCGGATTGTCCCCATCGGCGGTCTTGAGCTTCGACACGCCGGGGCCGGTGGCGAAGCCATAGCTGTTTTCGCCCCGTGATGACGGCAACAACAGGAAGATCAGATAAAGCGCCATCGCCACGAACGGACCGAGAATCAGGATTGACGAAATCGCCAGTGCGGCAAACGCGGTCTGCGGCTCGGTTGCGATGCTCTGCTGCAAATTGGCGGCGCCGGCGGCCAAATCCGGTTTCTGCAAACCGGCGGTGCTCTGCGCCCAAAGTTGCCCCCAATCGACGACGTTCAAGGCTTGCGCGGTGCTGAAAACCCCCTCCCAGATCGTATCCGGCGACAGGTTGGAATATCCGATGGACGCCACGCCGACGATTGCGGCAAGTGCCAATACACTCGCTGTGCTGTCACCGGACTCCGTCAGCGCCGCCGAGGCAATCCCAAACGCCGCCATCGTACTGAGAAACAACGCCGTATAGGGGAGCATCGCCCAGCGGGCGCTGCGACCGCTGTCATGAAGCCGCCTTACCGTAACCGAAAAACGTGGCACCAGCGTCAGCACAAACAACAGCAAAGACGTGTAGGACAGCGGGTTGAGTGACGGTCTTTGACGTGAGAGCAGATCATCCCATATGCCGGTCACATCCAGATAAAACGAGCCAAGCAAAGCCGCCCAGATTACCGGCATGATCCACCAGAACTCGGCCCGTGTCGCACGCCCGGAGAAATCGGCAAACTTGAAAAAGAAGTTTTCCAATGCAGTCGGAAATCCAATCATCACGTCACCCAATAACTTTCAAGCAATTGAGTGGCTTGGGATGAAGGCCAAATTGTGGCGCCAACCGGGATTATCAACCAAGGGCAGATTTCGTCAGGGCAATTTCTTGCCTTTTCAGGGGCGCAAGATAGGTGCGCCCCCTGACGAGCCGGTCGGAGGGGTGGAACACCGGTGTCGGCGGAATGATCCAATGGCCGGTCCGGGCGCTTCGCCCGGTGCGTCAATAGCTGAACGAGCCGTAAATACGTGTCAGATCTCCGTCCCAGTCGCCGTGGTAATGAGCGAGCAACTCGTCAGCGGGAACTTGTCCGGTTTCTATACTGTCTTTCAGCGCATTGAGAAAATGGGTTTCATCCGGCACCAATCCCCCGGCGCCGGGGCAGGCGCGGGCTTTGAGGCCAGCTTCGGAAATCGCCACGACTTCACGGGCCAGATCGTGCATATTGATGCTGCCCACCTGCGCTTGCAGGCCGTCTTTGCTTGCGCCGATCCGCAGCGCTTCGCGGGTCTCGGCGTCCCAGCCCCTGACCAGATCCCAGGCCGCGTCCAGCGACGACTGGTCATAGGTCAGACCGACCCAGAACGCCGGCAGCGCGCACAGACGCCGCCACGGCCCACCATCGGCGCCGCGCATTTCGATGAATTTCTTGATCCGCGCCTCGGGGAACAGGGTGGTGAGATGATCCGCCCAGTCGGACAATGTCGGCGTCTCGCCCGGCAGCGCAGGCAACTCGCCTTTCAGGAAATCACGGAAGGACTGGCCCAGCGCGTTGATATATTTGCCATCTCGATAGACGAAATACATGGGCACATCGAGCGCGTATTCGACCCACCGTTCGAACCCGAACCCGTCTTCGAATACGAAAGGCACCATGCCGGTCCGGTCGTCATCAAGGTGGCGCCAGACCAGACCGCGGGTCGATTTCACGCCGTTGGGCTTACCATCCAGAAACGGCGAATTGGCAAACAGCGCGTTGGCCACCGGCTGCAACGCAATGGCCACGCGCAGTTTCTGAACCATATCCGCCTCGGAAGCGAAATCGAGATTGACCTGAACCGTGCAGGTCCGCCGCATCATCGTCCGGCCCATGGTGCCGACTTTTTGCATATAGCCGTCCATCAGCTTGTAACGGCCCTTGGGCATCAGCGGCATATCCTCGTGCCGCCAGATCGGGGCGGCGCCAAGACCGATGAAGCCCACTCCGATCTTGTCGGCGATATCCTTGACGTCACGCAGATGCGCGTTCACCTCGTCGCAGGTTTCGTGAATCGTCTCGAGCGGCGCACCGCTCAGCTCCAGTTGCCCGCCCGGTTCCAGCGAAACATTGGCGCCGTCCTTTTGCAACCCGATCAGCTTGCCGCCCTCCTCCAGTGGCGCCCAGCCATGCAGGTCGCGCAACCCCTCAAGCACGGCGACAATCGAGCGTTCGCCCTCATAAGGCAGCGGCTTGAACGTATCTTTGCAAAACCCGAACTTTTCATGTTCGGTTCCGATACGCCAATCCTCTTTGGGCTTGCATCCGTCCGCCAGATATTCGGCCAGTTGTTCATGGCGTTCGATCGGTCCGCCGCCGGACTGAGGGATAGACATGGGCCGTGCTCCGAAGCTGGGTCTCTAGAATTCGTAGGCGGCAGTCCTGAGGGTAAATGGCTGCGGTGTCAATGCAGCCGCAGCCCCCGAGGCCGTGAAGGGTGTCGCTCCCAGATCACGACCGGGTGAACGGCACCGCCGGAAAGCTCCGACAGCATCTGTTCGGTCCTCAGACCAGGAAGGGACGAGAAGACGTCGAAAAGCGCTTCGGCCCCTTCGGCATTGACAGGGATATGCAAACTGGGCTGCCCCGGCTGTTCCAGCACCCAATGCGCCGGTCTGGCAGTGGGATCGAGCGCCAGACGCTCCATCTCGCGCGCGGCGACGACGCCGCCGGTCAGCGGCCCCAGATAGGTGATCTGGCCCTCGTCGACCGAAACAACGCCCGGCCCGCCCGCACCGGTACGAAACCGCCCCCGTTGCACGCCGATCACCGCCAGAGCGGCAGACACGACGATCAGCACCCAGCCAAGCCACCCCAACAACCCGCCCGGTCCGCCGATCCAGCTCAGGCCGACCAGCAACACCGCAACGGCAACCAGAATTTCGCGCCACCGCCACAAGGCGGCCTTGGCTTGGGGTCGGATAAAACTCATGCCTCTGGCCTCTCCTGGACACCGCTGTAGGGCGCGTCGATCGCTTCATAGGTCATGTCAGAGAAATCGTGTTTCTGAACCCGTTCTTCAAGGCCACCACCATCGACCGGCCGCGCCTGGTACAGCGCGCCGTTTGCAGCCCATTGAATTCGGCCCATCCACAGATCGGCCCATTCCCATTCCGGCAAATCGATGACCGGCCCGCCGTCAGGTCCAACCAACGCATAGCAACTGGAAATCAGCGCCCGGTTTTTCTGTCCAATGTTAAACCCGCACTGCAATGTCCAACCGTTCGCCAGCGGTTTGTGCAAAAGCTTTTCATACCGATCACCACCGGCATGCACCCATCCGCGCTGTCGCATCCGCTCGGCCACCAGATCACCCATGTGGAACCCGTCGGTGGAATGCGGAAACGCATCTGTCGCGGCGGGCCTAAGACCGTCCGGCAAGTCGCCTGGGGCCTCCGCCCCGTTCAGCCACAGCGCGCCGGTTTCCGTAAACGCCCCTCCGCCATGCCAGCTGTGCGACTGAGGCCAAAACGACACCGCACGCAACCACGGCGTACGCGACACGGCGGTCCAGCACCGGCCTCCGCGACCGGCGAAATAGACCAGATGCCGCCCGTCCGGCGAGATGTCCGAGCGGTATTCGTGGATGCGGCCGTTCAGCCATTGGCCGGGTTCGAAACTGTCCCGTGTCCGGTCCCAGAGAATGGCCGCAACCTGATCGCTTGGCCCCCGGCGCAAGACCACAGCCCGATCCGATTGAAGCGCCGTCAGTACATGCAGGCGGGGCGCGGTCACGCCCAGTCTCCCAGCGCCTGCTGCCACAGCGTCATCGCTGCCACCGCCGCCGTGTCTGCGCGCAGGATGCGAGGACCAAGGCTGACCACATGGGCAATCGGCAATCCGGTCAGGCGGGCGCGTTCGCGGTCGGAAAAGCCGCCTTCGGGGCCGATGAGAATCGCCCAGGGCTGTCCTTTCTCGCTTTCGGCCAGGCGCAGGGCCGAACCGACCTCAGCCTCATCGCAGAACATCAACTGGCGGATCTGCGGCCATTGATCCAGCAGCCGGTCCAGTTTTTGCAGGTCGCTGACTTCGGGCACAAAAGTGCCGCCACACTGTTCGGCGGCCTCGACCGCATGGGCCTGCAGCCGGTCCTGCCGGATGCGCTCGGAATTGGTAAAGTCGGTCTGAACCGGGATAATCCGCGCCGCGCCCATCTCGGCGGCCTTTTCCACAATGAAATCGGTGCGGGCCTTTTTGATGGGCGCAAACAGCAGCCACAGATCCGGCGGCATCCGCAACGGGCGTGTCTGCCGAACGCATTGCAACACGCCGCCCTTCTTGCCGGCCTCGGCGACCTCGGCCAGCCACTCGCCATCCTGCCCGTTGAACAGGGCCACGGGCGCACCTGCGGCAAGCCGCATTACGCCGAACAGGTAATGTGCCTGCTCGCGCGTCAAAGGAACCGATTGCCCCACACCCAACGGGTGCTCTACATACAGCCTGATCTTCGCACTCATGAGACCCTACATATGCAAGGCAATCCCTCAACACCAGACGGTCAGGTCGCCGACGCGGTCACCGACAACTGGGTCGACACCCGCGCCCCGGCCTTTGCCCGCCCCTATCTGCGCCTGTCGCGGGCGGATCGGCCCATCGGAACATGGCTGTTACTGATCCCCTGCTGGTGGGGCCTGGCCCTCGCCGTCCTCGATGGCGGAGACCCGAGATGGTCGGACCTGTGGATCGCCATCGGCTGCGCCCTTGGCGCGTTCCTGATGCGCGGGGCGGGATGCACGTGGAACGACATCACCGACCGGGATTTCGACGGCAAAGTGGAACGCACAAGGTCACGCCCCATACCGTCGGGTCAGGTCACGGTCAAACAGGCCGTGATGTGGATGGTTGTTCAGTGCCTGCTGGCCCTGATGATTCTTCTGACGTTCAACATCGCGGCCATCGCAATGGGCGTGCTGTCGTTGTTGCCCGTTACCATCTATCCCTTTGCCAAACGCTTTACATGGTGGCCACAGGTGTTTCTTGGCCTGGCCTTCAACTGGGGCGCGCTGCTAGCCTGGGCGGCCCATAGCGGCACGGTGGGCTGGCCCGCCATCCTGCTCTACGCGGCCGGCATCGCCTGGACCCTGTTTTATGACACCATCTATGCACATCAGGACACCGAGGATGACGCGTTGATTGGCGTCAAGTCCACAGCGCGCCTGTTTGGCGCCGATACGGCAAGGTGGCTCAAGTATTTCCTGATTGCCACAGTCGGCCTGATGGGATTGGCGGTGATCGAAGCGGCACTGCCCGACGCGTCTATCATGGCGCTGGTCGTGGCGATTGCCGGGCCGTGGGCGATGGGCTGGCACATGGCCTGGCAGTTGCGCGGCCTGGACATCGAGAACAACGCCAAATTGCTGCAACTGTTCCGCGCCAACCGCGACACCGGCCTTATTCCGCTGATCTTCTTCGGCGTGGCCTTGCTGGTGTGATTGCACCTTTGGCCGGGCGGCTGTAAGACTCCGGGCTAAAAGCATGACGAGACCCCCGATCTGCAAATGCGAGTTCCCTTTTCCATCATTGTCGTACTGACCTTCGTGGTGGCGGCCGGGCTGTGCCTGATAGGGGCCAGTTTTGCCGTGACCGCTATCGAACAAAATTCCGAGGCGTCGATTCGGCGCGCGCTGGACCTCGAAGGCCATGACTGGGCCGAAGTTCAGGCCGACGGGTTGCGGGTCGTTCTGAGCGGAACCGCCGACGACGAAGCCGCCCGGTTCAATGCCCTGACCGTTGCCGGTGCCGTCGTCGACCCGTCGCGTGTCATCGACCAGCTGGAAATCGCGCCGACCGCCGATCTGGCGCCGCCAAGGTTTTCCACCGAGATCCTGCGCAACGACAGCGGGATATCAATCATCGGCCTGATCCCAGCAACCCAGGACCGAAATCAACTCATTGCCTCGCTTCAGGCCCTGGATCGGCAGGCGCGCGTATCGGATCTGATGGAATCGGCAGACTATCCCAAGCCAAAGGGGTGGGACGATGCGATCGCCTATGCCATTTCGGCGCTGTCCCGGCTTCCGCGCACCAAGATTTCGGCAAGTGCCGGACTGGTCAAGATTACCGCGACTGCGGACAGCCCCGAGGAAAAGGTGCGTCTGGAACAGGAGCTTACAAGGGCGGCGCCGCCAAGCTTACGCATCGGGCTTTCGATTTCCGCCCCGCGCCCGGTCATCACGCCGTTCACCCTCAGGTATCTGATCGATGAGACCGGCGGGCGTTTTGACGCCTGTTCCGCACAGGACGAAGCTGCAAAGGATCGCATCATTGCCGCCGCGCACCGCGCGGGATTGAGCGGAAAGGCGAACTGCGTCATCGGTTTGGGCGTGCCCTCTCCGCGCTGGGCCAGCGCAGCGGAACTCAGCATCAGCGCGCTGGCCGAGCTTGGGCGCGGCAGCGTCACGATCGCGGATGCCGATATCACCCTGTTTGCGCAACAGGGCACGGATCAGGCGGAATTCGACCGGGTCGTGGGAGAGCTGGAGAACAACCTGCCCGATGTGTTCGCACTGCATGCGGTCTTGCCGGAACCAGAGCTCAAGGCGGTTGCCGGACCGCCGGAATTCACCGCGACACGCAGCCCCGAAGGGCTGGTGCAACTGCGCGGACGGCTGAGCGACGAATTGCTGCGTGACTTGGTCGACAGCTATGCCCGGGCGGCATTCGGATCTGACGCCGTGCACATGGCGACCCGGATCGCGCCCGATCTGCCCGCCGACTGGCCCATCCGGGTACTCGCCGGACTCGACGCCCTGTCGCACCTGCACAATGGCGCGCTTTCGGTAACACCGGAGACGGTTTCGGTCAGGGGCATGAGTTATGACGAAGACGCCAATGCCGAAATTGCCCGGCTACTGTCCGACAAACTGGGAGAGGCCAAGGATTTCAAGCTGGAAATTACCCATGAGTCCCGACCTGAACCCAGCGATGCCCCGCCAGACCCCGATGTCTGCGAGGCCGATATCGCAGAAATCCAGCAAGGCCGCAAAATCGCGTTTGAACCCGGCTCCGCCACGGTGGCGGCGGATTCGCGAGAAACGGTCAACCGAATTGCCGATATATTGCGGGAATGCGGCCCGGTCCGGATGGAAATCCAGGGCCATACCGACAGCCAGGGCCGAGAAGAGATGAACCAACAGCTCAGCCAGGCACGGGCGCAGTCCATCCTGAACGAGTTGCGCGCCCGCCGGGTTCCAACGTCCAGCTTTGCCGCGGTGGGTTATGGCGAAAGCCAGCCCATCGGGGACAATGGAACCGAAGAGGGCCGTGAGGAAAACCGGCGGATCGAATTCCGCCTTATTCGCCCCGAACCGGTGGAGGAGCGCCAGACCGCCCTTGAAGCCGCGGAACAGGCAAAAGAACAGCCTGCCGAAGATACAGCCGGCGAACAGCCGGAAGCCACGCCGCAAGGGCAGACAGAGGATCAGTGACATGAACAGAATCGAATTCATCATCGCCACCGCGATCATCCTGTTCGTGGCTTTTTCGATGGGCTGGTTCACCAACTGGCTGGTCCATCGGCTGTCCCGGGTGCGTCAAAGCGACGTGGCCGATCTGGACCGGATGAGTCAGGAATTGCACGAAGCCGAAGAAACCCGCGATCAGGCGATTACCTATCTGCAGCAGCGCGAGGCCGAACTGACCAACCAACTGACCCAGGCAGAAGCAGAACTGTCGGCAGCGATGGACGGGTTGCGCGCGGCGCGGCAAGAGGCCGAGGAACTGCGCGGGCAACTGAGCCACTGACGTTCCGTTTAGGGTTCCGGCGGGTTCGCTGAATCCGCGTTTTCTGAGTTCAGCCGTCGCGTTCGTGCGACCAGCGGTTCAGCGCGTCCTCGTCTTCGTCCCTGGCCGCTACCCAACCGGCAGCTCCGGCCGAGATCTCCTTTTTCCAGAAGGGTGCGCGGGACTTCAGATAGTCCATCAGATACTCGGCGGCCTCGAAAGCATCCTTGCGATGGCGGGCCGCTGTGGCAACCATCATGATACGGTCGCCGGCCGCAAGGCGGCCATAGCGGTGGATGACCAGGACATCGCCCAGGGACCAGCGTTCCTGTGCCTGTTGCGCAATCTTCAACAGCGCTTTTTCGGTCATGCCAGGGTAGTGTTCGATCTCCATTACATCCAGGTCGCCTTGCGCCAGATCACGCACCACACCGGTAAAGGTCACAATGGCGCCATTTGCAGTTCCACTGGCCGCGAATGCATTCGCTTCGCGCCCCAAATCAAATGGTTCTTCCTGCACGGCGATGCGCATGTGGTTCAGCCTCCGGTCATCGGGGGGAAGAAAGCAACCTCCCTTACACCTGACAAAGAAGCGTCGAAATCCGAAAGTTCCTGATCAAGGGCGACCCGCAGGGCGGAAAGATCAGCAAAGGCCGCCTCGTACCGCGCCTCGCGCGACCGCAACTCTTCAACCAGTTCAGAAACGGTCGCAGCGGCGGTTTCGACCTTTTCTTTCGGCAAACCGATGCGTTCGCGAACCCAGGCGAAATAGAGAATGTCCATCCCTTATGTATCCTTCAGATGCGGCATAGCTTTACGTAGGTAATCATAGCCGGTGATCAATGTCAGACCCGCCGCAATCCACAACAGCCAAAGTCCGACACGCCCGGCCCAGACCATGCCGTGAAATTTCCAGCGCAGGCCCTGAATATCCTCGACCTGACCCGTCAAAATTTGCGAGACCAGCTCCTGATCCATTCCGAATGACGACATCACCAGATAGTGTTCGAAGATTCCCTGGCTGAACAGAACCGCAATCGCGATCATCTGTGCCGTGGTTTTCCACTTGGCCAACTTGGTCACCTTGAGCGTGCCGGCGGTGTCGCCCAGATATTCGCGCAGGCCCGACACGAAAACTTCGCGAAACAGGATCACGGTGGCGGGCAAGACCAGCCACGGCGTCCAGTGTTCAGTCGAATAGCCCACGATGATCATCAGCGCGATCACCACCATCGCCTTGTCGGCAATGGGGTCCAGCATCGCGCCCATTTTGGTTTCCTGTTTCCACGCCCGCGCCAGATAGCCGTCGAACCAGTCCGTGACCGCCGCTGATACGAACAGAAGCAAAGCGAACCAATCCGCATATGGGCGGGTGAAATACAGAAACATGACGGCAAGACCCGGCGCGGCAAGCAGGCGCAGGATGGTCAGAATATTGGGCAGGTTCCACTTCATGAAGCGGACATTATATCGCCACCTCGGGACAGGAAAGCGACCGAAACAGGATAAATTCACTTGATCGCAAATTTCTCGTCAAAAAACGCCCGGGCTTTGATTGTGTGAGCGGCTTTCGGATCATGCAGAACGCTGCCAAATCCACCCTGCACTCTTTTTGCCATCATGTATGAAACAACCTCAAAAGCGGATCAGCAAACAAAAAGTAGGCCATTTGTGCTATGATTTTAGGTTTCACAAATGCTCGGCACAGAGTTCCTTTCGGAAGTGGGGAGAAAATTGGACAAAATACCCAGGGAATGGATTGATTTAGTAGGTTGGAGTCACGTGCCCGACACGACTGTTTTGATTTTGAGTTCAACCAAGTTGGTGACGAAAATCCAGAGCCGGTAGGCGACTTCGTCGCGGACACACAAACAACGATGATGATTGCCCAGCTTCTGCCTGCTCTGCAGAACGGCGGCCGACGACGACCTCCTAAGGGTGGCATTTGAATAAGGAGATAGCAGCGACGACCCGGTTCCGCTGATGTACTGGGAGTTCGAGAATGTCGTTGTCACGCGCCTTGATGTCGATGGCACTGAAGTGGTTGTCGAGTTTGACCTTGCGGACCTCAGCCTGCATGAAATGCAGGAGGCGATCGCAGACGCATTCGAATTCCTGTATGATCTGTGATGTCCTTTCTTTGCACGAATGAAGGAATGTTGCACATGGATGCGGATCAACCTTTGTCGTGAAAGAAATCATAGACCTTTTGCGCCAACCCAGCCGAGATACCGTCAACTGCCTTCAGGTCAGCCAGATTGGCACGGCTGACAGCCTTGGCGCTACCGAAATGAGTCAGCAGGGCTCGCTTGCGCGCCGCGCCCACACCGGGGATTTCGTCCAGCGGGGTCGCACCTACGGCCTTGGCTCGCTTGGCCCGGTGGGTGCCGATGGCGAAACGGTGCGCCTCGTCCCGCAGGCGCTGGATGAAATACAACACCGGGTCGTTACGTTTCAACGCGAAAGGCCGCTGACCGATGCGGTGGAATTCTTCCTTGCCGTGATCCCGGTCGACCCCTTTGGCAACGCCAACCATCGGGATATCCTCGACCCCGTGCTGGGACATGATCTCATGCACCGCGCTGACCTGCCCCGCACCGCCGTCAATCAGCAGCAAATCCGGCCACAGCCCCCTGTCACGATCCGGATCTTCCTTTTGCAGCCGGGTGAAGCGGCGGGTCAGGACTTCTTTCATCATGCCGAAATCGTCGCCCGGGGTCAGATCATCACCGCGAATGTTGAACTTGCGATAGGCGTTCTTCATGAAGCCTTCGGGGCCGGCCACGATCATTCCGCCCACCGCGTTGGTACCTTGAATGTGCGAATTGTCGTAGACCTCGATTCGGTCCGGCGGGCCGTCCAGATCGAACGCCTCGGCCACGCCACGCAACAGTTTGGCCTGGGTGGCGCTTTCCGACATGCGCCGGGCAAGCGACTCGCGCGCGTTACGCAGGGCACCGGCGACCAGTTCCTGTTTCTCGCCCCGCTGGGGCACCAGGATTTCCACCTTGCGGCCGGCCTTGTCTGACAATGCCTCCTGCATCAGATCGGCGTTTTCGATGGCATCCGACAGGATCAGTTGCCGAGGCGGCTCCTTGTTGTCGTAGAACTGACCCAGGAATGCCTCCATCACCTCGGCTGCCGACACATCCGGCCCCACACGAGGATAGAAATCGCGGTTGCCCCAGTTCTGGTTGGCCCGAATGAAGAAGACCTGCACACAGGCTTGTCCGCTGTCCATATAGAGGCCGATCACATCCGCCTCGGTTACACTGCGCGGGTTGATACCCTGACTAGTCTGCACCTGTGTCAACGCCCGGATGCGGTCGCGCAGACTGGCGGCGCGTTCGAACTCCATGGCCTCGGACGCTGTCATCATCTGTTCGGCCAGTTCCTCCTGCACCTTGGTCGAACGGCCCGACAGGAAGCGTTCCGCATCCTTGACGCTTTCGCTGTAATCGCCCTCCGAGATCAGCCCGACGCAGGGTCCGGAACAGCGCTTGATCTGATAAAGCAGGCAAGGCCGCGTGCGGCTGTCGAACATCGAATCCGAGCAGTTGCGCAACAAAAACGCCTTTTGCAGCTGGTTCAGCGTGCGGTTCACCGCGCCCGCACTGGCGAAAGGGCCGAAATAGGTACCCTTTTCTTTTTTCGCCCCGCGATGTTTCTTGATTTGCGGAAAGGCGTGATCTTTGGCGACCAAAATGTTCGGAAAGCTTTTGTCGTCCCGCAGCAGAACATTGTATTTCGGCTTGAGCTGCTTGATCAGGTTCTGTTCCAGCAGCAGCGCCTCGGTCTCGGTCCTTGTGGTCAGGAACATCATCGAGGCGGTCGCGGCGATCATCCGTTCAATTCGTCCGGAATGGCCGGGGCGGGTATAGTTCGATACCCGCGCCCGCAGGTTGCGCGCTTTGCCGACATACAGCACCCGGCTGTCGGCATCGAGCATCCGGTAGACGCCGGGCGAGCTGTCAAGCGTCTTAATATACCCTTGAATGCAGGTGTACCCGGTTTGTCCGGCGGCAGGGCTTTGGATTCTGTCGTGCGTCATGGCACTCAACTATGATTCTCTGACCTTGGCTGCAATCTTGAAGCGCCGATTTCAAGAGAAAACAAATCCACGATTTCTGTGGATAACTGTGCCGATAACTTTCGGGACGCCACGAATTCTCCTTATCTGAAAGAGTTTTCCTTGAGTTGCACAAAAATTAGGCGAATAGATAACTCATTGAAATTTATAGTTATTCTTTTTAGAATCTGACAAGTATATGAAAAACAAGACATTTTTGTAACGCATTGGTAACGCAATTGCGAGCAGTGCAAAACTTGCAGCAGAAACCCGTTATTCCAGCCCCAGAACATCTGGCGTACGCCATCCCAGATGCTGCCCGCCATCCACGCAAAGCAACTGGCCCGTGACCGCTGGTGCATCCAGAAAATACCCGAGCGCAGCGGTGATATCAGCGGGATGCGCGCCCCGCTCCAGTAGGGTGTTGGCACGCTGGGCGGCAAAATGCGCTTCGCTTTGCCGGTGCCCCTGCAAGGTCGGCCCAGGCCCGATTGCGTTTACACGAATGGCCGGGGTCAGGGCCTGCGCGGCGGTGCGGGTCAGGGCCCACAGCCCCATCTTGGCAATCGTGTAGGTCATGAATTCGGGCGTCAGCTTGCGCACCCGCATATCCACCATGTTGACGATGAGGCCGGAGGCCACGGGCTCTCCGAATTGATCCGTTTCGGCCGTCAACCCCTGCTCGGCCATCGCTTGGGTCAGGACGAACGGCGCGCGCAGGTTGCTCTCCATGTGGCGGTCCCAGCTTTGCCGGGTGGCCGTGTGAATGTTGTCGTATTCGAAGATGGATGCGTTGTTGACGAGGCAGGTAATCGGCCCGCCCAGCGCCTCGACGGCGCGGGGCAGCAGTTCCATTGTTTGCGTCTCGTCCAACAGGTCGGCCTGCAAGCTTGTGGCATTGCGTCCTTTTGCCAAGATCGCCCGCGCGGTGCCCTGTGCATCTTCTTCCGAGCGCGCGAAGTGAACCGCGACATCAAACCCCCGATCCGCAAGATACAGGGCCATGGCCCGGCCCAAGCGCAATCCGGCACCGGTCACAAGAGCTCGGGTCATGCAGGTCTCCCAAATGCTGAAATGTCAGGTCAGTACGGCAATCACATAAATCCCGTAGAGCCCGGTCAAGGCAAGCCCCCACAAACGGGTGATATTCTGCTGCAGGAAGACGAAGGGTATCAGCAACAGGGATGCCGCCAGCATGACCCACAGATCGAATTCCAGAAACTCAGGGTCCACCTCGATGTTTCCGAACAGGGTGGCGATGCCGACGATAGCAAGCAGGTTGAACATGTTCGAACCGATCACGTTGCCCAGCGCCACGTCGGCCTGACGCCTGAGCGCCGCCATAACCGTCGTGGCCAGTTCCGGCAGCGAGGTGCCCACGGCCACCAGTGTCAAGCCGATGACGGTCTCGCTGACGCCATAGGTTCGGGCGATGATCGCCGCATTTTCCACCAGCAGATGCGCCCCCATCGGCAAACCGATCAGCCCGAGAACAAGGTAAACAGCGATCCGCCAATACGGCATGTCCGGATCGGCCTCTTCCAGCGCGTCCAGATCATCGGCGTCGGCGCAGCCCCCATTGCAGCTGTTGCGATGTGCATGCGCCTGCCGAAAGGCATTGAACAATACCAGGGTCAGGCCGCTCAGCAGGATCGCTCCGCTGGCCAGCGTGAAAGTGCCGCAAAACGCCAGGGCGATGAACAAAACGGATGCGATCAGCATGAACACATAGTTCCGCCGCGTGTTACATTCGCTTGTGTGGAGGGTAGCAAGCATCGCCGGAATGCCAAGAACCAGCAGGATATTGGCCGTGTTCGAGCCGACAACATTGCCCAACGCGATACCGGGCGCGTTTTCCTGCACTGCCTTGATCGCGATCAGAAGCTCCGGAGCGGAGGTTCCAAACGCCACGATCGTCAGACTGACGATCAGCGCCGGCACCCCGATGCGAAGGCTGAGATTGACCGCCCCGCGCACCAGCGCATCCCCGGCCAGCAGCAGGATCAGCAGCCCCAGTGCGGACAATACCCATGCGGTCATGTCCGCCCCCCCTTTTCACAGGCACAAGGCCCCCTGCCGATCCGGAAACGCCCACACCGCTTACATCTGGCGGAATTCAGGCGTTTCTGGCCCGGAAACCGAAGTTTTCCGAACATCGCCAGAACGGCCATGCCGACGAGGAAAAGGGTAACGGCTTTGATAATCACGTCACAGCCCGAAACGCGCATAGGCCGCGCGCTCCTCTATGCCTGCAACGGCGTCCTGTACCAACTGAGTCCCGAACCGCGTCCAGATCGGACGGCGGACACCATAGCGGCGGAACTTTACCTTTTCGCCAAAGCGTTCCTGCATCTTGGGTTTCAGATGGCTGATCCCGTCGATCAAACCCAGCTCGGCCGCCCGCCTGGCAAGCCAGACCTCACCGGTAAACAAGTCCTCGTCCTGGCGCAGTTTGGCGCCGCGGCGGGTTTGAACATGCGAAATGAAGTTCGCATGGATATCTTCGAGGAGAACTTTGAGCCGTTGGACATCCTCTTCCTTCTCCGGCGCAAACGGGTCGAGCATGGATTTGGACTTGCCAGCGGTGTGAACACGCCGCTCGATTCCCTGATGCGCAAGAAAGACATGCGCGCCGAAGCCAGCGGAAATAACGCCGATGGAACCCAGAACCGAGCTGTCATCCGCCCATATCTCATCGGCCGCAGCGGCCAGCCAATATCCGCCCGAGGCCGCGACATCCTCGACGAAGGCGAAGACCGGGACTTTCAGTTCTTCGGACAGGCGCCGGATGCGGGCACCGATCAGCGAGCTTTGCACCGGCGATCCGCCCGGCGAATTGATTTCAAGCGCGACGGCGGCGGGCCGGCCCTTGCGAAACGCTTTTTCTAGGACGGGCGCCAACGTAGCGTCATTCAACGATGTACGACCGGCCATTCCGATGGCACCGGACAAACGGACCACGGCCACGACGGGTGGTTTTTTCAGAAACGGCAGGCGAAAGTTCATGGATGCCGATGTAGAGTGCGGCCAAGCCGTAAACAAGACGCCCGGCATGACAGAATCGGGGCCGGAACAAAATTCACACTGCCAACGGGCAAAAATGCAACGCCTGCCGCGCGGGGTCAGCTGCGTATGCGCCAGCCTGTTCTGAAGATCCACCAGATGATCCCGAGGCAAATGCCGGTAAAGGCGACAATAGCCAGCAGGCTGAATCCGATGGGAACATCGGCGAGCCCATAGAAAGACCACCTGAAGCCCGAAATCAGATAGACTACCGGATTGAACAGGGTGATCGTTTGCCAGACCGGTGGCAGCATGGAAATCGAATAGAAGGTGCCGCCGAGAAAGATCAGCGGTGTCACCACAAGTTGCGGGATCAGCGACATCTGCTCGAAATTGCTGGCCCAGATGCCCACGATGAACCCCAGCAGCGCGAAGCTGAGGCATGACAGGATCAGAAACGCGGCCATGGCGACGGGATGCTCGATCCGGATATCGACAAAAAAGGTCGACGTCGCAAGGATCACCAGCCCGACGAACAACGCCTTGGTCGCCGCCGCACCGACATAGCCGATAACGATTTCCAGAAAATTCACCGGCGCGGACAGAAGCTCGTAAATCGTGCCGAGGAATTTGGGAAAGTAAATCCCGAACGACGCGTTCGAAATCGACAGCATGACCACGGAAAGCATGATCAGGCCAGGCACGATGAACGCGCCATAGGATACGCCCTCGACCTCCTGAATGCGGCTTCCGATCGCCGTGCCGAACACCACGAAGTAGAGCGATGTGGAAATCACCGGCGACAGGAAGCTTTGCGCCAGCGTACGAAAAAAGCGGGACATCTCGAAACGATAGATCGCTGCGATTGCGGCCCAGTTCATTGCATCCCCTCCGACACCAGGTTGACAAAAATCTCTTCCAGACTGGATTGCCGGGTCTGTACGTCACGCAAAACCAGGCCCGCCTGTGCAACATCGTTCAAAAGCGTGGTGATCCCGGTCCGTTCGGCATGGACATCATAGGTATAAACCAGTGTCTCTCCATTCCCACTCAGAGACAGGTTGTGATGAGAAAGACATTCGGGCACCGCCGTGATCGGTTGGGTCAGCATCACCTCGATCTGCTTCTTTCCCATCTGGGCCATCAGGGTGTCCTTTTGCTGCACCAGCAGCAACTCGCCCTTGTTGATGACGCCCACCCGATCGGCGATGGCCTCGGCCTCTTCTATATAGTGCGTGGTCAGGATGATGGTGACGCCGCTTTCCTTCAACTCGGCCACAATGTCCCACATATCCTTGCGCAGTTCCACATCCACGCCTGCCGTGGGTTCGTCCAGAAACAGAATGCGCGGTTCATGCGCCAACGCCTTGGCAATCAGCACCCGCCGTTTCATGCCCCCGGACAATTCCTTGATGGCGTTATTGCGTTTGTCCCACAAGGAAAGCTTGCGCAGGATCTCTTCGATCTTGGCATTGTCCATGCGATGCCCGAACAACCCGCGCGAGAACCGGACCGTATTCCAGACCTTTTCGAACGGTTCCAGCGCAATCTCCTGCGGGACCAGGCCGATCATCCGGCGCGCGGCCCGGAAATCGCCCAGAATGTCATACCCCCCGACCGTCACGGTCCCCGAAGTCGGCGTGGTGATGCCACAGACCGTAGAGATCAGCGTGGTTTTGCCTGCTCCATTGGGTCCGAGAAGAGCAAGAATCTCGCCCTCTTCGATATCAAGCGAGACACCCTTGAGCGCCTCGAAACCGCCAGCGTAAGACTTGCGCAGATTCTTGATGGATAAAATGGTCGGCATGCTTGTTCCCTGTTCTGACGGCGACCCTATCGCGAGCCGATGGTGCAGAACAGGCCATATGCGCACACAAGCATGCGCAATCTCGCAAAATCAGGACGAACTGGCCAGCCTGCCAAGCCAGCCTTTCTTTTTGGCAGTCTCTTCGGTGTCTTCCGACGCCGGCTCGACTGGGCCTTCGAGATGGGCCTGAAGATTCTCGAAGAACTGATCGGCCATCTTTTTGGCGAATCCATCGATCAGGCGGCTGCCTAGCTGGGCAAGTTTTCCGCCAACTTTCGCGTCCACTTCATAGGACAGCACGGTTCCACCACCTTCGGCGGGGGCGAATGTCACCGCCGCCTCGCCCTTGGCGAATCCGGCGGCGCCGCCCTTGCCTTCGCCGGTGATGGTCAGGCGTTCATTTTCGACCAGATCGGACATGGTGACGGTCCCCTTGAAGGTCGCCTTTACCGGTCCGACTTTTTGAACGACCGTCGCCTCATACCCGTCTTGCGGGTTTCCTGCCACTTCCTGCGCCCCCGACACACATATCTTGAGAACCTCGGAATCCAGAAGCGCCGTATAGACGACCGCTGGTGTGGCCTGTATCTCTCGGGTGCCGCTCATGTGCATGGCCTTGTCTCCTCCGCTGTCGCATCTGTCATTGGTCGAAACCTTGCGCCAGAAGACAGGCGCAAGCAACCGGAACGCGGTTAAATTAACCAGGGGCTGCCCAGTGCCCCGTGATGACGGTGCCCGGGGGCAGAATACGCCATTCAACCGGCCGGTGTCGCGCCTCTGGAACAGGTCGGCAGGTCGCACGTCAGAGTGTCTATTCAGGCCGAAGCCAAAACCCGATATCGGTAGCGGGCTCATTCACCGGCCATTCGCGAACGCTCGAAATGCCTGAAAGCGATGTCCCGAACAGCTGCATTCGGTACGAAATCCTGAACCCGTTCCGGTATCTCTGCGTAGAAGGCCACCAATCCGGTCTCGATCCCGGCCGCCAGTTCCGCGCATCGGGTCAAAGCCGCCTCCATGTCCCCGGCATGTCCTTGTTCACGCATGACTGCCAACAGTTTCGAATGGGCCGAGGCCAGATTTGCGAAGCCCGGCGAATTCAGGACATGCTGTTCACCTACAACAATGTAGATCGGCTCGGGCTCCGACTTTCCCCTCAGTTGAACCGCGCCCGCGTCCAACATGGCAAGCTTGCCCTTCGCCGCCTCGTATACCGACTTCGAAACAACGATATCATAGCTGACATGGCGGCAGACGACCTCCAGCCGCGAGGCCACGTTCACCACGTCGCCAATCACCGTGTAGTTGAACCTTTCCCGCGATCCGATATTGCCAACACAGGCCCGGCCCGTGGCACAACCGGTCGCCAGCGCGACCGCCTCCTGCCCCTTCATCCCTGCAGAGGCATTGAATTCGGCCATTGCCTGCCGCATTGCCAATGCGGCACATGCGGCACGCACCGGATGGTCGCCGACCGGCAAGGGCGCATTCCAGAATGCCATGATGGCGTCGCCGATGAATTTGTCGATCGTGCCTTTTTCCTCAAGAATTCGGTCGCCAAGCCTGGAAAACAACGCATTCAGCAACGTGACGAGATCGGATGCGGGCAGCTTTTCCGACAGGAGCGTGAAACCGCGAAGATCCGAGAACATGACGGTAATGTCCTGCGTCTCACCGCCAAGTTTCAACCCCTGCCCCCTGCTTTCCATCTCATCCAGAATTTCCGGCGCGACATAGTGCGAGAATGTCCGCCGTATCGTACGCTTGTCACGCTCGGTCACGATAAACTGATACCCCGCCAGCAACCCGAAATTCGCCATCCCGCCAATCAGTGGAAAGGTCACATCCAGAAGGATAGAGTTTGAATGAAAGGCGACCCAGCTCATGGCGACGACCGACGCGGCCGCAATCCCGCCCGCGACAAAGGACAACACGGCCCCGGCCCCGGACATGACACTGGTAACGATCAGCCCCAAAGCAATAAACGCAATCAGTTCCAGCGCCGCGGTTGTATCGGTACGGCGCAGTATCTCGCCAAGCAGAACCTGCTCGATGATCTGGGCATGGATCGACACACCGGGAACCGACTCTCCCAGCGCGGTTTCCCGAATGTCCAGCAGACCCGCCGCCGAGGTGCCCACCAACACGATCCGCCCCTGTATCTCGCTCAGCAATGCGGGGTCGAAACCGGTTTTCAGCACATCTCTGGCGGAAACGTACAGCCGGGGATCATCGTGCCTGTAGCGCACCCAAATTTCGCCGTTTTCCGTTGTCGGCACCTGAAAACCGCCAAAATCCAGCGACAGCATGACACCGGCTTCGTCCTGCGCCCCCTCGGCAAATATGTTGGCCGCACCGGTGGCGACCCGCAAAACTTCGACATTCAGACTGGGCAACACACCGGTCGGTCCCGACCACAGGAGCGGCACGGTACGAACCACGCCAAGCCCTCCGATGGGCGATACATTGACCCCGCCGATGCCCAAAGCGACCTCTCCCAACGGCGGTGCAAGCGGAGTCCAGCCTGGTACCCGAACCAGTCCCGAGGTGGGGCGTTCGCCAATCTCGACGATGCCGGTACGGGGTACGACATCGGCACCGTCGCTTTCCAGCCGGGCCGCCACCCCCAAAACCACCGGCCAATTGGCAATGGTGTTCGCAAAACGGATATCGTTATCGAGGTGAGCTGCCGCCACATCATCGCGCAACATGCCGGCAAAAACCGGATCTTCGGACAGCCGCGCGGGGGAATATCGGTCTGACTCGGCAAACAGCATGTCAAACCCGATTGCCGCCGCCCCGTAGTCGCCAAGCTTTTGCACAAGTTCCGCCAGCTTTGTGCGCGGCCACGGCCAATGGCCGAGTTCTGACAGAGAGGCTTCGTCGATATCGACCACGCGCACCGGCAGATCGGGGTTGAACTCGCGAGGGGACAACCGTTGCAGATAGTCGAAATAGATCATTCGCGCGGCCTGCAACGGATAAGGGTCCGACACTCGCAACAGGCAGCCCAGAATGATCAGCAGCAGCCCCAAACCCCGAAATGTCCAACTGCGCTGTTTGTTTCCCCTCAGCCAGCCCATGTCACGCAGCTTTCGGATCGGGAGACATCAGCCTTTTCCGCCTTTCTCGCCCGAATGTCCGTTTCCGCCGCGTCCGTGGCCGGAACCCACACCCGCGCCGCCGCGGCTTCCGGCTTTGCCCCGGCCCGCGCTTTTTCCGGGTGATCCCCCGACACCCACGCCCTTACCGGAAGAGGCGCCTCTGTTGCCTGCTCCCGGAGCCGAGGCGGAATTGCCGCGCCCGGCGCTTTGGCCGGGTGATCCGCTGTTGCCAGTACCCTTGTCATGTCCGGCATTTGCCGAAGAGGCTCCTCCGCCCTTACTGCCGCCCGAGGCCGACGCCGCACTCCCATGCCCTGCACTCTGGCCCGGACCCTTGCCACCGGAACTTCCGGAGCCAGGCCCGCGCCCACCACGGCTGACGACACCCTGTCCTTTCCCGGTTCCGGTGCCGTGCTGACCTTCGCTCACCGCATTTCCCCGGCCCTGGCTGTTACCTCCGGCCACCCCGCTTTGGCCCGGGAAGCCAAGCTGACTTGGCGGCTCGGGTTGCGGCGGCGCAGGCGGTTCGGATTGCGGGGGCCTTGGCGGCTCGGCTTGTGGCGGCGTCGTCGGTTCGGGTTGCGGCGGCATTGGCGGCTCGGGAACCGGAGGGGATGGAGGTTGAGCGGTCACAGGCGTAACGATCTCAATACCCGGCGGATCAGCCGTGATCGGCGTGTCCGGCACGGGTATGGCGCGAATTGGCCGTGTTCCTGCCCCTGCCGGCACGACCGCAAAACTACCGCAACCGCCGACTTCGGCCCGAAAGGCCGGATCTAGTTGAGTTTGTGACAGAATAAACGGAAATCCTGCGTTCAATGCGCGAACCGCCTGTTGGTTGTCGATCGGGCGCCCGACGCCACCACCAGGCGTCGTGGCAACCATCGAACATTGCCCCCGAACGAACGCGCACCGGTTGCGCAGCCCGCACATCCGAACGGTGCCCTCAAGGATCACCATCGTGCTCTGCTGCTCGCCCAGAACCCAGACATCGAAGATCGTGCCGCGAACGCCCATTGTCGCGGTCGGCGTCGTGACCGAATAGACCGACTTCCGGCTGTTGCCCGATATGAAGCGAAAGCTTCCCCCCAACGCCTTGACCGCAAAATCCCGGGCGGTCTGGTTGCCGCGCATCATCGAAACATCCAGCGCCATGCGCGTATTGGGGCCGACGGCGATCTTGGTCTCGTCTGTGAATACGATTTGGACGATCCCGCTGCCATCGGTTGTGATGATGTCCCCGTTCTCAATATCCATCCCGGCCCGCAACGCGCGCGTCGCCCCGCCCGAGGTCACTCTGGCCCCTTGTTTGACGTCGAGCACTTTGCCGATCGCGGCAATCGCCTGATTGGCTGTGAGCGAAACAAACACAAACAAGGCAAAAGCTATTACAAAACGCAAACAGGCCAAACCGACACCCCCCAAGAGGCACAAAACACGCGCCCGAACCTCGGGCAGTACAGACCCGAACCGGGTCTGCTGTCGCCTGTATCAACTTTGTTTTGCCACTAAATTGACGCGATTATGCCGCATTGTGGACACATTTTGCAAGCTTTGGACCGTTCCGGGTCGAGTTGCCTGCATGCCTCGGCGGCCATGAATGGTGGATTGATCGACAATTCCGGACAGCGATCAGCTGTGATCCTTCATCAGCCGCTGCTTTTGCCGCGACCAGTCGCGCTTGGCCTGCGTTTCGCGTTTGTCATGCAGCTTTTTGCCCTTGGCGATGCCGATTTTAATCTTCGCCCGCCCCTTGTGGTTGAAGTAAAGCACCAGTGGAACCAGAGTCATGCCCTTGCGCTGTGTGGCGTTCCATAAATCCGACATCTGCTTGCGGGACACCAGCAACTTGCGCCGCCGCCGCTCTTCGTGCTTAAAAACCTTGGCCTGCTCGTAGGGCGGGATATAGGAGTTGACCAGCCACAATTCGCCCTCCTCCACCGCCGCGTAACTGTCAGCGATGTTTGATCCGCCCGCGCGCAATGCCTTGACTTCTGACCCCACCAGAACAATGCCGCACTCGATATCGTCCTCGATCGCGTAGTCAAAGCGCGCACGCCGGTTCTCGGCGATAGTTTTATAGTTCGGGTCTGCTTTCGGTTTGGCCATGACGCGATGATTTAGGAGTCTTGCGCCCCCCATGCAAGTCGTTTGACCGCAAAAATTGCGGCTGCAAAACACAGCCCTGGGCGCGGCAATCACAAATGTGGCCAAATGAAAAAGCCCGCCGGCCGGCGGGCTTTGTTGTCAATGTTGATCGGTTCACACCGACATGCAGACATATTTCATTTCAAGGTAGTCCTCGATGCCGTGATGGCTGCCCTCGCGGCCAAGCCCGGATTGCTTGATCCCCCCAAAGGGTGCGACTTCGGTCGAGATGATACCGGTGTTGACCCCGACGATCCCATACTCCAGCGCCTCGGCCACCTTGTAGACCCGGCTCAGGTCCTTGGCATAGAAATACGCGGCCAGCCCGAAAATCGTGTCATTGGCCATGGCGATCACATCGTCCACATCCTCGAATTTGAACAGCGGCGCCAGCGGGCCGAAAGTTTCCTCCTGCGCGACTTTCATATCCTGCGTCACGCCCGTCACGATGGTGGGTTGAAAAAAGGTGCCACCCAGATCATGCGGCAGACCACCTGTCAGGATCGATCCGCCATGCGCGGTGACATCCGTGATATGTTCCTTCACCTTTTCGACCGCGTCGACATTGATCAGCGGGCCTGTCGTGATGCCTTCGGCCAGACCATCACCAACCTTCAAGGCATCGACCGCCACCTTCAGCTTGGCGGCAAAGGCGTCATAGACACCCGCCTGCACATAAATCCGGTTGGCGCAGACGCAGGTCTGGCCATTGTTGCGGAACTTGCACAGCATTGCGCCTTCGACGGCCGCGTCAAGGTCGGCATCGTCGAAAACGATGAAGGGTGCGTTTCCGCCCAGTTCCATCGAGCACTTCATCACCTGTTCCGACGCCTGACGCAACAGGATGCGCCCCACCTCGGTCGAACCGGTAAAAGTAAGCTTGCGGATGCCCGGATTTTCACAGAACTCCTTGCCGATATCGCTGGCGCGCGACGAGGGAACCACGCTGAACACGCCAGCCGGTATACCTGCCTGCTCCGCCAACACCGCCAGAACCAGAGCCGAAAGCGGCGTTTCCGCTGCGGGACGCGCGACAAAGGCACACCCCGCGGCCAGCGCCGGACCGGCCTTGCGGGTAATCATGGCATTCGGAAAGTTCCATGGGGTGATCGACGCGGCTACACCAATCGGCTGCTTGAGCACCATAATCCGCTTGTCGCGCTGGTGCCCCGGAATGGTCTCGCCATAGATTCGCTTGGCCTCTTCGCCAAAGAACTCGATGAAAGACGCGCCATAGCCAATCTCGCCGATGGCCTCGGCCAGCGGTTTGCCCTGTTCGGCGGTCAGAATCTTGCCGAGGTCTTCGACATTTTCCATCATCAATTCGTACCAGCGGCGCAAAATAGCAGCACGTTCCTTGCCGGAATATTGCGCCCACTCCTTCTGCGCTGCCTCAGCTTGCGCGATTGCGCCCGCAACCTGGGCGCGGCTGAGATCAGCCACCTCGGCCACCACATCGCCGCGCGCGGGGTTCGTAACGGCAAATGTTCCGTGATCGCCATCGACCCACTGGCCGCCGATATAGGCCTTGGTCGCCAGCAGTTCCGGCTTGTTCAGGAGCGATTTGAGATCGGTTGTTGCGTCCAGCATGGGTCAGCCTCCGGCAATAAGATGTTTCGGGCACACAATCAGGTGGCGTGGTTCTTGTCTACGTCCACTTGGCCTGATGAATCAATCCAGATTTGATCAAATTTTAAATTAACATGTTAACTTTGAAAAGTCTTTGTTGATCGACTCACCATGATGGTACAGATTGCGCCCGGGCCCCGGGCGATGGCGTCGCCTCATGCCGATATGCATGCGCTCACTTTTCTGTCCTGAACGCCGGGACCTTCTGTCATGGAGGGTCTTATGACCGCACGTCCGGAATTCTACCGCTATCACAACGGCCAACAGGCCAAGCTGCAATTCGAAGACGCCGAATATGAAGCGCGTCTGAAGGGGCTGCGCGCCCGTATGGCCGACCTGGGAGTTTCGGCCGCCGTTTTCACCTCGATGCACAACATCGCCTACTACTCGGGCTTTCTGTATTGCGCCTTTGGCCGCCCATATGGCCTGGTCGTTACTGAAACCGAATCCGTCACGATCAGCGCCGGTATCGACGCGGGCCAGCCTTGGCGGCGGTGTTATGGCGACAACATCACCTATACCGACTGGCAGCGCGACAACTACTGGCGCGCAATCCTTTCGGTAACGGGCGAAGGCCAGGTGGTCGGCTATGAGAGCGACCATCTGAGCCTGCTGCAACGGGACAAGCTGGAAAACTTCCTGAAACCCGCGGCGATGGTGGACATGCTTGAAACCACCATGCGGCAGCGGATGATGAAATCATCCGCCGAAATCGTGATGATCCGGCATGGGGCACAAGTGGCGGACGTGGGCGGCTATGCCATTCGCGACGCGGTCAAGGCCGGCGTGCGCGAGATCGACGTCGCGATGGCGGGCCGCGATGCGATGGAACTGGAAATCGCCCAGCGTTTCCCGGATGCCGAATATCGCGACACCTGGGTCTGGTTTCAGTCCGGCATCAACACGGATGGCGCGCACAACCCGGTGACGGGCCGGGTGCTGCAGCGCGGCGATATCCTGTCGCTGAACACCTTCCCGATGATTTCGGGCTATTACACCGCCCTGGAACGGACCATGTTCGTGGAAGAAGTGGACGATGCCAGCCTGAAGATCTGGGAGGCCAACGTCGCCGCCCATGAATATGGTATGAGCCTGCTGCAACCCGGCGCAAACTGTGCCGAGATCACGCATAAGATCAACGATTTCTTTGCTGAACGCGATCTGCTGCAATACCGTACTTTTGGCTATGGCCATTCCTTCGGCGTGTTGTCGCATTACTACGGTCGCGAGGCGGGGCTGGAACTGCGTGAGGATATCGATACGGTGCTGGAACCGGGCATGGTGATCTCGATGGAGCCGATGCTGACGATCGCCGACGGACAACCAGGTGCGGGCGGATATCGCGAACATGACATTCTGGTCATCACCGAAGACGGCAACGAAAATATCACCGGCTATCCCTATGGGCCGGAGTTCAACGTCGTCGGCTGAGGCTGAATGGCCCAGAGGGGCCGTACCTTCGACAACCGAATTTTTGAGAAGAAGGGCCGCCCGCATCGGGTGGCCCTTTGCGTCTGAATAGAGGGCGCAAAGCCTCTTATTTGTTGCAAATCTCTATATCCCTTTTCTTTTCCCCATAGGTTTGCCAGAGTTCGCCTGAAAATCGCAAAGGAGGGGATGTAAATTCACTTAACATTCCCTATCTATACTACTTGAAAAAGAAAAATGAGAGGGCGAAATGTCGAACCAGCAATTCGAAGCGTTGATTGAAGAGACTCAAGCCAAGGTGCGCGAGTCGCAGTCGCAGATCGAAGGGCTGACATCCCGGATCGAGGCCGCGCGTGCCAAGATCGGCACCGCCGAGGCGGATATCGACATCGAAAATGCCACGCTAGAAGATGTGCACGCCCATACCGAGGTGATGAATGCCAATATCGCCGAGCTGATCATGGGGCTGGACGACGTCACCAATGCGTTTTCCAAGGATTTCGACGAGATGCGCTCGAAATCCGGGTGGGAGACGTTTGTCGGCATCTTTTCCAAAGGCAAATCCGAATCGATGCGGCAGGAGCGGATGCGAACCGCCAATATTGACGACAAACTGCAGGATCTGATCGCCAAATCCGACGTCATCGTAAAGCTGCTTGAGGGTCAGCTGTCGGTGCTGGAAGAACAGCGCGTGAAGGTTGAGGACAACCTGACTGGCACCTTGGATGACCGTGAGGCGACCGTGGCCGAACTGGAAGCGCTGCGCACCGAGATTCAGGGCATGGACCCGACGATTATCACACTGGAAAACAAGATCAGCGTCGAACAGGACGCCACCGCGCGCACCCAGCTGGAAACCGAACTGGCCGAGCTGAACAAGCAATACAACGCCAAGATTCAGGAAGAGCAGGTCAAGCTGGCTAAAAGCCAAACGCTGGAGCGCTATATCGAAAAGGGCAAGACCTGGGTCGATTCACTGCAGAACCAGGCGGCGACGCAGATGGTGCTGATCAACAAGCTGCAGACAGACACGCAACAGCGCGTGGTGCTGTATGACGCCCTGACCAAATCGCTGAAAACCGCGCAGCAGCAGGACGTGGCCCACCGCATCAACGAGATCGGCGTGCAGACGGACCAAGAGGCACAAACCGCCATGGCCGCTATCGGCACCGCGACCAACCAGAAGATGGCCGACATGCTAGAGGCGCATGAGGACCACATGGTCTTTGCCCGCGACGTGCTGGAGAAGAAGGCCAAGGCGGACGAACGCTTTGCCCGCCGCTTCGCGGAGATCGTCGAGAAGCATGATAAGAATTTGTATGGGGGTTGAGGTTGGAACTTCTGGAATTGCTTACTTTTCTAGTGGCTCCAGATAACTGGTTTTGGTGGGTCGTTCTCGGCGGTTTCTGGCTCGTGTTCTCAGTGATGTACGCAGTTCTAGGGGGGCCGTTTGGATGGATTGCCATTTGCATTGTAGTCGCTAGCCTGGCTCATTCTGCTCACCGATTGTGGAACGAAACCGTTGACTGACCCCACCCAAGACCATGTCGGCCTGACCGACACTTTCGCCTCGCGCCGCTATTTCCGCAAATTCGAGGTGATCACCGTCCACCTCCTGCGCGTCGCCGCGACGATGGAGGCTGAGGGCGCGATCTCGAAACAAGAGGTGCGGATCGTGTCGCGCTACCTCTCGGGGCTGCTCTACACTTTCCGCGCGCTTTCCATGAAATACCTGCTGGTCGGGCGCGATACGGGCCGGTTCTTTGGCAGCCTCGCAATGGACAAGCGCGACAGCGGGTTTCCGGTGGCGGCCGAGTTGCTGACCATGGCCAATGACGCGCAGCAGGCGCAGGTGCATCTGGCGAATATGCCCTCGGAAGACGACCTGAAAACCGACATGGTTCGCACCATCATCGGTGACCGGGACATCCCGACCAAGTTGCAATTCGCGCTGTCCCAAAGGCTCTACTATCAGGAATTGCTGCGCGGTCAGCTGTTCTGGGTCCGCAACGATCCGGAATGTCACTGGATCGGGAATGAGGGCGAGCGGCGGAAATTCATGATCCACTGGGCGGTCTATGACAGCCAGATCAACCTGCCGGTCATCTACCTGATGCAGCTTGAAGACAGCGGCAAAACCGCCCTACCCAAGGACCAGCGCCGCTGGCCCGAGGTGCAGGCGCATCTGATGGCGCAGTCCTTGGGCGGGCTGAAACTGGTGACCATCGCCAAGGGCTTCGATCAGGATTTCAACGACCTGCACCCCAAACACCTGCGCCGCATCCATGTGGGGCCGATGTATTCTTCGGCCTATACCGAACAGTCCGGCCCCCTGCGGCAGGTGCTTGAGGACGCGCAGGCGCCCGAGGGTCAGGACTGGGCGCTGGCCTGGACCACCGAAGAGCTGGAGAGCGAAGAGGTGATCGAAGAGCGCGCGGGGTGGTTCTCGACAGTCGAACGCGAGGTGTTCGCGCTGGACCCGTTCGGCGGACAGGGGGCCGAGACCGGAGCAACGCGCACCCAGCGCTCGATCATCCTGCCCCAGCGCCCGTTTCAGGTGCTGGCCGAACGCAACCCGCCGGGCTTTGGCGATGTGCGCAAGTTCGTCGTCAGCAAGGCCGGGCAGGTGTTGAGATACTGAGTTTTTCGCCTTCGGCGAGAGTGTTTTTGAAAAGATGAAGCAAGGGCGGCTTTTGAGATGAGTTTGACGTCAGATCAGATGGAATTGCGCGAAGACGATATTCGCAAGCACTATCCGGCTGCGACCGCCTTGCTGAACGGGTTCGAGCACGCGCCGCGTATTGCCAAACCCGTTGAGGCCGCTGTTGAACGGTCTCCGGGGGTTTCGACCGGGCGGCGATTTCGGTCAACGACGCCGGGGTTGGTGACACGCCGCACCGTGCGCGCCGATGGGGTGCATCTGGTCGAACGGATCGAGGCATCGGATGATGGCGATGCATTGGTCTCGCCACCGCAAGCCACCACGCAACAGGCTATCCGGCGGGCGATCTCTATCGCTCTGGCCGTGGCAGAGGCTTATGCGGCACAGACCCCACTGGCTGATCTGAAACGAGCGAATTTGGCAGGGGATCTGCCCGCCGCGCGCAAGACCGAATTCTCGGAACTGCTGACGGCGGAGGCTTTGATCACCTCGCACACGTTCGGCAATGCTCTGGCCTACCTGATGTCCTCGCATCTGGGCGAAACGACCGTCGATATCGGCGAGATTGAAGAGGTTTTGACCGACAACGGCCAACTCGCTCTGCACGGTGCGCTGTGGGAGCTGGACCAGATACTGACCAAACATGCGCCCGATGATGCGCATTTGATCGCCGCCACCAGCGCCTATGCCGAGCAACTGATGGAGAAGGCGGCCCTGCGCGCCCAGTCTGCCGGTCATCTGGCCCCGTTCCAGAACGCCGCCTGGCATATCGAGGCCGACGACCTGACGATCCGGGGCTTCGAACCGGCATCAAAGGCCAAATCCACCACGCTCACCATGACGTTCAAGAAGCCGAACGAGGTGGTCGGCAACCATATTGCCAAATATCAGGCGATGAAGCTGGCCAAGATGGTCATGGCCTATGACTTCGACCGCCGCCTGAACCCGTTCGCGGAACTCGGCGGGTTCATCTTCACCTTCATGGGCGATGGCAAACCGGGCACCGGCAAGACCACCCTGATCCAGATGATGGCCGGGCTGATCAACGACTATTGCCAGAACGCGGGCTATCCGTTCCGCTATCAGAACCTGAGCACCGACAATATCGACAGCTATCAGGGCAAATCCGGTCAGAACGCCAAAGCGTTTATCAACACGATCATCGACCCCTCGGTCATCGGCTTTGGCACCATCGACGATATCGACCAGCTGGCAGGCAAACGCGGTGACCGGCAGTCGTCAGCCGGGCAGCTGGAAATCACCGCCGTGTTGATGGAGAGTTTTGCTGGCGCCAATACCGTCGTGCGCGGCAACTGCACCTTTGGCATGTTCTCGAACTACCCCGAGAATGTGGACGACGCCCTGCGTCAGCGGGCGGGCGCGCGGTTCCTGGTGGACGGGCCGCAAACGCGCGAGGATTACATCGACATCCTGCACCTGCTGATGGGCCGCAACCACGACATCCCGTTGGGCGAACACGAAGCCTATGCCGCGCAGGAGATCAAAAAGGCCGTCGCCGCCAGTTTCGAAAGCCACTCCCGCCCGCATGAGGACGCCTTGCTGCAGGTCTATGATCGGGTTTCCGGCGATATCGGCCAGATGGACACGATTGCCAAGCTGGGCACCTACCTCAAGGCGATCCAGCAGGCGGATGAACGCTTCACCGGCCGCGCCATCAAGAACATCACCGACGCGGTCAAGGTCCGCGCGATGGATTTCGAACTGCCCGACGAGTGGATGGAAAACCCCGACCTGTTCCTGTTCCGCGACTACGACACCAAGAAAGCGATGATCGGGGACCTGCGCCAGCCGATCACCGTGGAAATGGTGATGCAAGAGATCAACCGCTACGCCGACAGCGAATTCCGCTATGCCGACAAGAGCGACGAGGTCGCCATCGAGAACGCGGTGCGTGAGATGGGCCGGATGGAAGAGGCCAAGCGGCGGTATCTGGAGGGGAAGGGGTGACGGATATTCCGCACTGGGCTACGGGCCCGGCAGAGATTTACAGGCATGGTATTGAGCTTCTCAAGAAGGATACGGATGTCAACAGGAGGTTAGCTCTCATCAACATTGACAACTCTGTTGAGTTAATGATGCAGACCTACATCACCTTACCTAGGCGCGTCACCGGGATCGACATCTCTCGTAAGAAACGCGACGAATACTGCCTGAGCTTTCCAAGCCTATTGGATGGAATTGAAGAAACTGCTTCTGACAAAATAATAGGTATCGATCTCGGCATGGTTGAGTGGTTTCACCGATTGCGGAACGAGCTCTATCATCAAGGAAATGGACTTACGGTCGAACGTGAAAAGGTCGAAGCATACGCCGAAATTGCCGAACTGCTGCTCAAAGGACTTTTTGGCGTTCAGCTTGGCATTTCAATTTCTGATTCTGCTGACCGGCTCGGTAGATTCTTGCAGGCATGGATTAGGATTGAGCGGGCAGTTGTTGGTGAAAATGCGCTTCGCCAAGTGAATTTCCCGCAGCATGCGAGGGAAATGCTAGAAGGTCAGCCTGACGGCGTGAAAGTCTACGCAGAATTGGTTGGTTATCGGAAGATGCGAAACATGCTGGTTCACGGAGAGGAATTGCCGGCAAGAGCTTTGTCCGATGAACGACTACAGGAAGTTGAGGCTGTTGCTGAGAAGTTGGAGAGACTGCAACGTAATGGTTAGACGAACACTTCAAGGTTTGTGGTACAGGTGGGACACTTTCGCGGCGCAGCCGCGACGCGCCCGACCCGCCCCCCAGGGCGGGCGCGTTCCGCACCCACCCTCGGGCCGGGCGCATCGCTACCGGTGTGCGGAAAGGCGACGGTCATGATCCGCCTCATCGAAAAAGGCCTGATGTTCGGCAACCTCGTCCACATCTCCAGCCCGGCTCTGGTCGAGCGGTATAACCGCGCGCTGCAGCATCTGACGGGCAAGACCACGGCGTTGGCGGATTTCCACGTCGATATCTCGGGTTATTCGCCGGAGATCGGACAGGAACTGAACAACCCGCTCTACCTCAACCCCAACGGGGTCAACCGGCAGTTCATCCTGCTGACAACCGAGCAGAAACGCGCACCCTTGCTGAACGTCAAATTCTCGACCTCGCGCGATATCCTGCGCGAATTCATCGAGATGAACGAGGCGCAGCTGTTCGCCCTGACCGCCACCGATGCGGTGGCTGGAGAGCTGGTGAACTCGGTCATCAAACTCACCTCGGCCCGCGATCTGTTGAACCTGCAGAAAATCGAGATCGAGGCCGACACCGCAGGCGGCACCCTGCGCAAGGCACAGCAACTGGCGGGCATGGTCGAACGGTTCAAAACCAAAGAGGACGCCTGGTTCGACGATGTTCTGATCGCGCAGATGATCGAGACCGCGAAACAGACCGGCGATGTCACCCGCAACCCGGTGCAACTGCGCCACACCGCGTTCGAGCAGAACAATTTCTGGACGGCGCATTTCGGCGGGCTGTACCTGTTTCCCGACACCGACCATCCGGCGGCGGTTTGCGCGGGCGACCGGCCGGATGACCTGCCGTTGCGCCATGTGTTCGGGCTGACGGAGCGGAATCGTATCGCCAAGTTTCTCGACCTCAACGATCTGGTCGAACCCATCGTCAAGGCGCGGGGTGTCGATGCCGCCGCGATCCTGCAGCAGAAGATGGATTTCATCACCATCGACACAGCCGCGGGCGCGGGGATCGATCTGACCGGGCTGGACCGCACCGACATGCGGCGGCTGGCGCGCAATCATGCCGACCGGCTGCCGGATGCCTATCACGGGCTGGCGCAATTGCTGCGCTGGGCAACGGATGGCGGGCCGTGGCCGCGCATCACCTCGGATCATCCGGCCTATTTCTATTCGCTGCGCGCGGCGAACACGCGTGACCGCGATCTGGTCAACATGCTGCTGGCGGAACTGGCCCCGCTCGACCCGAGGCAGATGTTCATCTGCCACAAGGAGCTGTTCTATCGCACCTATGCCACCTGGCCGGATGGCAAGCGCGCCTATGTGGCCGAGTTTCTGGCGCGGGAATATCAGGTGGACAAGGCGGGCGCGCGCGCCGCACTCTTTGGCCATGAACCCGATATGAGCGGCGAGGACCGGGTGAGCGAAGACACTATTCACCGCGTCGGCCCGTGGAGCGCGGTAAGGAGGAGTTGAAATGCTGGGCGCGCTGCGGCTGATCTTCATTCTGCTGGTACTGCAGACGATTGCCTATGTCGTCCTGTCGATCTATTCCCGCAACGTCCGGCGTGGCAAGCTGGAAGCGTGGTGGGACGAAAAGGGCAAGACCGGCAACAGGGAGGCGTTTGTCGAACGCGGGCTGAAGGCCTATGACAATTCGTTCCGGCGCAAACTGATCCTTGGTGTCTATATCGTACCGTGGGCGGCGGTCGCGGCACTGATCTATATCGTGAATTACATGTGAGGACCCGAATAATGGTCTATGTCAAATGGGCAATCATCCTGATCTTCTGGGTCACTCTGGGCGCGTTCCTGCAATACTCGCTGCCCCAGCACGACGTGGTGCGGATCGTCAACACCTATGAGGAACGGCAGGACCTGACAGACTGGACCCGCATCTTCTGGTCCGAGCCCGAGGATCAGTCGACCAGCCTGTCAAACCGGGACGTGCAGTTCATCCAGGCGGTGCGCGCCAACGGCAAGCCCATCGTCTATCGCAACGAGGATACCGGTTGGGGCTGGCCGCCCTATTTCAAGTTCGATACCGCCAACCTGTATACCGAGGCAAATGATGCGATCTCGACCAAGGATGACCCGGAATGGGTGGTCGTCACACATTACGGCTGGCGTAACGAGTTCCTGTCGATCTTTCCCAATGCGATTTTCATCAGGCCGGCCGACGGGCCGGACGCCCGCATAATCCCGTGGTTCAACATCATCTTCCTGACCGTCTTTGTCGCTGTGATCTGGGCGATCTGGGTGCGCTGGCGCCGGTTCCGCAAGGCGCGGATCGACCCCATGATCGATAGTGTCGAAGACAGCCTCTATGCCGCCGGCGATGCCATCGGCGAACGCCGCAGCCGTTTGCGCAGGTGGCTGGACAGCTGGAAGTCGAAGTAGCGGACCCGCCCCGGCACTGGCATCAGAGCTCAATCCGAAAACAGGTAGTCGATCGACAAAATTTCACGTGCGCGGGCTTTGGGCACGCTCAGAAATTCAGCGAGCTTTTCCGCGTTCTCTTCCTGCGATTGGAATTCGCCAATTCTGCCATAGTGGCTGAACCCTGCATCGCGAATGCAATCGGATTCATGCGCAATGTCGTTGCGGATCGTGGGCAACAGACGTTCCAGATGCCCGGGCGGTGTGTGCTCTCCGGCGAGGCCGACTCGATGCGCATGTCCCGTCAGATATTCGTCCGTGTAATCGCACTCGATCTCTAGCAGCCGGGTCACAGCGCGGTCGGAACAGAAATCCTCGATCAGGTCCAGGTTCGAAGGGTCCAGGCAGATCACAAGGCGGTCGGTTTCGAACTGGTCGAACAACATCCGCACCAACGCACGGCAATGGCGGGTGCGTTTGTACAGGGCCGTTTCGATACCGCCGAGGTCCGGCAGGGGCGTGTCTTCTTCGTTGAACAGATACTCGACGGCCGGAATTTCCGTGTGGTCCGAAATTTGCCTCAACAGACGCTTGGCGACATGCCACTTCTTGCAGATCAGGATCATCAGTTCGCGTTCGCGTCCCAGAGTGCTCTCCACCTCCCAGAACCTTTGACCGAACCGCCGTCCGATCCGTCCGCGCCCTGCCAGATAGCCGTAGAGCTTTCGCCCTTCGTTCGAAATCTGAAACGCGACGCCGGTCGCCGCGTATAGTTGCCCCAAACGGTCTTTCAACTCATGGGCTCCGGCGCTGATCTTGCGAGCAAAGAGAAAATCCTGGCGCAGCAACAGTTCATAGTGATCGTTGTAGAATGTGACCGGCATTCCATAGTCAGAAAACATCAGAAACGTCAGCGTACGGCATTCGATTTCAGTTCCGGGTATGAGATGGCGAACGAGTGTCTGAAAGAAGGTTTCGTCAGGTATCCATGTGGTTCTGAAGAACCGCATCACGTCGCGCCTTGCCCGCTTGAATTCAAGGATCTTTTCGATGGTGCGCCGACGCAGGCACCACCACTGGCTGCCGATCATGACCTGAATGTCAGAAGGAATGCCACGCGACAGCCCAAGCGATTTCTGAAGCTCATACGACGTATAGAACCACCATGTCTGCGCCCGCTCATTGAAGAAGTGGCGATAGATCAGCCGCTCTTCCTTCATTCCTGTCTTGATCCAGTCGCTTTCGAAAAAATCGAAACTTTCAATGAAATCCCTGTCATTCGCATCAAGGAAATCGTGTGCATATTCTGCGGTCTTGATCGCCATGCAATCGCCCGACAGCATGTAGAAATGGCTGGCATGCGGAAATGCCTCGACGGCGGCCTCGACGGCATAGAGCGAGGCCTGCACCAAAGACCATTCACCCCATCCGCATCTGATCCGTTTGCGCGCAAAAGTCACGTTGGGGTTGGGCGATAGCGCGGCGCGGATACGCTCAAAATCCGCGCGCCCCGCCCTGGCATCGAAATGAATCGCGATATAGTCGCCCGTTGCCGTCAGCTGCTCGGACTGGGCGATGATCGCCTCAGGGTCCTTGTGGCACAGAAGGATGTACGCGATTTTAGCCATTTCTTTGATCTATGGGACGAGTTGCTGCTCTTGACACACCCTGATAGAGCGAACGCGCAATTGAATAAACTCGGTTTTTTTGCTTTTTTGAGCTAAACGCCTGTCAATTGATTTAAAACGAAGCAGGTATTGGAGGCATGGCAGATGGGATTTCCCGGCACCTGGATGACGGAAAGCGAAAGCATGGTCTATCGGGTGGTGCCCAAATGCGCCTGCTCGACGATCGGCCAGATCATGCACTATACGGATCATGGCCATTTTTTTGACGGCGACATCCATGATGCCCAGAACGGCCTGCACAAATGGGCCCTGGATCACAGCCAGGAACCGATCAGCCGCAATGTAAAATCGCACAGTTCTTATGCCTTCACCTGTGTGCGCAACCCGTATACGCGAATTCTAAGCTCATTCTTCGACAAGATTTGCGGAATCCAGCGCAACGGCAAACGATATCGCGGCAATCTGGTTCCGTCACTCATGTACAATTACGGGATCGAGGTTGGCGGCGACGACGGCAAACAGGAATTCGACCAGATCAAAAGTTTTCGCCGTTTCCTGCTGTTCGCGCGCGATACCATTCGCTGGCGTCGTCCGATGGAGCCGGACATTCACTGGTCGGCCATGTCCGGCCATATCTCGACCTTCATTGTCAATGGCGGGAGGTACAACCGGATTTTCTGGACCGAGAAATTCGACGACGGCATGCAGGAGGTGCTGGATGCCATCGAAGTCCGGCACCCGGTCAACCTGGCGGAAATTCCGCGCTTCAACGAATCCGAAGGCCACGGGCCGAAGCGCGCGCATCCGATCGAGGATTATTTCGACGATTTGTCGATGCATCTGGTCTATGAAATCTACAAACGCGATTTCGAGCTGTTCAAATACGACTTCGAAAACCCCGCCAGCAAGATGCCGGTGAGCGAGATCGATCTGGACGAGGTACACGCGAAACTGGGCGATTGAGCGGGTGGCAACGGTTGTGGCCCACAGTCGGATGGTCATCCGACCTGGATGAGTGTTTCCAAAACGCAGATTGCGACCAGGGTTGGCGTCGAGCGCGAAGCAGCAATACCAAGAACCGACTACAAGTCTTTGACCGGAAGTGCTCACCGGTGAATATTGCCATACAATGGATAGTGAACGAGACGCAGCCGAGAGATCCATGCCCAACATTGCAGACGTCATCTCAACCTACATCCTTGCAAAGGACACCAACCGCCCTTGGTTGATGCAGACCGCCTTTTCCGAAAAGGCTCGACTGGAAATGGAGGTAAAGACCAATGCAATTGCCTTTCCATCCGTGTCTTCAGGTTTAGACGAGATTTCTGAAACGCTGGTCCGCCGGTTCTCTAGTGAAAATGAAAACGTTTATACATTTTGCCTAACGAATGCGCCAAAGGCCGAAGCGCCGCAGTATGACTGCTATTGGTTGGTTGGAATGACGCGAAAAGATACCGGCGAAATTCGAGTTGGATGCGGCCTGTACGAATGGGCATTCCTGACGCAGCCTGAATTTCTGGTCGGAGACCTGAAGATTACGATTGAGGTGATGGAACTGCTTGGTCACCAACATGCTGTACCGGTCCTGCGCTGGTTGTCAGGCCTTCCCTACCCTTGGTGTCCGGCTGAGACAGCGTTGCAAGCCATTCCTCGGCTGGACGAACTCGCACCGGTTTCAGATTTCCTGACACAAGTGAAAGTGGGCAATGACCATTGAGGGCCTGAGGCCACCAAAAATCTGTTGAGCGAGTCCGGCGACAAGCCCATATTTCACCCGATTTCGACCCCTTGTTTTCTTTGGAGTTCAGCCGTTGGCATTGCTCAACGTGACAATAAGGCCTGCGCACCCGGGTGATGGCGCCGCGGCGTTTGAAATCACACGCAATTCCGTCGCAGGGCTTGCGGTCGATTTCCACACTGAACACCAGATGAAAGTTGGATGGGATCAAGGGACCCTGAGTGCTACGAAACGCTCATAGCCCGCGGTCGCATGTTCGTGGCACAATGCGAGGACGCAACGATAGTCGCATTCATTGATACTTTAACCGGCGAAGTAACCCGCTTGTTTATCCTGCCCGAGGTCGCTGGACAGGGCTTGGGGTCACGTTTGTTGGCCCTTGGCGTTGAAAAAGCTTCAGAGGATATTTCTGGACCTCTCAAGGTAGAGGCGACCCTGAACGCGGTGCGGTTTTATGAGAAACACGGATTCGTGGCCCAGTACAGAGCCCTTTCCACTCACAACATAGGCGGCGCAACTGTCGAGATCGTGCATATGGAACTATGTGGCAGGCACTAGATCTCTTGTGGACTCCCACAAGTTCATCGCCTCGCGCGTTTGACTTTACGTTTCACAAAACGAAACGACCCGCCTGTCCGGCGGGCCGCTGGTTTTTGATCGGGTCCAATCTCAGACCTGACGCACGGCGCCTTTGGCGGCGCTGGTGGCCAGCTTGGCATAGGCCTTGAGCGCCGTCGAAACCTTACGCTTGCGTGGTTCGGCCGGGTGCCAACCTTTTTCGTCCTGATCTTCGCGCCGCTCGGCCAGTTCCTCATCTGACACGGCCAGATGAATGGTGCGGTTGGGGATGTCGATCTCGATTTTGTCGCCAGTTTTCACCAGCCCGATCTCGCCTCCTTCGGCGGCTTCGGGTGAGACGTGCCCGATCGACAGCCCGGATGTACCACCCGAGAAGCGACCGTCCGTCAGCAGGGCGCAGGCTTTGCCCAGCCCTTTCGACTTCAGATACGAAGTCGGGTAGAGCATTTCCTGCATGCCCGGCCCACCCCGCGGGCCTTCGTAACGGATTACCACAACGTCGCCTTCTTTGACCTTGCCGGTCAGAATATCATTCACCGCCTGATCCTGGCTTTCGCAGACATAGGCCGTGCCTGTGAACGTCAGAATGTGCTCATCAACCCCTGCCGTTTTCACGATACAGCCTTCGCGCGCGATGTTCCCGTACAGGACCGCCAGACCTCCATCCTGACTGAACGCGTGTTCCTTGGATCGGATCACGCCGTTTCTACGGTCAATATCCAGTTCCTTGTAGCGGTTCGACTGGCTGAACGCCTGCGTGGTGCGCACGCCACCCGGCGCGGCCTTGAACAGCTCCTGTGCTTTGGGGTTGTTGGCCACTTTGATGTCCCAGTTGGCAATCGCCTCGCCCATCGTTGCAGAGTGGACCGTGCCGCATTCGTCATGCAGCAGCCCTGCCCGGCTGAGCTCACCCAGAATCGAGAAGATGCCACCTGCGCGGTGGACATCCTCCATATGCACGTTTTCGGTGTTCGGCGCGACCTTGCACAGACAGGGGACCTTGCGGCTGAGGTGGTCCATGTCGCTCATGTTGAAGTGAACTTCGCCCTCATGCGCGATGGCCAGCAGGTGCAGCACAGTGTTGGTGGAACCACCCATGGCGATGTCCAGACTCATGGCGTTTTCGAACGCTTCGAATGTGGCGATCTCGCGCGGCAGGAAGCCTTTTTCGTTCAGTTCATAATGGCGCTTGGTAATCTCGACAATCCGGCGACCGGCCTCAAGAAACAGCTCTTTACGGTCGGCGTGCGTGGCCAGGGTCGAGCCGTTGCCCGGCAGCGCCAGTCCCAGTGCCTCGGCCAGGCAGTTCATCGAATTTGCGGTGAACATGCCCGAGCATGATCCGCAGGTCGGGCAGGCGTTCTCTTCGATATGCTGAACCTGCTCGTCGGTGAAACGGTCATCGGCGGCGGCCACCATGGCGTCGACGAGGTCGATCTTTTTCGCTTCCAGATCGGCGATATCAATCTTGCCCGCCTCCATCGGCCCGCCCGAGACGAAGATCGCGGGGATGTTCAGGCGCATCGCCGCCATCAGCATACCCGGCGTAATCTTGTCGCAATTCGAGATACAGACCATCGCATCGGCGCAATGGGCGTTGACCATGTATTCGACCGAATCCGCAATGACCTCGCGCGAGGGCAAGGAATAGAGCATGCCGTCATGGCCCATGGCGATGCCGTCATCCACGGCGATGGTGTTGAACTCTTTGGCGACGCCGCCCGCGGCCTCGACCTCGCGCGCGACCATCTGGCCCAGATCCTTCAGGTGGACGTGACCCGGCACGAATTGCGTGAACGAATTGACGATGGCGATGATCGGTTTGCCGAAATCGTCGTCCTTCATCCCCGTCGCACGCCACAATCCGCGCGCGCCGGCCATGTTGCGTCCGTGGGTCGAGGTTCTGGATCGGTACGTTGGCATGATGCTGTTTCCCTTTTGCCCACCCCTGCGATAGGGTGCTTGTACGTTATAGCGCACGCTACCTCATGTGCGTTATAACGTACAAGCGATATTGCGGGATATGGGCATGGAATCGGACGAAATCACTCTCAAACTTCGGGATGTGCGGTCGGCAATGGGATTGAGCCTGTCGAAAGTGGCCGAACTGACCGGTGTCAGCAAGGCTATGCTGGGCCAGATCGAGCGGGGCGAATCGAGTCCGACAATCGCTACACTTTGGAAGATCGCCAAAGGTTTCCAATTGCCACTAAGCGCCCTAATCGGCACCGACGTTCTGCGCGACCCGGCAGATGCCGGCGTTTTTCGCACGGTGACCTTTCCGGGTGATATCAAGGTGAAGATCGTGTTTCCCTTTGATCCCGTACTGGGTGCGGAAACGTTTCACGTCGCCTTGTGCCCTGACCAATGCCACCGGTCGCCCGCGCATGCGGCAGGCGTGACCGAAGAGGTCTTTGTACTTGAGGGCGCGCTGGATGTACTGCGTGATGGTGAATGGATTCCATTGCAAGCAGGACAGGGGTTGCGCTTTGCCGCCGATTTGCCCCACGGCTACCGCGCGCGAAAGACCGGAGCCGCCTTTTTGAACATGCACCACTACGCACAGCAGAACCTCGCAGAGGCGGTCGGCTGATCAACGCGAACGTTGCCTGCGCCCGGGCAGTATCCACGACCAGCCAAGCCAGAAAACACTTCAAGATCAAAATCTCATACGGTAAGGCTGGACAAAATCCATTGCCGGAGCCGTTTCCATGACCCGCTTGTTCGCCCTCGCCCTTGCCGCCCTGACCGCTACCTCTGCCCCGGCACAGGAGCTGGTTGACAAGGGGTTTGCCGAAGGATGGAACATCATGATGGACCCGGCATTGGGCAATGGCTGTCTGATCCAGACGGTCTATCAGGATCTTTCCGTGGTTCGGCTGGGCTATGACGCGCTGGACAATCGCGGGTATTTCACGGTCTTCAACAAGGCGTGGGGAGATATCGAACCCGGCAAGACCTATCCGATCCGGTTCGATCTGGATGGCGAAAGCTTTGACGCAACCGCACTAGGCTTCCGGCAGAACCGGGTTCCGGGCGCCACGGTCTTTTTCAAGGATCGGAATTTCGTGGCGGCGATTGCCCAACGCAAGACCATGACCGTGTACAACCCTGCCGGAGAAAGGGTCATGGCCATCGACCTGAAGGGCACCTCGAAAGCGCTGGAATACGCGCGGGAGTGCCAGAAGGAGCAGGGCTGAAAAGGTTCAGCGAATCGGCTCGAACACCGCGCTCTTTTCCCGGCAATCCCGGATCGTGTCACGGCCGCATGGGACCGGTTCCAGCGATTTTGACAGGCACAGCCGCACCTCTTCGATAAATCCGTCCCGGCACGTCACGGTAAGCATGTCCGGCTCAAGGCCGGGATTAACCTTCAGAAAGGCGTCCTCGACGACCGAAGCCGGCAGCCTTACCGGTTTGTCCAACTTTCGAAACACCTCTGGCCGGATAACAGTCGCATAAGCCCTGCGCGACAGATCGAAATAGCCGTCGGCACTCAAACCCGAGCAGGTGCCATGCTTTTTCCATTGGTGCCAGGCCAGTCCGGCACTGCCCTGAATATCTTCCATTTCCCGCGTCATCCGCCGGGTGGGCGGCGCTTCGGCTGTGCGGCAAAAGGCAGGCCAGCCCTGATGGTACTGCGGCCAGAGCCCATGCAGAATCCAGCCATGGTCGTGGCGGGCCTCGCATTGATCCGCCCCGCGCGCGTCCCCTTCACGCGTGCACCAGTTGGGGGACCAGCTGAGCGACAGAACATAATAGTCGAACGCGCCCGGCTGCTCACCATCGGCCAACACGGAAACGGCAGAGAAAGCCCACAACAGAACCCAGCGCATTCACCCCTTCCCTTCTTGCCCTTGCCAGACTATATACGGCCCGAGTTCCCCGACAACGGAAACCTGCCCCGCATCGCGAGGCCGCCGAATTCCGGCGACGGGACAGATGTATTCAAAGGAGTGAGGCTCATGGCAAAACCTCTGATGGCCAAGGCGACCGCCGTGTGGCTGGTGGACAATACCACGATCAGCTTCAAGCAGATCGCGGATTTCGTGGGTATGCACGAGTTGGAAATTCAGGGCATCGCCGATGGCGACGTGGCCACCGGCGTCAAGGGTTTTGACCCGATCGCCAACAATCAGTTGACCCAGGAAGAGATCGACAAGGCACAGGACAACCCGCTGCACAAGCTCAAGCTCAAGTTCAACCCGGCCGCCGCCGGCGAGGAAAAGCGCCGTGGCCCGCGTTACACCCCGCTGTCGAAACGTCAGGACCGTCCGAACTCGATCCTGTGGCTGGTCAAGTTCCATCCCGAACTCAGCGACGGCCAGATCGCCAAGCTGGTCGGCACCACCAAGCCGACCATCCAGTCGATCCGCGAGCGCACCCACTGGAACATCACCAACATGCAGCCCATTGATCCGGTTGCGCTGGGCCTGTGCAAACAGTCGGAACTGGACACTATCGTGCAGAAAGCCGCAGCCAAGAAAGCCGCCGAGGGCGGCGTGATGAGCGATGACGAGCGCCGCAAGCTGGTGTCGACCGAACAGTCGCTGGAAATGGATGCGGCCCCCAAGATCCCGACCGCGATCGAAGGGCTGGAAACCTTCTCGCTGTCCGACGATGGCGACAGCAAGGAAGACGACGAACCGATGATCGACGCCGACAGCTTCTTCAACCTGCCCAAGGGCGGCGACGACGAGGACGAAGACGACAGCGACGATCCGCGCTTTTGATAACCGACGGGCCCCGGACCATGGTTTGGGGCCTTTTGCCTTTCCGGGAAATTCATGCTGGACATCCTGTCAAAACTGATCGGTCCGCACCGCGCAGTTTCGGTATACGCGTTTCTGCAGAGCAAGGGGCTTGCTCTGTTGGGCGTGACCGGCCTTGTCGCCATTCTGGCCGGGCTGCTGGTGTTCGGTGGCGATGAAGACCATGAACACGAGGCGTTCCTGTCCGTCCCGGTGCTTTCGGCCACGGCAATCAATGGCGATCTGGACAATGGCGTGATCGCTTCGGTTCGTCTGCCGGATGGATCGGCGGCCTCGATCACGTCAACCGAGGGCGAAATCGCCAATACGGTCGGCACGACCGCCTGCATCGAAAAACGCACATATGTCGACAGCGGCACCCCGCGCTATCGACTGAAGCTACCGAAGTACTGCGACGAAAGCTGACTTTCGGGATTTCGTGCTATCCAATAGCCATCCGGCAGCGACGCCGGATGGCTATTATGTCACAGCAGTTGAAACACGGCACCGGCGACGATCGCACCGCTGATGCCAAGGCCCAAATACATGGCAAAGACCCTGGGTTTGACCAGCGACCAGACCGCCGCCATCGCCGGTATGGAACTGACCGCACCCGCGACCATAAAGGCCATTGCGGCCCCCGCGCTCATCCCCTGTTCCATCAGCCCCGCCAGAAGCGGCGGCGCCACGTACGAATTCAGATATGCGGGCATACCGACCAGAGCGGCAACAATGATCGGCCCCAATCCCTCACCGCCGACCAGACCGGCAATCAGGTCTGCGGGAACATAGCTGACCAGCAACGCTTCCAGCACATAGGCCAGCGCCAGCCATTTCAACAGGAACAGCCCGTTGTGAACGAACTCGGCGCGGAAGCGGGTCCGGCGCTCGGGTTCCTGCCAGAAACGCCACAGCGGCTTGTCCGCCTTCTTCGGCCCACATCCACAGCACCCCGCGGGCTCGTATACCCGCAGCGGAGCCGAAAACGCGCCGCGCGCCATCAACGCCTTGATGGCGAACCCGCCGAACAACCCCAAAGCCACAGCAGCGACCGCCTTGCCGATGGCAAAGGGCCACCCCAAAGCGCTGGCCGTGATCAGCAGAGTCGGCGGGTCGATCAGTGGCGAACTCAACCAAAAGGCCATCACCGCCGACAATGGCGCGCCCAGTGCCAGCAACCCCGCGATGAACGGGATCACCTCGCAAGAACAGAACGGGGCCAACCCTCCGAACAGGGCGGCCAGCACGATCATCCGGCTTTCCCGCCCCTCAAAGGCGCGCGCCACCATCGCTTCGGCCCCTGTCGCCTTGAGATAGGCCAGCAGCAATACCGCAAAAAGAATGTACTGGCCGGTATGTGCCAAAGCCTTGGCGGCAAAAGACGCGACTGTCCCGAGATTGCCCGGGTCGAGAAGCGCCACACAGGCCAGGAGCAGCACGATCACCGCCCACGGGGTCTTCAGGTATCCACGGAAAGTTTTCGCGGAGCTGGCCGGGTTTTGTGTCAGATCAGCCATCGTTGGCCACCCTTGGCTCAGAATCCGCACAGCACTCGCTCAGGATGAAATCCGCGAGCTTTCTGAGTTCGTCAAACCGCGCTCTGTTGATGGTGCTTCGCCCCTGCTTTTCTTGCTCCACCACACCGCCGGCCGCCAGAAACCTGAGATGATGGGCCAGTGTCGATGGCGCGATACCGGTACGCGCCTGTATTTCACCGACGGTCAGACCCGGCTCACCTGCCCGCACCAGTGTTTTCAGAACTTTCAATCGCGCCTCCGACCCCATGGCCGAAAATCCGGCGGCGGCTGTTTCCCACATTTCTGGTTTTCCTCATTAAACTATTTTTCTAGTTATATAGATATAATGAACAAACCAACCCGACAAGCGAAAAAATTCAGTGCTTCCCCGTAAGTCCAGATTGCACCCATTTTAAGTCCACCCTAAGGTGACCCCATGGGGATATCGGTTGATACATTCTTTCTGAAATCTGACGCACAGGGCACGTTGCAGGCTCAGATCCAGCAAATGATCGCCGAGGGTATTCTGTCCGGGCGGTTTCATGTTGGCGAAAAGCTGCCCTCGTCGCGCAAGCTGGCCGGCCATCTCGGCGTCAGCCGCATTACTGTGACCCTGGCCTATACCGAGCTTCTGGCCAACGACTATCTCGTGTCCAAAGGGCGCTCGGGTTATTTTGTCTCGGAGAACGCTCCGGTTCCACCCACTTATTCACCGGTGCAGCGCGGCGAGGAAACGGTGAACTGGGATCATGCCATCGCCCGCAGCTTTTCCGGCGGCGACGTTTTGCCCAAACCCCGGGACTGGCGTGAATTTCGATACCCATTTATCTACGGTCAGGCCGATCCCACGCTTTTCGACCACGCCAACTGGCGGCTCTGCGCCGTGCGTGCTCTGGGACATAAGGATTTCGCGTCTCTCACGGCGGACTATGTCGATGAAGACGACCCGCTGCTGTGCGAATTCATCGCCCGCCACACCCTGCCGCGCCGCGGAATCACCGCCAGACCCGAAGAAATCCTGATCACGCTCGGCGCCCAGAATGCCCTCTGGCTTGCGTCCCGCGTCCTGCTGGACGTCAACCGCAAGGTAGCAATCGAGGACCCATGTTACTATGCCTTACGCGAACTTTTGACGAAATCGAGTTGCCGTATGGCCGCACTCAGGGTGGACGTGGATGGCTTGCCACCGGACGCCATTCCGGACGATACCGACGTTATCTTTACGACCCCCAGCCACCAGTGCCCCACGACGGCAACCATGCCGATCGGACGGCGGCGGGAATTGCTGCAACGTGCGCAAGAGATCGATGCCGTGATCGTCGAAGACGATTACGAATTCGAACTCTCCTTTCTGGGTGCCCCCTCACCCGCGCTAAAATCACTCGACCAGGATGGGCGCGTGATTTACGTCGGCAGCTTCTCCAAATCGCTGTTCCCGGGACTGCGGCTGGGATACATGGTCGGCTCGGAGCCCTTCATTCGCGAGGCCCGCGCGCTGCGCTCGCTGGTCTTGCGGCATCCGCCGGGCCACATTCAGCGCACCGCCGCCTATTTTCTGTCTCTCGGCCACTATGACGCCCAAATCCGCCGCATGTCCATCGCATTGCTGGAGCGGCGCAAAACCATCGAAGCCGCAATCGCACAGCATGGGCTGGCCATCGCCGGACGCGGCGCCTATGGAGGATCGTCGCTATGGATGAACGCCCCCGAGCATATCAACACAACGGCACTGGCCAATGTCCTGCGTGGTCAAAGCGTTCACATCGAACCGGGTGAGCCGTTCTTTTCCGGTCCGGTCCGCCCCAGAAACTACTATCGTCTCGGCTATTCCTCGATCTCCCGCGAGCGAATCGAGCCCGGTATCGAACGGATCGCCAAGGCCATCAACGGCGCCTAACAAAGTTCTGGACTTAGGCTGCTGTTTCGTCTGGCCCTAACGCCTGCCCCCTCCTTACGCCTAAACCCAAATGCAATCGTCTGGGACATCCGTTTCAGAGACTCTTCATCCTGTTTGGGAGCGCTTACATATGAAAATGACCACGGAAGAAGCCTTCGTCAAAACGCTGCAGATGCATGGCATTGAGCATGCATTTGGCATCATCGGTTCGGCCATGATGC